>NZ_JBFAIQ010000013.1:0-228933 GCF_040654755.1 Streptomyces sp. NPDC050625
TCGTTCGACTTGCATGTGTTAAGCACGCCGCCAGCGTTCGTCCTGAGCCAGGATCAAACTCTCCGTGAATGTTTTCCCGTGATCGGGATGAACACCACGAGAGCGGTGCGAGAGGAGGAATAGTCCCCTCGCACACAGCGTCCTCGCTGTGTTATTTCAAAGGAACCTCGCCACCAGAACAATCTGGTGGACGGGGTATCAACATATCTGGCGTTGACTTTTGGCACGCTGTTGAGTTCTCAAGGAACGGACGCTTCCTTTGTACTCACCCTGTCGGGCTTTCCTCCGGGCGCTTCCCTTCGGTCTTGCGTTCCCGACTCTATCAGATCTTTTCTCGACCCGATTTCCTCGGTGCTTTCCAGGTTCCCGCTCTCGCGTTTCCCTTTCCGGCGGCTCCGACTTTATCAGAGATTCTGAGTCGGAATTTCCACCCGCTCCGGGACGACCCCCTACGCGCACACGGCGGCAGTGGGTTCCCGTTCAGGCGGAGCCGTAAACGTACTGGAGCGGGGCGCCCCGATGCAAATCGAGGCGCCCCGCTCCGGGTTCACGCGTACGAGGGGTCGTACGTGTGTCAGACCTCCACGACGACCGGCAGGATCATCGGCCTGCGCCGATAGGTGTCCGAGACCCACTTGCCCAGCGTGCGGCGGATGAGTTGCTGCAGCTGGTGGGGCTCTACGACGCCGTCCTGCGCCGACCGCTCCAAGACTTCGGTGATCTTCGGGACGACCTCTCCGAAGGCAGAGTCGTCGATCCCGGAGCCGCGGGCGTGGACGTGCGGGCCGCCCGTGATCTTGCCGGTGGACGAGTCGACCACCACGAAGACCGAGATGATGCCCTCGTCGCCGAGGATCTTGCGGTCCTTGAGCGCCGGCTCGCCGACGTCGCCGACCGAGAGGCCGTCGACGTACACATAACCGGCCTGGATCTTGCCGGAGATCTTCGCCTTGCCCTCGACGAGGTCGACGACCACGCCGTCCTCGGCGATGACGATCCGGTCGTGCGGTACACCCGTCAGGGCGCCCAGCTCGGCGTTGGCCCGCAGGTGGCGCCATTCGCCATGGACCGGCATGAGGTTCTTCGGGCGGCAGATGTTGTAGAAGTACAGCAGCTCGCCCGCGGAGGCATGGCCGGAAACGTGCACCTTGGCATTGCCCTTGTGGACGACGTTCGCGCCCCAGCGGGTCAGACCGTTGATGACGCGGTAGACCGCGTTCTCGTTGCCGGGGATGAGGGACGAGGCCAGGATGACCGTGTCGCCGTCAACGATGCGGATCTGGTGGTCACGGTTGGCCATCCGGGACAGGGCCGCCATCGGCTCGCCCTGGGAGCCCGTGCAGACCAGGACCACCTCGCTGTCCGGCAGGTCGTCCAGCGTCTTGACGTCGACCACCAGGCCCGGTGGGACCTTCAGATAGCCGAGGTCGCGGGCGATGCCCATGTTGCGGACCATCGAGCGGCCGACGAAGGCGACCCGGCGGCCGTACTCGTGTGCCGCGTCCAGGATCTGCTGGATGCGGTGGACGTGGCTGGCGAAACTCGCCACGATGATCCGCTTGCGGGCGCCCGCGAAGACCTGGCGCAGGACGTTGGAGATGTCCCGCTCGTGCGGGGTGAAGCCGGGGACCTCGGCGTTCGTGGAGTCGCTGAGGAGGAGGTCG
The DNA here is from genome assembly GCF_040654755.1 of Streptomyces sp. NPDC050625. Taxonomy (NCBI): domain Bacteria; kingdom Bacillati; phylum Actinomycetota; class Actinomycetes; order Kitasatosporales; family Streptomycetaceae; genus Streptomyces; species Streptomyces sp. NPDC050625. The sequence goes on from NZ_JBFAIQ010000013.1 coordinate 1,665, forward strand.
ATGCCTTCCTCGCTCAGGCGCGCGAACGCGTGCAGGTCCGTCAGACGGTTGTCCAGCGGCAGCTGGTCCATCTTGAAGTCGCCCGTGTGCACCACCATGCCGGCGGGAGTGCGGATGGCCACGGCCAGGGCGTCCGGGATGGAGTGGTTGACCGCGACGAACTCGCAGTCGAAGGGGCCGACGCGCTCGCGGTTCCCCTCGGCCACCTCCAGGGTGTACGGGCGGATGCGGTGCTCCTGGAGCTTCGCCTCGATGAGCGCGAGGGTCAGCTTGGAGCCGATCAGCGGGATGTCCGGCTTCTCGCGGAGAAGGAACGGAACACCGCCGATGTGGTCCTCGTGGCCATGGGTGAGGACGATGCCCTCGATGTCGTCGAGGCGGTCCCTGATGGACGAGAAGTCCGGCAGGATCAGGTCGATTCCGGGCTGCTCCTCCTCGGGGAAAAGCACACCGCAGTCGACGATCAGCAGGCGGCCGCCGAACTCGAAGACCGTCATGTTGCGGCCGATCTCGCCGAGGCCACCGAGTGGGGTGACCCTCAGACCACCTTCGGCGAGCGGCGGGGGCGGGCCCAGTTCAGGATGCGGATGACTCAAAAGACTCTCCTCACCACGCACGCCACGTACCGGTAGGGCACGTGGCGCGCGTGACGTTCGTGCAGAAGCAGTTGTCGTTGTGGGGTGCAGGCACCGGTGTCCTGCCTATTCAGTTGTGAAGTCTGGTGTCAGAGCTGTACCCCGCCCGCGGCAAGATCGATCTTGAGCTGGGCAATCTCCTCGGTCGAGCACTCGACCATGGGCGCGCGCAGCGGCCCGGCGGGCAGGCCCTGGAGGGCGAGCGCGGCCTTCGTCGTCATGACGCCCTGGGTGCGGAACATGCCGGTGTAGACCGGGAGCAGCTTCTGGTGGATCTCGGTGGCCTTCTGTACGTCGCCGGAGGTGAAGGCCTCGACGAGGGCCCGCAGATCCGGAGTGACCACATGGCCGACGACCGAGACGAAGCCGACCGCGCCCACGGAGAGCAGCGGCAGGTTGAGCATGTCGTCACCGGAGTACCAGGCCAGGCCGGACTGGGCGATGGCCCAGCTGGCGCGGCCGAGGTCGCCCTTGGCGTCCTTGTTGGCGAGGATTCTCGGGTGCTCGGCGAGGCGGACGAGTGTCTCCGTGTTGATCGGGACGCCGCTGCGGCCGGGGATGTCGTACAGCATGACCGGCAGCTCGGCGGCGTCGGCGACGGCCGTGAAGTGCCGGTACAGGCCCTCCTGCGGGGGCTTGTTGTAGTACGGGGTGACGACCAGGAGGCCGTGTGCGCCCACCCGCTCGGCAGCGCGCGCCAGCTCGATGCTGTGGTGGGTGTCGTTGGTGCCGACGCCGGCCACGACGTGGGCCCGGTCGCCGACGGCCTCCAGTACGGCTCGTACGAGGTCCGCTTTCTCCGCGTCGCTGGTGGTGGGGGACTCACCGGTGGTGCCGTTGATGATCAGGCCGTCGTTGCCTGCGTCCACCAGGTGGGTGGCGAGCCGCTGCGCGCCGTCGAGGTCAAGTGCGCCGTCCGCCGTGAAGGGCGTGACCATGGCGGTGAGGACCCGCCCGAAGGGGGTCTGCGGAGTGGAGGTCGGAGCCATGGGTAACACGCTACTCGCTGCCCAATACGTGGTCTGCCCTTGGGGTGCGGGGAAAGTCATGACAAATGTGGAGCCCGGCACTGCCTGCTCGGGGGTTCAAGCAGTGCCGGGTCCGTTTGATCAGGCTAGATGAACTTCCACAAATGCCGCAATACGGACACTTCACCAGGCTGACCGCACAGGTGTACCGCGCTACGGCGCGACGCGGCCGTTGGCGTTGAATGCGGCGTACGTCAGCGGCATGAGCTCGGCCCATGCGGCCTCCATCCTCTCGCCGACCATCTCGATCTCCCGCTGCGGGAAGGACGGCACCCTGGCCAGCTCGTGCTGGGTGCGCAGGCCGAGGAAGTGCATCAGCGAGCGGGCGTTGCAGGTGGCGTACATCGAGGAGAACAGGCCGACCGGGAGGACCGCGCGGGCCACCTCGCGGGCGACTCCGGCAGCGAGCATCTCCTGGTACGCCTCGTACGCGTGGACGTACGAGTCCTCCATCACGCGGCCGACCAGTTCCTGCTGGGCCTGGGAGCCCTCCACGAAGACGTACTTGCCCGGGCGGCCCTCCTGGACCAGCTTGCGGGACTCGTCGGGCACGTAGAAGACCGGCTGGAGCTCGCGGTAGCGGCCGCTCTCCTCGTTGTACGACCAGCCCACTCGGTGCCGCATGAACTCGCGGAACACGAAGATCGGGGCGCTGATGAAGAACGTCATCGAGTTGTGCTCGAAGGGGCTGCCGTGCCGGTCCCGCATCAGGTAGTTGATCAGGCCCTTGGAGCGCTCCGGGTCCTTCTTCAGCTCGTCCAGCGACTGCTCGCCGGCGGTGGAGACGCGGGCGGCCCACAGCACGTCGGAGTCGGCCGCGCTGTGCTTGACCAGCTCTACGGTGACGTCGCTCCGGAAGCTGGGCTTGAGGGCGTCGGCGGGGGTGTCGGTCACGGCTCGGAGGGTCCTTCCATCACTTCTCTCGGGCGGCGCCCACTCTACGGCCCGGCACTGACATCGGGGCGTTCGGTACCGGGGCGCGACATCTTCGGCGAACTTCGGAGAACTTCTGTGAATTCGGGGCAAGAGGGCACCTTTTGCGTCTCTCGCTCGTCTGTGTTGGTGAGACCCACTCGTTCGATCCCCGAAGGGAGACGCAGTCCGATGTTCCGTCGGCGCGAGCCCGTCCCGTTCGCCTTCCTCGCCGAAGCCGACACGTTCCGCAGCAATGTCGCTCCACCGCCCCGTCAGCGGTCTTCCGTCGGTCAGATGGCCGGGCGCTGGCTGCTGGGGCTCACGATCGTCGCCGGGCTCGTGGGCGCCGTGGTCCTCGGTGGGCCGGCGCTGTCCACCCCCTCCACCACGCAGACCGAGCACTCCCAGGCGTCCCAGGGGCACTGACCCTTCCGGCCCCCCAAGGGTGGTGAGCGTGTACCCGGGCGGATAGCCTCACCGGGCACAGCCCATGCATGGAATGAGTGAGGACCAGCCGTGCCCCTGCCCTTCCTGACGGCCGACCGCACCTTCGAGGCAGCCGACGACGCCGCCCTGCCGTACGACGACCGCACGCGCTGGCGGCGCCCCTACCGGCCCGGGCCGTGGCGGGTGGCCGTCGCGGCGCTGTGCCTTCTCCTCGCCTCGTACGTGCTGTTCGCGGCGGTCCTCATCGCCCTGACCGGCTCGTCCTCCTCCGCCGCGGTGATCCTCTGCATCGCGCTGGCCATCATCGCCAGCGCGCTGCGGCTGCTGCGCATGGGCGTGTGGGTGAGCGCGCACGGGGTGCGCCAGGTGGCCTTCCTCGTGACGCGTACGGTGCCCTGGAAGCGGGTGGTCTCGGTGCGCACGGCGCAGCAGCCGGTGCGCTGGCTGGGCCTTCCTCGCACGGTGCAGGGCCAGGCGCTGACCTTCGTACGGAAGGACCGCCCGGCCGAGGACACGGCCCCGCTGCTGACCACACACGGCCTCGACTTCCTGAGCCGCTCCTCGGCCTTCGACAGGGCAGCGGACGCGGTGGAGGCCTGGGCGGCGGAGTACCGCCGGGGCTGACGGGGGCTGCCGCCCGGGGTGACGCGAAGGGACCGGTCCGCGGTGATGCGGGCAGACCTCTCGTGCAGGCGCGGACGGCGGAATGTGGCGGGACTAAGGCCCCAGGCAAAGCGCAAGACCGGTCCGCGATAGTTCGGGCCAGCCCCTTTCTCGTACACACGTGCGGATAAAGGTCCGCTCCGGTACGCCCACGGCCAAGGCCGGTCGAAGACATGGGCGGCTGAGGACCAGCAGAGATGCCGGAAGCAAAGCGAAAGGGCCCCGCATGAAAGCATCCGCGGCCCAGTGCCCGCCGGGCCAGCGGCGGAAGCAAGGCGTAGGGGCCGGTCCGTCGTAGTGCGGGCCGGCCCCCTGATGCCTACGCGTACGCCTCCCCGTCAGGGCTGGGTCGGCTTGGCTGTGTGGAGGGTGATGGCTCGTTGCATTGCCTTGCGGGCTCGGGGGGTGTCGCGGGCGTCGTGGTAGGCGACGGCCAGGCGGAACCAGCTGCGCCAGTCGTCGGGGGACGCCTCCGTCTCGGCCTTGCGCTTGGCGAAGACCTCGTCGGCCGAGTCACGGTCGATACGGCCGCCGGGGGTGCGTTTGAGTTCGTCGACGGGCAGGCCGCCCTCCGCGTCGAGCTCGGCGGCGAGCCGGTTGGCGTTGCGGACGAACTGGGTGTTCTTCCACAGGAACCACAGACCGATCACCGGCAGGATCAGCACCGCGACCCCGAAGGTGACGGTGATGAGCGTGCCGGACTGGATGAGCATGACACCGCGGCTGCCGACCAGGACGAAGTAGAAGACCAGGACGGCGGCTGTCACGGCATAGGAGATCTTCGCGCGCATGTGCTGGGGTTCCTCGGTCAGCCCAGGTCCAGGAAGTGCTCCAGGCCGAACGTCAGGCCTGGAGTCGACACCACTCGGCGGGCGCCGAGCAGGATGCCCGGCATGAAGCTGCTGTGGTGCAGGGAGTCGTGGCGGACGGTGAGGGTCTCGCCCTCGCCGCCCAGCAGGACCTCCTGGTGGGCCAGCAGGCCGCGCAGACGGACCGCGTGCACCGGGATGCCGTCGACGTCGGCGCCCCGGGCACCCTCCAGGGCCGTCACGGTCGCGTCCGGTGCCGGTGCCGTGCCGGCGGCGCGGCGGGCCTCGGCGATGAGCTGGGCGGTGCGCGTGGCGGTGCCGGACGGGGCGTCGACCTTGTTCGGGTGGTGGAGTTCGATGACCTCCACCGACTCGAAGTACGGTGCCGCGATCTGCGCGAACTTCATGGTCAGGACGGCCCCGATGGAGAAGTTCGGCGCGATCAGCACGCCGACCTCCGGGGACTGGGCGAGCCAGCCCCTGAGCTGCGCCAGGCGCTCGTCGGTCCAGCCGGTCGTGCCGACGACCGCGTGGATGCCGTGGCGCACGCAGAAGTCGAGGTTGCCCATCACCGAGGCGGGGGTGGTCAGTTCGACCGCGACCTGGGCACCGGTCTCCGCCAGGGTCTCCAGCTTGTCGCCCCGGCCGAGGGCGGCGACCAGCTCCATGTCCTCGGCGGCCTCGACGGCCCGTACCGCCTCGGAACCGATCCGGCCCTTGGCACCGAGGACCGCCACGCGCAGCTTGCTCATCTTCTTGCTTCCTAACCGGAGAAGTTCGGCCGGGGGTGTTCAGCCGGAGGGTTTCAGGCGACGGCGTCGTGCAGCCGGGAGGCCTGCTTGTCCTTGAGCGGGCCGATGACCGACAGCGACGGGCGCTGTCCCAGGATGTCGCGGGCGACCTCGCGGACCTCGTCCGGGGTCACGGCCGCTATCCGGGTCAGCATGTCGTCGACGGACATCTGCTCGCCCCAGCACAGCTCGCTCTTGCCGATACGGTTCATCAGCGCGCCGGTGTCCTCAAGCCCCAGGACGGTCGAGCCCTGCAACTGCCCTATGGCACGGCCGATCTCGTCGTCCGACAGACCGTTCCCGGCGACGTGGTCGAGCTCGTCACGGCAGATCTTCAGCACGTCGTGGACCTGCGAGGGACGACAGCCGGCGTACACGCCGAAGAGGCCGCAGTCGGCGAAGCCCGAGGTGTACGAGTACACGCTGTAGGCCAGGCCGCGCTTCTCCCGGACCTCCTGGAAGAGACGGGAGGACATACCGCCGCCGAGGGCCGTGTTCAGCACGCCGAGCGCCCAGCGGCGGTCGTCCGTGCGGGCCAGGCCGGGCATGCCGAGGACGACGTGCGCCTGCTCGGTCTTGCGGCCGAGGAGCTCGACGCGGCCCGCGGTGCGGATGCTGCGCCGGCCGTTGCGGGGCGCGACGGGCTCGGCCGCGGTGCTCTTGAGGGCGCCCGCCCTGTCGAAGGCGGCACGGACCTGTCGTACGACCTTGTTGTGGTCGATGTTGCCCGCGGCCGCGACCACCAGGTGGGTGGGGTCGTAGTGCTTCCTGTAGAAGCGGCGGATGCGGTCGGCGGTCAGGGCGTTGACCGTGTCGACCGTGCCGAGGACCGGGCGGCCGAGGGCGTTGTCGCCGAACATCGTGTGCGCGAACAGGTCGTGCACACAGTCGCCCGGGTCGTCCTCGGTCATCGCGATCTCCTCGAGGATCGCGCCGCGCTCGACGTTGACGTCCTCTTCGAGGATCAGCGAGCCGGTGAGCATGTCGCAGACGACGTCGATGGCGAGCGGCAGGTCGGTGTCGAGCACGCGCGCGTAGTAGCACGTGTACTCCTTCGCGGTGAACGCGTTCATCTCGCCGCCGACCGCGTCGATGGCGGAGGAGATGTCCAGCGCCGACCTTCGGCCGGTGCCCTTGAAGAGCAGGTGCTCCAGATAGTGCGTGGCGCCGTTCAGCGCGGGCGTCTCGTCGCGGGAGCCGACGTGCGCCCAGATGCCGAAGGTCGCCGAGCGCACGGAGGGCAGGGTCTCCGTGACGATGCGCAGGCCGCCGGGGAGGGTGGTCTTACGGACCGTACCGATCCCTCCGGTGCCCTTGATCAGGGTTTGGGTACGGGCGACGGCCCGCGCCTCCGAAGAGGTGCGGGCCGTCGCCTTGGAGCTACTCGACGTCACTTGTCGGTGTCGTCCTTCTTGTCCTCGGCGCCCGCGGCGGAGCCGCTGTCGGATGCGGATTCCTCGCCCTCGATCACGGGGATCAGGGAGAGCTTGCCGCGGGAGTCGATCTCGGCGATCTCGACCTGGACCTTCTGGCCCACGCCGACGACGTCCTCGACGTTCTCCACGCGCTTGCCGCCGGCCAGCTTGCGGATCTGCGAGATGTGCAGCAGACCGTCCTTGCCGGGCAGCAGGGAGACGAACGCACCGAAGGTGGTCGTCTTCACGACCGTACCGAGGTAGCGCTCGCCGACCTCGGGCATCGTCGGGTTGGCGATGCCGTTGATCGTGGCGCGGGCGGCCTCGGCGGACGGGCCGTCGGCGGCACCGATGTAGATCGTGCCGTCGTCCTCGATGGTGATCTCGGCGCCGGTGTCCTCCTGGATCTGGTTGATCATCTTGCCCTTGGGGCCGATGACCTCACCGATCTTGTCGACCGGGATCTTGACGGTGATGATCCGCGGGGCGTGCGGGGACATCTCGTCGGGCCTGTCGATGGCCTCCATCATCACGTCGAGGATGTGGAGACGGGCGTCGCGGGCCTGCTTGAGGGCCGCGGCCAGGACGGAGGCCGGGATGCCGTCCAGCTTGGTGTCGAGCTGGAGGGCGGTCACGAACTCCTTGGTGCCGGCGACCTTGAAGTCCATGTCACCGAAGGCGTCCTCCGCACCGAGGATGTCGGTGAGGGTGACGTAGTGCGTCTCGCCCTCGATCTCCTGGGAGATCAGACCCATGGCGATACCGGCGACCGGGGCCTTCAGCGGCACACCGGCGTTCAGCAGCGACATGGTGGAGGCGCAGACCGAGCCCATGGACGTCGAGCCGTTGGAGCCGAGGGCCTCGGACACCTGACGGATCGCGTAGGGGAACTCCTCGCGCGTGGGCAGCACCGGCACGAGCGCGCGCTCGGCGAGGGCGCCGTGGCCGATCTCGCGGCGCTTCGGGGAGCCGACGCGGCCGGTCTCACCGGTGGAGTACGGCGGGAAGTTGTAGTTGTGCATGTAGCGCTTGCGGGTCACCGGCGAAAGGGTGTCCAGCTGCTGCTCCATGCGGAGCATGTTCAGGGTGGTGACGCCCAGGATCTGGGTCTCGCCACGCTCGAACAGGGCCGAACCGTGCACCCGCGGGATGGCCTCGACCTCGGCGGCGAGCGTACGGATGTCCGTCACGCCACGGCCGTCGATGCGCTTCTTCTCCTTGATCACGCGCTCACGGACCAGCTGCTTGGTCAGCGAGCGGTACGCGGCGGAGATCTCCTTCTCGCGGCCCTCGAACTCCGGCAGGAGCTTCTCGGCGGCGAGCGCCTTGACGCGGTCCAGCTCGGACTCGCGCTCCTGCTTGCCCGCGATGGTCAGCGCGGAGGCGAGCTCCGGGCGGACGGCGGCGGAGAGCGCCTCCAGGATGTCGTCCTGGTAGTCGAGGAAGATCGGGAACTCGGCGGTCGGCTTGGCGGCCTTCGCGGCGAGGTCGGCCTGGGCCTTGCACAGGACCTTGATGAAGGGCTTCGCGGCCTCCAGACCGGCGGCGACGACGTCCTCGGTCGGCGCCTCGGAGCCGCCCTCGATCAGCTTGATCGTGTGGTCGGTGGCCTCGGCCTCGACCATCATGATCGCGACGTCGCCGTCCTCCAGGACGCGACCGGCGACCACCATGTCGAAGACGGCGTCCTCGAGCTCGGTGTGCGTCGGGAAGGCGACCCACTGGCCACGGATCAGCGCGACGCGGACGCCGCCGATCGGGCCGGAGAAGGGCAGACCGGCCAGCTGCGTGGACGCGGACGCGGCGTTGATCGCCACGACGTCGTACAGGTGGTCGGGGTTGAGGGCCATGATCGTCGCGACGACCTGGATCTCGTTGCGCAGGCCCTTCTTGAAGGACGGGCGCAGCGGGCGGTCGATCAGACGGCAGGTGAGGATCGCGTCCTCGGAGGGACGGCCCTCACGGCGGAAGAAGCTGCCGGGGATCTTGCCGGCGGCGTACATCCGCTCCTCGACGTCCACCGTCAGGGGGAAGAAGTCGAGCTGGTCCTTGGGGTTCTTGGATGCGGTGGTGGCCGACAGCACCATGGTGTCGTCGTCCAGGTACGCAACGGCGGAGCCGGCGGCCTGCTTGGCCAGGCGGCCCGTCTCGAAGCGGATGGTACGGGTGCCGAAGGCGCCGTTGTCGATGACGGCCTCGGCGTAGTGGGTCTCGTTCTCCACTAGCGTTTTCTCCTCGTCTTCGTCCCTGGCTGCCCGTATGGCAGGGGGACGGTTGCGGAGAAGCGCTCCGTGCGGTGCGGGCCGGTCTTCGATCGAAGCACCCGGGGTTCGCTTCCCCCGGGGGCCACTACCGAGGACCGGCGGCGGCTTGGTGCGCTTTCTCCTCTTCTTGTTGTGCTGTGTCGTCCGTAATGCGTAATGCGTTGTGCTACCACACTACAAAGCGTGAGTGACACTCCGCACGTTTCCGTACGTACGGCAAAGGGAGCGGCCCCCGAGTCCTATCGGGAACCGCCCCCTTCACGGCGTCTTACTTGGCGCCCGCAGCACCGCGGCGGATGCCGAGGCGGTCGACCAGCGTACGGAAGCGCTGGATGTCCTTCTTGGCCAGGTACTGCAGCAGCCGGCGGCGCTGACCGACCAGGATGAGCAGACCACGGCGGGAGTGGTGGTCGTGCTTGTGGGTCTTGAGGTGCTCCGTCAGGTCGGAGATCCGACGCGACAGCATGGCGACCTGGACCTCGGGGGAGCCGGTGTCGCCCTCCTTGGTACCGAACTCGGTGATGATCTGCTTCTTCGTAGCGGCGTCGAGCGACATGCGTACTCCTCGTAGTCTTGAGTGGCCACCGAGTGCCCCCGGTCTTTGTCTCGGGGGAGCTTCCGTTACTCGGAAGGCGGGGATCCGCTGCGCGCGGCCTCCAGGGCTTGCAGGGGGTGCCTGCGGGGCTCCGGGGGTGCGTACACGAACGGCCGTCACTCAGGGTACCAGCCCGGACGGATGGCCCTGCCCCGGCTCGGCCCACGCTCTTTATGCCGACCGCCACGGTGTCGATCCCACCCCTGGTAGGCGGGTGCGGCCGAGTCACCGCAGGTGAGGAACGCGAGCAGGTGCCGTCCCCGGCGAAGCCGGCGTCCGCACAGGAACGTGCATGAATACGCCCTCCGGACGCTCGCCGGCCGCCGTGACGCTGCTGTCACCCTTCGTAAGGGGCGCACATCGGTGAACGTCTGACCTGGGACAACATTGGCAAGTAGGGTGACTGCGCAGCTCGTTGAGACAGCAGGAAGGACCTGGTCGCCATGACCGATGCCGAGGACAGGGAACTCAAGGCGCGCAAGGAGCGGGAACGGGACGAGCTGTACGCGCTCGACATCTCGGACGTCGAATGGCACTGCGCACCGGGCACGGAGGAGCACGAAGAGCGGGTCGAGATCGCGTACCTGCCCGAAGGTGCCGTGGCCATGCGGTCGTCCCTCGACCCGGGCACCGTGCTGCGCTACACGGAGGCCGAGTGGCGGGCGTTCGTGCTGGGAGCGCGGGACGGGGAGTTCGACTTGGAGCCGACGGAGCACAACGGAGGGCTCACCACGCAGTGACCGGAAACGGGCGGCACGCGCGTGTGCCGCCCCTCCACGCATCCCTCCGGCTCAGCCGGCGCTCCCGATACCGAGGGCCGACAGTACGGGGTCCTTCGGGCGCTTGGGGTCTGCGGACAGCTCCTGCTTCGCGAAGAAGACCCGGCCCTGCTCCACGACGATGTCCGACTGCTCGGGATCGCCCAGCATGTGGTCGTCGCCGCCCGAGAGGTTGAAGACGAGCAGGGGCGTCTCCTTGCCGGTGCGCGGGTTCCAGCTCACGACGGCGTCGGGTTCGATGTCGCTGAACGAACGCCGGTACACCAGCAGGTCTTCACCGCCCATCCGCAGGGGGAAGACCGGTGACTGCGGACGCCCGTCGATCTTCCGTTCGGTCTTGCCGGTCTTGATGTCGAACGCGACGATCCAGTTCTCCGGTTGGTCGATCTCGGTCTGGTCCTTGCTCGTGACGAAGACCTGGCTCCGGCCGACGACCATGCCGGGGCACTTCTCGACGACGCCGAAGAAGCCCATCCCGTCACCGCACTTGGGGTCGTATGCGCCGCTCCCCATGGAGATCGTGGCGAGGTGCCTGCCCTTGTCGTCGAGCGTGATCAGGTCGGTGACCGAGGTGTCCCCGGCCGCGACGGCCAGCACCGGTGGGTCGGACGACGGCAGGTAGACGGCCTCGACTCCGGCAGCCGGCTTGTATGTCCACTTCGCCTTGCCCGTGCGTGGGTCGAGCTTCTCGACCCGGTAGGTGGTGTCGGGCGCCTCTCCACAGCGTTCCAGAGCAAGCAGCGCCCTCCCTCCGGCGAAGCCCCGGTCCTCGCACTTGGAGCGGGTCGCGCTGTTCCAGAGTTCCTTGCCGTTCTTCATGTCGTACGCCACGGAGCCCTCGCCCCAGGCGACGGCGACCACGCCCTTGGTCAGGGTCAGATTGGTGTTGGTGACAAAGGCCGAGGTCGCCGAGGGCATCGAGGACTGCCACAGCTTCTTGCCGTTGTTCAGGTCGACGAACACCACCTCGTCGCAGATGCCCGCGCCGTCGGTGCCCTTGCGCTTGGCGGGCTGCACCACGACGGCCGTACGGCCGTCGACCGTGACGTGGCTGCTGGTGGCGCAGATGTGCCCGTCCAGCTTGAGGGTCCAGGCTGTCTCGTCGTAGTGCGGCTCGACCTTGATGCCGACGATCCTGTCGGCCACACCCTTGGCGAGGATCTTGCCCGTTGCCCAGGTGCCGGGAGCGTAGCGCGGGTGCGACTCGGTGACCCCCGCCAGTCCCTCCTCGTTGTGGTCGACCACCACCTGCCCCTCGGGCGTGGCCGGGATCTTCTCGACGGTCTCCCTGACCTCGTCCGCGGCGGGAGCGGCCGCCTCCTGCCGGGGGTCGGACGGTTCGCCGTCGCCGGCGCGCGTCAGGAGCCAGCCGCCCACACCCAGGGCGACAGCGAGTACGGCCGCCGCGATGCCGAACAGACGCCTTCGATACCTCTTCCGCTTGTCGTGCGCCGTCAGTGTGGACTGCGTGAAGACGGAAGGAGGCGGGCCGAAGCTCACGCTGAAAGATCCCTTTCTCGACTGTCGAGGTTGCATCGCCGCGTGCGACACGCGTCAGTTCGCGGCTCCACAGGGTGCGATGCCGGGTCACCGTACCGGCGTACGAGGTGGTAGCCGACCGGAGCGCCTTCGGCAGGGCTCTTGGCGCCGGGCACAGCTGTCCCCGTGGCCGTCGTGCTCACCTTGTGCTCCCCCTCAGCCACGGTTCAGCGCCCGTGATGTGAGAATCCTGCGCCGCGCGTGTGCTCAAGCGAACACCGGGCACCCTACCGCCACCCCGTCATTCGTGGAGTCAGCAGGATCACGCGGCGGCCTGCGTCCGCCTGTAGACGGGGGGACGGACCTCATTCGTGGGACCCGACAAGGGAGTTGGGGAGCTGTGAGTCACGGTGCTGCCAACCCTCGGCATGGGTGGCTCGGTGAGATCGGACTGTTGGGTACGCCACGGCGGATGAACTGACCGGATGGCCTGAACTGGCCAGTCTTGCCCGTTATGTTCGCCAATTGTTCGCCAATAGGAAGGCTGCGTACGGCTCTTCCGGGCAAGGTGTGCGGTGATGGGCGGGTGCTGACAGGTGGACGGGCCTGCCGAGGTGGGGCGTGCGGTGATTAGGCTGGGACCGGGCGCGATGCCAGAACCCGTGGACCGGGCGTCGGCGGCCCAGGGGGAGAGCCGGTGGATCGGACTACCTCGAACGACTTCGGACGACTGAGAACGACACGAACATGGTCGGCCCGGCACGGCATGAGGGTGCTCGACCACACCAGGAGGAACTGTGAGCAGCGATCGGGACGGGATCCGCGGGGGCTGGGCCACACCCGGCGATGACCAGCCCGACGCCGAGTCCGCCATCGAGACGACGGGCGAGTTCACCATCGACTACGCACCGCCCGCCTGGTACACGCAGAACGCGTCGCCCGGGGCGTCGGGGGATTCGGGGAGTTCGGGGAGTTCGGGGAGTTCAGACGCGGGTGCGGGTGCCGACGGGGCGGCCGGGCCGGGGAGTTCGCCGTTCCCGGCGGGCGCTCCGCTTCCGGGGCTGACCCCTCCCCCGCACGCGACTCAGGCGGCCGGGGCTCCGGCACCCGGTGCGCCGTTCACTCCGCCTCCGCCTCCGCCCGCACCCGCGCCCGGTGCGCCGTTCACTCCGCCCGTTCCGGCGGCTCCTGCGCCGGGGGCGCCTTTCACGCCGGCCGCGCCGCCGACCGCGCCGCAGGGCGGGAGCCCCGTCGCCGTGCCGAGGCTGCCGGTGGGGAGCGGGTTCGAGCCACAGCAGCCGCAGCAACCGCAGGCGGAGCCACCGGCGCAGCGGCCCGCGGAGCCCACGTCGCCGACGGCCGTTCCGAACATTCCGGCGGGTGGGTATCAGGCCCAGTGGGCTCCTTCCACGCCCGCGGCACCTCCGGCTCCGCCTGCGGCCGCTCCTGTCACGGACGAGCAGGAGTCCGGCAGTGGTGACCTGGAGAGCGGCGCGACCATGCGGTTCTCCGCCGTTGCGCTGAAGCGCGAGATCGCCGAGGTCGCGGAGCGGAAGGCCGCGGCCGAGGCCGCCGTCGAGCCAGAGAAGCCCGAGGACGGCGACGTGGTCGCGAACGGGGCCGACGAGGAGGACACCGGGTCCGTGTCCGCGGAGGCAGAGGCAGAGGCGGAGGCCGAGGCCGAGGCTGAGGAGGTCGCGCCGCAGGCTGCCGCTGCGGAGGACGTGGAGGCGGACGAGGATGTCGAGTCCGACTCCGTGGAAATCGAGGCCGAGGCCGAGACCGAGACCGCCGAAGCCGAGCTCACGGAATACTCCCCTCAGGGTGACGCCGTGTCGGATGACGCCGATGACGTGGCTCAGGTCGTGACGGACGACGCGATCACCACCGAGGCCGAAGTCGCCGACGAGGCGCCCGCGGAGCCCGAGTTCGACGAAGACGCGTCGCCCCAGGACTCCGCCCCTGCCGACGCCGTACCGCAGGACAGCGCGCCCGAGGACGAGGTCCCCCAGGACGCCGTACCGGCCGCGCCCCCCGAGCCGCAGGACGCCCCGCCCGCCTGGGCCCCGCCGCCGGCCCCGCAGGGCGGGCTGCCGCCGCTGCCGCCGTCGTACCAGTCCGCCGCTCCCGCTCCGGCGGCCCAGTGGCCCGTACAGCCCGCGCCGCAGCAGCCGGACCCAGTGCCCGGTCCGCCGCAGCCCGCGGCCGCGCAGGGCCCGTCCGCCGTGCCGCCGGCCCCGCAGCAGCCGTTCCAGCCCCAGGCTCCGCAGCCCGCACCGGCGGCCTGGAACCAGCCCGCGCCCCCGCCGCCCCCGCAGCCCTACGCCCCCGGTGTCCCTGCGGCACAGCAGCCTCCGGCGCCCCAGGCCGGCTACGGCTTCCCGCAGCCGCCCGCCCCCGCTGCGCCGGCACCTCAGCCGCCCAACCCCCAGAGCGGCTACGGCTTCCCGAACCCCGGCGCACCGGCAGCCCCTCAGCCTCCGGCACCGCAGCAGCCCAACGCCGTTGCCCAGCCCCAGGCCCAGCCGCCGGCCCCGGCTCCCAACGCGCCCGCCGGCTACGGCTTCCCGCAGCCGCCCGCCCCCGCTGCGCCGGCACCTCAGCCGCCCACCCCCCAGAGCGGCTACGGCTTCCCGAACCCCGGCGCACCGGCCCCCGCCCCGGCAGCCCCTCAGCCTCCGGCACCGCAGCAGCCCAACGCCGTTGCCCAGCCCCAGGCCCAGCCGCCGGCCCCGGCTCCCAACGCGCCCGTCGGCTACGGCTTCCCGCAGCCCGCAGGCACCGCCGCCCCCGGCACACCGGACGCACCCAACCCCCAGGCCGGCTACGGCTTCCCGCAGCCACCCGCCCCGCAGGGTCAGCAGCCCGGACAAGCACCGCAGGCTCCCCAAGCGCCCCAGGCGCCCCAGATGCCGCAGCAACCCGTCGACCCCCGGGCCGGAGCCGCCTGGCCGCAGCCCATCCGGCACGATCAGCGGCAGCCGACCAACCCGGGTGCCGCGCCGCTCGGTTACACCGCGGCCGTGGAGCTGTCGTCGGACCGGCTGCTCAACAACAAGCGGCAGAAGGCGAAGAGCGGACGGCCTGCGGCGGCGCCGAGCCGGTTCAAGATCGGCGGAAAGAAGGAGGAGGCCGAGCGGCAGCGCAAGCTCGACCTGATCCGGACGCCCGTGCTGTCCTGCTACCGGATAGCGGTCATCAGCCTCAAGGGCGGTGTCGGCAAGACCACCACGACCACCGCCCTCGGCTCGACGCTCGCCACCGAGCGCCAGGACAAGATCCTCGCCATCGACGCAAACCCGGACGCCGGTACGCTCGGCCGCCGGGTGCGCCGCGAGACCGGGGCCACCATCCGCGACCTCGTCCAGGCGATCCCGTACCTCAACTCGTACATGGACATCCGGCGGTTCACCTCGCAGGCCCCCTCCGGCCTGGAGATCATCGCCAACGACGTCGACCCGGCCGTGTCCACGACCTTCAACGACGAGGACTACCGGCGCGCCATCGACGTGCTCGGCAGGCAGTACCCGGTCATCCTCACCGACTCGGGCACCGGACTGCTGTACAGCGCCATGCGCGGTGTGCTGGACCTCGCGGACCAGCTGATCATCATCTCGACGCCGTCGGTGGACGGTGCGAGCAGCGCCAGTACGACGCTGGACTGGCTGTCCGCGCATGGATACGCCGACCTCGTGTCCCGTTCGATCACCGTCATCTCCGGTGTGCGTGAGACCGGCAAGATGATCAAGGTGGACGACATCGTCAGCCACTTCGAGACGCGGTGCCGCGGTGTCGTGGTCGTGCCCTTCGACGAGCACCTCGCGGCCGGTGCCGAGGTCGACCTCGACATGATGCGGCCGAAGGTGCGGGAGGCGTACTTCAACCTCGCGGCCATGGTCGCCGAGGACTTCGTACGGCACCAGCAGGCGCACGGGCTGTGGACCAACGACGGCAACCCGCCGCCAGTGGCCGCTCCGCCGATGCCGGGTCAGCCCCTTCCTGGCCAGCCGGGTCAGCAGGGGCAGCCGTATCCGGGCCAGCCGTACCCGCAGCAGGCTCCGGCGCAGCCCTACCCGCCGCAGCAGCCCCAACAGCACCAACAGCCGCAGCCGCCGGCCCAGCCCTACCCCCAGGCTCCGGCGCCCGGCCAGCCGTACCCGCCGCAGCAGGGGCAGCCTTACCCGCAGCCGGGCCAGCCGTACCCGCCGCAGGCTCCGTCCCAGGAGTAGGGCGACTGCGACAGAACACGAAGGGCGGCCGGTGCCTCGAACGCACCGGCCGCCCTTGTGCGACGCCGCTTGTCGTCGTGCGCCTACTCGTCCGCCGCGATCAGCTCGCGGCAGCGCTTCACGTCCTCGGCCATCTGCTCCAGCAGGGCATCGAGGGAGTCGAACTTCGCCTGACCGCGCACATAGGACAGGAAGTCGACGCCGACGTGCAGTCCGTACAGGTCGAGCCCCACGCGGTCGATGGCGTACGCCTCCACCGTGCGCTCGGTGCCGTCGAACTGCGGGTTCGTACCGACGGAGATCGCGGCGGGCATGATCTCGCCCTGGGCGTGGAGGTAGCCCGCATAGACGCCGTCGGCGGGGATCGCGGTGTGCGGCAGCGTCTCGACGTTGGCCGTCGGGAAACCCAGCTCACGGCCGCGCTGGGCGCCGCGTACGACCACGCCCTCGACGCGGTGCGGGCGACCCAGGATCTCGCGGGCGCCCTCGACGTCGCCCTCGGCGACCAGGCGCCGGGTCAGGGTCGAGGAGAAGGGCTCGCCGCCGCCCGCCGCGCCGGTGACGTACAGGTCGACGACCTCGACCTCGAAGTCGTAGACCTTGCCCTGCTCGACGAGGAACTCGACGTTCCCCGCGGCCCGGTGCCCGAAGCGGAAGTTCGGGCCCTCGACGACCGCCCTGGCGTGCAGCTTGTCGACCAGGACCTTGACGACGAACTCGGCGGGCGAGAGCTTCGAGAACTCGGTCGTGAAGGGGAGGATCAGCACCGCGTCCACGCCGAGGTCCGCCATCAGCTCCGCGCGGCGGTGGTGCGGGGCGAGCAGCGGCGGGTGGCTGCCCGGGCGGACGACCTCGCTGGGATGCGGGTCGAAGGTGACGACGACGGAGGGAACGCCCAGCTCACGGGCGCGGTCCACGGCGTGCTTGATGATCAGCTGGTGACCGCGGTGGACTCCGTCATAGGAACCGATGGTGACGACGCTGCGCCCCCAGTCCTGGGGGATGTCCTCCAAGCCACGCCAGCGCTGCACTGTGACCGCTCCTCGAACCCGTGTCCGTATCTTCCGACCTGTTACGCAGGTCTAAGGGTGCCATGCCGTGCGCCCCGGGCCCGCATCGGCATGGGGGCTGTGACGGGGCGCACGTGCGGAACCGGGGTCAGGCCGGGACCCCGACGCCCGCCAGGTCCCCGATCATGCGCCGGGTGCTGGGCCCCACGACCGCGGCCCACTCGTCCGGAGTGTCGGTGAGCCAGCGGGCCATCAGCACGGCGAAGCCGGGCACGTGGCGGCCCAGGTCGACCAGGCCGCGGTCGAAGCGGGTCGCTCCGTCCGGGGTGCGGACCAGGAGGAGGCCGGTGCGGTGGACGAGGTCGCGGACGTCCTCGCCGCCGTATGCGACGGAGTGCAGCAGGGCGTCCAGGACGTCCGGCTCGCGCTCGTGGGTCAGCAGGAACTCCAGGAGCTCGCGGCGCAGCGGGCGGGAGGCCGGGGTGCCGGGCGCGGCGAGCACGGCCGCGACGGCCGCCCGCACCCGCTCCGGCCCCGCGTCGAGGAGGCCGGTGACCAGCGGCAGGAGCACGGCACGGGCGGCCGGGCCGTGGTCGAGGCAGCGGTCGACGTACGCCGCCACGTGCCCCGCGATGTCCGGCCGCAGCTCGACGGCCTCGCGGACGAGCACGGCGACCCGGCGGGCCAGCGCGGGTGTGGTGACATCGGCGAGGGCGCGCAGCGCCTCGCCCGCGTCCGGACCGACGCGCACCCGGTCGCGGAAGGCGTCGAGGACCGGGTCCGGGTGGGTGGCCAGGGCGGGGACCAGGGCGCTCGGCGGGATCCGGGGGTCGCCGGACGCGAAGTGCCGCAGGGCCCGGGGGAGGTGGCGGGCCCGGGTGCGCGGGTCCCGTACGAGGAGGGCGAGCGCGCCGCCGTGCAGGCTGCGGTCCGCGGGGCGGGCGAGCAGGGCGAGCGCCGCGTAGCGCAGCAACTCGCGGTCGGCATCGGTCCGGACGTGGGGTGCGGCGCCCAGCCCGTACGCCACCGCGGCCGCCCGCCGGTCCGGCCGCGCGTCGTGCGCCCACCGGTCGACCGCCCGGCACACGGCCGACGGCTCGTCCTCGGCCAGCACCGAGAGCAGCTCGTCGGACCGCTGGTGCGCGCTGTTCACCAACAGCTCGGTGAGGTCGTCCAGGGCGCCGTGCCGATGGGTGTGCAGCAGCGCCTGCGCGGCCGTGGCCACGGTGGCATGGGGGGTCGCGGGCAGTGGGCGCTCGTCGTCGAACCAGCGGGTCAGGTGGGGTTGTACGGCGGTGGGGTCGGCGGCGAGCAGTCGGGCCACGGCGTCGAGGTAGCGGAGGTGCCGGGTGCCGCCGGGACGGGTCCCGAGGACGTCGAGGGCGTTTCCGCCCAGCGCCTCGGACCGGCCCCCGTCCGCTCCCCCGGGCTCCGGCGGGGCCTCGTCCGCCAGGACCAGCCGGCGCAGCAGCTCGAAGCGCTCGTCGTCCGGGACGGGCAGGGCGGTCCAGAAGGAGGGGCCGAACTCGGCCGGTACCGGGCGCTGTCGGCGGCGCCAGGTGACGATCCGGTCGGCCAGCATGCGCAGCACGTCGGTGTACGGCGTCGCGTCGGGCACGCGCAGCAGCGTCTGAGCGAGCAGCCGGGCGGCCCACCAGGAAGCGGGGTCGGCGTCCAGGGCGTGGATCAGCTCTTCCATACGGCGGGACGATCGGCGGGCGCCGTGCTGGCGGGCGAGGAGGAGCAGGGCCTGGACGACGGGGCCGACGCGGTGGTGCGGGAGGGGCAGGGACAGGGGGTCGGCCGACGGCGGGGTGCGGCGGCGGTGGACCAGGGCCCGCAGGGCCTCGTCCAGGTCGAGGTGCATGCCCTGGAGCCAGTCGGCGAGCTCCTCGTGGGCGAAGCGGTAGCCGGCGCCGGCGGGGACCAGGAGGCCCTCGGCGACCACGGCGTTCGCCCAGCCGGTGCCGCCGCCGAGCCGGGCCGGGGCGGGGCCCCAGGGGAACACCGCCTCGAAGGACTCCCGGTCCAGTTCGCCGTGCCCGGGACCCAGACTGCGCCGGGCGGCCTCGTGAATCTGTCCGGAGACCCGGGCCGCGAGACGGCGTACGGCCGTGCCCCGCAGACCGTTCTCGGCGGCGAGCCGGACCGCGATGCGCAGGCACATCAGGTCGAGGTGGGCGGAGAGGACGTCGTGACGGTCGAGGCCGGTGGTGGCCGGGGCGTCCGGGAGCGCGGCGCGGACCTCCGAGAGGAGCCGGAGGGTGAGGGGGTGGCGGGCGTCGCGCTCGGCGAGGGCGCCGACCGGGACGGCATAGCGGGAACGGGCCCGGTGGGCCTCGTCGGGGGTGAGGTCGGTCAGGTGCACGCAGGGCGGCAGGGTGTGCGGGGCGTCGGCCGGGACGTACGGGTGCAGCAGCTCGCGCGGGAACCGCGCCCCGGCGCCCTCCCAGTACTCCTCCCGGCACGCGACCACCAGCCGTGCCCCGGTCTCGCGCAGCCACGCCGCCGTCCCCTCGGTCCACTCGCGCAGACGGTGGGCGAGGACGGGCGGCATCTCCTCGGGGCCGTCGAGGAGGAGCAGCAGGGGGCGGCCGGTCCGCCGGGCGAGGCGGGCGAGGCGCTCCGGGGTGATGTCGCCCAGGTCACCGGGGAGCAGGGACCGGGACGCGGTGACGATACGGGCCGCCCGCTCCAGCGTCCGGCGCACCGCGTCGGCCACCGAGTCGTCGCCGTCCTTGAGATCGGCGCCGCGCAGCCACAGCGTGGGGGCCGGTTCCGTGCCGCGGTTGCGGCGGGCGGCGAGGGCCGCCAGTTCCGTCGTACGACCGCTGCCCGGGGCGCCGACGAGGCCTAGCACGGTGGCTCCCGCAAAGCCGGGCGCGACGGCTCCGGCAGGGCCGGGCGCGGTGGCTCCGCCGGCCGCGAAGGCGGTCAACTCCCGTGTCGCCTCCGCCCGTTCGACCGGCTCCACCGGGACCGGTCCCCCGGCGCCGACCCGGCCGACATGGCCGTCGAGCGCTCCGGGCGGGCCGTCCTGCCCGATCGAGGTGGCCGTGAGCTCCAGTACTCCCGCCAGGTTGAGGTCGGCGCCGTAGGCGGGCACGGTCGCCGCGTTGCGGGCGAGCAGCTCGGCGAGCGGGCCCGAGGCGGGGCGCAGCCGCACCGCGAAGCCGGCGTCGCGCTCACCCGACCGGAGCGCCGTACCGAGCACACCGAGCACGGCGCCGGTCCCGGCGTCGAGCACGGGCCCGCCGGCCGCCCCGCCACCCAGCCGCAGCGCGTCCCGCCCGGCCGTGCCGATCGCCAACTCCAGTGCGTCGCCGAGGAGATGGACACCGTCCGTGGCCGTGTACGTCACCCGGGTCGCGCCCAGCACCCGGGCCTCGCGCCAGCGGTCCGCGGCGATCCGCACATACGTACCGGTCCCGATCCGCTCCCGCACGGTGATCGGAAGCGGGTCCCCGCCCAGGCCCGCGGTGCGTACGAGGGCCAGGCCGAGGCCGGGCAGCGCGGTGACGGCGTCGGCGGTGACGACGCAGGTCCGCTCGCCGGCGGCGTGCAGCACGAGCCGGGACAGGCCGTCGACCGTCTCGTGACTGGTGACGACCGTGCCGTGGTGGTCGGCCAGGAAGCCGGTGCCGCGCGGCCGGCCGGCCAGGTCGCTGATCCGCACCAGGGAGGCATGCGAAGGACTCGGCCGATCCGGAAGAGCCGGCTGATCCGTCGCCTCCGGCGCACCGGCCGCCGATCGGCGGCCGCACCCGGTCCCGAGGCCCTGTACCGCCATGATCGAACCTCCCCGCCCGTACATCCGTGCCCTGTCTTCGAAGGTAGGCGCGGAATGATCAGCGGGACAGATCACGCGGGGAAAGCGCCCCCTTCCGCTCCCCCGGTTCACTCCGAGCGCCTGCTCGGTCGGGTGAATAGGCGGGGGCGGGTGGATACACCCTAGGGGTGGGGGAACCGAGGGGGGACCGTGGAGCGGCGGCAGTGGATGTACCCCGTGGTCGCCGCTCCACGGGCAGACACCCGCGGGTCCCCGGCCTGAACGGGCCGGGCCGGGTCAGCCGAAGACGGCCAGGCTCTTCGCCTTGCCCTTCTGCTCCTCGACGAGCGCGAGGAAGCGGCCCTCGGGGTCGAAGACGGCCACGGGACCGGTGCCCGCGTACTCGTCGGGCATCTCCAGCCGCACGCCGTTGGTGAGCAGCCGGGCCCGCTTGGCGTCCACGTTCCAGCGCGGGAACGCGGCCGCGGCGGCCTCCGCGATCGGCATCACGGTCAGCTCCTGCTGGAGCTGGTCGAGGGTGCGTGCCGAGTCCAGCTTGTACGGCCCGACGCGCGTGCGGCGCAGGGCGGTGAGGTGTCCGCCCACGCCCAGGTCGGCGCCCAGATCACGGGCGAGGGCCCGGATGTAGGTGCCGGAGGAGCAGACCACCGAGACCACCAGGTCGAGCACCGGGGTGCCGTCCTCGGCGACGGCGTCCCGGACGTCGTACACGGCGAAGGACGAGACGGTCACGGGTCGCGCGGGGATCTCGAAGTCCTCGCCCTCCCGCGCCCGCTTGTACGACCGCACACCGTCGATCTTGATGGCGCTGACCCTGGACGGCACCTGCATGATGTCGCCGGTCAGCTTGGCGATGCCGGCGTCGACGGCTTCGCGGGTGACCTTGGAGGCGTCGGTGGACGAGGTGATGTCGCCCTCGGCGTCGTCGGTGACCGTGTTCTGGCCGAGACGGACGGTGCCGAGGTACTCCTTCTCGGTGAGAGCTAGGTGCCCGAGGAGCTTCGTCGCCTTCTCGATGCCGAGGACGAGGACGCCCGTTGCCATGGGGTCGAGGGTGCCGGCGTGGCCGACGCGGCGGGTCCTTGCGATGCCCCGCATCTTGGCGACGACGTCGTGCGAAGTGAAGCCCGACGGCTTGTCGACGATGACGAGGCCGTCGGGCGGGGTGGGCTTGCTGGTCATTCGGCGGCGTCGTCCGTCTCGTCGGCCTCGTCCTCGGCACCCGGCTTCTTGTACGGGTCCGCCTCACCGGCGTAGGCGGCGCCGGCGGAGGCCTCGCGCACCTTCGCGTCGGAGGCGCGCGCCTTGTCCAGGAGGTCCTCGATGTTCCGGGCGGTGTCCGGGAGGGCGTCCGCGACGAAGGCCAGGGTCGGCGTGAACTTCACGCCGGCCGCACGGCCGACCTCGGAGCGCAGGATGCCCTTGGCGCTCTCCAGGCCCGCGGCCGCGGCCTTCCGCTCCTCTTCGTCGCCGTAGACGGTGTAGAAGACGGTCGCCTCCCGCAGGTCCCCGGTGACCCGGGTGTCCGTGATGGTGACGTGCGAGCCGAGCCGCGGGTCCTTGATCCCGCGCTGCAGCTTCTGGGCCACCACCTCTCGGATGAGGTCCGCCAGCCTTTTCGCCCGCGCGTTGTCGGCCACTGGTCCGTCTCCCGTTCTTTCTTCTCTGCGTTGTGTGGAGTTCTGTGGAGTTGTGCGGTCTAGTCGTCGTCACCGTGGAAACGCCGTCGCACGGACAGCAGTTCCACCTCGGGGCGCGCGGCGACCAGTCGCTCGCACCGGTCCAGCACGTCGGTGAGGTGTGTCGCGTCTCCGGAGACCACGGCGAGGCCGATGATGGCTCGCCGGTGGAGGTCCATGTGGTCCACCTCGGCCGCGCTCACGGCGTACTTCCGCTGGAGTTCGGCGACGATCGGGCGGACGACGGAGCGCTTCTCCTTCAGCGACCGTACGTCGCCGAGGAGGAGGTCGAAGGACAGAGTCCCCACGTACATGTGTGTAGCCGGTTCACCCGCCGGTACGGGATCGATGGCCCTGCGTAGGTGTGAGCAGGGACATCAGAACCGTACAACGAACCTGCCGGTGGCTCGACGGGGTTTGTCTTTGCCCGCCCACCCACCCGACTCGGTCGGCTGGAAGGCCGGCCCAGCCCTGGGGCTCCGCCCCAGACCCCACCCGACGGGGGCTGCGCCCCCCCCTACGGCTCGCCCACCCGCCCACTCGACTCGGTCGGCGGGATGGTCACCCACCCTGGGGCTCCCGCCCCAGCCCCCGGGCGGGGGCTCCGCCCCCTGCACCCCCGAACAGGGCCGACCTTGCGGTCGAGGAGGCGCGAGGGCGCCCCGCCGACCAACCAAGCCCGGCGGACGGACCCCACGAGGGTGCCAGGGACGAGATCCCCAGCCAGGCTCCGAGGCAGGCCCCGGGACCGGGCCGGTCGGCCCTTCCGGCCAACCGAGAAGGGTGGGCGAATGGGCAAACCAAAGGGTGCAGGGGACGGAGTCCCACCCGGGTTCTGGGACGGGGTCCCACCTGGGTTCTGGAGCGGAGCCCCAGGACCGGGCGGGCACCTTTCCAGCCGACCCCAGTCGGATGTGCGAGTGGGCAGACTGCTGGCCGACAGGGAGTGATCCCCGTCGGCCAGCGTCAGCCGTCGGCCGCGATTACGCCCGCGGCTTCTCGCGCATCTCGTACGTCGCGATGACGTCGTCGACCTTGATGTCGTTGAAGTTTCCGAGGTTGATACCGCCCTCGAAGCCTTCGCGGATCTCGGTGACGTCGTCCTTGAAGCGACGCAGACCGGAGATGGTGAGGTTCTCCGCGACGACCTTGCCGTCGCGGATGAGGCGCGCCTTGGTGTTGCGCTTGACCTCGCCCGAGCGGATGAGAACACCCGCGATGTTGCCGAGCTTGGACGACTTGAAGACCTCGCGGATCTCCGCCGTACCGAGCTCGACCTCCTCGAACTCCGGCTTGAGCATGCCCTTGAGGGCCGCCTCGATCTCCTCGATCGCCTGGTAGATGACCGAGTAGTAGCGGACGTCCACGCCCTCGCGCTCGGCCATCTGCGCCGCGCGGCCTGCCGCACGGACGTTGAAGCCGATCACGATGGCGTCCGAGCCCATCGCCAGGTCGATGTCGGACTCCGTGACCGCACCGACGCCGCGGTGCAGGACGCGGATGTCGACCTCTTCGCCGACGTCCAGCTGGAGCAGGGAGGACTCCAGGGCCTCGACGGAACCAGAAGCGTCACCCTTGATGATCAGGTTCAGCTGCTGGACCTCGCCGGCCTTCAGCACCTTGTCCAGGTCCTCCAGGGACACGCGGCGCGTGCGCTTGGCGAACGCGGCGTTGCGCTCACGGGCGGCGCGCTTCTCGGCGATCTGACGGGCCGTACGGTCCTCGTCGACCACCAGGAAGTTGTCGCCCGCACCCGGGACGTTGGTCAGACCCAGGACCTGCACCGGCGTCGACGGGCCCGCCTCGGCGACGTTGTTGCCGTTGTCGTCGAGCATGGCGCGGACTCGGCCGTAGGCGTCGCCCACGACCATCGTGTCGCCGACCCGCAGCGTTCCTCGCTGGACGAGGACCGTCGCCACGGCACCACGGCCGCGGTCGAGCCGGGACTCGATCGAGATGCCCTGCGCGTCCTGGGCCGGGTTGGCCCGCAGGTCGAGCGAGGCGTCGGCCGTGAGGACGACGGCCTCCAGGAGGCTGTCGATGTGCAGACCCTGCTTGGCGGAGATGTCGACGAACATCGTGTCGCCGCCGTACTCCTCGGCCACCAGGCCGTACTCGGTCAGCTGACCGCGCACCTTGGTCGGGTCG
Organism: Streptomyces sp. NPDC050625; assembly: GCF_040654755.1. Lineage (NCBI taxonomy): Bacteria > Bacillati > Actinomycetota > Actinomycetes > Kitasatosporales > Streptomycetaceae > Streptomyces > Streptomyces sp. NPDC050625. The sequence continues at coordinate 26,341 of NZ_JBFAIQ010000013.1, forward strand.
GCGCCTTCGACGTCGATCTTGTTGACCGCGACGACGATCGGGACGTCGGCCGCCTTGGCGTGGTTGAGCGCCTCGACCGTCTGCGGCATGACGCCGTCGTTGGCCGCGACGACCAGGATCGCGATGTCGGTCGACTTCGCACCACGGGCACGCATGGCGGTGAACGCCTCGTGACCCGGGGTGTCGATGAAGGTGATCTTGCGCTCTTCGTCGTTGACCTCGGTCGCGACCTGGTAGGCACCGATGTGCTGGGTGATGCCGCCGGCCTCGCCCGCGATGACGTTCGTCTTGCGGATGGCGTCGAGCAGTCGGGTCTTGCCGTGGTCGACGTGACCCATGACGGTGACGACCGGCGGACGGACCACCAGGTCCTCCTCGTCGCCCTCGTCCTCGCCGAACTCGATGTCGAAGGACTCGAGCAGCTCGCGGTCCTCCTCCTCGGGGCTGACGATCTGAACTCCGTAGTTCATCTCGCCCGCGAGGAGCTGCAGCGTCTCGTCGGAGACGGACTGCGTGGCCGTGACCATCTCGCCCAGGTTCATCATGACCGCGACGAGCGACGCCGGGTTGGCGTTGATCTTCTCCGCGAAGTCGGTGAGGGAGGCACCGCGCGACAGGCGAATGGTCTCGCCGTTGCCGCGAGGCAGCATCACGCCGCCGACCGACGGGGCCTGCATGGCCTCGTACTCCTGGCGCCTCTGCCGCTTCGACTTGCGACCGCGACGCGCGGGACCACCGGGACGACCGAAGGCACCCTGCGTGCCACCACGGCCACCGGGACCACCCGGACGACCGCCGAAGCCGGGACGGCCACCGCCGCCACCGCCGAAGCCGCCGCCACCACCGGCACCGGGGCCACCGCCACCGGGACGGCCTGCGAAGCCGCCACCACCCGGACGGGCACCGCCGCCACCGGGACGACCGGCGAAGCCGCCGCCGCCGCCCGGACGGCCACCGCCGCCACCGGGACGACCGGCACCGGCCGGACCACGCCCACCACCGGGGCCGCCGCCGGGACGCGGGCCGGCAGCGGGACGCTGCGGCATCATGCCGGGGTTCGGACGCGGACCACCGGGACCGCCGCCGGGACGCGGACCGCCCTGCGGACGGGGCATGCCGGACGGGCTCGGACGGGAACCGCCCGGAGCCTGCGGACGCGGACCGCCGCCCTGGGCGCCGGGCGCCTGCGGACGGGGGCCGGCGCCGGGGCCGCCGGGGCCGCCATGGCCGCCGGGACGGGGTCCGCCCTGCGGACGGGGCGCCTGCGGGCGCGCCATGCCGGTGGAGCCACCGGACGTGAAGGGGTTGTTGCCCGGACGCGGACCGGCCGGACGGGCACCCGGACGCGGGGCCTGGGCACCGGGACGCTGACCGCCCTGACCCGGACGGGCCTGGCCCTGGCCGGGGCCGGACGGACGGGCGCCGGGCTTCGGGCCGCCGGGGCCGGGACGGGCACCGGGGCGCGGACCCTGCTGCGCGGCGGCCGGGGACGGAGCCGGGGCCGACGGCGGGGCCGTGAACTCGGGCGCGGCCGGAGCCGGACGCGGCGCGGGCTTGGGACCCGGGACCGGACGCGGACCGGAAGCGGCCGGCGCGGGGGTCACCGGGGCCGGAGCCGCGGGGGCCGCGGGCTGCGGGGCCGCGGGAGGCTTGGGGGCGGCCGGCTTGGGAGCAGCCGGACGGGCCGCCTGCACCGGAGAGGGCGCGGCGGGCCTGGGGGCAGCCTTGCGCGGGGCGGGCTTGCCGGCGGACTTGCCGTTGCCACCCTGGAAGGCGTCAGTCAGCTTGCGTACAACGGGCGCCTCGATCGTCGAGGACGCCGAACGGACGAATTCACCGAGTTCCTGGAGCTTGGCCATGACGACCTTGCTCTCAACCCCGAACTCCTTGGCGAGTTCGTATACCCGGACCTTAGCCACTTCGCTCCTTTTAGGTCCGGGTGCGTCCGGACCGTCGCTACTTCATGGGCGTACTCATCGCGTGCTCATCGAGTGCTCATCGCAATCTCGACCTACTTCCAACTCGCGGGGTACCAGAGCCGCGCGGACGTTCCGTGCGACGCTTCTTACGGTGTTGCCTGCTCGGCAACTGTCGTCTGCTCGACGTACCGGCGCAACGCCTTTGTGTCGAGCGCTCCCGGGGCGCGAAGCGCCCTCGTGAACGCCCGGCGGCGTACCGCCTGGTCGAGACAGACCAGGGCAGGGTGCACATAGGCACCCCGGCCGGGCAGCGTACCGCGAGGATCGGGGACACAGGTGTCCTTGATCGCCACGATGCGCAGCAGTTGCGTCTTGGCCGATCGCTCCCGACACCCCACACAGGTGCGTTCAGGGCATGCTCGGGCGTGCATCCGGCCAGACACAGCTAAGTCTACCTCCCCGCGGCGACCTCACCCTTTTGGGTAAGGTCTCGAACAGTTGCCGCGTTGTAACCTGACGTAATCTGAGCCACCGCAGGCCGAGATCTATTCCCCGGGCTGCTCCGTGTCCGGACGGATGTCGATCCGCCAGCCGGTGAGCCGGGCCGCGAGGCGGGCGTTCTGGCCCTCCTTGCCGATCGCCAGCGACAGCTGGTAGTCCGGCACGGTGACCCGGGCGGACCGGGATGCCAGGTCGACGACCTCCACCTTGGACACCCGCGCGGGTGACAGCGCGTTCGCCACCATCTCGGCCGGGTCGTCCGACCAGTCGACGATGTCGATCTTCTCGCCGTTCAGCTCGGCCATCACGTTGCGCACCCGGCCGCCCATGGGACCGATGCACGCGCCCTTGGCGTTCAGACCCGAACGGGTGGACCGGACGGCGATCTTCGTGCGATGACCTGCCTCACGGGCGATCGCGGCGATCTCGACGGACCCGTCGGCGATCTCCGGCACCTCCAGGGCGAAGAGCTTCTTCACCAGATTGGGATGTGTACGCGAAAGGGTGACGGACGGACCGCGCACACCCTTCGCCACCCGGACGACGTACGAGCGCAGACGCATGCCGTGCTGGTACGACTCCCCCGGCACCTGCTCCTGCACCGGCAGGATGGCCTCCAGCTTGCCGATGTCGACGAGCACGTTCTTGGGGTCGCGCCCCTGCTGGACCACACCGGTGACGATGTCGCCCTCGCGGCCGGCGTACTCGCCGAGCGTCGCGTCGTCCTCGGCGTCGCGCAGCCGCTGCAGGATCACCTGCTTGGCGGTGGTCGCGGCGATGCGGCCGAAGCCGGACGGGGTGTCGTCGAACTCGCGGGGCTCCTGGCCCTCTTCGAGGTCCTCGGGGTCCTCCTTCGCCCACACGGTCACATGCCCGGTCTCCCGGTTGAGCTCCACGCGCGCGTGCCGGCGGCTTCCCTCGGTGCGGTGATAGGCGATGAGGAGGGCCGACTCGATCGCCTCGACCAGCAGGTCGAAGGAGATCTCCTTCTCCCGTACCAAGCCCCGCAGGGCACTCATGTCGATGTCCACGGCTACGCCTCCTCTTCCTTCTCGTTCTTGTCCTTGCGGCTGAACTCGACCTGCACGCGCGCCCTGTCGATGTCGGGGAAGGCGAGTCTGCGGGCGGTGGCCTTGCGGCCCTTCACTCCGGGGACTTCCAGGTCGAGACCCTCGTCGTCGACCTTCAGGATCCTGGCGACCAGTTCGCCGCCCTCGGCCAGCTGGAACTTGACCAGCCGGTCCACGGCGCGCACATAGTGCCGGTGTTCCGTGAGGAGGCGCTCCGCGCCCGGGGTTCCGACCTCCAGGTCGTAGGCGCCCTCGCCCATCGCTTCCGTCTCGTCGAGCTTCGCCGAGAGCGCACGGCTCACATCGGCGATCCGGTCCAGGTCCGCACCGGTGTCGGAGTCGACGACCACGCGCAGCACTCGCTTGCGTCCGACGGAGTCCACGGCGATCTCTTCGAGATCCAGGCCCTGTGAGGCGACGAGCGGTTCCAGCAGTTCCCGCAGCCTCTCGCTCTGGGTGGTGCTCATCCGGGTGACTCCTCGGCCGCGTGTGCTGTTGTGGGATGGGTCGCGTGTCTGGTCAAAGGGTATCCGGTCGCGGACGGTGTTGCCGTCCACCCGGGGGCCGGGCGGTGCCGATGACGGGTGCCGGGCGGTGCCGGTGACTGGTGCCGGACGGGTGCGCGGGTACCGTGATCACTGGCGTAGCCCGCCCCCCTTCTTCGTACGAGTTCCCGAGGACGTCTGCCGTGCCGTTCCCCCCGCTCTCGCGCACCCCCTCGGGGCCGCGCAGAAGGTCCCTGCTCGCCTCGGCCGCGGGGGCGGCCCTGCTCGTGGGCTGTTCCTCGGGCGCCGATCCGCACGGCGACACGGGCGGCGGTCCGTCGGCCACCGAGCGGGCACGCGCGCGTGCGGCCCGGGACAGCCTGGGGCTGGTGGAGCGGTACGACGCGGTGATCGCCGTACATCCGGCGCTCGCGGAGCGGCTGCGGCCACTGCGGGCCGAGGTCGCGGCGCACGCGCGGGCGTTCACGGACGGCACGCCCACGCCCGCGCCGTCGCGCTCGTCGAAGCCGAAGGAGTCCGGCTCGGCGTCCCCGTCCGCCTCCCCGACCGTCCCGGCGGTCGAGAAGGACGCCCTCGCCGATCTCGCCGCCGCCGAGCGGTCGCTGGCCGACCGCCGGGCCAAGGCCCTTCTGGACGTCCCGGGCGAGCTGGCCCGGCTGCTGGCCTCGGTGGCGGCGGCCGGGGCGGCGCACGCGTATCTGCTGACGGAGGCTGGCAAGTGAGCGACGAGACCAAGAACGGCGAACTGAAGGCGTTGCAGGCGGCGCTGGCCGCCGAGCACGCGGCGGTGTACGGCTACGGGGTCGTCGGCGGGCGGATCGGCAAGGAGCGGCGGACCCAGGCGCAGACGGCGTACGACGCGCACCGGGCCCGGCGGGACGCGCTGGCGCGCGAGGTGCGCGACCTGGGCGGTGAGCCCATCGCCGCGAGCGCCGGGTACGCCCTGCCCTTCCCGGTGCCGGACTCGGCCGCGGCGGTCCGGCTCGCCGCCGAACTGGAGGACCGGGTGGCCGGGGTGTACTCCGACCTGGTGCGGGCGGCCATGGGCCAACGACGCGGCGCGACCGCCGCGGCGCTGCGGGAAGCAGCGGTGCGGGCAGTGCGCTGGCGCGGGGAGAGCGTAGCCTTCCCTGGTCTCGCCGAGCGGGCGGGCCAGGCGGCCGGTACGGCATCGCCCTCGGCGTCGGCCTCGGCCTCGGCGACCGCGTCGGCGTGACCGAACACGCCGCCCCGTACAGCAGGAAGGGAACGACTCGCGCATGGCTTTCGAACCGCCGCAGCGCCTGGCAAGGGCACTCGGTGAGACGGCGCCCGAGGGCGACGACTGGTTGGAGAAGCTGCCGGAGGCGGCACAACAGGCCGTCGCGCTACGCGAGTTGACCGTCGAGCGGGTCCAGGTGCCGGGCGGCCGCAGCAGCCTCGTCGTGCTGGTGCGGCGGCCGGACGGCACCCCTGCCGTGCTGAAGCTGGCCCCGCCCCGGGCCCGGCCGGAGAGCGAGCGGGCGGCGCTGCGGCACTGGGACGGCCTGGGCGCCGTACAACTGCTGGAACCCGCCGCGACCGAGGGCGTGCTCCTGCTGGAACGACTGCATCCGGACGTGTCGCTGCGGTCGCTGCCGGAGGCGAAGGCACTGCTGGAGGCGGCGGGGACGCTGCGACGGCTGTGGGTGGAGCCTCCGGGCGACGACGCCGCGCCCCGCTTCGAGACCGTGGCCGAACGGACCGGCCGACAGGCGGAGGCGATGCGGGCGAGCGCCGGTACGGATCCGGAGGCGGCGCCACTGGTCGACGCGGCGCTCGCGGTCCGCGCGGAACTGCTGGCCGCGCCGCCCGAGCACCGGCTGCTGCACGGCACCTTCCGGCAGAGCAAGGTCCTCGCCGGTGAACGTTCGCCGTGGCTGGCGGTGGGCCCGGACCCGGTGGTCGGCGAGTGCGCCTTCGACCTGGCCCGGCTGGTGCGCGACCGCGTGGAGGACCTGATCGCCGCACCGTCGGGAGCGGCGACCACCCGCCGACGGGTCAAACGGCTCGCCGAGTCCCTGGACGTGGACCAGGACCGGCTGCGCGGCTGGACCCTGTTCCGGGCCGTGGAGTCCGGGGTACGAGCGCTCCGGGTGGGACGGCCGAAGGATGCCGAGCTGTTGCTGGAGTTCGCCGGGTGGCTCTAGGCCTGGCGAGCCGGAGTCGGTGCCGGCGGCGGCCGTCAGGGTGACTGCCGCCGCCGTCGGGTTCTGCGGAGTTCCCCTACCGCGCCGTGAGGCGGGCGATCGCCTCGTCCACCGTCAGTTCCTCGCGCTCACCCGTCTTGCGGTCCTTGAGCTCCAGGACGCCCTCGGCGGAGCGGCGGCCCGCCACCAGGATCTGCGGTACGCCGATGAGCTCGGCGTCCGTGAACTTCACGCCCGGGGAGACGCCGGCCCGGTCGTCGACCAGGACGCGCAGGCCCGCCGCCCGCAGCTTCTCGGAGACGTCCAGGGCGAGCTCGGTCTGCAGGGCCTTGCCGGCGGCGACGACGTGGACGTCGGCCGGGGCGACCTCCTTGGGCCACACCAGGCCGTGCTCGTCGGCGCTCTGCTCGGCGATGGCGGCCACCGCACGGGAGACACCGATGCCGTAGGAGCCCATGGTCACGCGGACCGGCTTGCCGTTCTGGCCCAGCACATCGAGCTTGAGGGCGTCGGTGTACTTGCGGCCCAGCTGGAAGATGTGGCCGATCTCGATGGCGCGGTCGAGCTTGAGACCGGTGCCGCACTTCGGGCACGGGTCGCCCTCCTGCACCACCACGACGTCGACGTACGTGTCCACCTCGAAGTCACGGCCCGCGACGACGCTCTTCGCGTGCATGCCCGCCTTGTTGGCACCGGTGATCCAGGAGGTGCCGGGGGCGACGCGCGGGTCGGCGAGGTACTTGACCTTCTCCAGGCCCTGCGGGCCGACGTAACCGCGGACCAGGTCCGGGCGGTTGGCGAAGTCGGCCTCGGTGACCATCTCGACGACCGCCGGGGCGAAGTGCGCCTCGACCTTGCCCATGTCGACCTCGCGGTCGCCCGGGACGCCTACGGCGACGATCTCGCCGTCGACCTTCACGAGGAGGTTCTTGAGGGTGGCGGAGGCCGGGACGCCGAGGTGGGCGGCGAGGGTCTCGATGGTGGGGGTGTCCGGGGTCGGGATCTCCTCGGCGGCGGGCACGTCGGTGGCGTCCACCGGCTTCAGCTCGTACGTGATCGCCTCGGTGTTGGCCGCGAAGTCGCAGTTCGGGCAGTCGGCGAAGGTGTCCTCGCCGGCCTCGGCCGGGGCGAGGAACTCCTCGGACTTGGAGCCGCCCATGGCACCGGCGGTCGCGGCGCAGATGCGGTAGTCGAGGCCGAGGCGCTCGAAGACCCGCTGGTAGGCCTGGCGGTGCAGGGCGTAGGACCGGGCGAGGCCCTCGTCCTCGGTGTCGAAGGAGTACGAGTCCTTCATCAGGAACTCGCGGCCGCGCAGGATGCCCGCGCGGGGACGGGCCTCGTCACGGAACTTGGTCTGGATCTGGTAGAGGATGACGGGCAGGTCCTTGTAGGAGGACGCCTGGTCCTTCACCAGCAGGGTGAAGATCTCCTCGTGGGTCGGGCCGAGGAGGTAGTCGCCGCCCTTGCGGTCCTGCAGCCGGAACAGCTCGGCGCCGTACTCGTCCCAGCGGCCCGTCGCCTCGTAGGGTTCCCGCGGCAGCAGGGCGGGGAGCGACACCTCCTGGGCGCCGATCGCGTCCATCTCCTCGCGGACGATGCGCTCCACGTTGGAGAGGACCTTCTTGCCGAGCGGCAGCCAGCTCCAGATGCCGGCCGCGGTGCGGCGGACGTAGCCGGCCCGGACGAGGAGCTTGTGGCTGAGGACCTCGGCGTCCGCCGGGTCGTCGCGCAGCGTCTTCGCCATCAACTGGGACATGCGCTGGACCGGTGCGTTCGCCATGGTTCTCGTACTCCTGCCGGGAAAGGGTGATGGCAAGGAGGTTAGCCGGGCTTGCTGTGCCGGTGGAAATCGGTTAACGGCGGCGCAGGGGCAGCGGGGCGCCCATGACCGCGTACGGCTTGGGGGCGCTGGGGAAGAGGACCTGGCGGGCCAGGTCCTGGTAGCCCAGGGAGTGGTAGAGGCCGCGGGCCGGGCTGTCGGTGTCGATCGCCGAGAGGATCGAGCGGGGTTCGGCGGCGCCGTCGGTGATCGTGGTGATCAGGGCGCGGCCGATGCCGCGGTTCTGGTGGCGCGGGTGGACGTGCAGCTCGGTGATCACGAAGGAGTCGTCGAGCCATTCGTCGTGGCCCTGGGCGCGCAGATAGGGCTCCACGACGGTGGACCACCAGTGGGCGCGGTCGTTGGGCATGCCGTACACGAATCCGGCCAGGCGGCCGTCGGGGGTGGTGGCCCCGAGGGCGCGGGCGCCCGGGAAGGTCATGTGGCGCAGGACGATCTGACGGCGTACGGCTACCTCGTCCGCGCCGAGCCCGAAGGCGACGGCCTGTACGGCGAGGGCCTCGTCGACGCGGGCCGGCAGGTCGAGCGGGCCGATCACGATGTCCTCGGGATGGCGGTGACCGTGCCCCGGAAAGCGCAGCATGCGGGGAGACTACAGGTCTCGCACCGGGCTCAGAACTGCACTGCGGAGCGCGGCCGGATCACGCTGCGCGGGAGCTGGACGCAGGAGCTAGAACAGGATGCTCATGAACGCGCCGACCTCCTGGAACCCCACTCTTCGGTAGGTCCGCCTGGCCGCCGTGTTGAAGTCGTTGACGTACAGGCTCACCATCGGCGCCACGTCCGCCAGCGCGTACCGCAGCACCGCCGCCATGCCCGGCGCCGCCAGCCCCTTCCCCCGGTGCTCGGGGGCCACCCACACGCCCTGGATCTGGCAGGCCTGGGTGGTCGCCGCGCCGATCTCCGCCTTGAAGACGACCTTGCCGTTCTGGTCGAGGCGGGCGAAGGAGCGCCCGGAGCCGACGAGTTCGGCGACCCGGGCCTGGTAGAGCAGCCCGCCGTCGCCGGCCAGCGGGGAGACGCCGACCTCCTCGGTGAACATCGCCACGCACGCCGGCATGATCGTCTCCATCTCGTCCTTGCGGATGCGGCGGACGTAGGGATCCGGGGCGATGTCGGCGGGCATGCGGTCGGTGACCATGAGCGGCTGGCGGGCGCGGACCTCGCGGGCCGGGCCCCAGTGCGGCTCCAGGAGGCGCCACAGCTCGGAGGTGGACTCGGCGGGGCCGACGATGGAGGAGCAGCGGCGGCCGGCCCTGCGCGCGCGGTCCGCGAAGGCGCGCACGGCCCTCGGGGTGGCGCAGATGGGGACGAGGTTGGCGCCCGCGTAGCACAGGGACGTCAGCATGCCGTCCTCGTACCAGCCCCACATCTCGCCGCCGAGTCGCCACGGGTCGAGGCCTGCGATCTGGACCCGGGAGGTCACGAAGGCATTCGCGACGGGCTCGCGGTCGAGGACCGCGAGCGCCGCGTCCAGGTCGCTCGGTTCGAGCACCCGAGAGGTGGTCTGCGTCAACACGTGCGGGGCCTCACCACGGGGTTCTGCTGATCTCCGCACTATAGCTGCGCTGCTTTGGCTGTGCGCCTTTGAGCTCGGGAGGTTCCGGATTGCGGGCGGGTGCCGGCCGTCTGTGGCTGATCGCGCGGTTCCCCGCGCCCCTGGGGGGCGCACCCGCCCCGCCCGGAAAGCCTCAGCCCGCCACCGACACCGACGGCTCGCCCGACGCGGTGCCCTCCGCCTCCATCTTCTCGGCCAGCTTCATGGCCTCCTCGATGAGGGTCTCCACGATCTTGGACTCGGGCACGGTCTTGATGACCTCGCCCTTGACGAAGATCTGGCCCTTGCCGTTGCCGGAGGCGACGCCGAGGTCGGCCTCGCGAGCCTCGCCGGGGCCGTTGACGACGCAGCCCATGACGGCGACGCGCAGCGGGACCTCCATGCCGGTCAGGCCCGCCGTGACCTCCTCGGCCAGCTTGTAGACGTCGACCTGGGCGCGGCCGCAGGACGGGCAGGAGACGATCTCCAGGCCGCGCTGCCGGAGGTTGAGGGACTCCAGGATCTGGTTGCCGACCTTGACCTCCTCCACCGGCGGCGCGGAGAGGGAGACACGGATCGTGTCGCCGATGCCCTGGGAGAGCAGCGCGCCGAAGGCGACCGCCGACTTGATGGTGCCCTGGAAGGCCGGGCCCGCCTCGGTCACGCCGAGGTGGAGCGGGTAGTCGCACTGGGCGGCGAGCTGCCGGTACGCCTCGATCATCACGACCGGGTCGTTGTGCTTGACGGAGATCTTGATGTCCCGGAAGTCGTGCTCCTCGAAGAGGGACGCCTCCCACAGGGCCGACTCGACGAGCGCCTCGGGGGTGGCCTTGCCGTACTTCTGGAGCAGCCGGCGGTCGAGGGAGCCCGCGTTCACGCCGATGCGGATCGGGGTGCCGTGGTCCTTCGCCGCCGTGGCGATCTCCTTGACCTTGTCGTCGAACTGCTTGATGTTGCCGGGGTTGACCCGGACGGCCGCGCAGCCCGCCTCGATGGCGGCGAAGACGTACTTCGGCTGGAAGTGGATGTCCGCGATCACCGGGATCTGCGACTTGCGGGCGATGGTCGCGAGGGCGTCCGCGTCGTCCTGGGTCGGGCAGGCGACGCGCACGATCTGGCAGCCGGACGCGGTCAGTTCCGCGATCTGCTGAAGGGTGGCGCCGACGTCGGACGTGCGGGTCGTGGTCATGGACTGCACCGACACCGGCGCGTCTCCGCCGACCGCCACGGAGCCGACCATGATCTGCCGGCTCCTGCGCCGCTCGGCGAGCTTGGTCGGAACGGACGGCATGCCGAGAGAAATCGCAGTCATCTGCTGTGCAACCCCAAGTCGTGGATCAAGGTCCGGTCCCGTGACCGGCGGGCTCCAGGCTTCGAGATTACGGCACTGGCCAAGGGCCGAGCACATCCCACCCGGTTAAACCCACTCGATGGAAGGCGGCCCGGAGCACAGGGCTGCGGGCCGCCTCGAACGTGACGTGGCTATGAGATTTTCACCGGGTTGACCACGTCCGCGATCAGCACGAGGATCGTGAAGCAGATGAAGATTCCGGCCACTACGTAGGCCACCGGCATCAGCTTCGCCACGTCGAACGGACCGGGGTCCGGGCGGCGCAGCACCTTGGCCAGATGACGGCGGACGGACTCCCACAGGGCGCCCGCGATGTGCCCGCCGTCCAGCGGGAGCAGCGGGAGCATGTTGAAGAGGAACAGGGAGAGGTTGAAACCGGCGACCAGCATCAGGGCCATGGCCAGCTGCTGGGTCGGCGGGATGTCCAGCGTGAAGATCTCGCCGCCGACGCGGGCCGCGCCGACCACGCCCATCGGGGAGTCGGGCTGACGGGGGGCGCCGTCGAAGGCCGCGTCCCACAGGGCCGGGATCTTGCCGGGCAGGCCCGCGATGGAGTCGACGGCCTCGCCGAGCCGGTCGCCCATCCAGGTCAGGGACTGGCCGAAGTCCTGGCGGACGACGCCGGTCGCGGCGCTGAAGCCGAGGAAGCCGGCGTAGGTGTAGCCGTCGACGATCTGCCCGTGGCCGTCCTTCTTGGCGACCTTGTTCCTGACGAGCTTGGCCTGCAGGGTCACCTCGTGGCCCTTGCGTTCGACGACGATGGACACGTTCTTGTCGGGGTTGGCCCGGATCAGGTCGGAGAGCTGGTTCCAGCTTTCGGTCCTGACCCCGTTGAAGGAGACGATCTTGTCGCCGGCCTTCAGTCCCGCTGCCGCCGCCGGGGAGACGGGGTCGGACTTCTTGCACGTGTCGCGCTTCTCGGTCTGCGCGATCACGCACTGGGAGACGGAGCTGACGCTCGTCGTCTGCTGGGAGATGCCGAAGCCCATCAGGACCGTGAGGAACAGGGCGACCGCGAGGACCAGGTTCATGAAGGGGCCCGCGAACATCACGATGACGCGCTTCCAGGGCGCGCGCGTGTAGAAGAGGCGGGTCTCGTCGCCCGGCTTGAGCTCCTCGAAGGCGGCAGAGCGGGCGTCCTCGATCATGCTGCGCCAGGGCGAGGTGGAGCGCGCGGTGATCCGCCCGTCCTCGCCCGGCGGGAACATGCCGATCATCCGGATGTAGCCGCCGGCCGGGATCGCCTTGATCCCGTACTCGGTCTCGCCCTTCTTCCGCGACCAGATGGTGGGGCCGAAGCCGACCATGTACTGCGGTACGCGGATGCCGAAGAGCTTGGCCGTGGACAGATGCCCCAGCTCGTGCCAGGCGATCGAGACCAGCAGGCCGACCACGAAGACGACTATGCCGAGGATCATCATCAGGGCTGTCATGCACGCGCCTCCGCGGTCGCCTTGTGCGCTGTCAGTTCCCGGGCCCGGGCCCGTGCCCAGGTCTCCGCTTCGAGGACGTCCGACACCGTGAGTGGAGTTCCCGTACGGGGCGTTCCGTGCTCCTCGACCACCCGTGTGACGGTCTCCATGATCCCGTTGAAGGGCAGGGCACCGGCACGGAACGCCTCGACGCACTCCTCGTTGGCCGCATTGAACACCGCCGGTGCGGTGCCCGCGAGCCGTCCGACGTGCCGGGCGAGGTCGACCGACGGAAAGGCCTGGTTGTCCAGGGGGAAGAACTCCCAGGTCGAGGCCTTGGTCCAGTCGAAGGCGGGTGCCGCGTCCGGTACCCGTTCGGGCCAGCCGAGACCGATGGCGATCGGCCCACGCATGTCGGGGGGCGTCGCCTGGGCGAGTGTGGATCCGTCGGTGAACTCAACCATCGAGTGGACATACGACTGCGGGTGCACGACAACCTCAATGCGGTCGAAGGGAATGTCGTACAGCAGGTGTGCCTCGATGACCTCCAGGCCCTTGTTGACGAGGGTCGCGGAGTTGATCGTGATGACCGGGCCCATGGCCCAGGTGGGGTGCGCGAGGGCGTCCTCGACGGTGACCCGCGCCAGCTCCGCCTTGGTACGGCCGCGGAACGGGCCGCCGGAGGCGGTGACGACGAGCTTGCGCACATCCGCGCGGGTACCGGCGGCCAGCGCCTGGAAGAGCGCGGCGTGCTCGGAGTCGACCGGGATGATCTGGCCGGGCTTGGCGAGCGCCTTGACCAGCGGGCCGCCCACGATGAGCGACTCCTTGTTGGCGAGCGCGAGGGTGCGGCCCGCCTCCAGGGCGGCGAGCGTCGGGGCGAGGCCGATGGAGCCGGTGATGCCGTTGAGGACGGTGTGACAGTCAGAAGTGGCCAGCTGGGTGGCGGCGTCCGGTCCGGCGAGGATTTCAGGGAGCGTCTCCCCGGCGCCGTACTGCGCGGAGAGCGCCTCGCGCAGGGCCGGTACGACGTCCTCGCGGGCGACGGCGACGGTCCGCACCCGCAGCCGGTACGCCTGCTCGGCGAGGAGGGCCACCCGTCCGCCGTTGGCGGACAGGGCGGTGACCCGGAAACGGTCGGGGTTGCGCAGCACGAGGTCGATGGCCTGGGTGCCGATGGACCCGGTGGAGCCGAGGATCACCACGTCCTTGGGGCCGTCCCCGGTGTGGGGATCGTGGACGAGGTGCGGGTCGGCGAGGGGCGCTGGACTGTCGCTCATCCCCCCATTGTTGCCGCAACCGGTGTCCGGCAGGACAAGTGCGTCCCTCGGGCGGGTGCCTTATCAGCTCTCGTTGCCGAATGGGGCGAAATCACCTTTGTGAAGCCGGTGTGAAGACCTTGTGATAACACTTCTGTTCGGGCCGGTCGGACAGCCGGCCCGCGGACGACATCCTGGGGGGATCTCTCCATGCGTACCCTGCGCATACGCGCTGCCCTGCCCGCTCTCGCGGGCGCGGCGCTGCTCACCGGCACCCTGCTCAGCAGCCCGGCCGAGGCGGCCGGTGGCGTGATCATCCATCACGTCTGGTTCGACAGCCCCGGCTCGGACACCGGGTCCAACACGAGCCTGAACGGCGAGTGGGTGCAGATCAAGAACACCAGCGGCTCGGCGATCTCCCTCAGGGGCTGGATCCTGAAGGACGCCTCCAACCACAAGTACGTCTTCCCGAACGTCAAGATCGGCGCCGGGAAGTACATGAAGATCCACACCGGCAAGGGCACGGACACCGCGTCGAACAAGTACCAGGGCCGACGCGCCTACGTGTGGAACAACACCAGCGACACGGCGACGCTGACCAAGGCGAGCGGCACCAAGGTCGACTCCTGCTCCTGGACGACGCGGGATCCGAGCGACAAGTACTGCTGACCTAACGGATGGGGCGGTGCACGTTCTCCCGCGTGCTCGGGCCCGGGGTCGCGTCGGCGATCCACGGGCCCTCGCCCGAGGGGTCGACGATCCCCCGCTCCAGCCACTCGTAGTCGCCGCCGAGGACACCCTTGACGATCTTCCGGTCGTTGTCGTCGGTGTTGCTCCACAGGCGGCCGAAGAGCTCGTCGACCCGGATGCGGGACTGCCGGCAGAAGGCGTCGGCGAGCCGGTAGGCCTCGCGGCCGTGGTCGCCCTGGCTGCGCAGCAGCTCGGCCCGGACACAGGCCGCGCTCATCGCGAACAGCTCGGCGCCGATGTCCACGATCCGGCCCAGGAAGACCTGCTTGGTCTCCATCCGGCCCTGCCAGCGGGACATGGCGTAGAAGGTGGAGCGGGCCAGCTTGCGGGCGTGCCGCTCGACGTAGCGCAGATGCGGGGCGAGGTCCACTCCGTGCTTGAACCGGCCGTAGGAGGACGGGAGTTGGCCGGGTCCGGCGACCAGCTTGGGCAGCCACTTGGCGTAGAAGACGCCCGCGTTCGCACCGGCCTTCGCCTTGTCCGACAGGGACTTCTCGGGGTCGATGAGGTCACCGGCGACCGAGAGGTGGGCGTCGACGGCCTCGCGCGCGATCAGCAGGTGCATGATCTCGGTGGAGCCCTCGAAGATGCGGTTGATGCGCAGGTCGCGCAGGATCTGCTCGGCGGGGACCGCGCGCTCGCCGCGGGCCGCGAGCGACTGAGCCGTCTCGAAGCCGCGGCCGCCGCGGATCTGCACCAGCTCGTCCGCCATGAGCCAGCCCATCTCGGAGGCGAACAGTTTGGCGAGCGCACCCTCGATGCGGATGTCGTTGCGGTTCTCGTCGGCCATCTGGCACGACAGTTCGCTCACGGCCTCCAGGGCGAAGGTGGTGGCCGCGATGAAGGAGATCTTCGACCCGACCGCCTCGTGCTGAGCGATCGGCTTGCCCCACTGCTCGCGTGCCGCGGACCACTCCCGGGCGATCTTCAGCGACCACTTGCCGGCGGCGACGCACGAGGCGGGCAGGGACAGCCGCCCGGTGTTCAGCGTGGTCAGCGCGATCTTCAGGCCCGCGCCCTCCGGCCCGACGCGGTTGGCGGCGGGCACCCGGACCTGGTGGAAGCGGGTGACGCCGTTCTCGATGCCGCGCAGCCCCATGAAGGAGTTGCGGTTCTCCACGGTGATGCCGGGCGAGTTCGTCTCCACGATGAAGGCGGTGATGCCGCCCTTGTGGCCGTCGCTCTTCGGCACCCGGGCCATGACCACCAGCAGGTCGGCGACCACGCCGTTGGTGGTCCACAGCTTCACCCCGTCGAGGACGTAGTCGTCCCCGTCGGGCACCGCGGTGGTGGCGAGGCGGGCGGGGTCGGAGCCGACGTCGGGCTCGGTGAGCAGGAAGGCGCTGATGTCCGTGCGGGCGCAGCGCGGCAGGAAGGCGTCCTTCTGCTCCTGCGTGCCGAACAGCTTCAGCGGCTGCGGTACGCCGATCGACTGATGCGCCGAGAGCAGCACGCCGACCGCGGGGCAGGCGGAGCCGACCAGGGCGAGCGCCTTGTTGTAGTACACCTGGGTGAGGCCGAGCCCGCCGTACTTGGTGTCGATCTTCATGCCGAGGGCGCCGAGCTCCTTGAGCCCGTCGATGACCTCGTCCGGGATCAGCGCCTCGCGCTCGATGCGGGCCGGGTCGATCCGTGTCTCGCAGAAGTCGCGCAGCTTGGCGAGGAACTCCTCGCCGCGCTGCACGTCCTCGTCCGCCGGGAGCGGATGGGGGTGGATGAGGTCGAGCCGGAAGCGGCCGAGGAACAGTTCCTTGGCGAAGCTGGGCTTGCGCCAGTCCTGTTCCCGGGCGGCCTCCGCGACCTGCCGGGCCTCCCGCTCGGTGACCGTGGGTTTGGTGGTGGGGGCGGACATGAGGCTCACCTCGCCGCGAATAGGGTTGTCGGGGACCGTTCGCTACTGACCAGTGCTACTGGATCGTTGGTACCCGAAACGGGCCGCCCCCACCAGTCCTCGCGCGTCCGATCGGCGCGTGTATCAGCCGATGTCGACGGAGTACGACTTCGTATCGAGCCGCCCGGAGCCCTTGAACACCTCGGTCCCGGACTCGATGCCGGAGACGTACTTGTCATTGCTCAGCAGCTTGCGCCGAACGAGTGCCTGGGTGAAGTCGTCGAGGTTCAGTGTGTCGCCGGTGGTGTTGGTGCGCCGGACGAAGGAGTAGACGTTCCAGCCGATGTCGCCCCGGTAGATGTCCCACATGGAGCCGCCCAGGCTGACGCTGCCGTACTTGGTGCCCAGCGGTCCCGCGCCGCCCTGGCGGTTCAGCCAGATCATGACCTCGTCGGTGGGCTGGTCCTGCCAGTCCGCGGTGCCCTTGGCGTGCAGCCACAGGTCGTGGGCCACGTTCATGGTGCCGGGGTTCGAACCGACCGAGAAGCTCCACTTGACGGTGACCTTCTTGCGGTCCCCGACCCGGATCGGCAGCCGGGTGCTCGCCTTGTCGGCCTTCCAGCCCCAGTGCCAGCCCAGGACCGTACTGGCGTACGACTTCACGTCCGAGTCGGTGCCCTTGGCGCTGTTCGCCCAGTTGTAGCCGGTGCCCCAGGAGATCGTCGAGCCGCTTCGGGAGTTGTCCCAGACGCACTGGGTACCGGTGCCCTTGTCCTGGCCCCACAGATTGTTGTTCACGTAGTACTTGCCGAGCGCGATGGTGTCGAAGGCCGTGCACTTCTTGCTCGACTCGCCGGCCTGCGCCACGGTGACGCCCGCGGCGGCCGCCAGGGCGACCGAGGCCGCGACGAGCGTCTTCGCCTTGGTGGACAGGCGCGGTCTGCGGTGTTGCATCGGGGGTCCTTCCGGGGGACGGTTCGTGTGCCGCCCGTCTGTGGTCGCAACCCGGCCGAAAGGTTGCCGCCCGCTCGCCGCGCGCCCGCCGCGAATGCGGTCGGGAAAGGTTGTCGAAGCGCTTCGACAACCTATGGACACCCATCCCTGCTGAAGCTACTGTCGAGACACCCCCACTCAGCCTTGCACTCACCCTTGTCAGCAATGCGCACTGTCGAAGCGCTTCACACATCTTGGAGAGCTGGATGGTCACCCTCGCCGAGGTCGCCCAGCACGCCGGAGTCTCGGCGAGCACGGTGAGCTATGTCCTCAGCGGCAAGCGGTCCATCTCCGCCATCACCCGGCAGCGGGTCGAGCAGAGCATCCGGGAGCTCGGCTACCACCCGAACGCGGGCGCCCGCGCCCTGGCCAGCAGCCGGTCGAACATCATCGCGCTGATGATTCCGCTGCGGACGGACATGTACGTGCCGGTGATGATGGAGATCGCCATCGCGGTGGCCACCACGGCGCGCACGCACGGGTACGACGTCCTGCTGCTCACCGGCGAGGAGGGCCCCGACGCGGTGCGCCGGGTCACCGGCAGCGGGCTCGCCGACGCGATGATCCTGATGGACGTCGAGCTGGATGACGAGCGGCTGCCGCTGCTGCGCGGCACCCACCAGCCGTCCGTCCTCATCGGGCTGCCCGCCGACACCACCGGTCTGACCTGCGTCGACCTGGACTTCGCGGCGACGGGCGCCCTGTGCGTCGAGCACCTCGCCCAGCTCGGTCACCGCGACATCGCCGTCGTCGGGGAGGCGCCCGCGGTCTACGAACGGCACACCGGCTTCGCCGAGCGCACCCTCGACGGACTCCGTTCCCGCGCGCGGGAGCTGGGGCTTCGGGTGCTGCACCGCCCGTGCGAGGGCGGCTACGACGCGATGGCCGTCACCCTCGCCCGGATCTTCGACGAGCGCCCGGGCACCACCGGGTTCGTCGTGCAGAACGAGTCCGCGGTCGAGCCGCTGCTCGCCCTGCTGCGCCAGCAGGGCCGGGCCGTGCCCGAGGACGTGTCCGTGGTCGCGATCTGCCCGGAGCAGGTCGCCGTCCAGGCGTCGGTGCGGCTGACGTCCGTGGCCATCCCCGCGCAGGAGATGGGCCGGTACGCCGTGGAGCACCTGGTGGCCAAGCTCGACGGCCGTGGGACCGACGAAGTCGTGCTGATCTCGCCCGAGTTGACGGTCCGGGCCAGCTCGGGTCCGGCCCCGGCCGCCTCCGCCCCCTCCTGACCAGCCTTCGCTGCCCTCCGGGGCACCTCATGTCGTTTCGGGAGCAACCTTCGTGAATCAGCCTGCCGAAAACCAGCCCCAGGTGAGCCTCGCGCAGTCGTCACCCACCGTCGGCACCTTCCGCGAGCGGGACGGCGCGCTGGAGTGGAGCGGCCGTCAGGAGACCGTCCGCATCGAGCCATGGGGTCCGGACGCGGTCCGGGTCCGGGCACGCCTCGGCGGCCCGATACTCCAGGGGCTCCCGGGCGCGCTGCTCGACGACGCCCCGGCGACGCCATACACCGTCAAGACCGAGGACGGACAGGGGCGGTTGACGGTCGGCGCCCTCACCGTCGAGGTGAGCGCCGAGGGCCTGATCCGCTTCGTCCGCACGTGTGACGGGAGCGAACTGCTCGCCGAGGAGCGCGCCCACTTCTGGTGGCCCGGCCCGCGCCTGTACACCGCGGTCGGCAACGGCCACCACCGCCTGGAGCAGCGCTTCGCCGCCTACGACGACGAGAGGCTCTACGGCCTCGGCCAGCACCAGCACGGCCGGTTCGACCAGAAGGGCCTGGTCCTGGATCTGGTCCAGCGCAACGCCGAGGTCGGCATCCCGGTCCTCACCTCCAGCCGCGGCTACACCCTGCTGTGGAACAACCCGGCGATCGGCCGGGTGGAGCTGGCCGGCAACGGCACCCGCTGGGTGGCGGACTCGGCCCGCCAGATCGACTACTGGATCACGGCGGGCACCCCGGCCGACGGCCAGCGCCGCTACAGCGAGGTGACCGGCCGCACGCCGATGCTGCCCGAGTGGGCGGCGGGCTTCTGGCAGTGCAAGCTGCGCTACCGCACCCAGGACGAACTCCTCGCCGTGGCACGGGAGTACGGGCGCCGTGGGCTGCCCGTGTCCGCCATCGTCTGCGACTTCTTCCACTGGACCCATCTGGGCGATTGGAAGTTCGACCCGAAGGAGTGGCCGGACCCGGCGGCGATGGTGCGGGAGCTGGCGGAGCTGGGCATCAAGCTGGTGGTGTCCGTGTGGCCGTCGGTGTCCCCGCTGTCCGAGAACCACTCGGTCATGGAGCAGCGCGGCTACTTCATCGGCACCCAGTACGGCCCGATGGCGCACGCCGACTGGCCCGACAAGGAGGTCGCCTCGACCGTCCAGGTGGCCTTCTACGACGCCACGAACCCGGACGCCCGTGACTTCCTCTGGTCCCGGATCAAGGAGAACTACCTGGACCCGTACGGCATCACGGCCTTCTGGCTGGACGCCTGCGAGCCCGAGCTGAAACCCGGCTTCCCGGAGAACCTGCGCTACTGGGCCGGCCCCGGCCTGGAGGTCGGCAACCTCTACCCGCGCGAGAACGCCCGCGTATTCGACGAGGGCCTGCGCGCGGCCGGCGAGACCGAGGTGATCACCCTCAACCGCTCGGCGTGGGCGGGCAGTCAGCGCCATGGCGCCGCCCTGTGGTCCGGTGACATCGGCACCGACTTCGCGACCCTGCGCCGCCAGGTGGCGGCCGGCCTCAACACCTCCCTCTCCGGCATCCCCTGGTGGAACACCGACATCGGCGGCTTCCACGGCGGCGACCCGGACGACCCGGCGTACCGCGAGGTGATGGTCCGCTGGTTCCAGTTCGGCACGCTGTCCCCGCTGATGCGGCTGCACGGCTTCCGCGACCCGGGCATGCCGCTGGGCCCGGACATGACGGGCGGCCCCAACGAGGTCTGGTCGTACGGCGAGGAGGCGGGCGCCGTGCTGGAGAAGTACCTGCGGCTGCGCGAGCGCCTCAAGCCGTACGTCCTGAGCGTGATGAGGGAGGCCCACGAGGAGGGCCTGCCCGTGATGCGCCCGCTGTTCCTGGAGTTCCCCGATGACCAGGCGTCCTGGTCGGTCGACGACGCCTACCTCTTCGGCCGCGACCTGCTCGTCGCCCCGGTGCTGACGGCGGGCGCCACGGCCCGCACGGCCTACCTCCCGGCGGGCGCGTGGTGGACGGACGCGTGGACCGGTGACCCGTACGAGGGCGGCACGGCGGTGACGGTCGACGCCCCGCTGGACCGCATCCCCCTGTTCCTGCGGGACGGGGCGGAGCTGCCGATCGCGGAGTGAGCGCGCCGAGGTGCCGGCCCCTGTCCGGAACCGGCACCTCGGCACGGCGGGGTCAGCTGCCGCTGACCGTCAGGCTGTTGGTGGTGAAGTCCAGGCCGCCGGACGAGCTGGTGATCTCGTAGCCGAACTGCACGTCCCCGATGGTCACGTTGCCGAACCAGCCCTTGGTGTCCTTGATCCACTTCAGGATGGGCAGGACGTTGACCGTGCCGGAGGTCGAGTTCGAGGTGCGGACGAACGAGAAGACGTCGTTGGAGCCGTTGTTGCCCTTGTAGACGGTCCAGGTGTGCCCGCCCAGCGTCAGATTGCCCTGCGAGGTGCCGAGCGGGCCGACGGCTCCGGTCTTGTTGACCCAGAGCATGATCTCGTAGTGGTAGGCCGTGTCCCAGATGTCGTACGAGGTGTTGTACGCGCCGGACGACGGCACCGTGACGTTGTAGCTGCTGGTGAGCGATCCGAGGGAGGTGATCGGCTTGTTGATCACCTTCTTGGCGTTGGGGTAGGACTTGATGCCACCGGTGTTGGGGTGATTGGCCCAGACGCCCCAGTTGGTACCGGAGTTGGCCCAGACGCACTGGCTACCGGCGCCGGAGCCCCAGATGTTGTTGTAGAGGGTGTAGCCGTGCAGGATCGTGTTGCCCCACTGGTCGCAGGAGCTCCACACGGCGGCGGAGGCGGGGGCGGAGGCGAGCGCGACGGTGGCGCCGAGCGCCAGGGCGGGGGCGAGCAGGGCCTTGGTGACCCGGCTCAGGGTGCTGGTTGCCATGGTGTCCCTTCCATGGGTGGGGGGATGGGGTGGGGTCACCGCGTCCCCAGGGTGAGGACGCGGTCTTCTCCGGCGGCCAGGTCGAGCGGCTGTGCGCCGGAGGAAGTCCGCAGGTCGATGCGGTGGGTGCGGGTCGGTCGGACGACCGCCGTGGCACCGCCGGGGCTCCAGGTCAGGTCGATCTCCGCGCCGAACCTGGTGCGCACACCGCGGAGTTCGCCCTCCGGGTACGCCGCCGGGAGCGCGGGCAGCAGGACCAGCCGGTCGGGGGTCGACTGGACGAGCATCTCGATCAGCACGGCGGGCAGGGTGTGCGCGGCGTCCGCGTTGTAGACGTCCCGGCCGGGGTAGTGGGCGCTCATCAGGGAGGCGTGGAAGAAGTCGCCCTCCAGCACGCGGGCGAGGGCGTGGGCGACCCGGTCGGCGTCCCTGAGCCGGGCGGCGATCAGGGCGTGGTGCAGATGGCCGTGGGCCGAGTGGTTCTCCGAGCCGCGCAGTTCGAGGGCGCGGTGGGCGGCCTTGGCCAGGTCCGGGGTGTCGTACGGGTTGATCTCGTCGAGGGGCCAGACCCCGTACAGATGGCTGAGGTGGCGGTGGTCGTAGGTGTCGTCCAGTTCCGGCCGGGCCCATTCGGCCAGGGCGCCGTCGGCGTTGACGCGGTGCGGGGGGAGCCGGTCGGCGAGGGCACGCCAGGCGTCCGCGTGCTCCGGATGGCGGTCGGCGGCCGTGAGCAGGGCGTGCCGGGCGGCGGAGAGGTCCATGGCCGCGTTGATCGCACCCCAGCTGGCGTCGGCGGGCCGGTTCTCGGGTGAGTAGGAGGGGACGACGACCAGGTGCCCGTGCTCGTCGGTGCGGGTGAGGAAGTCCTCGTAGAACCGTGCGACCTCGGCGAGGGCGGCTGTGGTGCGCGGGTCCCGCTCACCGCTGGTCTCCTCGTGGTCGACGAGCGGCTTGAGCAGCCAGTCGGCGCCCGCGGTCCACAGGTGCAGCGGGTACTCGCGGCTGAAGTGGTACGACAGCCCGGACACGCCGTCGGTGTGCGCGGGCGCGACCACGCCCCGGGCGCCGAAGATCGTGCGGGCGTTGTCCCGCCAGTCTGGCAGTTGACGGTGAATCAGCTCAGCCTGTGCCGCGGTGACTTCGGGGAGCGCCGCGGCCGCCGCCGAGGCCGTCTGGAGGTTGAGGTTGGCGTCGGTGGTGAAGGCGCCGGACCATGCGGTGTTCCAGTCGCCGGTCCACAGGCCGGTGAGCCTCGGCGGAAACAGGCCGCTCGCGGAGAGCAGATGGTAGCGGCCGGCCGCGAAGAGCCGTTCCAGGAGGGCCGGGCCGAGCGGGTGCTCCAGCAGGGCGGAGCCGGGCAGGGCGCGTTCGGCCGGGTCGGCGGCGAGGTCGAGGGTCACGCGGCGGTAGGCGGTGCGGTGGAGGGAGAGATGGCGGTCGAGGAGGTCCTCGTACGACCGTGGTCCGGGCGCTTGCGTGAGGAGGTCGCGCAGGGCCCGTGCCTCCTCGACGACGTCCAGTTCCCCGGTGTGACGCCGTACCCGGGTGAGCAGCAGGACGGACTCGCCGCCCTGGAGGCGCACCCCCGGTGGGACGAGGGTCGTCGTACCCCCGCCGGTCGCGACCAGGGTCACGCCCGTGTAGGCGCGGTCGCTGCCGGGATAGCTGGCACGGAGGCTGAGCACGGCGCCCTCGGGGGTGCGCAGGGCGCCGTGGCCGACGCCCAGGCCGGTGGGCGCGCCCGGGCGCCGGTGATCCAGCCGGATGTCGAGCGTGAGGTCGGTGGCGGTGACCTGCTGGACGATCACGTCGTCCGCCCGGGAGACGAAGACCCTGCTGGTCCAGCCGTCGCAGCGGGCCGTCGCCTCGCCGGTGGCGAAGTCGAGGGACCGGCGGTAGTCGTGCCGGGCGCCGGGAGGCCGTCGCAGCCGTATCCGGAAGGCGGGGTGGAACGGCTGCACCCACTGCAGCGGACGGCCGTCGGTGAAGCCCTCGGCGGCCATCCGGTCGCCCGCGAGCAACCGGTCCTGGAGGGCGGGGAGTTCGGCGGCGAGCCGCGGAGGACGGGCCGACTCGCCGCCGTTGGGGCGGACGAGGGTGTGATGGGTGACGATGACACGGTCATCGTTCGGATCGCCGAACACAAGGGTGCCGTGGTGGCCGTTGCCGCTGAGGAAGGCGTCCTCCCAGCGGGCGGCCGGGAGGGGCTCCCAGGTTCCGTGGACGGGTCCGGTGGTCATGGCCCGAGCACCGCCGCGCCGTAGCGGCCGAGGGTGATCTCGTCCATGACCGTCGTGCCGGTGAGCAGGTCGCGGTGGGTGCCGGGGCACTCGACGGTGACCGACTCGCGCCCGTGGTTGAGCAGGAACAGCAGATCGCCGCGGCGGACGGCCTCCACACCCGGCGGGACGTTGTCGAGCACCGGGCGGACACCCGCGTCGGCGGCGACACGGGCGAGCAGTCCGCGCAGCGCCTCGGGCTCCGGGAGCGTGGAGACGTACCACGCCTGCCCCTTGCGCAGGACCGCGGGCAGGCCGTCGAGCTCCCCGCCCTTGTAGCGGACCGTCTCAGTGACGTCGGGCGCGGCCTCGATCTCCTCCGACCACAGGGTCCCGCGGAAGCCGTCACAGGCCACGGTCTCCCCGGCGTCCAGGGGCCACCACTCGTGCAGCGTGCGGATGCCGAACAGCTCGCGCAGCCGGACGTCCATGCCACCGGGCCGCACCCGGTCGTCCTCGTCGGCGACGCCGGTCATGAAGCCGCAGACCAGGGCGGACCCGCCACGGACGTGGGCGAGGAGGTTCTCGATCGCCGTGTCGGAGAGGAGGTAGAGCTGGGGGACGACGACGAGCTTGTAGCCGGACAGGTCGTGCTCGGGGTGGGCGAAGTCGGTGGTGAGGTGGGACTCCCACAGGGCGCGGTGCCAGGCGTGCAGGAGGGCCGGGTGATCGACCTCGGTGGAGGGGCGGCCCTCCTGGGCGCCCGCCCACCAGGCGTGCCAGTCGTGCAGGATCGCGATGTCGGAGCGGATGCGGCCGCCCGCCACCTCGGGTCCGATGAGCGCGAGTTCGGCGCCGAGCCGTCTGATCTCCTGGTACGTGCGGCCCCGCTCCCCCGCGTGGCCGACCATCCCGGAGTGGAACTTCTCCGCGCCCTGCCGGGACTGGCGCCACTGGAAGTAGCAGACGGCGTCGGCGCCGCGGGCCACGGCCTGGAGGGACCAGAGGCGGCCCAGGCCGCGGGGCTTGGGGTGGTTCACACCCCGCCAGTTGACCGGTCCGGCCGCCTGCTCCATGAGCATCCAGGGACCGCGGGCCTGGGACCGGGTGAGGTCCTGGACCAGCGCGCCGTGCTGCGGGCCGAGGGGGTCGCGCGGGTCGGGGTAGAGGTCGACCGAGACGATGTCCTCCTCCTCGGCCCAGCGCCAGGCGTCCTGGCCGGTCCACAGCGGCATGAAGTTGGTGGTGACCGGGATGTGCGGGGTGTGCCGGGCGACGATGTCGCGCTCGGCGGTGAAGCACTCCAGGAGCATGTCGGAGGTGAAGCGGCGAAAGTCCAGCACCTGGGCCGGGTTCTTCAGGTAGTGGGTGCGGCGCGGGGGGAGGATGCCGTCCCAGCAGTCGTATCCCTGGCCCCAGAAGGCCGTGCCCCAGGCCGTGTTGAGGGCGTCCAGGGTGCCGTACCGGTCGCGCAGCCAGCGGCGGAAGGCGGCGGCCGCCTCGTCACCGTGGTCGAAGGTGCAGTACTCGTTGTTGATGTGCCACAGGGTGAGGGCCGGGTGGTCGGCGTAACGGGCGGCGAGGTCCTCGGTGATGGCGGCCGCGTAGCGCCGGTAGGTGGCGCTGGAGTGCGAGAAGTGCTGGCGGCCGCCCCACCACTCGGTGCGGCCGTCGGCGTCGCGGGGCAGGGTGTCCGGGTGGAGCCGGCCCATCCAGGGCGGGGGCGAGGAGGTGGGGGTGGCGAGGACGACGCCGATGCCGGCCGTGTGCATCAGGTCCATGAGCGTGTCCAGCCAGCCGAAGTCCCGCTCCCCCGGCCGGGGTTCGAGCTTCGCCCAGGAGAAGACGCCCATCGTCACCGAGTTGACGCCCGCGTCCCGCATGAGCCGGATGTCCTCGTGCCAGGTCTCCTCGGGCCACTGCTCGGGGTTGTAGTCACCGCCGAAGAGGATGCGGCCACGGGTGACGTCGCTGAGTTTCGGCATCGGGCGTGGGCTCCTCAGAGTGGGTCGGATCATGGTCTGGTGCCGGGGGTCGACTTGTCGGCTCGCGGAGCTGCCGCACCCCAGGGGCGCGGGGAACTGCGCGACCGGCCACGACGAACCCGCAGCCGCCGACACACCACGGCCCCCACTTCAGCAGGCGCCGCTCACCCCTTAACCGCGCCCGTCAGCATGCCCTTCTTGAAGTGGCGTTGGACGAACGGAGACAGCACGGCCACCGGCAGCAGCGCCATCACCATGACCGCCATCTGCACCGCGAGCCCCGACAGCTGGCCCGTCTTGATCGCCTGGCCCAGGCCCACCGGGGCCTCCTGTTTCTGGACCAGTTGGATCATGACGTTCTGCAGCGGCATCATGTCCTGGTCGTTGAGGTACAGCGAGGCGTTGAACCAGGCGCTCCAGTAGCCCACCGCGTAGAACAGGGTGATCACGGCGAGCACCGCCCTGGAGAGCGGCATGACGATCTGCCACAGGATCCGGACGTCACCCGCGCCGTCGATCCGCGCGCTGTCGATGAGTTCCTGCGAGATGCCCATGAAGAACCCGCGCAGCACCAGGATGTTGAAGACGCTGATCGCGCTCGGCAGGATCAGGGCGAGGTAGGTGTCGGTCAGACCGAGGGACTGCACCAGCAGATACGTCGGGATCAGGCCCGCGCTGAAGAACATCGTGGCCAGCAGGATCATCAGCAGCCAGCGGTGACCGAGCGACCCGGTGCGCGAGAGGCCGTACGCGCACAGGACGGACACCGTCATCGAGAACAGCGTGCCGACGAGGGTGATCAGGACGCTGATCACCGCCGCGCGGGTGACCTGTCCGCCGCTGAGGAGTTCCTGGTAGGCGACGAAGGTGATGCCCTTGGGGATCATCACCAGACCGCCGGCCTCGTCGATGGTCCTGCGTGAGGAGAGGCTGGTCACGAGGACGATCCACAGCGGGAAGAGGATGCCCAGGCAGGCGAGCGCGAGGACCAGGCCCTTGCCCGCGAGGCCGGCCCTGCTGGGTCGCTCCTCCCACACCGGGCGAGGCGGCGCCTGCCACCGGCGGGGCCCGGCGTTCGGCGGCTCGGAGTTCGGCGGCCTGTCGATCACTGCGGTCACTTCTTGTACACCCCCTGCTCGCCCATGAGATGGGCCACTTTGTTCGCGGCCAGGACCAGGCCGAGGCTGACGACGCCCTTGATCAGTCCGGCGGCCGCCGCGTAGCCGAAGTCCTGGTTGCGCACGCCGTTCCACCACACGAAGGTGTCGAGCACCTCCGCCGCGCCCGGCCCGACGGCATCGCGCTGCAGCAGGATCTGTTCGAAGCCGACGGTGAGGGCGTCGCCGACGCGGAGCACCAGGAGCAGGGCGATCACCGGGCGCAGCGCGGGCAGGGTCACGTGCCACATGCGGCGCCACCGGCCGGCGCCGTCCATCGCGGCGGCCTCGTACAGGTCCGGGCTGACCGAGGCCAGCGCGGCGAGGAAGACGATGATCCCCCAGCCGGCGTCCTTCCACACGCTCTGTGCGGTGATCAGGAACTTGAACGTGTCCGGGTCGGTCATGATGTCGAGGCCGTCGTACCCGTGCTGCCGCAGCAGCTGCGAGAAGATTCCCGCGCCGCCGAAGAGCTGCTGGAAGACCGCGATGACCAGCACCCAGGAGAAGAAGTGCGGCAGGTAGAGGATCGCCTGCGACAGCGCCCGGACCCGGGGCCTGACCACGCTGTTGATGAGCAGCGCGAGCGCGATCGGGATCGGGAAGTACAGCACCAGCTGGAGGAAGAACAGCACCAGCGTGTTGCGGACGGCGCCCCAGAAGGCCGAGTCCTCGAAGATCCGCTGGAAGTTCTCCACGCCGACCCAGGGGCTGTGCAGCATGGAGACGATGCCGTTGTCGCTGACGTAGGGGTCGTAGTCCTGGAAGGCGACGATGTTGCCGAGGATCGGCACATAGTTGAAGAGCAGGACCAGCAGGACGGCCGGCAGCGTCATCAGGAGCAGCGTGCGGTCGCGTCTGAATCTGAGCCGCACGCTCAGCTTCCCGGATCGTCGTTTCTCCCGGGAGCCGGTGGCGGCGCCCGACGCCACCGGGGTGCTTCCCGTCGTGTCGGCCTCGGCCCTGCTCCGAGGCACCGTGCTGTGGGACACGGTCGTTCTCCTTGCCTCGGTTCCCGGTCAGCTCGCCGCGGAGCCGTTCTCGTCGAGCAGCTTGCGGTACCAGTCGCGGAGCTTGTCCCCGCCCTTGCTCTTCCAGTCGGCGACGGCCTGCTGCATGTCACTGATCTTCTTGCGGCCGCGGACGATGTCGTCCTCCAGCTGCTCGAAGTCGTTGGAGAGGTTGGTGTAGCGGGTGGGCTCGGTGATCTGCTGGCCGTAGAAGGCCGACTTCTTGGTGAAGGCGCCCATCCGCTGCTGCCACTCGACCTGGCCCCTGGCGACGTCCGGGAAGTCGGGGTGGGCGATGGTCGCGGCGGGGCTCGCGACCATCACGTAGGCGTTCAGGACCTCGTTGTTGCCCTGGGTGGTCTTGGTGGGCACGCCGTTCTTGACGGTGTAGTGGGTGCCCTCGACGCCGTAGTTGGTGAGCATGTACTCCTCGGTGCCGTACGGCGCGGCGGTGACGTTGGCGACGGCCAGCGCGTCCCGGATCACGGACTCCGATGCCTTCTTGTTGATGAAGGCGAAGATGTTGGCGGGCTGGGTGGCGAACAGGGCCGGGTCGCCGCCGTCGTGGCCCCAGATGTCCATGCCCCAGATCTTGTAGTCCGGGTTCTGGGTGGCCTGTTCGGCGGTGCGGCTCCACCACTGCGAGATGTCCTGGTTGTAGATCAGGAACTCGGCGGCGGCGAACTTGGGGCCGGGGTCGGTGGCGCTGCTCTTGCCGAGCTTGGCGTCGGGGTGGACGACGCCGGCCGCGAAGAGCTTGCGGGTCCACTCCAGCGCCTCCAGGTACTCCTGGGTCTCGATGCGGTAGACCAGCTTGCCGTCGACGAGGTTCCAGCCGAGCGGCTTCTCGCTGCCGGAGAGCACCCCGAAGCTGTTGAAGGCGGTCCACTTCATGTCCGTGCAGGCCCAGCGCTTGGCCCTGGCGTTGGTGATCTCCTTGGCCAGCGCCATGAACTCGTCGGCCGAGCGCGGGATCTCGTACCCCTCCTTGTCGAAGATGTCCTTGCGGTAGAGGGGCACGATGTTGGTGACGTACGAGGCGGGCATCGGCAGGCCGCGCAGCTTGCCGCCGAAGATGCAGCGCCGCCAGGCGTCAGTCGGTACGGCCGCGAGGTTCGGGTAGTCCTTGACCGCGTCCCCGGACAGATAGGGGCCGAGGTCGGCGAACTTGCCGATGATGGCGCTGGGTATCTTGCCGCCCATGTTCCAGCCGGGGACGACCACCATGTCCGGTACGTCGCTGGAGGCGAGGACCGCGCCGAGCTTCTGGTCGTAGGTGTTGCCGTCCTGGTTCTGCCAGCCGACGTCGACGCCGATGCGGTCGTTCATCGCCCGGTAGTAGGCGTTGTCGGCCTTGGGCGGGGTGCCCCAGAACGGCGACATGATGCTGACCTTGCCGCCCTTGCCGAGTTTCTTCGGCACCGACGTCTTGAGGCCGGCGAGGTCGAGCTTGCCGGTGAAGCCGACCGCCGAGCCGTTCTTCGAGGCGATGTCCGGGGTCACCACGTTGCCCGCGACGTAGGCCGGAAGCAGCTTCTTCGCGCCCTTGCCCGACGAGGATCCCCCGCCCGAGCCGCTGTCCGAACCACCGCAGGCGGCGAGCAGCGGCATCCCTCCCGCCACCGCTGCGGCGGCGACCGCGGTGGAGGCGAGGAAGCTTCTCCGGCTGGGCGCGGAGGAGGCGGAGGAGGCGGAGGAGGCGTTCGGCGTCATTGCGTCAACCCTTCGTGGCGCACCAGGGACACCCGGCGGTGGCGGCCGCGGTGTCTCGAGTGGAACTGGCTGAGCCGAAGCGGTCCTCCGACGCATGCCCCGGTATGCGCACCTCCCGGCCGCAGACCTCTTCGTCGAAGCGCTTCGATGTGCTGCGAGGTTAAGTGAACACCCAGGGGCGCACAAGGGTCGCTTCCAAGATTCCTCCGAGGCGTACGAGGCGACCTCTCCTTATGTGCTGCTTGAAATATCGGTGAGGGCGTCTTGACACCACCCCTGTGTCGAATGAGCATCGAAGCGCTTCGAAAGCCGCTCGTCGCTCCGTAGCAAGGGGAACCGCACGTGACCGCACACACGCCGCCCACGCCGCCCTTTCGCGATCCGCACCTGCCGTTCGCGAAGCGCGTCGACGACCTGCTGGCGCGGCTCA
This sequence comes from Streptomyces sp. NPDC050625, assembly GCF_040654755.1. Taxonomy (NCBI): domain Bacteria; kingdom Bacillati; phylum Actinomycetota; class Actinomycetes; order Kitasatosporales; family Streptomycetaceae; genus Streptomyces; species Streptomyces sp. NPDC050625. Next base: position 56,082 of record NZ_JBFAIQ010000013.1, read on the forward strand.
CCCCGGCCGAGAAGGTCTCCTTCCTGCACCAGTTCGCGCCCGCCGTCGAGCGGCTCGGCATCGCCGCGTTCCGCACCGGCCAGGAGGCGCTGCACGGTGTGGCCTGGATGGGCCCGGCCACCGTCTTCCCGCAGGCGGTCGGCCTCGGCGCGACCTGGAACACCGACCTCGTGCGGCGCGTGGGTGAGGCGGTGTCCCGGGAGCTCCGCGCGCTGCGCGCCCACGACGACCGCGTGGGCCTCAACGTCTGGTCCCCGACGGTCAATCTGCTGCGCCACCCGCTGTGGGGCCGCAACGAGGAGGGCTACTCCGAGGACCCGAGGCTGACCTCGGCGATCGCCACCGCGTACACACACGGCCTGCGCGGCGACCACCCGGTGTACTGGCGCACCGCGCCGGTCCTCAAGCACTGGCTGGCACACAACAACGAGACGGGCCGGGACGTCACGTCCTCCTCGGTGCGCCCGCGCGTGCTGCACGAGTACGACCTGCGCGCCTTCAGGGAGACGGTGCGGTCGGGCGCGGTGGCCGGTGTGATGCCCGCCTACAACCTGGTCAACGGCCGCCCCAATCACCTCTCCCCGTATCTGCGCGAGCAGCTGCGCACCTGGACCGACGAGGACCTGCTGGTCTGCTCGGACGCGGGCGCGCCCTCCAACCTGGTCGACTCCGAGCACTACTTCGACACCCATGAGGAGGCGACGGCGGCGGCCGTCCTGGCCGGCGTCGACAGCTTCACCGACCACGGCACGGACAGCTCGAAGATCACCGCCCGGCTCCGGGGCGCCCTCGAACAGGGCCTGCTGACCGAGTCGGACATCGACACCGCGGTGCGCCGCCAGCTCTCGGTCCGCTTCCGGCTCGGCGAGTTCGACCCGCGCCACGACCCCCACGTGGGCACCGGCGAGTTCGACACACCGGCGCATCGCGCGCTCGCCCAGGAGGCCGCCGAACAGGCGGTGGTCCTGCTGAAGAACGACGGTCTGCTGCCCCTCGCCCACGACACCCGCGTCGCCGTCGTGGGCCTGCTCGCCGACGAGTGCAAGCTCGACTGGTACAGCGGCACGCTCCTGCACCGGTCCACACCGCTGGAGGGGCTGTACGAGCGGTTCGGCGCCGAGCGCGTGGAGTTCGCGGAGGGCGTGGACCGGATCCGGCTGCGGACGTCCGCCGGTACGTTCCTCCAGGTGCCGCCGGCTCCCGAGGCGCCCGAGGAGACGCGCGGGGCCGAGGGCGCCCTCGATCCCGCCCTGCTCTCCGGCCGCACCGATCTGCCCCCGCTCACCACCGATGCCACCGGCACCGAACTCGCCCTCGTCGACTGGGGCGAGGGCGTCCTCACGCTCCGTGCCCCCGACGGCCGCTACCTCTCGGTCGCCGAGGACGGATATGTGCGCGCGTCCGCGGACCAGCCCGGCGGCTGGGTCGTCCAGGAGACGTTCCGCCTCGAACCCCACGGCAGCGGTCACCTCCTGCGGCATGTCGGCACGGGTCGCCCCGTCCGTGTCGCCGCCGACGGAGTGAAGGTTGCCGAGGGGGAGCCGGAAATCTTCGAGCTGGTCGTGACCGAGCGCGGCGAGCAGGCCGTGGCCGCCGTCGCGGCACGGGCCGACGTGGTCCTGGTGGTCGCGGGCAACGACCCGCACATCAACGGCCGCGAGACCGAGGACCGTACGACCCTGAGCCTGCCCGCCCAGCAGGAGCGGCTGCTGCGCGCCGCCCGCGCCGCGAACCCCCGTACGGCGCTGGTCCTGGTCTCCGCGTACCCCTACGCGGTGGATGTCGCGCGGCTGCCCGCCGTGCTGTGGACCGCGCACGGCGGGCAGGCGGCGGGCACCGCGCTGGCCCGGGTGCTGGCGGGTGACGTCTCCCCCGCGGGCCGCCTCCCGCAGACCTGGTACGCGGCCGACTCCGACCTGCCCGACCTGCTCGACTACGACGTCATCGGCGCCCGCCAGACCTATCTGTACTTCGAGGGCACCCCGCTGTTCCCCTTCGGCCACGGCCTGTCGTACGCGTCGTTCTCGTACGCCGACCTGTCGGCGCGCGTCGAGGACGGCTGCGTCCAGGTGTCCTTCACGGTCACCAACACCGGTGATGTCACGGCCGACGAGGTCGTCCAGATCTACACCCGCGCCGTGGAGCCCTCGGCCGTCCGCCCGCGCCGCGAACTGGTCGCGCACCGCCGCATGACCCTGGCCCCGGGCGCGCGTACGGAGCTGACCTGCCAAGTCCCGTTGTCCGCCTTCGAGTTCTGGGACGTGGCCCTGGGCCGGTGGCGGCTGGAGCAGGGCCCGTACGACCTGCTGGTCGGCGCGTCCAGTGAGGACGTCCGGCTGCGGACGACCGTCCTCCTCGACGGCGAGCCCGCGGCGCCGCGTCCGGTGTGCGAATCCGGCCTGCACGCGGCCGACTTCGACGAGCAGTCCGGCATCGCCATAGTCGACCGGACGAAGGTGTCGGGGGACGCGGTCACCCCGGTGGACGGCGGCAGCGGCGAACTCGTCTACCGGGACTGCGACTTCGGTGACGGTGTGACGGAGGTGACGGCGCGGGTGGCGGGCGAGGGCATGGTCGAACTGTTCCTGGAGGGCGGCCCGGCGCTGGTCACGCTGATGCCGGGCACGCCGGGCCCGTACGACTACCGGACGCTCGGCGCCGGGATCGTCGCCGAGGGCGTGCACGACGTCCGCGTCAGGCTGCGCGGGCCGGTGCGGCTCGCGCACGTCGGCTTCTCCGGTTGAGGGTCCGGAGGAGGCCGGCACAGAGAAGGGGCCCGGCACCGGAAGGCATCGGTGCCGGGCCCCTTCGGGGGACCCGTGCGCAAACGGTCCCCGTGAACCAGGTGAGCTAGAGGGCGAGCCCGGTTAGGACCAGCACGCGCTCGTAGGTGTAGTCGTCCATCGCGAACTTCACACCCTCGCGGCCGACGCCGGACTGCTTGGCACCGCCGTACGGCATCTGGTCCGCGCGGTAGGACGGCACGTCGCCGATGACCACGCCGCCGACCTCCAGCGCGCGGTGGGCACGGAAGGCGACCTGGAGGTCATGGGTGAACACGCCCGCCTGGAGGCCGTACTTGGAGGAGTTGACCGCCGCGAAGGCCTCGGCCTCGCCGTCCACCTTCTGCACGGTGAGGACCGGTCCGAAGACCTCCTCGCAGGCGAGGGTGGTGTCGGCCGGCACGTCGGTGAGGACGGTCGGCGCGTAGGAGGCGCCGTCGCGGTCACCTCCGGTGAGCAGGGTGGCGCCGGCCTCGACGGCCTCCTTCACCCAGGACTCGACGCGCTCGGCGGCGGCCTCGCTGACCAGCGGGCCGACGTCCGTCTTGTCGTCGGACGGGTCGCCGGTGGCCTGGGCCTCGACGGCGGCGACGATGCGCGGCAGCAGACGGTCGTGGACGGAGGCGTCGACGATCACGCGCTGCACCGAGATGCAGGACTGGCCGCCCTGGTAGTTGGAGAAGGTCGCGATGCGGGTCGCGGCCCAGTCCAGGTCCGCGTCGCTCGCGAAGTCACCGAGGACCACGGCCGCGCCGTTGCCGCCCAGTTCCAGGGTGAGGTGCTTGCGCGGCACCGAGTCCATGATCGCGTAGCCGACCTTGTCGGAGCCGGTGAAGGAGATGACCGGCAGGCGCTCGTCCTGCACGAGGGCGGGCATCTTGTCGTTGGCGACCGGGAGGACCGACCAGGAGCCGGCGGGCAGGTCGGTCTCGGCGAGCAGGTCGCCGATGATCAGGCCGGAGAGCGGGGTGGCGGGTGCCGGCTTGAGGATGATCGGGGCGCCGACGGCGATCGCCGGGGCGACCTTGTGGGCGCACAGGTTCAGCGGGAAGTTGAACGGCGCGATGCCGAGGACGACGCCCTTGGGGAAGCGGCGGGTGAGCGCGAGGCGGCCCTGGCCGCCGAGGTCGGTGTCGAGGCGCTGGGCCTCGCCGCCGTTGAACCGGCGGGCCTCCTCGGCCGCGAACCGGAACACGGACACGGCGCGGCCGACCTCGCCGCGGGCCCACTTGATCGGCTTGCCGTTCTCGGCGGAGATCAGCTGGGCGATCTCCTCGGTGCGCTCGGCCAGGCGCTTGCTGACGTGGTCCAGGGCGGCGGCGCGCACATGGGCCGGGGTGGCGGCGAACTCGTTGCGCACGGCGTACGCGGCGGCCACGGCCTCTTCGACCTGGGCGTCCGTCGGCACGCTGACCTTGCCGACCAGTCGGCCGTCCCACGGGGAGGTGACGTCGAGGGTGTCCTCGCCGGTGACCTGGCGGCCGGCGAGCCAGAAGGCGTGGGTGGAAGTCATGAGCGGGATCCGGCCTTTCCGCGTTGGGGATGCGCGTGTGCTTTCGTGTCCCACGGTAGGGCGGGGGTGCGCGGGGGGTGCTTGTCCGAGTCGTAGTGGTGGGGGGTGGGGATGCGCCGGATTGGCGTGGTGGGGGGCTGGGGCCGCGAGTTTTTCGCCCCCCGCCGCCCCTACCCGTCCCACCTCCAGGGGCTCCGCCCCTTCGACCCCGCCAGGGGGCTCCGCCCCCTGGACCCCCGATCGGCCTGGACGGCCTCGTCCTCAATCTCCCCCAAGCTCTGCGAGCAGGGGGTACCCCCAGACGGGCTGTCTTTGTACCGCTACTCCGGGGTGGTCGCCTTCAACGCCAGCCACAGCTCCATCCGGACGTCGGGGTCGTCGAGGCTGCGCCCCAGGATCTCCTCGACCCTGCGCATCCGGTACCGCAACGTGTGCCGGTGCACCCCCAGGTCCGCCGCTGCCGCGTCCCACTGGCCGTGGCGGGAGAGCCAGGCGCGCAAGGAGGCCACCAGGTCGCCGCGCCCGGTCGCGTCGTGCTCGTACAGCGGGCGCAGCAGACCGTCCGCGAACGCCTTCACCGCGTCGTCGGCCAGCAGCGGCAGCACGGAGCCCGCCGCCAGCTGCTCGTGCTCCACGAGCACCCGCCCCCGCCGCCGGGCCACCGACAGCGCCTGTTCGGCCTGCTTGTACGCGGCGGCCGCGGCGATCGGTCCGGCCGGCGCCGACAGGCCCACGACCAGCTCGTCCTCGTCCACGGCAGCATGCTCGGGTACGGCCCGTGCCGCCTCCAGCGCCGCCGCGTACTCCGCGCAGGCGGCGACCGCCGCTCCCCCGTCCCCGGCCAGTACGACCAGCCGCTCCCCCTCGGGGACCACCAGCACGGCCTCCCCGGAGCGCGCTGCCGCGGCCTCCACGGTCTCCGCGAGCCCGCCCAGCGGATCACCGCCCGCGTGGGCGTGGGTGTCCGCGTGCGCCCGGGCGGCCGACGCGGACACCGGCTCGGCGACGATCATCCGGAAGGGCGCGTCGAGGAGCCCGCCGTACAGGTCACCGGCGACGGCCCGGGCGTGGTCCGGCTGCCCGGCCAGCAGCATCCGCAGCACGGCCGCGCCGATCCGCTGCTCGGCGGCCTGCAGCGAGCGGGAGCGCTCGGTGGTGAGGGTGAGCAGGGCGATCGCGGAGTGGACGGCGTACCGTTCGGCGGTGCCGAGGGGCGCGGCGGTGCCGACGGCGAGCGCGGCCCGCGGCCGCCTGCCCGTGCCCAGGGAGTGCAGTTCGACGCGGTCCTCGGTCTCCGGGCTGCCGACCACCGACGAGGCGGGCGCGGGCCGCTCCCGCAGTCGCTCCACGTCCGCGGTGATCCGTGCCGCGCGCCGCCCGGCCCACTCCGGCGCGGTCGCGACGACGGCGCCCGAGGCGTCGTACAGGGCCGCCCAGCCGTCGACCTGTGCGGCGAGCGCGGTGAGCAGCCCCTCCGGGCCCGCGCTCAGCGCCTGCCTGGTCAGCTCCCGCTGGGCGGCGAACCCCGCCGTGACCGCGCGGTACTGGTCGGCGGCGATCGCGGCGGACACCGCCTTGCTGATCGCGAGGAAGGGGGTGCGGCGCGGCACCTCCAGCAGGGGCAGGCCCTCCTGTTCGGCCGCGTCGACCAGGGCCTTGGGGATCTCGTCGTAGTTGACGCCGACGGCGAACCCGAGCCCGACGACTCCGGCGCCGACCAGCCGCTTCACATACCGGCGCATCGCCTCGGGGTCATCGGCGTCCAGCTTCAGGGCGGTGATCAGCAGCAGTTCCCCGCCCTCCATGTAGGGCACGGGGTCGGCCAGCTCGCTCACATGCGCCCAGCGGACGGGCACGTCCAGGCGGTCCTCGCCCGCCCGCACGGTCAGCTTGAGCGCGGAGTGGTGGACGAGCGAGGCGAGCGTCGGGGGCATGAGGCCTTCAGGTCTGGGGAGATCGGGTGATCATTGCGATCATTTGGCCGCTTCGTATGAACAGCCTATGCCGATTCTGCCGCACCGTATGGAGACCCGGTGACCTTATGGAGGGACGGACCTCAGCCGCGGAGGTCCACCAGCAGGGGCGGGGCGTGCTCCCCCTTGACGTTCGTGAGCGACAGCACCGCATGACCCGGCGGCACCCCGTGCGCCAGCTCGGACGCCGACCAGCGCTCCCGCTCGACCTGCCGGACGGTCACCGCCCGCGCGGTCGGTGCCTTGCCGGTGATCACCCGGCGCAGCATGTGCACGGCCTTGCCGGCCGGGGTCTCGGCGATGATCTGCCGGTCGGTCACGTCCCGCGCCTCGGTCCACTCCTTGCCCCACACCTCGGCGAAGTCCTGGCCGTCCCACGGGGTGAGCCCGGACAGGGCCATCCGGCACCCGGCGGCGCCCAGCAGCGGCCCGCGCAGTGGCCGCGGTACGTCGTCCAGGGTGCGCAGGGTGAGCACGGCACCGGCATTGGCGGAGCGCAGCCGCTGGATCCCGCGCACGGCCTCCGGGGTCACCGCTCCGGTCGCGTCGTCGAGCAGCAGACAGGCGAACAGCGACCGGTCCTCCCGTACCGCCACGCTCGCCGTGAACTGGGCGAGCACCAGCCGGGCCAGGATCCGCGAGGCGTCCGCGTGCCCGCGCTCGGGCAGGTCGATACGGACCCGCACCGGGTGGTCGAGCGCCTTGAGCGAGAAGGGCCGGGACTGCCCGGAGGTGTCGAAGAACCCGGCGAAGGCGGGCCGGTCGAGCAGTGCGATCCGGTCGGCGAGCACCGCGCCCACGTCCCCGGGGTGGCCCAACTGCCGCTCGCGCGCGTCGAGTTCGCGCAGCAGCGACTCCTGCCCGGTGTCCTGCAGCGCCTTGCGCAGCGCGGCCAGCGGACCGGGGGTCCCGTCGAGCAGCTGACGCAGCTCCGGTACGGAGGGGAAGCGGGCGTGGACCGCCCGGAACGGGCCGAGCAGCTGGGCGAGGACGGTGGTGGAGCGGCGGCTGTCGCCTCCCGGGTGCGGATCGGCGAGGTCGCCGACGAGGGCCTCGGCGAGTATCGCGGCGGCCTCGTCCGGGTCGGTGGTGCCGCCGTACAGATCGAGGTCGTACACCGATTCGGGATGGGCGATCCGTACGACGACGTCGTACGCGTCGGACGTGCCGAGCCCGGCGCCCGCCGCGCCGACCACCACGACGGAGGCCCGTCCGGCGAGCGCGTGCAGGCACAGCGACTCCGCGAGCGGCCGTACGACGCTGCCGGTCTTGCCTGAGCCGGCCGGGCCCACGGCGAGCAGGGAGGTGCCGAGCAGGTCGGTGCCGAGGGCGAGTCCGGAGCCGCGGTAGTGGTAGGGGTTGCGCGGGTCGTCCGCGGTGGTCCCGAGCCGCACCTGCCCGGTGACCAGGTCGTGCCGGGCGAGGCGGCCCGGCAGGTCCCGCTCCCCGGAGGGGTGCAGACAGGCGGCGGCGCCGTCCTTGACGACGGCGGTGGTGAAGGCGGCGAGGCTGTGCCGGCCGCTGCGCACGCCCTGCCAGGCGCGGGCGATACGGGCGAGGTCGACGTCCCGCATCAGCCCGGAGCGGGCCTCGGCGGCGAGCCGGTCGGCGGCGTCGGCGGCCCCGGCGGCGCGCAGGTGGGGCCACTGGGCGGGGTCCTCCTGCGGCGTTGCCGGCGCGTGGAGGGGCTCCGGGCGCTTCAGACGGGGCACGACGAACCGCCGCCACACCTCTCCCCAGCGGCCGAGCTTGCCCACCACGGCCATGATGATCACGGCGACGAGCAGCTCGTATCCCTGGTACAGGACGAGATTGCCGATCTCACTGTCGCTGCCGCGCCACGCGTCGGGGACGATCAGGTCGAAGGGCACCCACCACCAGCCTCCGAGATAGTCGTTCTGCAGCAGTGACCAGACGAGCCAGCCCACCAGGAAGGCGATCAGCGCGCCACTGAGCAGCTGCCGCGCCGACATCTCGTCGGGCTCCTGGTCGGCCCGCGGCCTGTACTCGAACCGCCACACCCCCGGTGCCGCCTCCGGCCGGGGCGCCCGCAGCCAGGCCAGGAACGTCGAACCGTCGGGCAAGGGGGGCACCCCTGGAGGCACCGCAGGTCGCGGCGGCATCGCGGGAGCGTCCTGTGGCCCCGCCGGACGCGGTACGGGATTCGCGTGCGTACCCCGCGTGTCCTGCGTCCCGTCGCTGTCCATCGCCCTTTCCCCCTGACCAGCCGTGTCGTGCACCATCAGCGAGTCAATCTAACGCCCCCGCAAGGGGAGTTCACCGCTTACGCGGCCGAGCGGTCCGGCCCGGGCCCGACCGCACCGTCACCCCGCTATGTCCACCGCGGACAAGCGCAGGTCCTGACAACGCCCACATGGAGCATGCCCACCCCCCATTCCCGGTCCTAGCCTGCGAGAAAAGAAAAGTAGACAAGAGTCCGTAATACCCCCAGGAGCCCGTCATGAGCGCACTTCCGCAGGAGCGCCGCGTCGTCACCGCCATCCCCGGCCCGAAGTCGCAGGAGCTGCAGGCCCGCCGTACCGCCGTGGTCGCGCAGGGCGTCGGCTCCGTGCTGCCCGTGTTCACCGCGCGTGCGGGCGGCGGCATCATCGAGGACGTCGACGGCAACCGCCTCATCGACTTCGGCTCCGGCATCGCCGTGACCTCGGTCGGCGCCTCGGCCGAGGCCGTCGTACGCCGTGCGAGCGCCCAGCTGGCCGACTTCACCCACACCTGTTTCATGGTCACCCCCTACGAGGGCTATGTGGCGGTCGCCGAGGCCCTCGCCGAGCTCACCCCGGGTGACCACGCCAAGAAGTCCGCGCTGTTCAACTCGGGCGCCGAGGCCGTCGAGAACGCCGTCAAGATCGCGCGTGCGTACACCAAGCGCCAGGCCGTCGTCGTGTTCGACCACGGCTACCACGGCCGGACCAACCTGACGATGGCGCTCACCGCCAAGAACATGCCGTACAAGCACGGCTTCGGTCCCTTCGCCCCCGAGGTCTACCGCGTCCCGGTCGCCTACGCCTACCGCTGGCCGACCGGCCCGGAGAACGCGGGCCCCGAGGCCGCCAAGATGGCCATCGACCAGATGTCCAAGCAGGTCGGCGCGGACAACATCGCCGCGATCATCATCGAGCCGGTGCTCGGCGAGGGCGGCTTCATCGAGCCGGCCAAGGGCTTCCTGCCGGAGATCGTGAAGTTCGCCAACGACAACGGCATCGTCTTCGTCGCCGACGAGATCCAGTCGGGCTTCTGCCGCACCGGTCAGTGGTTCGCCTGCGAGGACGAGGGCATCGTCCCCGACCTGATCACGACGGCCAAGGGCATCGCGGGCGGTCTGCCGCTCGCCGCCGTCACCGGCCGCGCCGAGATCATGGACGCCGCGCACGCCGGCGGCCTCGGCGGCACCTACGGCGGCAACCCGGTCGCCTGCGCCGGTGCGCTCGGCTCCATCGAGACGATGAAGGAGCTCGACCTCAACTCCAAGGCGAAGAACATCGAGGCGGTCATGAAGGCGCGCCTGGGCGCGATGGCCGAGAAGTTCGACATCATCGGCGACGTCCGCGGCCGTGGCGCGATGATCGCCATCGAGCTGGTCAAGGACCGTACGACGAAGGAGCCGAACCCGGAGGCCACCGCCGCCCTCGCCAAGGCCTGCCACCAGGAGGGCCTGCTGGTCCTGACCTGTGGCACCTACGGCAACGTGCTGCGTTTCCTGCCCCCGCTGGTCATCGGCGAGGACCTGCTGAACGAGGGCCTCGACATCATCGAGCAGGCGTTCGCTCGTATCTGATTCACACTCCGGCGCCCAGCGTCAGGCCGTGTGAAGAAGGTGTGCGAGGTGGATGGCGGGACGCGATTCCGTCTGTCTTGGAGCCATCCCCTGCCGTAGGTTCTTCCTCAGATGAGAGATACACCCCGCCCACAGGGGACTGTGGGCGACATCAGGCCGTCGCCTCCCCAGCTTCGACCTGGTCGTGCCCTCGCGCACACAACCGGGGCCTTCGGCTTCGGAATCTCCTCACCGATCGGACAGTCGCCCGCCCCAAACCCCCCGGGGCGCGCGGCGTTCCGATCCGGACGGCCGCCTCGGAACTACCCCCCCCTGTTCCGGGGCGGCCGACCTCCTTCTCCCGCACTGTCTTCCACACTGGTGACCATGCGTCGCACCGATCTGCTCGTGCGCCTGCTCGTGGTCCACCGGCTCAACGGCGATCCGGACGACACCGATCGGGTGGGAATCGAGGTTCTCAAGGAGTCGCGGCAGCGCTGATGCGGACTCCTGAGAAGCTGTGGCCCGTGACCGCTGTACCCATCCTCCTGTTCGTACTGATCACCTGGCAGGTCATGGCCGACGGCCCGCTGCTGCGCGTGGACGAGCGGGTGAGCCGCGCCCTCGTCCATCCCGACCGGATCTCGGCGGCCCTCTCCGACCTGGGCAACGTCCAGGTGGCGGTTCCGGTGCTCGCGGTCGCCATAGGCCTCGTCCTCTGGCTGGGCCGCCGCGGCGGCGCCGACCGCTGGTGGCTACCACCGGTCGCCGCCGCCGTCCTGATGGCCCTGGTCCCGGCGATCGTCGTGCCGTTGAAGGCGTGGACCGACCGTCCGGGAACCCCGGTCATGCCCTGGGCCGGCGGCTTCTACCCGTCCGGCCATACGGCCACCGCGGCCGTCGCGTACGGCGCGGCGACGCTGATCCTCCTCCCCTGGCTCGTCACGGCGCTCGCCCGGCGGCTGCTGGTGACCGTGTGTGCCGTGGTCAACCTCGGTGTCGGCTTCGGGCTGATCCGGCGCGGCTACCACTGGCCCCTGGATGTCCTGGCCAGTTGGTGTCTGTGCTCCGTGCTGCTGTTCGCGCTGTGGGCGTTCCTCAGCCGAAGTACGCGTCGAAGTTCCGCTGGAACTCCCAGTTGGCGAACCGGTCCCAGTTGACCGACCACGTCATCAGGCCACGCAGGGCGGGCCAGCTGCCGTGGGTGGTGTACGAGCCGCAGTTCGACCTCTTCGTCAGACAGTCGAGGGTCTTGGTGACCTCCGACGGGGTGACATAGCCGTTGCCCGCGTTGGTGGACGCCGGCATGCCGATCGCCACCTGGTCGGGGCGCAGCGGTGGGAAGACGTTGTTCGCGTCGCCCGCGACCGGGAAGCCGGTCAGGAGCATGTCGGTCATGGCGATGTGGAAGTCGGCGCCGCCCATCGAGTGGTACTGGTTGTCGAGGCCCATGATCGGGCCCGAGTTGTAGTCCTGGACGTGCAGGAGCGTCAGGTCGTCGCGCAGGGCGTAGATGACCGGGAGGTAGGCCCCGCAGCGCGGGTCCTGGCCGCCCCACTTGCCGGTGCCGTAGTACTGGTAGCCCAGCTGCACGAAGAAGGTCTCGGGGGCCATGGAGAGGACGAACTTCGCGCCGTAGCGGGCCTTGAGGGTCTTCAGGGCCGAGATGAGGTTGACCACGACGGGTGTCGTCGGGTTCTTGAAGTCCGTGTCGTTGGCGTTGAGCGACAGCGAGTGGCCCTCGAAGTCGATGTCCAGGCCGTCGAGGCCGTAGTCGTCGATGATCCGGGAGACGGAGGAGACGAAGGTGTCACGGGCCGCCGTGGTGGTCAGCTGCACCTGGCCGTTCTGGCCTCCGATGGAGATCAGCACCTTCTTGCCGGCCGCCTGCTTGGCCCTGACCGCCGCCTTGAAGTCGGCGTCGCTCTCGACGTTCGGGCATTCGGTGACCGGGCAGCGGTTGAAACGGATGTCGCCGGAAGTGACCGAGGTCGGCTCGCCGAAGGCCAGGTCGATGACGTCCCAGCTGTCGGGTACGTCGGCGAGACGGGTGTAGCCGGAGCCGTTGGCGAAGGTGGTGTGGAGGTAGCCGACCAGGGCGTGGGTGGGCAGGTCGGTCGAGCCGCCGGATCCGGCGGTCGTCGTGGCGGTCACCGTCGCGGACTTCGCGGACTCGCCCGCGTCGTTGAGGGCGGTGACCTGGAAGCCGTACGCCGTCGAGGGCGTCAGTCCGGTCACGGTCGCCGAGGTGCCGGTCACGGTCCGGTCCTTGACCCCGTCGCGGTAGACCGCGTAGCCGGTGGCGCCGGTGACCGCCGTCCAGGACAGGGCGACGCTGGAGGAGGTGACGGTGCCCGCCTTGAGTCCGCTGGGAACCGTCGGCGGCTGTCCCGGGTCGACGCCGGGGCCGGTCAGGGAGATGTCGTCGGCGTAGTAGGCGCCGGTGCCGTACCAGCCGTGGGTGTAGATGGTGACCTTGGTGGTGGCGGCGCCGGTGCGGAAGGTCGTGCTGAGCTGCTGCCAGGCGGGGGCCGACTGGGTCCAGGTGGAGACGTCGGTGGTGCCGGTGCCGTTGGCGCCGAGGTAGACGTAGGAGCCGCGGACGTAGCCGGACAGCGTGTACTGGGAGTCGGGTTTCACCGTCACGGTCTGCGCGCACTGGGCGTTGTCACTGCCGGCCGGGGTCGCCTGGAGAGCCGAAGTGCCGCCGTGCACTGGAGAGTTGACGGTGGCACCGCTGTTCGCCGTGCAGCTCCAGCCGTCGAGACCGGACTCGAAGCCACCGTTCCTGGCGAGGTCGGCGTCGGCCGCACGGGCGGCCGACGAGAGCACGGTGATGCCGGGTACGGCCAGAAGCGCCGCCGTGAGCGCGGCGAGGAGGGATCTGGTGCGAGGTCTGACGCGATCCACAAGTGCCTCCGGGCATGGGGGAATTGGAGGGTGGAGCGCGCTCAACTTGGTCCAGACCAATCCCGTTGTCAAGACCTACGGCGAACGGCTGCGGGCCACGGCGCCCTGGGCCACGCCCGGACGGGTGCGCGCCGGCACTGGCGCGTGCCCCTCGCTGTACGCCGGGGAACCGCCCGTACGGATCGGAGCGGCGAGCACGGCCGAACCGCGCGCCGCCCCCGGTGACGGCCCGTGCCTGTACGCCGCCGGTGCGGCCGCACCCATGTGCACCCACGGCTCACGCCCGGCCCCGCCGTGCCGCGCGCCGACGGCCACGACGGACAGAGCGCCAAAGACGCGCAGCAGGACCGCCCGAGCCGTCCGGCGGACCACACCGGTCGGCCGGGCCGCGTACGGCACGACCATCCAGGCGCCCGCACCGACCGTACGGATACCGGCCGAGCGCACCGGCCACGTCGAGCACCCACGGCCGACCGACCCACTACCCACCCTCATCCACCGCCAGACACGCCGCCGCCTCGTGCAACGCCAGTTCCAGCAGCACCGGATCGGTGAGCCTGCCGGAGCCGTCCGGGGGGAGCAGCCAGCGGAGCGCGGTGGTCGGACGGGTCGGGTACGGGACGGTGATCCAGGTGCCCGCGCCGACCGTGCGGATGCCCGTGCCCAGCCAGCATTCGGCCGTGCCCGGCGGTACGAAGAAGCCCATCCGCTCGTCGGCGAGGTCGACCAGCACCGGGCCGGGGCGGTCGCGCATGCGGGTGAGCACGGCGAGCGCCGGGCGGCCGAGCGTGCCCGGCACGACGAGCACGTCCCACGCCTTGCCTGCGGGAAGGAGCGTGACCCCACGAGGGTTGCGTTCCCACTCCCGGCGGCAGGCCTCGGGATCCGGTGCGACCGATGCCAGCCACTCGACCGCCGGCTTCGCTCCAGCCATGAGAAGACCTCCCTGCCTCCCGTCGACGCGGTCGCGTCAGCAGGAGAGAGGGAGGTCCTCAGCAGGCATTACGCGGGTTGCGGTCCCTACTTGGAGTGAATCGGCTCCTCGCCCGGCAGGGCTCAGCTGTCGAAGCCCAGCCCCAGCCGGTCCATCGTCCGCAGCCACAGGTTGCGCCGGCCGCCGTGCTCGTCCGCGCGGGCCAGCGACCACTTGGTGAGGGCGATGCCGGTCCAGGCGAAGGGCTCGGGCGGGAAGGGCAGCGGCTTCTTGCGGACCATCTCCAGGCGCGTGCGCTCGGTGTCCTCACCCGCCAGCAGGTCCAGCATCACATCGGCGCCGAACCGGGTGGCGCCCACGCCGAGGCCCGTGTAGCCCGCCGCGTACGCCACCTTGCCCTGGTGGGCGGTGCCGAAGAACGCCGAGAAGCGTGAGCAGGTGTCGATCGCGCCGCCCCACGCGTGCGTGAAGCGGACGCCCTCCAGCTGCGGGAAGCAGGTGAAGAAGTGCCCGGCGAGCTTGGCGTAGGTCTCGGGGCGGTCGTCGTACTCGGCGCGGACGCGGCCGCCGTAGGGGTAGATCGCGTCGTACCCGCCCCACAGGATCCGGTTGTCGGCCGACAGCCGGAAGTAGTGGAACTGGTTGGCGCTGTCCCCGAGGCCCTGGCGGCCCCGCCAGCCGATCTCGGCGAGCTGCCGCTCGGTGAGCGGCTCGGTCATCAGGGCGTAGTCGTAGACCGGCACGGTGTAGGCCCGGACCCGCTTGAGCAGGCTCGGGAAGACGTTGGTGCCCAGCGCGACCCGGCGGGCGCGCACCGAGCCGTACGGGGTGCGTACGGCCATGCCCGCGCCGTACGGCTTCAGGTCCAGGGCGGGCGTGTGCTCGTAGACGCGCACGCCCAGCCGGAGGCAGGCGCGCTTCAGGCCCCAGACGAGCTTGGCCGGGTGGAGCATGGCCACGCCCCGGCGGTCCCACAGCCCCGCCTCGAAGGTCGGCGAGTTCACCTGCTCGCGCACGGCGTCCGCGTCCAGGAACTCGATGCCGTCGGCCAGACCCTTGTCCTCCAGCTCCCGGTACCAGGCGCGCAGTTCCCGCGCCTGGTACGTCTCGGTGGCGACGTCGATCTCGCCGGTGCGCTCGAATTCACAGTCGAGGGAGTGCCGGGCGACCGCCTTCTCGATCTCGTCGAGGTTGCGCTCGCCCAGCTCCTGGAGCGTGCGGATCTCGTCCGGCCAGCGGGCGAGACCGTTGGGCAGTCCATGGGTGAGGGAGGCGTCGCAGAAGCCCCCGTTGCGGCCCGAGGCGGCCCAGCCCACCTCACGGCCTTCCAGCAGCACCACATCCCGCTGCGGGTCGCGCTCCTTGGCGTTGAGCGCGGTCCACAGTCCGCTGTAGCCGCCGCCGACGACCAGCAGGTCGCAGGTCTCGGCGCCGGTGAGGGCGGCCTCGGGGTGGGGCTTGCCGGGGTCTTCGAGCCAGTACGGGACCGGCTGTGCTTCGGAAAGAGACTTGGTCCAACGGGTCATGGCGCTTGGGGCCATGATTTCAACTCCCTACAGAGTTCTTCCGGGTTCTTCCGGTCATGCCTTTTGCTTGTTGCGGCGGTTCGTGACGACCATCGAGGTCAGCACGAGCAGTACGGCGACCAGGAACATGGCCGTACCGATGACATTGATCTGAACGGGCGTGCCGCGCTGCGCCGAGCCCCACACGAACATGGGGAAGGTGACGGTCGAGCCCGCGTTGAAATTGGTGATGATGAAATCGTCGAAGGAGAGCGCGAAGGAGAGCAGCGCGCCCGCGGCGATTCCGGGGGCCGCGATGGGCAGGGTGACCCTCAGGAAGGTCTGCGCGGGACCGGCGTACAGGTCCTGTGCCGCCTGCTCCAGGCGCGGGTCCATCGACATCACGCGCGCCTTGACCGCGGTGACGACGAAGCTGAGGCAGAACATGATGTGCGCGATCAGGATCGTCCAGAAGCCCAGCTGGGCGCCCATGTTGAGGAACAGGGTGAGCAGCGAGGCGGCCATGACGACCTCGGGCATGGCCATGGGCAGGAAGATCAGCGAGTTCACGGCGCCGCGTGCGCGGAAGCGGTAGCGGACCAGGGCGAAGGCGATCATCGTGCCGAGGAGCGTGGCGCCGATCGTCGCCCACAGGGCGATGGTGAGGCTGAGGGACAGCGAGCCGCACATGTCGGCGACGCCGCACGGGTCCTTCCAGGCGTCCGTGGAGAACTGCTGCCATTCGTAGTTGAAGCGCCCCTTCGGTTTGTTGAAGGAGAACACCGTGACGACGACATTGGGCAGCAGCAGATAGGCGAGCGTCAGAAGTCCCGCGATGACGACGAGATGGCGCTTGAGCCAGTTGACGAAGGGCATCAGACCAGATCCTCCGTCCCGGACCGGCGAATGTAGATCGTGACCATGAGCAGAATCGCGGCCATGAGGATGAAGGAGAGGGCGGCGGCCGTCGGATAGTCCAGGATGCGCAGGAACTGCGTCTGGATGACGTTGCCGATCATTCGGGTGTCGGTGGAGCCGAGGAGTTCGGCGTTGACGTAGTCGCCGGCCGCCGGGATGAACGTCAGTAGCGTTCCGGAGACCACACCGGGCATCGACAGCGGGAAGGTGACCTTGCGGAAGGTCGTCCAGGGCTTGGCGTACAGATCGCCCGCGGCCTCGTGCAGCCGGCCGTCGATGCGCTCCAGGGAGGTGTAGAGCGGCAGGATCATGAACGGCAGGAAGTTGTACGTCAGACCGCACACCACGGCGAGTGGGGTCGCCAGGACGCGGTCGCCCGCGGTCCAGCCGAGCCAGTTGGTGATGTCCAGGACGTGCAGCGTGTTGAGGGCGCCGACGACCGGGCCGCTGTCCGCGAGGATCGTCTTCCAGGCCAGGGTGCGGATCAGGAAGCTGGTGAAGAACGGGGCGATCACCAGGATCATGATCAGGTTCCGCCAGCGGCCCGCGCGGAAGGCGATCAAGTACGCCAGCGGGTAACCCAGCAGCAGGCACAGGACGGTCGCGGCGGCGGCGTAGAAGACCGAGCGCAGGAACTGCGGCCAGTACTCGGCCAGCGCGTCCCAGTAGGTCACGAAGTGCCAGGTGACCTTGTAGCCCTCCTCCAGGGAGCCCGTCTGCACGGACGTGGAGGCCTGGTAGAGCATCGGCAGCGCGAAGAAGACGATCAGCCAGAGGATGCCGGGCAGCAGCAGCAAGTAGGGGGTCCACTTGCCGCGCTTGCGCGGGGGCTTCTTCTCGGGGGTCGGCGTCAGGGGCGGCGCCTCGGTGACAGCGGCCATCTCAGGCGGCCTCCTCGTCGACCGTCTCCACGCCCGCGTCGATGTCCTGGTCCGCGTCCAGACCGAAGGTGTGGGCGGGGCTCCAGTGCAGGACCACGTCGGCTCCCGGCACCAGACGGGCGTCGCGCTCGATGTTCTGGGCGTAGACCTCGAACTCGGGGCAGACGGCGCTGTCGATGACGTACTGCGTGGAGACGCCGATGAAGCTGGAGTCGGCGATCTTGCCGCTGATGCGGTTGCGGCCCTCGGGGATCGAGCCCGCGTCGTCGGCGTGCGTGAGGGAGATCTTCTCCGGGCGGACGCCGACGAGCACCTTGCCGCCGGTGTGCGTCGGGGCGGAACAGCGCGCCTCGGGCAGCACCAGCTTGCCGCCGCCCGCCTTGAGGACGATGTCCCCGTTGTTCTTGCCGTCGACCTCGGCCTCGATGAGGTTGGAGGTACCGAGGAAGTTGGCGACGAACGTGGTCTGCGGGTTCTCGTACAGGTCGGTGGGCGCGCCGAGTTGCTCGACCCGGCCCGCGTTCATCACGGCGACCGTGTCGGCCATGGTCATGGCCTCCTCCTGGTCGTGCGTGACATGGATGAAGGTGATGCCGACCTCGGTCTGGATGCGCTTGAGCTCCAGCTGCATCTGGCGGCGCAGCTTGAGGTCGAGGGCGCCGAGGGGCTCGTCCAGGAGCAGCACCTTGGGGTGGTTGATCAGCGCGCGGGCGACGGCGACGCGCTGCTGCTGACCGCCGGAGAGCTGGTGCGGTTTCTTGCGGGCCTGCTCGCCGAGCTGGACCAGGTCGAGCATCTCCTCGACCTGCTTCTTGACGCTCTTGATCCCGCGCCGGCGCAGGCCGAAGGCGACGTTCTCGAAGATGTCCAGGTGCGGGAAGAGCGCGTACGACTGGAAGACGGTGTTCACCGGCCGCTTGTACGGCGGCAGGTACGTCACCTCCTGCTCGCCGAGGTGCACGGTGCCGGAGGACGGCTCCTCCAGACCGGCGATCATGCGCAGGGTGGTGGTCTTGCCGCAGCCCGAGGCGCCGAGCAGGGCGAAGAAGGAGCCCTGCGGCACGGTCAGGTCGAGCGGGTGTACGGCGGTGAAGGAGCCGTAGGTCTTGCTGATGCCGGCGAGGCGGACGTCGCCGCTGCTGTCTGTGGTCATCTTCGTCACGCCCCTGTGAGCTTCGCGAACTTCTGCTGGTAGGCCGTCTCTTCCTTCGAGCTCAGCGAGCGGAAGGCATGCGACCTGGCCTGCATGGCCTTGTCGGGCAGGATCAGCGGGTTGCTGGCCACCGACTCGTCGATCTTGGTGAGGTACGGCTTCACGTCCGCGACCGGGCTCACGTAGTTGACGTAGGCGGCGAGCTGGGCGGCTATCTCCGGCTCGTAGTAGAAGTCGATCAGCCGCTCGGCGTTCTCCTTGTGACGGGCCTTGTTGGGAACCATCATGTTGTCGGTCGCCGTCATGTAGCCGCTGTCCGGGAGGACATAGCCGACGTCGGGGTTGTCCGCCTGGAGCTGGATGATGTCGCCGCCCCAGCCCACGCAGGCCGCGATGTCGCCCTTGCTGAGGTCGGACGTGTAGTCGTTGCCGGTGAAGCGGCGGACCTGACCGTTGTCGACGGCCTTCTGAAGGCGGGCGATCACCGCGTCGTAGTCGTCGTCGGTGAACTTCCCGGGGTTCTTGCCCATGTCGAGCATGGTCATGCCGACGGTGTCGCGCATCTCGGTCAGCAGACTGATCCGGCCCTTGAGCTTCGGGTTGTCCAGAAGGTCGGAGACCGACCTCACCTCGATGCCGTCGAGCGCCTTCTTGTTGAACGCGACGACGGTCGACACGCCCTGCCAGGGGTAGGAGTACGCCCGGCCGGGATCCCAGTCGGGGGAGCGGAACTGTTCCGACAGGTTGGCGAAGGCGTGCGGCAGATTGGACGGGTCCAGTTTCTGGACGTACCCGAGGCGGACGAGCCGGGCGGCCAGCCAGTCCGTCACGACGATGAGGTCACGGCCGGTGGGCTGGCCCGCGGCGAGCTGGGGCTGGACCTTGCCGAAGAACTCGTCGTTGTCGTTGACGTCCTCGGTGTACTTGACCTGGATACCGGTCCGCTTGAGGAACGCGTCCAGGGTCGGGTGCCGCTTGCCGCTGTCGTCCACGTCGATGTACTCGGGCCAGTTGGAGAAGTTGACGACCTTCTCCTGCTTCGAGTGGTCCTCGGCGGACGTGCCGCCCTGGCTCTTGCCGGCCGCGGGGATGCCGCAGGCGCTCAGCGCCCCGAGTCCGCCGACCGCGAGCGCGCCCCCTGCGGAGGCACGCAACAGCGAACGGCGGGTCGTGGCCGCCCTGCCGTTGTGGAGGCTGCGCCGCAGGGCGGCCGCTTGGGGCGGGGTCAGGCGGTCGGGCTCGTACTGCTCCATGCGCTTGGTGCCCTTTCGGGAGGTGGGCGGCCGCGGGTCGTGCGGCCTGATTTCGCTAGCGGTCCCCGAAGATCGTGCGGTGCCAGTCCTTGCGGACTACCGCCGTGTTATCGAACATAACGTGCTTTACCTGCGTGTACTCTTCGAACGAGTACGTTGACATGTCCTTGCCGAAGCCGGACTGCTTATAGCCGCCGTGCGGCATCTCACTGATGATCGGAATGTGGTCGTTGACCCAGACGCACCCCGCCTTGATCTCGCGGGTGGCGCGGTTCGCCCGGAAGACGTCCCGGCTCCAGGCCGAGGCGGCGAGGCCGTAGGGGGTGTCGTTGGCCAGCCGGATGCCCTCCTCATCACTGTCGAACGGCAGAACGACCAGGACCGGACCGAAGATCTCGGACTGGACGATCTCGCTGTCCTGGGGCGCGTCCGCGACGAGGGTGGGCCGATAGTACGCGCCGTTCTTGAGCTCCGCCTGGGGTGCCTCGCCGCCGGCCACCACGCGCGCGTAGGCACGGGCCCGGTCGACGAAGGCGGCCACGCGGTCGCGCTGGACGTGCGAGATGAGCGGGCCGAGATCGGTGCCGGCGGCGAACGGGTCGCCGAGCCGGACACTCTCCATCAGTTCCGCGGTCTTCTCGACGAACGCGTCGTAGAGCGGCCGCTGCACGTACGCGCGCGTGGCGGCCGTGCAGTCCTGCCCGGTGTTGATGAGCGCACCGGCGACCGCGCCGTTGACGGCCGCCTCCAGGTCCGCGTCGTCGAAGACGACGAACGGGGCCTTGCCGCCCAGCTCCAGGTGGATGCGCTTGACGGTGGCGGTGGCGATCTCGGCGACGCGCTTGCCGACGCCGGTGGAGCCGGTGAAGGAGGTCATGGCCACGTCGGGGTGGCCGACGAGGTGCTCACCGGCCTCCTTGCCCGTGCCGGTCACGATGTTGACGACACCGTCGGGGATCCCGGCGTCCGTGGCCGCCTGGGCGAACAGCAGCGAGGTCAGCGGTGTGAGCTCGGCGGGCTTGAGCACGATGGTGTTGCCCGCGGCGATCGCCGGGAGGATCTTCCAGGCGGCCATCTGGAGCGGGTAGTTCCAGGGCGCGATGGACCCGACGACCCCGATGGGCTCACGGCGGATGTACGACGTGTGGTCGCCCGAGTACTCACCGGCGGACTGCCCCTGCAGATGCCGGGCCGCACCCGCGAAGAACGCGATGTTGTCGATGGTGCCCGGGACGTCGAACTCCCGGGTCAGCTTGAGCGGCTTGCCGCACTGAAGGGACTCGGCACGGGCGAATTCCTCGGCGCGGTCGGCGAGCACGGCGGCGAAGCGGTGCAGCGCGTCGGAGCGCTCGCCGGGGGTGAGACCGGCCCAGCCCGGGAAGGCGGCACGGGCCGCGGCGACCGCGGCGTCCACGTCGTCGGTCCCGGCCAGTTCATAGGTGTACACCTCCTCGCCGGTGGCGGGGTCGACCACGGCGTGGCGGCGGCCGGACGTCCCCTTGGTCAGGCGTCCGGCAATGAACTGTGCACCGTCCGCGAGGCGCTCCTGCGCCGGGAATCGTTCCGGGGTCGCGGTGCCCGGGTTGTCCATGTCGCTCTCCTCCGCCGTCGTCCCGTCCCAGGGGGCGGGTGGCGTAGCTCCAGCTCGATTTGAGTGCCGATCCTGACAGAGCAAGGGGAGTCCAACAAGTGATTCCGTTGTTGCCTTTTGGTTACGCGACGGAATCTGTCGACCAGGTGTCGAGTCGGCACGGAAAAGGCAGGACGGAGTGTCAGTGGTGCGTGCCACACTCGCATGCATGGGGAAGATCGACAGTAAGGAATCCCTGACCAGGGAAGTTCTCGCAGGCACGCACATCAAATACCTGCACTTCTGGGGGCACCGGCCGCGCCCGGACGGGCGGATCGGAGCCAGCTGTCTCAGCCAGTGGTGGCCGTCACCGTTCGTGGTCGACGGTGTCGCCTACGCGACGGCCGAGCACTGGATGATGGCGGGCAAGTCGCGGCTCTTCGGGGACGCGGAGGCGGAGCGACGGATTCTGGCGGCAGGCCACCCCTCCGAGGCGAAGAAGGCCGGGCGGCTGGTGCGCGGCTTCGACGAGGCGATATGGGAGCGGGAGCGCTTCCGGATCGTCGTGGAGGGCAGCGTCCACAAGTTCACCGCGCACGCCGACCTGCGCGGGTTCCTGCTGGGCACGGGCAACCGCGTGCTGGTGGAGGCCAGCCCCGTGGACCGTGTGTGGGGCATCGGGCTCGCGGCGGACGACGAGGCAGCGATGCACCCGGAGCGGTGGCGGGGTCCGAACCTGCTGGGGTTCGCGTTGATGGAGGCGCGGGAGAGGATCGCCGAGGGCGCCTGAGGTCTCCCCCACGGGCGTCGTCGGCGCTCGTCGGCTCTCTGCGAGCGTCAGGTGGCGTTCGCGATCTCGAACGCGACCATCACCAGGGCGAGGACGATGCCGGCGGAGCCGCAGATGATGCCGGCCAAGGACTGACCCGGGTTCGTGGCCTCACCGCGGCGGGCCTTGCCACGGCCTATCCCGCCGAAGATCGCGGCCAGCACGCCCAGCACGAGGGCCAGCGGCCACAGGCAGAAGGTGACGGCCGCCAGGATGCCCAGCACCAGCCCGGCCGTACCCATTCCGTTGCTCGGCATGGGGTGCATGCCCGGCCACCCGTAGTAGCCGGCCGGGGCGCCGTGCGGTGCCGGATAGCCGTACCCGGCGGGCCCGCCCGGGTAGCCGTACGGCACCTGACCCGGGCCGTCGGGGGCTATGGGCGGCGGCGGAACGGGGGCGCCTTGGGGGTGAGGTCCTGCCGCGGCGGGCGGGGCGAAGGGGTTTCCCGCGGCCGAGGCGGGGGGCGGCGGGGCGAAGGGGTTCCCGGCCGGGGACGCGGGGGCCGGCGGGGCGAACGGGCTCGGTGCCGGGGGCGTCGGGGACGCGAAGGGGTTGGCCCAGGCCGGGGGTGCGGCCTCGTTCGGGAAGGACGCCATCGTCTGCTGGTCGTGGACGGAGGGCGGAGGCGTGGTCCCGGCCGCGGCCCCGCCGGAGAACACCGTGTCACCGGGGCCGGGGCGGGCCGCCGGGGTGTCGTCGGCCGGGGGCGCCCAGGGGTTGGGCTCGGGCCGGTGCGCCGCCGGAGGCACGGGGTGTTCGGCCCCGGTCCCGTTCGCGGGCTTGTCCAGGGGCACCCCGGGGGCCGCACCCCACGCGGGCGAACCGGGCGTCCCGGACGAGGGGACCGCGTCGGCAGGGCCCCGGTCGGTGGGCGGCGCCCAGGAACCCGGGGAGTCACCGTCGTACGAACCCGGGAGGTCACCGTCGTACGAACCCGGGGAGCCTGAGTCGTGCGAGGTGCCTTCCCGAGGAGTCGACCGGTTCTCGGCGGTGTTCTCCGGTGACTGCGGCACCTCGTCGGCCATTGCCTGGGATCCCCTCTGCTCTGCGTCCCGTCATGCTACGGGGCACACCCGCCGCTCCCGGGCCCGGCCTACGATGACCCCGGATCACCGATCAGCCGATCACCCGCGCCCGGACCACGGTCCGCCGGCGCCGTTCCCGGGGAGGGACCCTTGACCGACACCGCCGCCCGCGATCCGCACGCCTTCATCGCCGGACTGCCCAAGGCCGAACTGCACGTCCACCACGTCGGCTCCGCCTCCCCGCGCATCGTCTCGGAGCTGGCCGCCCGCCACCCCGACTCCAAGGTCCCCACCGACCCCGAGGCCCTGGCCGACTACTTCACCTTCACGGACTTCGCCCACTTCATCGACGTGTATCTGTCCGTCGTCGACCTCGTCCGCACTCCGGAGGACGTACGTCTGCTGACCTACGAGGTGGCACGTGACCTGGCCCGGCAGCAGGTGCGCTACGCCGAGCTGACCATCACGCCGTTCTCCTCGACCCGGCGCGGCATCGACGAGCGCGCCTTCATGGAAGCGATCGAGGACGCCCGGAAGGCGGCCGAGGCCGAGTTCGGGACCGTGCTGCGGTGGTGCTTCGACATCCCCGGCGAGGCGGGTCTGGAGGCCGCCGAGGAGACGGCACGGCTCGCCACCGACGACCGGATCCGCCCCGAGGGACTGGTGTCCTTCGGGCTCGGCGGGCCGGAGATCGGCGTACCGAGGCCGCAGTTCAAGCCGTACTTCGACCGCGCCGTCGCCGCCGGACTGCGGTCCGTGCCGCACGCCGGCGAGACGACCGGGCCGGAGACGGTCTGGGACGCCCTGCGGGAGCTGGGCGCCGAGCGCATCGGGCACGGCACCAGCTCGGCACAGGACCCGAAGCTGCTCGCCCACCTCGCCGAGCACCGCATCGCCCTGGAGGTCTGCCCGACCTCCAACATCGCCACCCGCGCGGTCCGCACGCTCGACGAGCACCCGATCAAGGAGTTCAGCCGGGCCGGGGTCCTGGTCACGATCAACTCGGACGACCCGCCGATGTTCGGCACCGACCTGAACAACGAGTACGCGGTGGCCGCCCGGCTGCTCAAGCTCGACGAGCGGGGCCTTGCCGACCTGGCGAAGAACGCGGTCGAGGCCTCCTTCCTGGACGCGGCGGGCAAGGCCCGGATCGCGGAGGAGATCGACACGTACACCTCTGCGTGGCTCGCGCCCTGACGCGCAGCACAATGGGCCCATGCAGACCCTGACCGCCGTGGCCCACCGCGGCGACCCCTACCGCTTCCGCGAGAACACGCTCGACTCGCTGCGTTCCGCGCTCCAGCAGGGCGCGGACGCGGTCGAGTTCGACGTACGGCTCACCCGCGACGGCGTACCCGTGCTGCTGCACGACGAGACGCTCAAGCGGCTGTGGGAGCACGACCGGCCGCTGCGGTCGCTGTCCGCGGACGAGGTGCGCGGGCTCACGGCGGGCGGGGTGCCGACGCTGGCGGACGCGCTCGCCGCGACGGACGGCAGCCGGGTGCTGGTCGACCTGCCGGGGCGGGTCGACCGCAGGACCGCGCGCGCCGTCCTGGACGTCGTCCGCCAGTGCGGGGCGCAGGACCGCGCCTACTACTGCGCGGACGCAAAGGCGATGCTCGCGGTGCGCGCCGCCGACCCGTCCGCCGAGATCGCCCTGACCTGGACGAGCCTCGCGCCGCCGCGTCCGGCGCTGCTGGCGGCGGTGCGCCCGCGCTGGCTCAACTACCGCTTCGCGCTGGTGGACCACGACCTCGCCGCGCGCGTCCACCGCGGCGGCCACCTCCTGTCCGTCTGGACCCCCGACACCCGCCGTTCCATGCGCCGCCTGGTCGACCTGGGCGTCGACTCGATCACCACGAACCGCATCGAGACCCTGTGCGCGCTGCGCGACGCCGACGAGGGCTACACGCGCGAGCGCTGAGCGACCGTCGCCGCGTCGGCCGGGGTCGTCCGGGTGACGTACTGCGGTACGGGTGCCGAGTCCTTGCCGTCGTCGCGCACCAGGCCGTAGCGGATCGCGCCCTGGGCGGGCCCGGTGCCGATGTCCTGGTTCACCGCGTCCCAGGTCGACGGGAAGACGATGATGCCGTAGTCGCAGCCCCGTTCGTTCTGGGTGAGGGTGACCGTGCCGTCGAGGTAGAAGTACTCGTTCTGCCACATCTGCTGGGCGCCGGCGGGCAGCACGGCATAGCCGATGGCCGGGCCGCCCATGCCGGTCGCGTAGCCGTCGGGGCTGCCCGCGAGCGCGTCGTCCATCCGGCGCCCGCCGCCCGACGCGACATGGAACAGCCTGCCCTCCAGTCCGGTCCAGGCCGGCATGACCAGTGCTCCGGGCCGGTACTTCGGTGATATCTGCCAGCGGACCAGGACGTATCCCTTGCCGCTGAGCGTCACGTGCTCCCCGCGGTGCTGCATGACGGCCTTGGCCCCGCCGGTGCTGGTGATCCCGGTCTCGGGGCGGTGCGGCAGGGCGGCGGGCCGCGCGTTCGGGTCGGGGGCCGTGTCGACGGCGTCGACGACCGAGCCGTAGAGCTCCGTCTTCCCGGTCCGGCGCGAGGGAGAGGGCGAGGCGGACGGGGTGGGCGAGGGCGGGCGTGTGCCGGCGGGTGGTGCGCCGGTGACGGCGGCCGTGGGGGTTACGGCCACGCGTGGCGGCGGGTCGTCCGGGGTCTGTACGACGACGTAGGCGCCCCCCGCGACGATCGTCGCGCCCGCCGTCACCGCCACGGCGGGCTTGGTCAGGGCGCCCAGGACCTTGGCGGACCAGCCCGCAGAGGTGGCGGCGACCGCCGTCTTGCCGCCGAGGGCCAGCGACAGTGTGAACCCCACCGGGACCGGCACGAGGGCGATGCCGGCCAGGAGGCGCTCCGCCGGTACGACGGACTCGCGTGTGTCGCCGCAGTAGCCGCAGCCCCTGATGTGCCGGGCCAGCCGCTTGCGCCAGACCGAGTCGGGCCGCCCGTCCCAGCGGACGGTCAGCTCCCGCAGTTCGGGGCACGCCCCGTCGAGGGCGCGCACGATGCCGCGCGAGGTCTCCAGCCGCTCCTTCATCCGCTGGACCCGTACGGCAGCGTGCTGCCGGCTGATGCCGACGGCCGCCGCCAGCTCGCGCCGGGTCAGCTCGCCCGCGACCTCCAGCCACCACAGCGACAGCAGTTGCCGGTCCTCGGCGTCCAGCCAGCGCACCGCCTCCGCGACCTCGCGCCGCTGTCCCTCCAACTGCAGCCGCAGCACGGTGAGTTCGGCGAAGTCGGCGGTGTCCTGCGGCACGCTCTCGTCCAGCGGCTGGGTCGGTCTGCGGCGGGCCCGGTCCCGTATCTGCCGCATGGCGATGGCCATCAGCCAGGACCGGAAGCTGTCCGGGTCGCGGAGCGCGCCGAGGTTGCCGACGGCGCGGATCATGGTCTCCTGGACGACGTCGTCGACATCGGCGTGGCCGTTCAGGGCGCGGCCGACGACGTTGTACACCAGCGGCAGCCAGCCCTCGACCAGTTCGTCCAGCGCCCGCCGGTCGCCCGCCTGCGCGGCCTCGATGGTGGCGCGCCACTGCCGCCCGTGCACGTCCGTCCTCATGCCCGCACCCTCTCAACCGGGGACGTCATGTTGGCAATGTCCGGGATCACAGTGCGGAGACGGAGTGAGTGCCTCCGGAATAACACTTTTTCGCCGCCCGAGATCTCCAACGCCGTCCGAAGCTGTCCGACGCCTTCTCCGGAATCCGCGGCCCCTAGGGGGTCGCCCCGGACAACACCCTTGCGGAACCGGCGACTTGCTGGGGACGCACCAGGGCCGCATGCCCTCCCCGCCGACGATCCGGACGCCGCAACGCGACCGGAGGATGATCACGAACTTCCGCAGTCCGGCCCCGATCTCCTCAGGAGCACCGATGCGCGTCAGTCGCCGCACCACCGTCTCGCCGCCGCCTCCCTCGTCCTCACCCTCTCCCTCGCGGCGGCCCCGGCCTTCGCCACCCCCGCCTTCACCACCACGGCCCCGGTCTCGGCACACGCCACGGCCGGCCCGGACGCCGAGGCCCTGCGCGCCGCCATCGCGGGCCTGCCCGACGCGGACGCCACCGCCGCACTGGTCCGGGTCGGCGGCACCGACGGCAGCTGGCGCGGCAGCGCGGGCGTGCACGACCTGGCGAGCAGCCGTGCGGCGGACCCCGACGCCCGCTTCCGGGCCGGTTCGACGACAAAGGTGGTGACGGCCGCGGCCGTTCTCAAACTCGCCGCGCAGGGCCGGATCGACCTGGACACGCCGATCCAGCACTACCTTCCGGGGCTGCTCACCCGGGACTTCGAGCCGATCTCGGTACGGCAGTTAATGAACCACACCAGCGGCATCCGGGCGGGCGACGGCTGGGGCGACTCCTTCGAGGAGCAGTACGCGCACCGCTTCGACACGATCACCCCGGAGCAGGTCATGAGGTCGGCGGTGGCCAAGGGGCCGGAGTTCCGCCCGGGCCGGAAGCAGGACTACCTCAACATCAACTACACGATCCTCGGCATGCTGATCGAGAAGGTGACGGGACGCTCGTACGCCTCGGAGGCCACCCGGCTCGTGCTGCGCCCCGCCGGGATGCGGGACACGTACTTCCCGGGCGCCGACCCCCGTATCCACGGCCCGCACAACCACGGCTACCAGGCGGTGAAGCGGCCGGGCGGGACTACTACGGAGTTCGTCGACGTGACGGAGTGGAACCAGGCGGCCCGGTGGGCGGCCGGGGACATGATCTCAACGACGGCGGACCTGGAACGCCTGCTCACCTCGCTCTTCCTGGGCCGGATCGTGCCCGGACCGCAACTGGAGGAGATGTTCACGGTCCCGGCGGGCATCAAGGGTGCCACCTACAGTGCCGGGCTCCAGCGGTTCGCGTACCAGGGCCGGGTCTACTGGCTCAAGTCCGGTGCCCGGTACGGCTACAGCGCGGTGCTCGGCGGGACTCGCGACCTGAGCCGGACCCTCGTCTACTCGGTCGGCTCGACGGACGCCAAGGGCGAGGACATGAACCCGGTGGCGCAGCGGATCGCCCTGGCGGCGCTCAAGTAGCGAGCGCGGTCGCGGGAGTTAGGGTCAGTGCCTCCAGCCGCTTGATCTTCTTCCGTACGACGTACAGCGGGACGATCCCGAACACCCCGAACGACATGTCGATCAGGCTCCACCAGAAGGGGATCTGGCGGATCGGTCCGCAGATCAGCGCGAGCGGGACGATCCCGGCACAGGCGATCATCCCGAACTCGACCACCCAGATGTTGCGGACCGGATCACGGTAGGGCCCGTAGAAGGCGACGGCGATGACGAGGTGCGCGAACGCCAGCCAGTCCGTGCCGTACAGGACGAAGGGGTACTCGGCGTCGGCGGTGTCCAGCCCCTGCCTCACCCGCGAGATCCAGTCCATCAGCCCCGGCAGATGCTCCGGCACGGACAGGGACCGCAGGGCGTCCTCCGTCCACCGCAGTTCGTGCACCAGCGGGAAGGCGGTGGCACCGCTGAGCACCAGACACACGACGAAGGAGACCAGCCAGACGCGAATGCCCTTGAGCAGGGCGGCTCTGTCGCTCATGACCAGAGCGTACGCCGAGAATTGAACATGTTCAAAACTGCCTGGAGCGCGCCTGGCTCTTGATGAACGAAACCGTTTCGTTCAGGATGGTGGCATGGTCTCCGTACTCGTGGTCACCGACCAGTCCCTGCAGCGCCTCGCCCTGCGCACGCTCCTGGCCGCGGAGCCCGGTCTGAGCGTCGTCGGGGAGGCGGCGAGCGGTGCCGAGGCGGTCCGTATGAGCGTCGCGCTCCGTCCCGATGTCGTCCTGGTGGACAGCCCGCGCTCCCGGGCGGACGGCATCGAGACGGTCCGGCGCCTCGCACAGCCGCCGCGCCTCCCCCGGCCTCCCGAACCGACGGAGGCAGGAGCGCACGCTCCCCGCGTCCTGGTACTCACCCCCGCCGACCACGAGGACTACGCCTACGCCGCCCTGCGCGCCGGAGCGGACGGGTTCCTCCTCGACGACGCCGACCCGGCCGAACTGACCGCTGCCGTCCGCGTGGTGGCCGCCGGTGACGCCGTCATCACTCCCGGCCTGACCCGCGCCCTGATCGACACCGTCCGGCACGAGGGCACCCCGCACCCCCTGCGGCGGGCATCCACGCTCGGCACCCTCACCGCACGCGAACGCGACATCCTCGTCGCCGTCGCCGCCGGCTGGTCCAACGCCGAGATCGCCCACTGGCTTTCGATCGCCCCGACCACCGTCAAGACCCACGTCAGCCATGTCCTGGCCAAGATCGGCGCCCGCGCCCGCGTCCAGGCGGTGACCTTCGCCTACGAGTCGGGGCTCATCCGGCCCGCGGCGTGAAGGGGAGAGACGGCGCCGGCTGTCGCTACAGCCCCACGATCTTGTTCCAGCGCTTCGCGAACTCCACCCGCTCCGTCGCCTTGATGTCCCGGGCGATCGCCAGGCGGTTGCGCATCGCGGTGTCCGGGAAGATCAGCGGGTTGTCGGCGAGGGCGGCGGTGTCCTTGTCCTTGGAAGCCGCCAGGACCTCCCTGGCCGCCGGGACGGGGCAGACGTAGTTGACCCAGGCGGCGAGCTCCGCGGCGACCTCGGGCTCGTAGTAGTAGTCCACCAGCCGCTCGGCGTTGGCCTTGTGGCGGGCACGGTTGGGGATCATCAGGGAGTCCGACCAGAGCTCCGCGCCCTCCTCGGGGACGACGAAGCGGATGTCGGGGTTGTCGGCCTGGAGCTGGATGACGTCGCCGGAGTAGGCCTGACAGGCCAGTACGTCCCCGCTGACCAGGTCCTTGGTGTAGTCGTTGCCGGTGAAGCGGCGGATCTGGCCCCGGTGGACCTCCTTCTCCACCTGGTCGCAGACCCGGTGGAATTCGTCGGCCGTCCACTTGGTGATGTCCACGCCGTTGCCCTGCATGAGCAGCGCGAACGCCTCGTCCAGCCCGGACAGGAGGGTCACCCGGCCCTTGAGGTCGCTCGCCCACAGGTCGGAGACATGACGGATCTCGCGGCCCAGCTTGCGGCGGTTGTACGCGATGCCGGTGATGCCGGACTGCCACGGCACCGTGAACCTGCGACCGGGGTCGAAGGCCGGCGAGCGCAGCAGCGGGTCGAGGTACTTCGCCACGTTGGGCTGCCGGGCCCGGTCCATCTTCTGGACCCACCCCAGCCGCACGAACCGCGCGCACATCCAGTCGCTGATGACGATCAGGTCGCGGCCCGTCGACTGGTGGTTCATCAACGACGGGCTGATCTTGCCGAAGAACTCGTCGTTGTCGTTGATCTCCTCGATGTAGTCGACGGATATCCCGGTGCGCTTCTGGAATGCCTCCAGCGTGGGCCGCTTGTTCGGGTTGTCGTCGTCCGTATCGATATAGAGGGGCCAGTTCGCCCAGGTCAGCTTCTTGTCCATGGCGGACAGATCGGCCACGGCACGGTCGCCGGGCTTCACGTACGCGGCGGGCACCCCGCAGCCGGCGAGAGCGCCGAGCGCGGCGGTGCCGCCCAGCGCGCGCAGCAGGGAGCGGCGGGAGAGCGCGGGCGTGTGAGAAGAAGTCTGGGCCACCCTGGCAGCATGCCTCCCCGCCCCGCGGACGAACAATCGACGGTGCGTCGAGCGGGCCCGGACGGACCCGACACCTTGTCGATCCGATCATGTCCCCGCGCGGGCCGAAGCACCGACCGGAACCACACCGACCTCCACGGCCGGCCCGCCGTGCGGATGCATCCGCCCCGGTCCGGACAGCGATCCAACTACCCTCCACCACCGGGAGGTTGAGCCGTACGGAATGGTCGGCAAGGCTGACGACCATGCGCTCCGGCAGCTGTGGATCGCCCAGCGTCGTCGCGGAGTCGACCCACGCCTCCGCCTGCGGACCTCCGGTCGGCGGCCGCCCCTTGACCGGCTCCGCCAAGTGACCGGCTCCGCCAAGTTGACGTGCTCACGCCGCTCCAGCCCTCCGCAGCCGACCCGCCCTCAGGGACGACAGCCCCTCCCTCCGTCGCGCTCCCGCGACCGTCCGACCACCGCGCAGAAGAAACACCGCGGCCCCGGACGGGCTGTCCTCCGTCCGGGGCCGTCGGCTTGTGGTGTCAGCCGTCCAGGGACGTCATGACGTGCTTGATGCGGGTGTAGTCGTCGAAGCCGTACGCCGACAGGTCCTTGCCGTAGCCGGACTTCTTGAAGCCGCCGTGCGGCATCTCGGCGACCAGCGGGATGTGGGTGTTGATCCACACACAGCCGAAGTCGAGCCTCTTGGACATCCGCATGGCGCGGCCGTGGTCCTTGGTCCAGACGGAGGAGGCGAGGGCGTACTCGACGCCGTTGGCCCACTCGACGGCCTGGTCCTCGT
Source organism: Streptomyces sp. NPDC050625 (assembly GCF_040654755.1). Classification (NCBI taxonomy): domain Bacteria; kingdom Bacillati; phylum Actinomycetota; class Actinomycetes; order Kitasatosporales; family Streptomycetaceae; genus Streptomyces; species Streptomyces sp. NPDC050625. Next base: position 87,472 of record NZ_JBFAIQ010000013.1, read on the forward strand.
CGGTGAAGGACTGGACGGTGATGACCGGGCCGAAGACCTCGTTCTGGACGATCTCGTCGTCCTGCTTCAGACCGGAGACGACGGTCGGGGCGTAGAAGTAGCCCTTGTCGCCGACCCTCTGGCCGCCCGCCTCGACCTTGGCGTGGGCGGGGAGGCGCTCGATGAAGCCGGTGACCTGCTTGAGCTGGTTCGGGTTGTTGAGCGGGCCGAACAGCACGTCCTCGTCGTCCGGCTGCCCGGTCTTGGTCTCGGCGGCGGCCTTGGCGAGCGCGGCGACGAACTCGTCGTGGATGGACTCCTGGACGAGGACGCGGGTGGCGGCCGTGCAGTCCTGGCCGGCGTTGAAGAAGCCCGCCACGGAGATGTCCTCGACGGCCTTGGCGATGTCGGTGTCCTCGAACACGACGACCGGCGCCTTGCCGCCCAGCTCCAGGTGGACGCGCTTGACGTCCTTGGCCGCGGACTCCGCGACCGACATGCCGGCGCGGACGGAGCCGGTGATGGAGGCCATCGCCGGGGTCGGGTGCTCGACCATCCGGCGGCCGGTCTCCCGGTCGCCGCAGATGACGTTGAAGACGCCCTTGGGCAGGATCGAGCCGAGGATCTCGGCGATCAGGACCGTGGAGGCCGGGGTGGTGTCCGAGGGCTTCAGGACGACGGTGTTGCCCGCGGCGATCGCCGGGGCGAACTTCCACACGGCCATCATCATCGGGTAGTTCCACGGCGCGACCTGGGCGCAGACGCCGACCGGCTCGCGGCGGACGATGGAGGTCATGCCCTCCATGTACTCACCGGCGCTCCGCCCCTCCAGCATGCGGGCGGCGCCCGCGAAGAAGCGGATCTGGTCGACCATCGGCGGGATCTCCTCGGAGCGGGTCAGCCCGGTCGGCTTGCCCGTGTTCTCCACCTCGGCCGCGATCAGTTCCTCGGCGCGCTCCTCGAACGCGTCCGCGATCTTCAGCAGGGCCTTCTGCCGCTCCGCGGGCGTCGTGTCGCGCCAGCCGGGGAAGGCCGCGGCGGCGGCCGCCATGGCGGCGTCGACGTCAGTCTGCCCGGACAGCGGCGCGGTCGCGTACGCCTCGCCCGTCGCGGGGTTGACCACCTCGGTGGTCCGTCCGTCGGCGGCGTCCCGGAACTCGCCGTCAATGTAGTTCCGTAGTGTGCGCAGCCCACGCAGCTCGGTGCTCACTGCCGGCCTCCTGATCAGGTTCAAGCTGTCCAATCGCTGAGACACCCACCCTAATCGGCAGTCCCACGTTTTCAACACCCCCGTCGGCGCAACTTCTGCGAAATCCGCAGGAGCAGGTCGCGCAAACAACGAATTTCATCGATACGGCCTTGCGGAAGTGTCGAGACGTCGTGCACAGTGAGCTCGTGGCCAGTCGAAGCGCAGACCAGAGGGACTCGTCCCGCGAGTCCAGGAACGGCAACAGTCCCCAGCTGGACGCCGTCTCCCTCGCCATCATTCAGCAGCTCCAGGAGGACGGCCGCAGGCCGTACGCCGCCATCGGCAAGGCCGTCGGCCTCTCCGAAGCGGCCGTGCGCCAGCGCGTCCAGAAGCTGCTGGACCAGGGCGTGATGCAGATCGTCGCCGTCACGGACCCGCTCACCGTGGGCTTCCGCAGGCAGGCGATGGTCGGGATCAACGTCGAGGGCGATGTCGAGTCGATCGCGGACGCGCTGACCGCCATGTCGGAAGTCGAGTACGTGGTGATGACCGCGGGCTCGTTCGACATCCTCGCCGAGATCGTCTGCGAGGACGACGACCACCTGCTGGACGTCATCAACAAACGCATCCGGGCCCTGCCCGGGGTGCGCTCCACCGAAAGCTTCGTCTATCTGAAGCTGAAGAAGCAGACCTACATGTGGGGAACCCGATAACCGTGACCCAGAAGGACCTCAGCCGCACCGCGTACGACCACCTGTGGATGCACTTCACCCGCATGTCCTCGTACGAGAACTCCCCCGTCCCGACCATCGTCCGGGGCGAGGGCACCTACATCTACGACGACAAGGGCAAGCGCTACCTCGACGGTCTCGCCGGTCTGTTCGTGGTCCAGGCCGGTCACGGCCGCACGGAGCTCGCCGAGACCGCCTTCAAGCAGGCGCAGGAGCTGGCGTTCTTCCCGGTGTGGTCCTACGCCCACCCGAAGGCCGTGGAGCTGGCCGAGCGCATCGCCGACTACGCCCCGGGCGACCTGAACAAGGTCTTCTTCACCACCGGCGGCGGCGAGGCGGTCGAGACCGCCTGGAAGCTGGCCAAGCAGTACTTCAAGCTCACCGGCAAGCCGACCAAGTACAAGGTCATCTCCCGCGCGGTCGCCTACCACGGCACCCCGCAGGGCGCCCTGTCCATCACCGGCCTGCCGGGCCTGAAGGCCCCCTTCGAGCCGCTGGTGCCGGGCGCGCACAAGGTCCCGAACACCAACATCTACCGCGCCCCGATCTTCGGCGACTACCCGGAGGCCTTCGGCCGCTGGGCCGCCGACCAGATCGAGCAGCAGATCCTCTTCGAGGGCCCCGACACCGTCGCCGCGGTCTTCCTGGAGCCCGTGCAGAACGCCGGCGGCTGCTTCCCGCCCCCGCCCGGCTACTTCCAGCGGGTCCGCGAGATCTGCGACCAGTACGACGTGCTGCTCGTGTCGGACGAGGTCATCTGCGCCTTCGGCCGCCTGGGCACGATGTTCGCCTGTGACAAGTTCGGCTACGTCCCGGACATGATCACCTGCGCCAAGGGCATGACCTCGGGCTACTCCCCGATCGGCGCCTGCGTGATCTCCGACCGCCTCGCCGAGCCGTTCTACAAGGGCGACAACACGTTCCTGCACGGCTACACCTTCGGCGGCCACCCGGTCTCCGCGGCCGTGGGCCTGGCCAACCTGGACCTGTTCGAGCGCGAGGGCCTCAACCAGCACGTCCTCGACAACGAGTCGGCGTTCCTGTCCACCCTGCAGAAGCTGCACGACCTGCCGATCGTCGGCGACGTCCGCGGCAACGGCTTCTTCTACGGCATCGAGCTCGTCAAGGACAAGGTGACCAAGGAGTCCTTCAACGACGAGGAGACCGAGCGCGTCCTGTACGGCTTCCTGTCCAAGGCGCTCTACGAGAACGGCCTGTACTGCCGTGCCGACGACCGCGGTGACCCGGTCGTCCAGCTCGCCCCGCCGCTGATCTCCAACCAGGACACGTTCGACGAGATCGAGCAGATCCTGCGCGCGACGCTCACGGAGGCGTGGACGAAGCTCTGATCTTCCGCCTGGATGATCAACGCCGGCCCCGGTGCCGTCCGTTCGAGTGAGAACGGACGCCCGGGGCCGTGTGCTGTCCGGCCTCCAGCCGGGACCTGCCTAGCGTGCCAGTGACCGATCGGCCCGGCTTTCGTTCCCCCGGAAGGCCCTTTCGTCATATTCCCGTCGCCCGTCCGGAGGGCAGGCGGGCGTGCGACGACGGGGCCTCACGGGGGATCGGGCACGGGAAAACGGATCAGAACCGAGGTGTACGCCATGGAGGCCCCGCCGGACAACGACGTGCTCTGGGCACGCTCCCTGCACTACCGGTACCCCGACGGCTCGCCCGCGCTCGCCGGCGTCTCGCTCGGTGCGCGGGAGGGCGAGATCCTTGCCGTCAGCGGCCCGCGCGGCAGTGGCAAGACCACCCTGCTGCGCTGTCTGTCCGGCCTGGTGCCGGTGCGGCACGGCGAGGTCTGGTTCAACAGCGTGCCCGTCCACACCATGGGTCCGGTCGGGCGCGAGCGGCTGCGCCGGGACCGCTTCGGCTGGATCGATCCGGCACCGCTGCTCGTCCCCGAGCTGAACGTCTGGGAGAACGCGGCCCTCCCCCTGATGCTGCGCGGCACCAGCCGCCGCCGGGCCAAGACCGCCGCCCTGGAGTGGCTGGAGCGCCTCGACATCGGCGACAAGGCGCGCAGGCGCCCGCACGAACTGCTCCAGGCCGAACGGCAGCGCGCCTCGATCGCCCGGGCCCTGGCGCCCGCCCCGGCGGTCCTGTTCGCCGACGAGCCGACGGCGCCGCTGCACCGCGCCGACCGCTCCCATGTGCTGCGCACGCTGATGACGGCGGCCCGCTCGCACGGCATCACGGTGCTGCTGGCCACGCACGACTCCGAGACCGCGGCCCTGGCCGACCGCACGGTGTCCCTGCTGGACGGGCGGCGCGTGAACACCGTGCATCTGCCTCCGGCGCCCGATACGGAAGGCCGGGCCGCGTGCTCGCTCTCCGCCTGACCCGGGTCGCCCACCTCGCGGTCCAGCTGCGCCGCCTCCTCGTGGCCACGGCCGCCGCGGGCACGGGCTTCCTGCTCCTGGCCGCCCTCGGCTACGCGCTGAGCCACCCCGAGGACCCGGCAGCCGGCTCCCTGCGGCTGGCCTGGTGCGCGCTGCCCCTGGCGGCCACGGTGTACCTCGCGGTCGGCGTCGCCCGCACCGATCCCGCCACGAAGCCCCGCCCCGGCCTGTCGGCCCTCGGTCTCGGCCCGGCCCGGCTGATGGCGATCTCGGTGCTCACGACGGCCCTGTCCTGCGCGCTGGGCTCGATGCTGGCGCTGCTGTTCTTCCTCCATCTGCGCGGCGACCTCACCGGCATGCCCTTCGACGGCGCCGCAAAGGAGTTCCTGGCGGCGGGCGAGCCCCTCCCGCTGCCGGCCACGCTCACCCTCCTCGCGCTGGTACCGGGGATCGCGTCCGCGGCGGTGGCCCTCACGCTGCGCCCGCGCGACGCCCGCCCCGCGGCCGGGCGCGGGGCTCGCACGGGCGGCCGCTTCGGGTCGCACGGCCACGCGGCATCGCGGGAGACGTTCGGGGCGTACGGCCGCTTCGGCACACGTCTGAGGATCGGCGGCAGCCGCCCGGCACCGGGCGGCGGCCGGGACACCGGGACGGACGCCCGCCCGGCCACGGGCGTCCCGGCACCAGGTGTCCCCGCAGCGGGCGTCCCCGCACCGGCGGACGGCACCTCGCACGACCCGGACCATGAGACCGACGCCCGCGCAGCGGAGCCGCACGCCCCGCGCTGGACCGGAACGCTCGCTCCCGCCCCGCACGGCTCCCCGGCCGGCCTCCCCTGGGGCTTCGCCGTTCTCGCCGCGGGCCTCGCCGTCGAGGCGTACACGAGCCGCTCCGGCCCCGTGGCCCTCCCCGGCGACGCCGTCGGCGGCACCGCCGGAGTCCTGGCCGGCTGGGCCCTGACGGCCCTGGGCCTGATCCTGGCCGCCCCGGGCCTCACCCATCTGTGCGGCCGCCTGCTGCAGGCGGCGCGCCCGGGAGCGCTCCGCCTCCTCGCCGGCCGTGTCCTCATGGCGGAGGCCGGCCGCATCGGCCGCCCGGTGGGCGTGGTCTGCGCGGTCGCGTCGGGCACATACACGATGACCGCGCTGTACGGCGGCGCCGCACCCTCCTTCTTCGGCCCGCTGACCGTCCTCGGCACCCTCCTGGTCACCGGCTGCACCGTGGCCACCCTGTTCACGGCGGCCGTGGAGGCCCGGCAGTCCCGCGCCGACACCACCGCCGCCCTGCTTCGGCTCGGTGCGCCCACGCGCATGCTGCGCAGTGCCGCCGCCCTGCGCGCGGGCGCCCTGCTGGTCCTCTTCGCCCCGCTGGCGCTGGTGACCGCGCAGCTGACGGCGCTCCCGCTGGCCCGCTGAGAATCCGCGGAAGAAAGTTCGCGCACCGCCGATGACTTCTCCGGCGGCCCGGTGTCTACCCCTGCGAACGGCACGAACCCCGAGGGAGAGAACGTCATGTACCAGCAGATGATCTTCGTGAACCTGGCCACCAACGACGTCGATGCGGCGAAGAAGTTCTTCACGGAGCTCGGCTACTCGATCAACCCGCAGTTCAGCACCGACGACTGCGCCTGCGTCGTGATCAGCGACACGATCATCGCGATGCTGCTGAGCAAGCAGCGCTACGCCGACTTCACGAAGAAGGAGATCGCCGACTCGACGAAGACCAGCGAGACGCTGATCTGTCTGAGCGCCGAGAGCCGCGAGAAGGTCGACGAGCTGGTGGACAAGGCGATCGCGGCCGGCGGCTCGGCGACCGGTGAGACCCAGGACCAGGGCTTCATGTACGGCCGCGCCTTCGACGACCTCGACGGCCACACGTGGGAGGTCATGTGGATGGACCCGGCCGCGGTGCAGGGCTGACGGGACACCGGTCCGCCGCCCCGAACGCCTGTGCCAGCATGGGCGGGTGCATCCGACACCCGCTCAGCCCCACCGCGCCGCCAACGACCATGAGGTCGAGTCGCTCGCCGAGTTCGACGAGGTCGTCGCCGGACCCGGCTCGCTCGCCGGGTTCCGTGTCCAGGCCGTCGATCTGACGGACCGTACAAAGGCCCTGCTCTCCGTCGACTCCGCCGGGGCGGTCTTCCTCGGCTGCCCGATGGACCCCGAGGCCGCCGCCCGGGTACGGGCGGCGGGCGCGCTGGTGTTCCCGCCCGTGCCGGACCTCCCCTTCGACCCGTACCGGGGATTCGTCTATTCCCCCGACGAGCTGTTCGAATCGCTCGACGAGGGGTACGAGGCGACTCCGGACGCACGGGCCTACGGCTGGTTCCAGCGGACGAAGGCCGACGGGGACGTGTACGCCTCCATGCTGCGCGCGGTCCACGACGACGCCGTCTCCGACGCGCTCGACGAACTCCTCGTGGACACCCGGGTGGTGGGCGTCATGGGCGGACATGCCATGGCCCGCGGCACGCAGGCCTACGGCGACGCCGCCCGCCTCGGCCGCGAGCTGGCGCGCGCCGGTCTCACGGTGGCCACCGGCGGCGGACCGGGCGCCATGGAGGCGGCGAACCTCGGCGCGTACGCCGCTCCGTTCGACGACGGGATGCTGGCGGAGGCGCTGCACCTCCTCGCCGGGGCACCCTCGTTCCGGCCGTCCGTCACCGACTGGGCCCGCGCCGCCTTCGAGGTGCGCGACCGCTGGCCGGGCGGCGGCGCCTCCGTGGGCATCCCCACCTGGTTCTACGGCCACGAACCGCCCAACGCCTTCGCCGCGCACATCGCCAAGTACTTCGCCAACTCCGTGCGCGAGGACGGCCTGCTGGCCCGCTCCACCGGGGGCGTGGTGTTCCTGCCGGGCGCCGCCGGGACCGTGCAGGAGATATTCGACAACGCGACTCCCAACTACTACGAGTCGCGCGGTGAGCCCACGCCGATGGTGCTGGTGGACCGGGCGCACTGGACGGAGCGGCTGCCGGCCTGGCCGTTGTTGCGGGCGCTCGCCAGGGAACGGCGGATGGAGGCCAGAATCGCCCTGGTTGACCGGATCGAGGAGGCTCCGGAGGCGTTGAAACGTCTCGGCGGTTAATGAGCGGGCAAAGTCAACACCTGTAGGCGGCATATGCATTGACACTGCCGATGAAGCGCTTATAAACCTGTGAGTCACCTGGGGCGGTGGAGCCTCGCCTGGTCATTGCTTCATCTGCCCCTCAGCCCCCCGCAGTTGTGCAATCCGAAAAGGACAAACGTGTCCATGACCCGCCGCAGTGCACGTTCCGTGCGCATCCTGGGTGTTGCCTCCGCTTCCGCCGCGCTGGTGCTGGGCGTCGCCAACACCGCGCTCGCGTGCGACATCAAGGAGTTCTCCGCCGAAGCCACCTGTGACGGCTCCAAGGGCGTCATCGTCGTCACCGACAAGGACCCCTTCGGCACCCCGGCCGTCATCACCGTGTTCCTGGAGAACAACGGCGCCGACGCGAAGAAGGTCGGCAAGCCGGAAAACATCAAGGGCTCCAAGGACGGCACCACGGTCACCTTCGCCGAGGACTGGAAGCCGAACGCGACGTACCGCATCCACGTCAAGGCCGGCAACCAGGTCAACGCGGACATCACGCCGAACCTGACCACCCCGTCCACGGCCTGCAAGGCCGAGGACAGCCCGACCCCGACCCCGTCGGCCACCCCGTCGCCGTCGAAGTCCACCCCGGCCGAGTCCGACTCCCCGACCCCGTCGGCCTCGGAGAGCACCAGCACCGCCCCGGCGGCGACCCCGAGCAACGCGCCGTCCCCGGCGGCCGGTGACTCGAACCTCGCCGAGACCGGTGCGAACTCCAACACCGGCCTGATCGCCGGCATCGCGGCCGCCCTGGTCGTCATCGGCGGCGGAGCCGTGTTCTTCGGCATGCGCCGCCGCGGAACGAACAACGGCCGCTGAGGCCTCACTTCACTCCCGTACACCGTCGTGGCCCGTCCCCGCATCCCCGGGGGACGGGCCACGACCGTTCAGCCGTGATGTGGCCTGGTCAGCAGGCCGGGCAGGGCGACGGTGGCCTTCCCGCGATCAGTCGAGTACGACGATTTCGGTCGGGTCGAACTCCACGCCGACCGCTGCTCCGACCTCCGGGGCCTCCCGCAGTGCGCACGCCGCCTCCAGGCGTGGGGTGCCGTCCTCGGGGCGGAGGTGGAGTGCGACATGGGTGCCCTTGAAGGTGCGGGCGGTCACCGTGCAGCGCAGGCCCTCGTCGGCCGCGACGAGCCGCACCCCGGCGGGTCGTACGAGCAGCGAGCACGCACCCTGCGGCGCGTCCTCCGGTACCGGGAGCTTGCCCCACGGCGTGACCGCGGCCGTCCCCGCGACCGTCGCCGGCACCACGTTGTCGAAGCCGAGGAAGCGGGCCACGAACTCGTCCGCCGGGCGCTGCCACACATCGAGGGGCGTTCCGGACTGGGCGATGCGCCCGTCCCGCATCACCACCACCCGGTCGGCGAGCGCGAACGCCTCGCCCTGGTCGTGCGTCACGGCCAGCACGGTGGTGCCCAACCGGCCGAACAGCTCCCGGAGTTCGACGACCAGCCGTTCCCGCAGCGAACGGTCCAGCTGGCCGAGCGGCTCGTCCAGCATCAGCAGCCGGGGCCGGGGCGCGAGGGCCCGGGCCAGCGCCACCCGCTGCTGCTCACCGCCGGACAGCCCGGCGACGGCCCGGCGGGCGGCGCCCGGAAGCCCCACGAGCTCCAGCAACTCCCGTACCTGGGCGTCCTGTTCCCCCTTGGCCTCCCCGCGCATCCGCAGCCCGAACGCCACGTTGCCGCCCACGTCACGCTGCGGGAACAGCTGATGGTCCTGGAACATCAGCCCGACCCCCCGCTTGTGCGCGGGGACCCGGCCCTGGTCGCGCCCGTCGAGCGACACCCGTCCGAGGTCCAGCGGCTGGAGCCCGGCCACCGCCCGCAGCAGCGTCGACTTGCCGCTGCCGCTGGGCCCGAGCACACACACGATCTCGTGCTCGCAGACATCGAGATCGACGGCGTCGAGCACGGCCCGCCCGCCGAAGCGCACGGTCGCGGACTCAAGGCTCAGCAGCATCAGAACTCCCCCGTCCGGTCGGTCCGCAGCCGTTCGAGCACCAGCAGCGCCACCGCGCACACCACCATCAGAATCGTCGACAGGGCCATCGCCTGCCCGTAGTTGAGATCACCGGGCCGGCCGAGGAGCCGCGCCACCGCGACGGGCAGCGTCGGGTTGTCGGGCCGCGCGATGAACACGGTCGCGCCGAACTCCCCCAGCGACACGGCGAAGGCGAACCCGGCAGCGATCAGCAGCGCCCGCCGCACCATCGGCAGATCGACCTCCCGCCACACCCGCCACGGCGACGCCCCGAGCACGGCCGCCGCCTCCCGAAGCCGCCCGTCCACCGCTCGCAGCACGGGCAGCATGGTCCGTACGACGAAGGGCACACCGACCAGCGCCTGCGCGAGCGGCACGAGGATCCAGGACTGACGCAGATCCAGCGGCGGCTTGTCGAGGGCGATGAGGAATCCGAAGCCGACGGTCACCGCGGACACGCCCAGCGGCAGCATCAGCAGCGCGTCGAAGCCGCGGACGATCCGGCCGGCGTCACGGCGGGCGAGCGCGGCGGCGGCGAGGGCGCCGATGACCACGGCGATGGCGGTGGCGGCGACGGCGTACTGGAGCGAGTTCCCGATCGCGCTGATCGGCGCCACCAGGAACGTACCGCCGTCGTCGCGGGTCAGCGCCCGGTAGTAGCTGAAGCCGGGGGTGTCGAAGGAACGCTGCACCAGGACCGCGAGCGGCAGGACGAGGAGCACGGCGACCGTGGCGAGGACACCGGCCAGCAGCGCCCACTGCCCCGCCCCGCGCGGCCGGCGCGCCGTCACCGACGCGTCCACCAGCCGCAGCGCCGTCTCCCGGCGCCGTACGGTCCACGCGTGCACGGCGAGGATGGCGCCCACCGCGACGAACTGGACGATCGTGAGGACGGCGGCCGTGGAGAGGTCGAAGATCTCGGAGGTCTGCCGGTAGATCTCGACTTCGAGGGTCGAGAAGGTCGGACCGCCGAGGATCTGCACCACACCGAAGGAGGTGAAGGTGAACAGGAACACCATCAGCGCGGCGGCGGCCACGGCGGGCGCCAGCGCCAGGAGGGTCACCTTGCGCCAGGCCGCCAGGGGCGAGGTGCCCAGCATCCGGGCGGCCTCCTCCTGGCGCGGGTCGAGCTGCGACCACAGACCGCCCACCGTGCGGACGACGACCGCGTAGTTGAAGAAGACGTGCGCCAGCAGGATCGCCCACACGGTCGTGTCCAGCCGTACGCCCCACAGGTCGTCGAGCAGCCCGCCCCGGCCGACCAGCGCGAGGAACGCCGTACCGACGACGACGGTGGGCAGCACGAACGGGACGGTGACGACGGCCCGCAGGACCTGCTTGCCCGGAAAGTCGAGGCGCGCGAAGACATACGCGGCGGGCAGCGCGACCAGCAGGGTGAGCGCGGTGGAGGCGAGCGCCTGCCAGGTGGTGAACCACAGCACGTGCCGGATGTCGGACTGCGCGAGTACGTCCGTGATCCGCCCGAACCGCCAGACGCCGTCGGCCTTCAGACCGCGGGCGACGATCGCGGCGACGGGGTAGGCGAAGAACAGCGCGAAGAACGCGACCGGCCCGGCCATCAGTCCGAGCCGCGCCGCGTTCCCCGTACGGCCCTTGGCTACTTCAGTACGAGCGACGTCCACGACTTGACCCACTGGTCACGGTTGGCGGCGATCTTTTCGGGGGCCATGGTCTCCGGGTCCTTGGCCTGCGGGCCGTACTTCACGAACTCGGCGGGCACCTGGGCGCCCTCGCGCACCGGGTAGACGAACATGTTGAGCGGCATGTCCTCCTGGAACTCCTTGCCGACCAGGAAGTCGAGGAACGCCTTGGCGCCCTTGGTGTTGCGGGCGTTGCTCAGCAGGCCCGCGTACTCGGTCTGCCGGAAGCAGGTGCCGGTGGCCACGCCGGTGGGGGCGGTGCTGGGCTTCGGCTTGGCGAAGATGACCTCGGCGGGCGGCGAGGAGGCGTACGAGACGACGAGCGGACGGTCGCCGCCCGCCTTCTTGCCGCCGGCCGAACCGGAGAACTCCTCGTTGTAGGCCTGCTCCCAGCCGTCGACCACCTTGACGCCGTTGGCCTTCAGCTTCTTCCAGTAGTCCGGCCAGTTGCCGTCGCCGAACTTCGCGGCGCTGCCGAGCAGGAAGCCGAGGCCGGGCGAGGAGGTCGCCGCGTTCTCCGTGACGAGGAGGTTCTTGTACTCCGGCTTGACCAGGTCGTCGAAGGACGACGGCGGGGTCAGCTTGTGCTTGTCGAAGTAGGCCTTGTCGTAGTTGACACAGATGTCGCCGGTGTCGATGGGCGTGACCCGGTGCTTGTCCTGGTCGACCCGGTACTGGGGCAGGATCAGGTCGGAGCCCTTGGCCTCGTACGACTGGAACAGCCCGTTGTCGAGGGCGCGGGAGAGCAGGGTGTTGTCGACGCCGAAGAAGACGTCGCCCTGGGGGTTGTCCTTGGTGAGGATCGCCTTGTTGACGGCCTGGCCCGCGTCGCCGTCGTTGAGGACCTTGACCTTGTACCCGGACTGCTTCTCGAAGTCCTTGAGCACGTTCTTCGAGACGGCCCACGAGTCGTGGCTGACGAGGGTGACGGTCTTGGAGTCGGCCGACCCCTTGCCGTCGGACGACCCGCACGCGGACAGCGTGACGAGACCGAGCCCGACGGCGACGGCGACGGCGACGAAGGTCTTGTTGTGCACTGGATTCCTCCTGGGGTTGACCAGGAAGAGACGCGGCCCTACCCGGATTGTCCGGGCAGGGCGCAACAGCTTGAGTAGTGACCGAACTTCCTACCCAGAATGACCTGGGCGAGGTTCAGAGGGTCTGCGGCCCGATTGCCGCACTCTCAGCGCTGTGGCGCTCCCCTGTCGGAATATGAAGATGTGGTGAGACGCAATGGAACTCAGCCAGATTACCTCTCGGTGGCCGCGAGCTGACCACACGCTCCGTCGATCTCCTGGCCACGGGTGTCCCGGATGGTGACCGGCACCCCATGAGCCGCGATGGCCTCGACGAACGCCTTCTCGTCCTCCGGCCGCGACGCGGTCCACTTGGAACCCGGCGTCGGGTTCAGCGGGATGAGGTTGACGTGCACGGGCTTGCCCTTGAGCAGCCGGCCGAGCCGGTCGCCGCGCCAGGCCTGGTCGTTGATGTCCCGGATCAGCGCGTACTCGATGGACAGCCGGCGGCCGGACCTGGCGACGTACTCGAATCCGGCGTCGAGCACCTCGCGCACCTTCCACCGCGTGTTCACGGGGACGAGGGTGTCGCGCAGTTCGTCGTCGGGAGCGTGCAGGGAGATCGCCAGCCGGCACTTGAAGCCCTCGTCGGCGAAGCGGTGGATGGCCGGGACGAGCCCGACGGTCGACACGGTGATCCCGCGCTGCGACAGCCCGAGCCCGTCCGGCTCGGGATCGGTGAGCGCACGGATCGCCGCCACGACCCGCTTGTAGTTGGCGAGCGGCTCGCCCATGCCCATGAACACGATGTTGGACAGCCGGGCCGGGCCGCCGGGCACCTCGCCGTCCCTGAGCGCCCGCATCCCGTCCACGATCTGGTGCACGATCTCGGCGGTGGACAGATTCCGGTCGAGCCCCGCCTGCCCGGTCGCGCAGAACGGGCAGTTCATCCCGCACCCCGCCTGCGAGCTGATGCACATCGTCACCCGGTCCGGGTACCGCATCAGCACCGACTCGACGAGCGTCCCGTCGAACAGCCGCCACAGCGTCTTGCGCGTGGTCCCCTGATCGGTCGACAGATGCCGCACGACGGTCATCAGCTCGGGAAGCAGCGCTTCCTGCAGCTTGCCGCGAGACGCGGCCGGGATGTCGGTCCACTCGGCCGGGTCGTGCGCGTAGCGCGCAAAGTAGTGCTGAGACAGCTGCTTGGCACGAAACGGCTTCTCCCCGACGGCGGCAACGGCTTCCTTCCGCTCGGCGGGCGAGAGGTCGGCAAGATGCCGCGGCGGCAGCTTGGCTCCGCGGGGGGCGACGAAAGTGAGTTCTCCGGGCTTAGGCATGGCGGTACCAGTGTCGCAGATCCACTTGGGTGGCCCGGGGCCCCGCCGTTTCGCCATGGGTGGCCCGGGGCCCACCGTGTCGCCGTGGATGGCCCGGGGCCCACCGTGTCGCCGTGGATGGATCACCGTCGCCGAGCTTGGCGCGAACATGACCGAAGAGACATGACGTGTTCACGTTTGATTTGCATGGACACCTCCCCTGCCCTCAATTCTCGCGATCATGAAACCGCTGAAGACCCTGCGCCTGACCGTGCCCATGGGACTCGCCGCCCTCATGCTCACCGTGGCGGGCTCGCTGTCCACCGCGTCCGCGGCGACCGACTGGACGTACAAGAACGCCTACGAGGGCAACTGCCTCACCGCGTCGACCGTGACCGACAAGGTATGGTCGGGCTCCTGCAACCAGTCGCCGGGCACCTACTGGAACTGGGGCGGCGAAACGTGGCAGGACTACCCCTCCGGGCGGACGTACCGCCGGCTGGTGAGCGCGGCCACCGGCCAGTGCCTCACCACGGACACCAAGTCCGCCACCAACGCCCTGTGGATGTCCGCCTGCGGGAACGGTCCCGATCAGTTCTGGAACGCCGACTACGACGACCTGCGCAACCTCGACGGAAACCTTCTGCGCACCTCGGCCAACGGTGACGCCGTCTACTCCACCCCCTGGGGCCAGGACGGCATCGAGACCTCACGCTGGACCTGGTACGGCACGCACTACTGACACCGACCGCTCCACGACGCACGCACACACAGGCGAGCCCCCGTCCTCGGTGAGGGCGGGGGCTCGCTCGCGATGGTGGGCCGTGGCCGAGCCCACGAAGCCGTGGCTATGCCGAGCCGACGAACAGGACCAGCAGCAGCCATACCACCGGTGCCGTCGGCAGGAGTGAGTCCAGGCGGTCCATGATGCCGCCGTGGCCGGGGAGCAAGGTGCCCATGTCCTTGATGCCCAGGTCCCGCTTGATCATGGATTCGCCGAGGTCGCCGAGCGTGGCGCTGGCCGCGACCGCGAGGCCCAGCAGGAGGCCCTGCCACCAGCTGCCGCCGTCGATCAGGAACTGCATGCACAGGGCGCCGGCCACCATCGCGAAGGCGACCGCGCCGAGCAGGCCCTCGCGGGTCTTGCCGGGGCTGATGCGCGGGGCGAGCTTCGTCCTGCCGAAGCGCCAGCCGACGGCGTACGCGCCGGTGTCGCTGACGACCGTCAGCAGGAGGAAGGTCAGGACGCGGAACGGGCCGTCGTCGGCCGTCAGCATCAGCGAGACGAACGTGGCCAGGAACGGCACGTAGAACGCAGCGAAGACACCGGCCGTGACGTCCTTGAGATAGCCCTCGGGCGGCTCCGTCATGCGCCAGACCAGCACCGCGAGCGCGGTCAGCGCCATCGCCACCCAGGCGCCCTCGACACCCCGGACGTACCCGGCGACGACCATCGCGGCGCCGCCGAGCGCCAGCGGCACCAGGGGCGCCTTGATGCCCTTGCGCTCCTGGAGACGGCTGGTCAGCTCCCACAGACCCACCACGACGGCGACCGCTATGACGCCGACGAACACGGCCTTGACGATGAACAGAGAGGCGACGATCACCACACCGAGCCCGATGCCGACGCCTATGGCAGCACTCAGATCGCGGCCCGCACTCTTTTTCTGCGGTGCGGGCGCCGGCTGCGGTGCGTCGGGCATGGGCTCCGGATTCTGCGGCGCCACCGGGTAGGGCTGCGCCGTCGGGGTCTCGTCTCGGAACAAGGGGCCGCTCAGCCGGGCGGCCCCCCGGTCCTCATCCTGGTCTCCGCCGTACGCGGGTACGTCGTCGGGCACGATGGGCATGGGGCGAGTGTGCTGCGCGTCAAGCGCATCGTACGCGGGACCCGCCGGGGCGGCTCCCTGGGCATGGCCCTGGCCGTAGCCGTGGCCATGCCCCTGGTCGGTGGGCCCCCAGTACCCGGTCTGTGGCGGCGCCCCCCAGGAAGAGTCGTTCATCAGACCTCGAGCAGCTCCGCTTCCTTGTGCTTCAGGAGCTCGTCCACCTGGGCCACGTACTTGTGCGTGGTGTCGTCGAGTTCCTTCTCGGCGCGGCGACCCTCGTCCTCGCCGGTCTCGCCGTCCTTGATCAGCTTGTCGATCGCGTCCTTGGCCTTGCGGCGGACGGAGCGGATGGACACGCGCGCGTCCTCGGCCTTGCCCTTGGCGACCTTGATGTAGTCGCGCCGGCGCTCCTCGGTAAGCTCGGGGAACACCACGCGGATGATGTTGCCGTCGTTGCTCGGGTTGACGCCCAGGTCGGAGTCGCGGATCGCCTGCTCGATGTTGCGCAGGGCGCTCTTGTCGAACGGGGTCACGACCGCCATGCGCGGCTCCGGCACGGAGAACGAAGCCAGCTGGTTGATCGGCGTCGGCGCGCCGTAGTAGTCGGCCACGATCTTGTTGAACATCGCCGGGTGCGCACGGCCGGTGCGGATCGCGGCGAAGTCCTCCTTGGCGACCACGACGGCCTTCTCCATCTTCTCCTCGGCTTCGAGGAGGGTCTCTTCGATCACCACTTGCTCCTGCGTGTCTTGAGTAGGCCCGGCTGCGTTCCTTGGCGGTGGCGGCGGCCGGCTGCGTCGCGTCTTCTTCCTGCACGGTTCCCGACCGGCAGGACATTGTCCATCCCCCGGTCAGGGACCGGGTGCATCTACGGTCAGTCCCGGGTGCCCTGGTCACCCACCAGCGTGCCGATCTTCTCACCCTTGACGGCCCGCGCGATATTGCCCTCCGCGAGGAGCTCGAACACGAGGATCGGGAGCTTGTTGTCGCGGCACAGCGTGATGGCGGTGGCGTCGGCGACCTTGAGGTCGCGCGTGATGACCTCGCCGTAGCCGAGGGAGTCGAACTTGACGGCGTCCGGGTTGGTCTTGGGGTCGGAGTCGTAGACCCCGTCCACCCCGTTCTTGCCCATCAGCAGCGCCTCGGCGTCGATCTCCAGGGCGCGCTGGGCGGCGGTGGTGTCGGTGGAGAAGTACGGCATGCCCATACCGGCGCCGAAGATGACCACACGGCCCTTCTCCAGGTGGCGCACGGCGCGCAGGGGGATGTACGGCTCGGCGACCTGGCCCATGGTGATGGCGGTCTGCACCCGGCTGTCGATGCCCTCCTTCTCCAGGAAGTCCTGGAGGGCGAGGCAGTTCATCACGGTGCCGAGCATGCCCATGTAGTCCGAGCGGGCCCGGTCCATGCCGCGCTGCTGGAGTTCGGCGCCGCGGAAGAAGTTGCCGCCGCCGATGACGACGGCGATCTCCGCGCCGTCCCGCACGACGGCCGCGATCTCGCGGGCGATCTTGTGCACCACGTCGGGGTCCACGCCCAGGCCCCCGCCGCCGGAGAATGCCTCACCGGACAGCTTCAG
This sequence comes from Streptomyces sp. NPDC050625, assembly GCF_040654755.1. Lineage (NCBI taxonomy): Bacteria > Bacillati > Actinomycetota > Actinomycetes > Kitasatosporales > Streptomycetaceae > Streptomyces > Streptomyces sp. NPDC050625. The sequence continues at coordinate 104,223 of NZ_JBFAIQ010000013.1, forward strand.
CAGAAACCGGCCGCGTACTTTGCCGTCGTCGCTCTTCTGGGGCTTGGTGGTCATGGAGATCCCGCCTCTTTCACGTGTTGCACATACAAAGAAGGCCATTGCCGATGGGGTCGTTTTTCGCTCCCATGCGCGGCAATGGCCTCCTCGTCAGATCTGCTGTCGTCCGTCACGCGCGTGTGCGGGGCGGCATACGCGAACGGAACGGCCGACTGCTGTCGACCCTATCGGGGTCGCGCGTCGATCGCGGTACGGACTCAGATGCCGACCTTGATGCGCGTGAAGCGCTTCAGGGTGACACCGGCCTCGTCCAGCACCTTCTGGACCGACTTCTTGTTGTCCAGCGCGTACGGCTGGCCGAACAGCGTGGCGTCCTTGAAGAAGCCGTTGACACGACCCTCGACGATCTTGGCGATCGCGGCCTCGGGCTTGCCCTCGGCGCGGGTGGTCTCCTCGGCGATGCGGCGCTCGGACTCGACGACCTCGGCCGGGACGTCCTCCTTGGAGAGGTACTTCGGCGCGAAGGCGGCGATGTGCTGGGCGACGCCCTTGGCGACCTCGGCGTTGGGCTTGTCGAGCTCGACGAGCACACCGATCTGCGGGGGCAGGTCGGGCATCGTGCGGTGCATGTAGGCGGTGACGAAGCCGTTGGAGAACTGCGCGAAGCGGTCCAGGACGATCTTCTCGCCGAGGTTGGCGTTGGCCTCGTCCACGAACGCCTGGACGGTCTTGCCGGGCTCGATCTCGGAGGCGAGCAGGGCCTCCAGGTCGGCCGGGGAGGTCTTGGCGACGTGCTCGGCGATGGTGTTGGCCACGGCCTGGAACTTGTCACCCTTGGCGACGAAGTCCGTCTCGCACTTCAGCTCGACGAGAACGCCGGAGGAGTTGTCGTCGGCGATGATGGAGACCACGGCGCCGTTCTCGGCGGAGCGGCCCTCGCGCTTGGCGACGCCCTTCTGGCCCTTGATGCGCAGCGCCTCGACGGCCTTCTCGACGTTGCCCTCGGCCTCGTCCAGCGCCTTCTTGCAGTCCATCATGCCGGCGCCAGTGAGCTCACGAAGCTTCTTGACGTCGGCGGCGGTGTAGTTCGCCATGAGTCTGTGAATCTTTCTCGAAGTCTGGAGGATCGAAGATCAGGGGATCTGCAGTTCCCATGTAGCCGGGGGCTGCTGACGCGCCGCTGATCCGCGGGTGAACGGCGGGGGCGGACTTCACCGCGCCGGAGGCGCTGATGAATGCGCCGCCCCCGCCGTCAACACTGACGCTGACGGGGTCAGGCCTGCTCGCCCTCGGCGGCCGGGGCCTCGGCGGCGGGAGCCTCGGCGGCGGGGGCCTCGGCAGCAGGAGCCTCGGCGGCGGGGGCCTCGGCAGCCTCGGCGGCCGGAGCCTCGTCCTTCTTCTCGCCCTCGAGCAGGTCGCGCTCCCACTCGGCGAGCGGCTCGCCCGCGGCCTTCTCGCCCTTCTCGCCGGTGGCGACGCCGGAACGGGCGATGAGGCCCTCGGCGACGGCGTCGGCGATCACACGGGTGAGCAGGGTGACGGAGCGGATCGCGTCGTCGTTGCCCGGGATCTTGTAGTCGACCTCGTCGGGGTCGCAGTTGGTGTCGAGGATGGCGACGACCGGGATGTTGAGCTTCCGGGCCTCACCGACCGCGATGTGCTCCTTCTTGGTGTCCACGATCCAGACGGCGCTGGGCACCTTCTGCATCTCGCGGATACCACCGAGGGTCTTCTCCAGCTTGGCCTTCTCGCGCGAGAGCACGAGAAGCTCCTTCTTGGTCAGACCGGACGCGGCGACGTCCTCGAAGTCGATCTGCTCGAGCTCCTTGAGGCGCTGCAGACGCTTGTAGACGGTGGAGAAGTTGGTGAGCATGCCGCCCAGCCAGCGCTGGTTGACGTAGGGCATGCCGACGCGGGTGGCCTGCTCGGCGATGGCCTCCTGCGCCTGCTTCTTCGTACCGACGAACATGACCGTGCCGCCGTGGGCGACGGTCTCCTTGACGAACTCGTAGGCGCGGTCGATGTACGACAGCGACTGGAGCAGGTCGATGATGTAGATGCCGTTGCGCTCGGTGAAGATGAAGCGCTTCATCTTCGGGTTCCAGCGACGGGTCTGGTGACCGAAGTGGACGCCGCTCTCCAGCAGCTCCCGCATCGTGACGACGGCCATGGCCGCTCTCCTTGAGTTTCTCGGTTGTGCCGCGGGTACCGGCCGGCACCCGCGCCTGACGCCCGAGTGCGCCTTGCCGCGAGGGACCGAGAGGCGCTGACACCTGTTTGTGATCATCAGGTGTCGGGGCGTGCGAAGTCGACCCGGTGGCCCGGATCGCCAAAAGAAGTGTACGGGACCCGCGAGGCACCGGGTGACGCCGCTGTCCACAACCGGTGAGTTGCCCACAGTTCCCGGCCATGATCGACGGGGCTGCGGGACCGTTCTGACATGCGACGAGTGATGCGACGAGCGAGGCCTCGCGGGTGGACGTGGGCGGCGTTGCCGCTGGGACTGGCGGCGGTGCTGCTCGCACCGTTCGCCCGTGCGGACGTACCGCCACCGGCTCCGCGACCGCCGGTACCCGCGATCGGCCGCGCCTGGCCGGTGGGTACGCGCCCCGCGGTGATACGGGGCTGGGAGCCCCCGGCGACACCGTACGGTCCCGGCCATCGCGGGGTGGACCTGGCGGCGGCACCCGGGACACCGGTCCGCTCGGTGGCGGCGGGCCGGGTGTCCTTCGCGGGCCGGGTGGCGGGGAGGGGCGTCGTCGCCGTGCGGCTGGCGGGAACGGACCTGCGGACGACGTACGAGCCGGTGCGCCCGTCGGTGAACAAGGGCGACGAGGTGGCGGCCGGGGAGGTGGTGGGGGTGCTGGAGCCGACCCGGTCGCACTGCGGGAGCGCCTGCCTGCACTGGGGCCTCATCAGGGGCGAGACCTACGTGGACCCGCTGTCCCTGCTGCCGCCGTGGCTGCTGAACCGCGGGCCGTCGAGACTGCTGCCGGTGCTGGGCGTGCCGCTGCCCGCCTGTGCGGGGCTCAGCCCCGCACACCCCGCAGCGCCATCGTCACGGCCGTGTCCGTGATGTCGGCGGGGTCCTCGGCCGCACCCAGTTCGATGCGGCGCACCGCCGCGTCCACGACCCCCTGCAGCAGCATCGCCGCCAGCCGGGGCTGCGCGTGTCCCATCTCCCCCAGCGCCTCGACGATCATCGCGACCAGCCCGCCGTGCGCGGCCCGGATCTTCTCGCGTGCCCCGGCGTCCAGCTCGCTCGCCGAGATCGCCACGACGGCCCGGTGCCGGCGGTCCCCCACCAGCGCCAGCTGCGTGCGCACATACGCCTCGACCTTGCCCTCGGCCGACCCCGTCCGCTCCATCGCCGCCGCGACCTCGGCCGCCCACACCGGGAAGTCGACCTCGCACAGCTCCTCGACCACGGCGGCCCGCGACCGGAAGTACTCGTACACGGACGACCGCGCGAGACCGGTCCGCTCGGCGAGGGCCGGGAAGGTCAGCGCCTCCGTCCCGCCCTCGGACAACAGGGAGCGTGCCGCGTCCAGCAGGGCGGCTCGCTGCATCGACCGGTGCTCGGCCACGGAGGCCGCTCGAATCCTTGGCACGTCAACCACTTTACGGATGTATCACCCCGGACGGGAGGCACTCCGGCCTCACACGGCGTTTCCGCCGGCTCACCGGCCGAAGCTCGCCAGCTTCGCCCGCAGCTGCAGCACCGACTTGGTGTGGATCTGGCTCACCCGGCTCTCGGTGACCCCCAGCACGTTCCCGATCTCGGCGAGTGTGAGCCCCTCGTAGTAGTAGAGGGTGACGACGGTCTTCTCCCGCTCCGGCAGCGTGTTGATCGCCCGCGCCAGGAACCGACGCAGTTCCCGGTCCTCGGCGACCTCCACGGGATCGTCGGCGGCGGTGTCCTCCAGCGTGTCCATCAGGCTCAGCCGGTCGCCGCCCTCGCCCCCGACGTGCAGCAGCTCCTCCAGGGCCACCACGTTCGCCAGCGACAACTGGCTGAACACCGCGTGGAGTTCGTCGACCTCGATGCCCAGCTCCGACGCCACCTCGTACTCCGAAGGGGTGCGTCTGAGCCGTGCCTCCAGCGTGGCGTACGCCCGCTCCACGTTCCGCGCCTTCTGCCGCACCGACCGGGGGATCCAGTCCAGCGCCCGCAGCTCGTCGATCATGGCGCCACGGATCCGGGTGATCGCGTACGTCTCGAACTTGATCTCCCGCTCGATGTCGAACTTCTCGATCGCGTCGATCAGCCCGAACACCCCCGAGGACACGAAGTCGGCCTGCTCCACGTTCGGCGGCAGACCGACGCTCACCCGTCCCGCCACGTACTTCACCAGCGGTGAGTAGTGCAGGATCAGCTGTTCCCGCAGCCGGTCGTCCCCCGTCGCCTTGTAGGACCGCCACAGCTCGTCGAGCGTCGACGGAGCGGGCGGCCGCACGCTGCCACCGTCGCGGGCGGCTGGGGGGATCGCCGCCCGGTCGGACCCGGAGGTGTGCTGGGGCATTCGTCGCCTTGTGCCGTTCTGCAGTGAAGTGCCGGGAAAGAGTGAAAAGGAGCGAGGGAGAGTGCCTGCGTGAGCTGTCGGTCTGGTGTCGAGTTGGCGCGGTCTGCGTCGGGGTCTTTGTGAGCGTAGCGTGACTGGGGAGTCGCGGTGTGCGAACAACGAGGCACCACCCCTGCGCGAACCCCCTCCGAGGGGCGCCCCACCGAGCTCCGCACGTCGCTCTGCGTGACGGAGCGGAGGTGTCAACTGGGGGAAATCCCAAGGGCGTCGGGGATTCCCCCGGACGGCCGAACCCATTCGGTCAGCACCGACTGTGACCACCCCGGACCGAGATCAGGGCCTGGCGTGTCAACTTCCAGCCAACGCCGTGTCGTTCGACATAGCCAAGTGATCGGAGTTCGTACAGCCTCGCGATCGCCTCGTCCTCCGTCGTCTGCGCGCCGCGCGCGATCTCCCCGGGCCGTGCGGCGCGGCCCCCGGGCACGGCGGCCAGGACCTGCCCCGCGGCCGGTTCCAGCAGGTCGCGGGGCAGCACCGGGCCGCGCCGGGCCGGGGCCAGCTCACCCATGTCACCGATCAGCTCGACGACTTCCGCGGCATCGGTGACCAGGGCCGCCTCCCCGCGCAGCAGCTCGTGCACGCCCGCGGAGAGTCCGCTGGTGACGGGTCCGGGCACCCCCATGGTGAACCGCCCCAGGCGCTGTGCCGCCCGCGCCGTGACCAGCGAGCCGCTGCGGTAGGCGGCCTCCACGACCACCGTGCCCCTGGTGAGCGCCGCGATCACTCTGTTCCGCAGCACGAACCGGCTCGGCGTCGGATGGTCACCGGGCGGCAACTCCCCGACCACCAGGCCCTGTTCCGCGATCCTCGCGATCAGCTCGGTGTGCCCGCGCGGATAGGGCCGGTCGACCCCGCAGGCCAGCACGGCGACCGTGGCGCCGCTCGCGCCGAGGGCGCCCCGGTGAGCGGCGCCGTCGACCCCGTAGGCGCCGCCGGACACCACCACCCACCCGTGCTCGGCGAGCCCCGCGGCCAGCGTTGACGCCATGTGGGCGCCGTACTCCGTGCAGGCCCTGGCCCCGACGACGGCGACCGATCGGAGCGCCCACATCCGCAGGCTGGGGCTGCCACGCACCCACAGCCCCGTGGGCCTGGCATCCCCCAGGTCGTCGAGCTGCGCGGGCCACTCGCCTTCTAGGGACAGTTGGAGCGTGTTGCCTCAGCTTGAGCCTGGACCCTAACAGAGACCAACTGGTGATGCCGTGGCTCCATTGATGATGTCGACGGGGCCAGGCACCAGCACACGCGGTTCCGGAAGAGAGATGCTGACGAGGACGCCGCCGACCCGTGGCCGGCCGAGCTGGTCAGGACACTGCGGTCCCTGGAGGCGGACGTCAGCCGGGCGTCGACGGCTCGGTCGGCGGCGCACCGACGCCGGGAAGCGGCGGTCAAGGACGTGCAGGTGCCGCTTCGGGTGACGAGGAGACCGAGCACGGCACCCAGTGGCAAGTACTGCTGGTCGAGCGGGCGCGGGCCCGCGCCTCGGTTGGTGATTCTGCGCTCGCGTCAGCCCAGTGCAGCCCCGAACGGCCCGTGGCCGGCACCGGTGCGCTGAATGACGAGGACCGGCGCCGATGGAGGAAGCTGGAGTCGCCCTCGACGCCCTGGACGAGGTCATGGGCAGATGCCGTCCCCGCAGCCACACGGTGCGAGGGGCACGAGGGTGCGACAACGCAGGAGTCCGTCGACGCCCAGCCCGAGTGAGTCGTCACCGCCGGCGCGTCACTTCTCCTTTCCTTCCTCGTCCCGCCGCGCCTTCTCGAACAGCCACTGCAAATCGCCTTCCGCGGTGTTCCAGGTCTCCGCGACTTCGGGCAGTTTCTCGCCGCACAGATTCGCGCCCAGGCAGGCCATCGCGTCCTTGTGCACCGCGTACGCCACAACTCGGGACCTGCCGAGACGTGTCTCGTACAGCAGTTGCTCGTCGTGGGCTCCCCAGATCAGCAGATCCGGTGAGGAGGTGAAGCGCTCGCGCAGGGCCGCAACGCCTGCAGCGTCGCTCCAGCCCCCTCGCCCCGCACATCGTGCACGGCTAGCCGCCGCTACACCCGTCAGCTTCGAAGGCGTGCAGATTTCAATCAGTGCAGGTCAGCGATATCCTACCGAACTGGAGCCACCGCAACAGGTTTGTGGAATCACTCATGCGAGTGGTGTCCAGTGTTTCTGTACGGATGTGGTCTGTTGGGAGCGTCAGATAAGACCTAAGCTGACGGCCGATGGTGGTCGCGGGCACTGCGGTGTAGGACGGTTCGTACAGCCGCACCAGGGGTGGGTGCCGATCGGGAATTGCACACGGTTAGCCATTGGGGTGGGGCAGGTGGATGGTGCGGACCCTTGAGGCCACGACGACCCAGGACACGCTGCTTCACTGCCGTTGGAGTCGCCACCTAGACCCTACCGCGTGCCATCCGCTGGCTGTTGATCACAGTCACTGCATCGTCGACATGGCACGCTCTCTTCATTTTCCCCAGCACGCAACATATCGCTCAGGTTCTACGAGCGCTGCATGTTACGTGGCCGAATCCGCCAAAGCGCGCGTCCTGGAGTCTATGGTGCGGAACTACTCAATCTCATCCGACAGCGCCTGCCGCGTGTACTCGGACCTTGCACTGCGTTTCGATGGTAAATCCGCTACAGGGCACCGATATCTGAAATACATCAGATCGGACCTACTCGACCAAGTGGATATAGTTCGAGAGTATGTAAGCGGCGAAGGGATGGCCCGCTTATTTCGCGAACTGAAAAGAAGAGAAGTTGGCGATCTCCCCGGGCGTGCACGAGAGATCTTGTGTAATCTCTTGGCTCCAGCCTTGCATGCACTACGGGAATCTGGACCGTTCGCCGAGGAAACGGCGATAGTTCCAGTTCCGGGGCGCAACGGGTTATCCGCAACCCTAGCCAAAATCATCACCGATGAACTTGTCGATCGCAATGCGCACTACGTAAGCGCATTGAGTAAAACTTTTGCTCACGAGATGAAGCAGCTGCCTTGGAGTGTGCGCCGACTTAACTCCTGGCGGATATGTCGCCTTGAGCGCGATATATGCGCGCGCTCGGCCATCCTGATAGATGACGTCGCGGCGAGTGGCACAACCATCTCCGCCGCCGCCCGCGCAGTTCGGCGAGCCGGTGTTGTCAATGTGACGGCAGTGCTTCTAAGCGCGGATGCTCGCGGCTTCGCTAAAGAGTCCCACTGAGAGGGCAACATGACCCAGCGGCGGCCTCATCCCCTACAAATAGAAGACTGGAAAGCAAGAGTCCCGAGTAGCAATTGGATGTCTGAGTTCCAAAGACTGGGCCTGATAATCACCGATCGTCGAGTCCTGGACGTCGGCTGCGGTATGGGGTACTACGGAGATTTGCTGGCTTGCGCAGGTGCGGAGGTCTATGGACTTGACCACCAGCCGGAATTTGTGACCGCGGCAGCATCAAGACGCTATCGTGGCGTGATTCACTCGAACGTAACAGATATGCCTGTTGCCTCTTCCTCGTTTGATCTGATCTATGCTAGATATATTCTTCATCATATTGCGAAGGGGCAACTCTACGACGTGATTGAGAAGATCCACAGATCTTTGCGTCATGATGGGCACTTGCTCATAGAGTCCACGACGCCAGATTTGGCGGGCAGGCACCATGATGTACAGATCTATCCGAAACTGAAGCGCATCATAGCGTCAATGTACCCTTCCATTGAAAGCCTTACCGCCCTGCTGCGCCAAGCTGGTTTCCGAATCATTACATTCGCCGAGACCACTCAAACGCGTGATCCCTATACCAACGTCGACTCCGCACTTGAGCGCTCCGCTGCTCTGGTGTCGAGTGGCGGGGGCCCCACATATTGGCTTCAGCTTAGCGAGGCTGAGCGGAAGGAGTTCCACGAGGTGCGGCGCAATGAGCTAGTGCGCTTGTTCGGTGATGGTCCGGTCCAGCGTCAGTGGAGTGGGTACTTCTTGGTTGCTGCTAAGGAGGATACGCATGACTGATGTGGTCATCGTCGGGCGGATTGCCATCGATGAGTGGGTGCTAAGCGAAAGGGAGCAGCAAAGCGCTCGCACGCCGACCGATACATACGGTGGGTCAGGTGCGAACATGGCGACCTTGCTGGCAAGGCTAGGTATGGACGTCGGCTTGGTGGCGAAAATTGGGTGCGACGATGTAGGCGTTCATTATCGGGATAGGCTGATTGAGCTGGGGGTCAACGTCGATTATCTCCAGACGGGCTATCATCGAACTGCCGTCTGTCGCATAATTCCGGGGGTCTCCTACGAATGGCTCGACGATGTCATTGCTTTTCCGAGTGTGACCGCTAGTGATCTTACGGGGGCACTAGCCGGAGCTGAAGTTGCGATCTTTTCGGATTGCGCTCCTGGTAAAGATGTTGTGTTGCCGGAGGCCTCTTACTGGGTCCCGCAGTTGTGGCTACGGTCTCCACTGCGGGAGCCTAGGGCGGCACTGCTGCCTTGGCGTGCGGTTTTCGTCAATTCGCGTGAGCGAGGCGAACTCGAAAATCTGATGGGTAGTACTGTAGGTGAGCTCTCGAAGCAGACGAAAACCACGTGGATTGTGACCGATGAGTCCAAGGATACTATCTGCTGGCAGTCTGGAATTTCTATCCGATATCAGGTAGACCCGGTTGCTCCAGTCGTTGCTCTGGGGGGAGGTGACGCTCTGGCGGCCGCGTTTGTGTTCGCCAGATACGAGGGGCTGTCCATGGAGAATGCAATCGACTTGGGCCACATGGCTGCTCGGAAGGTCGTGCAACAAGTGGCGTGTCAGCTCGAACAGGAGCATGCCGATGAGCTGCTCTCAACTGTCGATGCAATGAGGGGGAGAAATGGCTTTGCGTAGGCGCGCAGAACGACCTACTTCTCTCACTGTGACGTTTGAAGGCCTTGAACTAATATTCCGCAGGCATGTCTCCAGTTTGAGGCAGACAGGCGATTGGAAGGCATGGGCTGGAGTCGCCCTTGCCTTAGGCCTGCCTCTAACCACTGCCAGCTATTCCTATGACGGAAAAAAGCTGTTCCTCGAAGGCTCTCAGTGGCAGGCAATTACGGGCGCGCTCACGCTGCTCGCACTGTTTCAGACGGCGCGCGTCGCTTATGCTAATCGCCGTGCTCCCTCGATAGACGACCTGATGGACGAGGTTGCTGGTGAAGCGGGAGCTGTGCTTGAGCGCAGGGCAATCTTTATAGTCAAAAGGCGTGACAGTGATGGCGCCTACCGGGTTCTGGCCTATTGGCAGCCCGCCTGGGACTGCTTCCTTCTGCCTAACATTAATCTCAACGAGGGTATTTTCTCCTCTATGGCGATGGTGCGAGGCTTGTCAAGTATGATCGGAATCCCTGAGGAGCGCTTGACGCTCTCGCCTTACCCGGAGCAATCGGTATTGCGTTCATCTAAGTACTCGCCGACCTATCGCCGCGAGACGAGTTACAAGTTCGAGTTCTATCACGTGGCTGTGTCGGGCTCAATCTCATCAACTCTCGCGGGAAGCTCGTTCAGTCATGGAGGGTTTGATTACTCATGGCTCACTGTTGCAGAACTGAGGGCGCACCCGACCACGCGTGAGAGAAATGGTGACGTGCTCAAGCATTTGAATGAGCAGAAGTGGACTCTTCTCGAGTCTCCGCCCGACTCGTATGATCCGGGCTCTTTCGCACCGTAAGAGCCTGTAACACGATCAAGTAAGAAGTGACTGGTTGGCTGGGCCAGGACAGGCGTATCCCGATGCCCTCGCACCAGTCTTCGGGCGCCCGGACGCCGCCCTGGGCGTCGGCGAGTACCGATCGCAGCGGGTACGCCCAGATCGTCACGCGGACCCCCGGGTGCTGGCGAGTTCGTGGCGATCAGAGATCTGCAGCCAGTCGACCGCGTCGCACCCGACGGCCGTGGCCAGCCGGTCGACGCGATCGCCGAGTGGACCCCGCCGGCGGTCCACGCGTACCGAGGCGAGCACCGCCGTCCGGCCGGTGGAAGGTGATCCACAGGAAGGTCTCGGGGGCGATGCCGTCGGCGACCTCCTTATCGACTGGGACCGGGTCGCCGGTCGAAGCGAGGATGGTCGAGGAGGCGACCGGACCGCATCCGCCGACCACTTGCAGGACGCCGTGGCTCACGGGCTCTCTTCGTTCAGGTTCGGTTGGTTCGTGCGTCTGCCCGGGCGGCTCGACGCAGCGCCCGCTCACGAAGGTCGAAAAGCTGCTGGCGGCTCTATGGCGGTCTCCGAAGCCTCTAACCCGGCCTTCGACCCCACTCCAGGCGACGACGTCGTCATCCTCGGCAAAGTCGCGGTCCTATGGACTTGTCTGACATCACAGCGAGTGGCGAATGCCCCACAATCACCACTCCGCCGGACCGTCCGACTCCTGCTCGGCCTTCCACGCGGCGTACAGCCGCGGGTCGCCCGTCCGCTGTAGCCCGCCTCGACGTCCTTGGGGTGCCACGACTGCACATCGCACTCGGGGCACGCGATCGAAGGCCGCGGGGGACGTACGCATCCTCCGAGGCTAGTCCCCGAGAATGTTCATGCCGAACTGGTGCAGCAGTCCCTCAGCAAGTTCAGTTGCCGCCGCGGCGAGCGCTTCATCGTCGATGAAGGGTGCCAGCTCTCCGTCAGCCGGTTGAACTTTCTTCAGCTGACGTCCCCACTCAGCTATCGCCAGGCTGCCGAGCTCGACCACCACCGGCGCCAGCCGGACAGTCTTATCGGCCTCCGGGAGGATCGTGAGGACTGCGCGGAGGTCGATGGGGCTGTCTGCGCGCAAGGCCAGGCGGTGTTCGTGAGCCAGTGCCACGCTCTCGAAGGCCGTGTTGATGAGCGCGGGGCAGGAGACGGGCAAGACGATCGACCCCGGCATGCCGTCGCTGGGGGCTTTGTGAGAGAGGTCGACTGCGGTTACGACGCTGCCGTCGTGGTGCAGTTCGACGAGGACTCCTCGGCGGCTCGTGGCGCGGGCCGGCACGAGCATGTTGGTTTCCACCCAGCGGCGCAGGCCGCGGCCGGGGTTGTTGTCGAGGAGATCGGGGAAGAGCTGCGGGCCCAGAAGCCGCCGCAGAGGGACCGCACGGCTGAGCGCCCTTTCTGCGCGCTTCACGCTTTGGGCTATGACGTATTTGGCTTCTGCCCGCGTGGGGGCAGGGATGGTACGGGGCAGTGGGCGGGTGGGCCGTGCGACGACGACTAGCCATGCCGCCGGGTTGTCGTTCTCCCCCGAGATGAGGTCAGTGGTGTGCTGGACGTGTTCGTCCAAGGCGGCCTCCGCGGCGCGCTGGCGGGCGAAGCGGGCCCGGTAAGCCGCAGCAACTTGGTGCTCGGGCATGTACGCGGTGTCGTCGCGGTGCCGGAAGGGCGCGTTGAATGTGGTCTTGTCCTTGTCCTTCTGCTGCCACCCGTACAGGAAGTGCGGCGCTGTCTCACTGGCGGGTACGTCGACGACGAAGACGCCCCTGCCGCTTCCGTCGGTGGCTGGCAGTTTCAGGTAGCTCACCCCTGTCACAACGGGCTGCAGGTGGACGCGGAGCCACTGACCCAGCTTCTTCTCGTCGATCTCATCCAAGTCGACGCCGACCAGCTCCACGGCGTCGCTCACCCCGTAGATGAGAAGACCGCCTCTGGTGTTGGCCATGGCGGCTACGTCCTTGGAGAACTCGTTCCACTCGCCCTTGACCTTGGCCTCTTCTGGGACCATCTCTTTCCAGTCCAGGTCGTCGCTCTCGGCGAGCTTGCGCTGTATTGCCTCAGCGACCATGTTGTACGTCAGGGGCCCCGGCGGGTGACCGAGGTACTCGTGCAGTCGAGTCCAGGAACGTGCCATCCCGGCACCCTAGTCGGCGAAAAGCCCGGTGGCCGGTGCTTTGCCATCCGCCCGTGTGACAGGCCTCCCTGCCCGGTGCTGGCAGCGACGACTCCACGTCGGTCTGCTCGCTGATGACCCGGCAAGACAGCTTGGGCAGGTGAACCCCCGCGACTTCGAACTCACCCTCGCCGCCGCCCGGGCGGTCGGCCCCTGCCCTCCCGCTGAGGCAGCAGCCTGGACCGAGCAGGGCCGTGCCCTGATGGGGCTCGTGGGAAACGGCTCTGGCCGCAGTTCCGTGAAACCCCCAGGTCAGCGGCTCAGCGCACCTTCGATGCGCGCCAGGGGCGTGGTAAATGCCGTGGCGTGCGCCTGAGGTGCCTCTTGTCTGTCCTGCCGCGGGCCAACGCCGCTCCGGGACCATGTCGGACCATCCGTGCCACCGGAGCGGTGGTGGGCAGCGCCAGGCAAATCGCTGCTGCACGAGCAGCACATACGCATCCAGAACTGCCCGTGGAGAACTTCATAGCGCTGTGGTCTGCCCTACAGGCTTTCCTGACGGCAGCCAGGCAGGAGCTGGGGCTCATCGAGACCCCGGAAGGCGCCTACAACGTTCATGGGCCGGCGTACGAGGGATGACGACGGCGATCGGGCTACCGGGCGCCACCAGTCCGGACCGTCTCAGCAAGCCGGTGCAGGAGTGAAGCCGCCATGCCGTTCAGCGTGATGGCGTCCGATCGCACCCACGAGGCACTGCCGATCGCGCCGTCGTTGTGCTGGGGTCCGCTGGCCTGGGTGAAGACAGCCTGAACCAGGTCGGCGTACGCGTCCGCCTGGTCTGCGAGCCGGTCGAGGATGGTGCCGTACCGGTCGTCCTGGTCCTGGTCGTCGCGCTTCTTGCTGCCGTTCGTCGGCCAGATGTTCAGCTTGCGCATAGCGCCCACGGCCAGCCGGGTCTCCCGGATCGCGTCCGGGTACTCGCCGGCCGTAATCTGCCGGTCCGCGGTCCGCAAGTGCTTCGCGGCAGTGGCGAGCGGGCCGCCGTTCATCGGCATGGGCACGGTGACGGTGAAGGACACGGCGAGGCCCAGCTGCTCGATCTGGTTCTCCCAGACGCTGGCCGGGACCCGCCGCTCCTCCTGGACATGGGCGAACGGGTGCCCCGAGCTCTGCGGCAAGGCACCCTCCACATCGAGCAGGACTGCCATGTCCTGGCCATTGCGGTGCCTCTCCAGCTCCAGAACCTGCTCGGAGATGAGCGGGACGATCAAGTCCACGGACACCCGGTCCGCCTTGGTCCGCAGCGGCACTGGCGTTGGAAGGAACGACCCAATCCAGCCGAGGCCACCCTCAGCCCGCAACTCCCCCGAGAGCGTGGCTTGGTTGACGGCTTCGGCGACGTAGAGCCCTTCAACCTCGATGCGCACCGCCAAGCGGTGTGCGCCAAGGCCCGGCATCAGGGACAGGGGCGGCACGCCTCCCGGCTCCGGCGACCTCAGCCGCAGCAGCGTGCCGTCCTCAAACTTCATGTCCGAAACCATCGTGCCTCCCTGTTCAGAAAGCGATTGTCGGACATCAGGCGTCATGTGCGCACAACTTTTCGGACGACACCGGGCATCGCGTCAACACCAGCACCGCATGACAACGGTCGGCGGCCGACCACTACCTGAGTGGCAGCGGCCCGGTTCAACAGGGCCTGCAGCGGACCGGCTTCCCGGCCTGGAGGCGGCTCGTGACGAGGCTGGAGGGGCATATCGCCGGTGGTGGTCCGGCGTCCCTTCGCGGTAGGCAGACCGTCCCAGTGCGTCTCGTCGACGACGCGGGCTCCGCGGCCGACGGCTCGGAGTTCTGTGAAGGTCATCGCCTTCGTGGAGCGGGGAGAGCTGAAGGCCAAGGCGTTCTTGCTCACGCAGAGCCTGGATCAGCTCGAAGCCCTGGACCTCGATGAGTTCCGCGCCTTCCAGGTAACCCTCGACAAAATCGAGGAGCGAGCACACATCCGCTTCCCCACCGCCCTCCACAAGGGCGACCACCTGCTCGTGCCCGAGTCGGTGGCCGAGCGGGCGCCACTGAAGGACCTGACCGACATCCACTGGGACTGACCGGTCGGCGCGCTGACGTGCCCCGTCCAACTTCAGAAGGAGGGATGGGGTACGTCCGCCCGCCACGGGTTGGTTCGCAGGACCTTTGATCGCGAGATCGGGCGGGCCTCCCGAGAATCACACCAGGCCTCACTCAGTTGTCCCATAGCGCAAGACGGTTCACTGGATCATTAGAGGAGCTTCCCATATGATCGATCACATCGGAGAGCACCCGGACCGCATGCCAAGTTGACCATTGTGGAGCCGTGAAGGCCCGCACTAAGGTCGGGGCTGTCAGTCCGGCGACAATGCAGGGATTGACCGCACTAGCCTGACCTAGTGACTAAGGCCAGTGCCCGTGACCCGAGCGGCAGTGCCTCGGTTGTGCAGTGCGGTCGGCCGCGATGGGTACAGCGCTTGGCGCCTCAGCGCTGGCGCGGAGCGCCGATTCCATGAAAGGTTTCCTACCGGTGGGTAAGTAGGCAGTCCTCCATGAAGGACTGGTCTCCTTGGGGCGAAGGTAGAGGTAACGGCATGGCTGTGGCGGCGCAGGGTCCGGCGGAAGTGATCTCCGGTGCGGCGCCTGGCACCTTGTTCCCTCGCGGCGCAGACCTTGGTGTGTTGAACATATTCGGCGTTGATGCCGTAGTTGCTTATAGAGCAGATACTCAGGAGATCGAACGGCGAGCCGCTGCAGGCGCAGCGGAGCTCACAGATCGCCGTGTGCTTGACCTCCTGATGAACCTCCCCTTGGGCGTAGCGGTCCCAGTGAAATCGCTAAGTGAAGCCGAGCGACGCACGTTGCGGCAGTTGCCTCGAGGCTCTGTCTCGCGGTACGACGATGTAGTCGTACGACAGGCAACTCAGCCGATCCGGATTGATCTGGCCGTCGTTCCCGGTCGAACCTGGGCGGCGACCAAGGAGAAGGCGGAGTGGTTTACCCCATTCTGTGCTCGGGCTGTCTTGATTGACGGACCGCTGCGGCGGCGAGAGGACGCCGTGATGGAGGCAGACTTCTATGGGGTTGGTCTGCTGGTGGCGACAGGCAGCGAGGTCGAGGTGGTAGTGCCCCCTCGTCCCTTCGTCCGGCGACGGTACACAGCAGCCACTTGGCAGCTTGTTGAGAGCGCCTACCGGCAGCTGTCATCAAACCGATGACTAAGGACTTCAGGGCGTCACGGGTAGCGTGGCCCAGGTTCTGAGTGGTGCAGGGACCTGGAAGCCCGCCTTGGCATTTGCCGACAGCCCAAGACGCTGGTTCTCCAGGGCGTACTGATCGACCGCGGCAGCGCACCTGTCCCGCCACCATGTCTTACGCTCCAGCCCCGGCTTGCGGTTGGCGATCTCGATCACCCAGCTACTCCACGAGCTGATGTTGTGATCCTCTGACTCGCGCCGGGCCTCGCCGCTGGCATCGTAGAAGCGGTCGAGTCCGCGACCATCGCATACGTCGCAGGTACAGGTCATCGGTGGGTCGTTCATGTAGATGCGATCCAGCGACCGAGCGCCCTTGAAACACATTAGGCTCGGCAGCAGTACCGAGGGGTACTGAGGACCACCCTGGTTTTCCTTGCTGACCTGTGCCTTTTCGCCCGGTGGGATGCTGTGCCGACGAGCGCTGTCGGCGCCGATACCGGAGAACAGAGCGCCATGGGCCAGCGCGTCCAGCGCTGCGAGGTCGCTTCGCAGCAGGCCGACATCAGGCCGCTCGGTTACGACTCGACGCAAGTTCGCCGGCACGTTCTTCGCCTGCTCCATGGGGTCGAACTGGCGGAACAACGTGAGCGCCTTCGGATGCGGGATACGCTTGCACACGGCGATCAACTGGCTGACGTACTCGTCGGTGAGCCAAGCTGTGTCAATCGGCAGATGAACGATGGTGTCCACTCGCTCAATGCGTTGCGACTGCTCCATGACCGCCTTGAGCGCCTTCGAGGCGCCGGGCGGGATGTAACCAGTCGGCGTAAGGGCAGCGCTCACGCCACGAGCCTTCTGCATCTGCAACTCGGTGTCGACGGTGGCAAACAGGTCATCGCCATCGAGCAAGAAGGGCTCGTCCTCGGTTGCCGTGTGGGTTGTGTACGCCGCGGTGTCGATCAGGAGCCGGCCGTCGTAGCCAGACGCCCGAAGGTGAAAGGCGCGCTCTCCTGCCATCTCCCCTGTCATAACTATGCCGCCGAGGTCGCCGTTGAGCGGCGACCGCATCTGTGGGATGAAGTTCGCGTTCTCGTGCAGCAGTACACGCCCTTGCAGCAGAGGCGTAGCCGGCACCGACGCATCGAGGATCCGCAAAGCGGGCGTGCGGCCGGGGAACGGCGGGTTGGCCATTTTCACCTACCTGTTGGTGAGTCCAGTAACCGCA
The DNA here is from genome assembly GCF_040654755.1 of Streptomyces sp. NPDC050625. NCBI lineage: Bacteria > Bacillati > Actinomycetota > Actinomycetes > Kitasatosporales > Streptomycetaceae > Streptomyces > Streptomyces sp. NPDC050625. The sequence continues at coordinate 121,045 of NZ_JBFAIQ010000013.1, forward strand.
TGGTCACCGGATAGAGGAAGGACACGAGTAGATCTCGGTGAACTCCCCGAGTTCCAGACCAGCAAGGTGAGCTGCCTGGGACAGGTCGAGGTGGTGCTGTTGCCTCAGCCGGGTCACGACCTCAGCAAGGTAATGCGGGGTCTCGCGCTCGAAGGTAACGGGCTCGATGGTGCGGTAGCCCAGCCCAGACATCTCTACCATGAGCGAGCGGTGTTGCCAGTCGGAGAGAACGCCTAGCGACTTGGCTCGAAGAGCCAAGGCTGCCATGGATACTCCCCACTTGGGTTTGAGCTCCATCAACCGCCTTAGGTCCACCCCTGGTTGAAGATCAGCCAGGACTGTCTCGTGCGGCATGAGGAACTCGGCTGCGAACTGATCTGCTTGCTGTTCTTGCGACCGAGCGTCCCCAGGCACTTTGTGCATCACGCTATGCCCGAGCTCATGAGCAAGGCTGAAGCGGAATCGATCCCCAGGAGCTGTTGAATTGAGCAGAAAAAGCGGTCGCTGACCTTGCGGCCAGTGACTGACGGCGTCAAGATCGCGGGTTTGCAAGTCTCGCACTACAAGCAGGGCACCCGCAGCCTCAAGCACCTCTACCACATTGGCAATTGGGCCCGCCGGGAGTCCCCATTCAAGCCTCAGTGTCTCCGCAGCATCGGCTGGCGTGTCCAGGTCATCGACGGCGATGTGCCGGAAGCGATGCTTGTCTCCCTCGCAGCCTGCGGCCATGATGGCCTCCGCCTGAAGGCGGGTCACCGCCAAGGTCGCGTGCACGCGCCGAAGTGCCAACGCGCCCATAGAAGCACGCTTTCGGTGATGCACGAGACCAACACCCACCCCACCACTGTCAGTGGTGCGGCATAGCATCTGTGGTGTGTACCTAAGCGCAGACGCGAAGAGGCCGAGGCGATCGCCTTTCACCACGAGCCGCCCGGCTTCAGCACGACTGACGTATCCCTGCGACACAGCCTCGCCGTCTGCAAGGCGGGTCATCTCAGCCGCCATGTCGGACTGCGTCCAGCCGCGGGACTCGCGGGCCAGCGTCAACATGGCAGGGTGCGCGACCAAGTTGTCGAAGCCCTCCATCTCACACACCTCCCCTGCCCCGGCATCACGACCCCCACACGGTACACCGACACGGGCCATGCACAAAAACATGCCCAAAAATATTCCACCTCGGGTGGAGGGCTTGGGGTTGGCCTCAAGACGACAGCGGCACAACGCAGCCAGTCCAAGCCGGAGACCTGGACGTACAGACGCTTGTAGGCTCCGGCCGTGACAGAGACCACCTGCGCGAACAGCACATGCTGAGCCGGAGCTTCCCACCGAGCACTTTGTGGCCCTGTGGTCGGCTCTACAGGCCTTCTTGACCGCGGCCCGGCAGGAGCCGGGCCTGACCGATACCGGGGGTTGAGGAACATCGGAACGAAAACCGGCGCTAAGCCTCTGGAGGGCTGGAGAGCGCTTTGACCTGGGGTTCGGCTGGGGCGGAGCCTTCGGCAGTCGTGTTGATCACTGACTGTCTGGAGGTCCGGGGTGCCGGTCGAGTTTCTGACAGATGAGCAAGCCGCGAAGTACGCGGCGTACGACGGGGCGCCCTCCCGTACGGAGTTGGAGCGGTTCTTCTTCCTGGACGACGTGGACCGGGCGTTGATCGAGCCGAAGCGGCGGGCCCACAATCGGCTCGGGTTCGCGGTGCAGATGACCACGGTGCGGTTCCTCGGGGTGTTCCTGGACGATCCGACGGACGTGCCGGCGGTGGTGGTCGACTACCTCGCCGAGCAGTTGGGCGTCGCGGACGCGTCGGCGCTGAAGGCGTACGGCGAGCGGGAGAACACCCGGCTCGATCACGTCCGTGAGCTGCGGCGGTTCCTGGAGTACACGGAGTTCGCCGAGGCGGAGGCGGAGCTGCGGGCGTGGGTGGATGCGCGGGCGTGGACGACCGGGGAGGGCCCGAAGGCGTTGTTCGATGCGGCGGCGGGGTGGCTGCGTGAGCGGCGGGTGCTGCTGCCCGGGGTGACGACGCTGGCCCGGTTGGTGGCCGCGGTGCGGGAGGCCGCGAACCAGCGGCTGTGGGACACCCTCTACGGGCTGCTGAGCACTGGTCAGCGGGCGGTGCTGGACTCCCTGCTGTCCGAGCCGCCGGGCGCCCGGGTGTCGGAGTTGGACCGGCTGCGCCGGGGTCCGGTGCGGATCTCCGGGCCGCAGATGAAGTGGGCGTTGGAGCGGGCGGAGGAGATCGCGGCCTTCGGGATGGGCGAGGTGGACGTGTCCGGGATACCGCCGCGGCGGCACGGGGATTCCCGGCGCCTGGCCACGCTGCTGGCCACTGCGGTCTACCTGACGTCCCGGGCGGTCGATGACGCCCTGGACCTGCTTTAGGTGCTGATAGCGACGAAGCTGCTGGCCCGTGCGGAGCGGGAGACGGCGAAGGAGAAGCTGAAGAGTCTGCCGCGGGTGGAGCGGGCGTCGGCGAAGCTGGCCGCCGCGTTCCAGATCGTGTTCGACACCACCAGCGAGCAGGTCGACACCGACACCGGGGAGATCAGCCCGCCGGAGGTGGAGACGCTGGAGGCGATGTGGGAGCGGATCGAGCAGGTGGTGCCCCGGCACGAGCTGGCAGCGGCGATCGCCGCGCTGTTCGAGCTGACGCCGCCGCTCGACTCGGACGCGGAGGAGGCATGGCGGGCCCAGCTGGTCACCCGGTTCGGCACCGTACGGCCGTTCCTCAAGTTGCTCGTGACGGTGGTCGACTTCGGCGCCACGCCGGAGGGTCTGCCCGTTCTGGCCGCGCTGAAGTCGCTGCCTGATCTGATGGGACGCAAGAAGGTCGGCCCGGCGGAGATCGACACCGGCCTGCTCACCGGGTCGTGACGGCGCCTGGTGCTGTCCGCGCCGCATCTGGAGCCGGGCACGGTCGACTGGAAGGCGTACGCGTTCTGCGTGCTGGAGCAGGTGCACCGGATGCTGCGGAGCAAGCAGGTGTTCGCGAAGAACTCCTCCAAGTGGGGCGACCCGAGGGCGAAGTTGCTGGACGGGGAAGCGTGGGAGCAGGCCAAGCCGACCGTGCTCGCCTCGCTCAACCTGCCCGCCGAGGCGGGGGAGCACCTGGCGGCCCGGGCCGCGCTGCTGGACGGCACCTACCGCGAGGTCGCCGCGCGGGTGCCGGCGAACTCGCAGATCGTGTTCGACGACGACGGCCGCCTGCACTTCGCCGCCCTGGAGCCGGAGCCGGAACCCGCCTCCCTGCGCCAGCTGCGCGAGGCGGTGGAGGCGATGTTGCCCCGTGTCGACCTGCCGGAGGCCCTGCTGGAGGTGTTCTCGTGGACCGGCGCCGACCAGGCGTTCACCTCGGTCACCGGCGGCGAGGCCAGGCTGAAGGATCTGCACGTCACGATCGCCGCGCTGCTGGTCGCGCACAGCTGCAACGTCGGCTACACCCCGGTCATCGGGGCCGCGGACGCCCTGAAGTACGGGCGCCTGTCGCATGTCGACCAGACGTATCTGCGGCTGGCGACGTACCGGGCCGCGAACGGCACGCTGATCGACTACCAGGCGGCCATCCCGCTCGCGCAGGTGTGGGGCGGCGGCCTGGTCGCCTCGGTGGACGGTATGCGGTTCGTCGTGCCCGTGCCGTCGGTGTACGCGCGGCCGAACCCGAAGTACTTCGGGCGCCGGAGCGGGGCGACCTGGCTGAACATGATCAACGACCAGGCTGCGGGGCTGGGCGGGAAGGTGGTGGCCGGCACCCCGCGCGACTCGCTGTACGTGCTGGACGTCCTCTACGACCGTGACGGCGGCAAGCGCCCGGAGATGATCGTCACCGACACCGCCTCATACAGCGACATTGTCTTCGGGCTGCTCACCTTGGCGGGGTTCGCGTACGCGCCGCAGCTCGCTGACCTGCCGGATCAGAAGATGTGGCGCATCGACCGCGCCGCCGACTACGGCGCCTTCCAGGACGCGGCCCGCGGCCGGGTCGACCTCGCCAGGATCGAACGCCACTGGGAGGACATCCTTCGGATCATCGGCTCCATCCACACCGGCGCCGTGCGCGCGTACGACGTGATCCGGATGCTGTCCCGTGACGGCCGCCCCACTCCGCTCGGCGACGCGATCGCCCATTACGGGCGGATCGCCAAGACCCTGCACATCCTGCGCCTGGCCGACGAGCCCGGCTACCGGCGGCAGATCAAGAGCCAGGCCAACCTCCAGGAGGGCCGCCACTCCCTCGCCCGGAAGATCTTCCACGGCCGCCACGGACAGCTCTACCAGCGTTACCAGGACGGCATGGAAGACCAGATCGGCGCCCTCGGCCTCGTCCTCAACGCCCTCGTACTCTTCAACACGCGGTACATGGACGCCGCAGTCAACCAACTGCGTGCGGACGGCTTCGACGTCCGCGACGAGGACGTGGCCCGCCTCTCCCCGTTCGTGCGGCATCACATCAACATGCTCGGCCGGTACTCCTTCCAGCTCCCCGACCTGCTCGGCGGCCTGCGACCCCTGCGCAATCCCGACGCCGTAGAAGACGACTGAGGGACCGGATAAATTACCCACGCCCCGGCCGCTCGACTCGCTGAGCTATTCGCCGGACACACATGGGCCGAAAGGCCCATGTGCGCCGACGAGCATGAAGGAGGAGAATGGCCTGCATGGGGCCTGGGGCCGTACCTCTATGGGACGGCACCCAAGTCGTAGCCCATTCAATAGATGAGCCCTAAACGGCCAAAGCGCATCCGCACCCAGTGCAAGCATCACGCGCTCACGGAGTCATCATGACTACCACGGCCCGGGGGCGAATCCCCCGGCTTATCTGCGCTTCCTGCATCAGTAGCGCACTTATCATTTCCGCAGGCGCCACCACAGCCGTAGCAGCCACACAGTCTCCTATGCCGGTTCAACAAATACCCAGGGACGACTCGGGGGGTAGTTCAGGCACAGGCGACCAGAGCGGCAGCGGCTCGGACACAGGTAACCAGCCCAGCGAAAACGGCAGCGGGACCACCGACAACGGGACCGACACCACCCACAACGGCAGCGGGACCACCGACAACGGGATCGACACCACCCACAACGGCAGCGGGACCACCGACAACGGGACCGACACCACCCACAACGGCAGCTCCGGCCACGGCGGGGGCGGCGGCCCGGGTGACAGTTGCCAGGGCGAGGGTGGACGCGGCCAGTTGTACGAGGTAGGCGGGTCGCTTGTTTGCTTCTTCAATGGCCCCCAGAAGAATGACACGCTGGAAAATACAAATCCAGCAGGTCCCTGCGAAAATGACATCACCTGGGGTGGTGTCACAGATACAATCTACCATTTGGTAGTTGGGAAACATTTCAAGTCCGCCTCGGCCTTCTGGAGGACGCAAGAGGTCGTCAACTGTCTCAACTACCTGCACATGAACACTCCCCCGCCATACGAGTAATTCTCAAGAGTTGTGGATCGTGTGACATGTCAGGCAGCGACGGCCTCCGGAGGCTCGACTAGCACGCCCTTCTCGAACCAGGCGGGCTCCGGAGATCGCCGTCAGCGCTTGGGTCGGCTTGGCCGCGGCAGTGGGGCACCGCGGCCACAGAGCAGGCGGGCGTCCGGCACAAGGGGACGACCGAGTCCGCCCAGAGGTTCCGGGAGCGCAAGCCGTCGGACTGGAGGCTGGGCGGAGCGCCGTCCAGGGTTGGCGAGAGTAGCCGGTAGGCGCTCGGGCACTGGGGCCTCGGAGCGGGCTCCATCGGCCCTGCCGACGCCTCTAACAGTCTCCGATGATGCGGCCGCTCTGTCGCGCGCCACCGCGACAGAGCGAGTGCCCGGTGTACCAGGTGGGGAGGTCGGTCCACCCGTCCGTACCGGGCGATGCCGTGGGACTGGGTGAAGTTCGTCGGTCAGCGACGGCTGTCGCCCGGCGCGAGGAGGCTGGTCAGCTCAGCAATCGCTTCTGGCGACGGTTTGGAGTATCGGCGGACGTTTTCCGGTTTCTTGTGCCGGGACTTGGCCATCAGCACGAGCAGTGAGGCGCCCTGCTCGCCGAGGTGGGTCAGGGCTGAGTGGCGGTATTCGTGCAGGTCCCAGCCTGTCCCGGGGCCGCGGAATGCGGTGTGCTCGTCCAGGAGCGCGCGGGCCTGCCCGTACGACAACCGGGCCAGGCCCGTGTCCGGGCAGACGTCGCGCGAGTTGACTACCTTGCCGGGCCCCGGGCGGCGGTGGGTGACGAACACCGGCCCGCGGGTGCGGCCCTTCAGCAGCCGGGGGAGGAGCCGGGCGGTGCCGGCATCCCAGTAGACGGTCTCCAGCACGTAGTCCTCGCGCGCCTGGCCGCGGCGGCGGGCCTTGGTCCGGGCGCCCTTGGCCTTGACCGGGCAGCGGCGCCCGGCGAAGTCGAGATCCTCGATGTTGACGCCGAGGATCTCCTGCGCGCGGGCGGCGGTCTCGTAGAGCATCCGCCGCAGCGTCTTCTCCCGCAGGTGGACCTCGCGCCGTGTGATCAGTCGGTCGACCGCCATCTTCGAGCGGGCCGGGGTCTCGGAGTCCGGCACCGCCAGCCGCTTCGTCCAGGCTGGGACCATCGGTCCGTCGTAGCCGCGGTCCCGGCACCAGCCGAGCCAGGACAGCACTCCCGCCCGGCGGGCGTTCCACGTGTTGACCGCCGCGGTGCCCCAGAGCAGTTCGAGGGCTTCGCCGATCTCGTCGTCCGCGACCGATGCCTGGGGCCGGGCTTCGCCGAGCCGTTCGGCGGTCTTGCCCACCCCGATCCCGTAGTTGCGGACCGTGTTCGGGTTGCCGAGCGAGTCGAGGAACACATCGGCCGCGGCGCGGACGGTCAACGCCTTCCCGGTCGGCAGCTGTACGACGGTGGGCACCGCTTCTCTTCCCCCTTGGCGCAGATAACAGGGCCGCTTCACGTAGCGGCCGGAGAACGTCACCGCAGGTGACGGATCAAGTTGCCGCAGATATTGGGGGTGTTATCTGCGGAACGACTTCACACGGGTCCCATCGTCGACGCCCCGTCAGCCGCCCACCAGGGCCGACGAAGGCTTAGCGCCGGTTTTCGTTCCGATGTTCCTCAACCCCATACCCCACTATGCGCGTACAACGTTCACCAACCACCGGGGGAAGGATGATGCGGTGCTGGTGGCGGGCCCGATCGATCTTGTAGGGCCGTTCAAAGGATCATTCCCACTGAAGCCCGGAAAAACCGGAGCACGGTGACTGTCTGATCGCCACACTTGCGGCATGGGACTGTTCGACGCCGACTACTACGACTCCGACGAGATGCTGGCGCACCCGCGGCACCAGGACATGCAGCCCGTCCTGGCCACACTCATCCAGCAGCTGCGGGACTGCACGACGGAGGAGGCCGGCGTCGCCTTCCAGCGGGACCTGCTCGCCCGGCTGCTGGAGGTGGAGAAGGACCGTAAGGAACTGAAGCGTGCCGCGGACCGGGTGCGTAAGGGCAAATCACCTCAGCCAGAGGCTCCTGAACCACAGTCGGGTCGCGGCCTCGGCGACATGGAGACCTGGCGGTTCGAGCACGACGTGTGCGACCGACTGGCTCGCCAACTACGTTCCGTGGGGGATGCGTTGGCCTGGCGGGCCTTCAACTTCCACCGCCCGTACATCCTCGCCCTGTCTCGCAACGACCCGCCCGGCCCGATGTACGGCAAGGTCGGGTTGTCGGCGGAGCTCGATCGGGTCGAGAGGGCCTTCAAGGAGGACGGGTCCTTCGCCCTCCTGCATGACCTGACCAACTGCCTGCGCATCGGCGACGTCACGGTGTGGGACGGTGCCCATCCTCCCCGCACCGAAGAGATCAAGACCAACCCGAAGGCCCGCAAGAGCGCCCAGATCCGGCGGATCAACCAGGCCAGGGCCGCGGTATTGGAGGGCGGTCCTCTACCAGGGGCGAGGGCGTCAGAGCTGCTTCATGACCTGGACCTGCCACTACGCACCCACCTCGATGTACTGCGCGCGGCTCTTGAGCGAGCCACGACCGAGGGCTGCTACGCCACCACAGTGCCTGGCAGCCGGGCCCTCTACGTGGTCGACCAATTCGGCTGTATCGAGCAAGGGCTGTCCTCCGCGCAATTCAACGAACGCCTCCAGCAGGCTGTGAACACCGCGTTGGACAGTGCGGGCATCGCGGCGGGCCGAGAGGATCACAACGTCCACTTCACCAGTCTGGAAAGTACGGCTCGTGATCCGCTGCGGGTGCCATGGGCGAACTATCCTCTGCACCCCGTGGCCTGCGCTCGGCTGATCGGCGACTATGCCTCGGTGACCGTAGAGACCTCAGGACCTGCGCTGGCCCGTCTGCTCCAGGTGACCGGCCTAGATGCCCACTGGGCCCTCCCGCCGGGGAAGACGAGCCTCAAGCCCGGCCAGGTCGTGATGGAGATCCACCAACGGGAACAGGTGCCTGGCCTACCGCTGGGAGCTATCACGATGGCCCCGGGGTGGACGCTGCAAATGGGCCGCTCCGAGCTGGACCGCTACATGATCGAACTCATCCAGCCCGGCTCATGGATCGCGGGCATGAAGCACGTGCTTGCCTCACGGAAGGTCGGACAGCCCTGGCCGCACTACCGCAATGAACACGAGGTCTGGCTCTAGTCTTCGCGGGCGAAGTCCAAGAACCGTTGGTGCGGCGTACGCGACTCGGCCCAGAACTTGACGGGCCCCTCTGGCCTGTCACGGTGCTTGACGTGAGTCAACACCAAATGTTGCTTCGCGCGGGAAATCGCAACGAAGAACTCCGACTCCTGTGCAGTGGGTTCATTGCTCCAGAAAAGCTGCTCCTCGACTCCCAGGACCACCACCTTTTCAAACTCCAAGCCCTTGCACTTGTGGATGGTCAAGAACCGGATAGCGTCCATCTCCGAAAGGCGCCGGAGCGCTTGGACGGGGTCCCCGTCAACGGCAAGCTCCCGGTCGAAAGCATCAAGCGCCTGCTCAATCAGGTCGTCGAGTCGGGTGCCCTGCTGGTACTCGGTTGACAACGCGATCAGCACCGGTCGTGACACCAGTTGCAGGAACTCGTGGACAAGGGCCCGCCATGCTGCGGGCTCTTCTGTCCTGAACTCGGGGCTGCGTACGACCGCTCGGCTACTGCCGATCATCCGTTTCAATTGGCCGTCGAAGCGTGATGCCTCGTCGTCGGATGCGCTCGATCGGGTGGCGGTCCTCATGAGTTCGGTGTACGCGTCGGGTTGCCTATCCTCGGCGATCACGCGAATGAAGTTGATTACGAGGGCAGCTACTGGTTCCGCAGTGAGGTCCTGGCTGTCTTGTTCGTTACGGAAGGGGATGCCGCGGTCTGCCAGTTCGCGGCCAAGTACCGCCGCGACCAAGTGCGGCTGCTGGCGCACCAGGATGGCGATCTCGCTTGGTGCCGTGCCCTCCTGGAGCCATCCCTCAACGAGCTGCGCGACGGCTTGCGCCTCGTCGTATTCAGTGTCGAAGGGGAGCACCTCGATGACGCCGTCGTCTCCGATCAGCTCCTCGTCGGGGCTGACCGCTCCTGGGTCCATCTGGGCGATCATTCGGTTCTGCATCCGCCGCAGTCGGGGTGCGGAGCGGAAGTTCTGGTACAGAGGCAGTGGTTGGGCCGAGAAGTCGTCAGCGAAGGTTTGCAGGACTCCGTCCAGTGCGCCGGCCCACGCCATGATGCGCTGCTTGGTGTCGCCGACTGCGGTCAGGACGGCCGTTGTCTGACCAAATGCTGCCTTGATCAGTCGGTACTGCTGCCTGGTGCAGTCTTGGAACTCGTCGAGGAAGACGTGGCTGTACGTCTGGCGGATGCCTCCTCGGGCATACACGTTGGTCTCGATGATCTCCAACGCCAGGGGAACGAAGTCGTCGAAGGTGATCTGCTCGCCCACGATCCGGTCGCGGCCGATCTGGTAGTCCGGATTGAGGGCGTTGACCCCGGTCAGCGCGGGCCGGAAATTGTCGATCACGCGCTTGGCGAAGGCATGGAAGGTGAAGCTGTCGAACCTGGCAGCGAGGCGCGAGCCAGAGCGTCGGCGAACGCGCTCTCGTAGGTTGCGGGCGGCGTCGACCTTGAACGAAACCGCCAGGATCCTACGCGGGTAGGGGCACTGTCCTGTACGCAGTAGGAAGTCCGCCCGTTGAGCGAGTAGCTCGGTCTTCCCGGCACCCGGCCCTGCGGAAACGACCACGTTCCTGTCCGACATAGTGACGGCCGACAACGCATTGGGTTCGAGGACGAGACCGTCGACGGGATGCCACTGATCGAGGCGGATCATTCCGGCAGCTCCGCTAGCTTCGTGCGGACGCGCTCGACCAGTCGAGCAAGTACGTCGGGGAGCTTCTCCTGCAACTGCTGGTCGTTCAGGTTAGCGAGAGCGGCCAGGTGCGCAGCAGGCTTGCTTCCGAGATCGAAAATGCTGTGGTAGTCAGTGAAGAGCGCGCGGACATCCGCGGGGAGACGGTGTTCGTTCACGTGACTCTTGCCGAGTACAGCCACGATGGTGGCCTCGTCCGGCTCGGTAGGACTGACACCATAGGCGTCGGGGTAGGCCGCCATCAACATCAGGTCGAGGTCGACCGGGTGAGAGAAGAAGACCCCTTGCTGCTCCAGCGCCTCGACAGGGCTGCGCCTTTTAAAGCGAGCGTCCACCAGCGTTGGGAAATCGCAGTCATCATTCCACTTCGGGAGTTTATCGATCTGCTCTTCCGTATAGGTCTCTGAGCGAACTGCGTTGATCTGCTTCAGCGCGTTACGTACCCGCCCCCACCCACCCTGGTGACGGCCGGCGTCAAGGTCAAGCAGTGTCACGTGCGGGATTTGCAGTTCGTTGAGAAGGCGCCAGAAGTGATTGACATGCCGGCCGCCCAGTGGAACCACCGAAACGGATGCGTCGTCCTCCGTGAGGCCGAAGGCCGCCAGGACACGTGGCAGGACCACCTGTTCGCTGTCGCCCTCACCGAGCACGACTAGCCGAGAAAAGTACAGTTCGGGGTAGGCCTTCACCGCCTCCCGTACGTACTTGGCGGCTTCCTCCTCGCCCTCGGGCAGGACGATGCGGTGGATCGTCGTCTCCCGGGCACTGTTCAACCTGAGGAAGCAGATTGTGCGGGGATCGACGCGGCGCAGGAGGGTAGGCGCGTGCGTGGCGATGAGGGATTGGACGTCACCGCGTGAGGCATTTCGTAGTTGCCGAATAATCCGCCCCAGGTACTGCGGTGCGAGGCTGTTCTCCGGCTCCTCAAGCGCGATGACGGTGTGCACTGGTGGGCGGAGGCGGTCGGCGTCGATGGAGGGCTCCTCGCCATTGAGAACTCTCCGAGCGAGGGACTGCCAGGCAAGCACGAGTGAGATGTACAGCAGGGACTTCTGCCCATCGCTCAGCCGCTCGTACGGCAGAGGTGCCCCATCATGCGTGGGTGAGAAGGTCACGGTGAGCAGGCGCAATACACCTTCCAGTTCGCCCCGCCCGAAAGCGATCGACGGATCCTTGAAGTACGCGCCGTGGTGCAGCCCGTGCCACTCGTTGGTCAGGCGAACGCCAAGGCTCGCGACGGTGGTGTTCGCAACCAGCGATGCGGTGATTTGAGCAGTGAGGTCGCTCAGCGTCTCGCGTTCCGTCGTCCAGTCAGCGGCTCGCAGGACGCGTCCGATAAGCGATGCAGTCGTGTATGAGACATGGTCGGCAGGATCTCGACGAGCCGGAAGGTAGTGCACCTCGATATGCCCACGGTCATACCGGGACATGTCTGCACGGTGAGTCGGCTCGCCCGTGTCATCCGCCGCTAGCACGTACTCGATCTTCTCGTCGATGACACCGTCCGACGCCAGCGACGCTGTCAACCGCACACGGATCCTCGGAGCCGCGCCCGCAGTATCAATTGCCATATGCAAGAAATTCGGCGGGACCGACGCATGATCCCCATCGGCTCCTGCTTCCGGGAATTCGAAATCTACCTCCAGCCACAACGTCGGTTCCCACGCTTGCAAATCACCTGCCAATTGATCGGCCGGCACGTGAAAGTCCTCAAGGCGAATCTTGCGCTGAGCTTCCAGCGGACTGAAAAGCCGCGACAACGCTTCAAGGACGGTGGTCTTACCTGAGCCGTTCGGGCCGAGAACATATGTCAAGTCATCGAGATCGATTTCCGTTGATTCCGAACCAAATGACTGGAAGTTACTCAGCCGCAACTTCGTAATCTTCACCGGCTCCGCTCCCCATTAATTCATGCCTGTCATTTTTCGCAAAAGTGACCACCTGCACCCTGCGTCACGTAGGGCTACTCTTGCGTACTTTGGCACGTGATCAATGCAATGCTCGGATGAACCGACAAGTAACACAGAGTGGGCTAGGTCACGTTGCGTTGCCAACCCGCTCACCGCGGGCGGTCGCAAGCACGGCGAGGCCGCCTGGGCCAGGTCTTCGTTCGCTCCGAGGCTGACGACGTCGATCCCGTCGAAGTAGGCCGTGAAGACGATCCACAGCCGGGGGCCCAACCTCAGCGCCCAGTCCCAACCGCCTGGTGTGGGCCATGAGTTCGGATCGACGAGGGCCGCGGCAATGAGCTCTATGACCTCCTGGTGGTCATCATCGGACAGCTTCGCCAGGGCCTTCTCGACATCAAGCGCAAGATCGACCGTGTACGCCATCGCGCACCCCCGTGCTCCGTGATCGTCTGGAGCTGGCACCGTACGGCTCGACGGGCGAGCGCCTGGGGGCCTGTGGATAACTCGGACTCCGCGTCAGACCCAGGGCACCTTGGCTACATCACTCACCCAGCCCCGGATGCGTGTGAGGTCCCTTTAACTACCGTTGCATTCGCCTGAGTTGAGGATCAGCAGCACGAGACAATGACGCGCGAGGAGCCACGCGTCTCTCGTCAGCCCGTTGATCTTGTACACGCGCTCCTGCGATCCGAAGCCCGCCGTTGCCGGTTCACCGGCACCGGACCGGGCAGACACGGCTTCTTCATCGTCTCCGCCACGGACGGTTAGGAGCAGACAAGGCTGGCCGGCAAGTGCGGTGACACCGGTGGCTGCGCTACATGGCGGTCTGGCCCGCCGCCTGGGGATGGCTGTCGATCCATGACAGGCCGCCGAGGTCGAGGCGGCTGCGGGCGCGCGTGACGGCGACGTAGGCGAGACGGGCGTCGGTGTCGCTCACAGGTTCCGGAATCGGGCGGCCCTGGGCATCGTGCTGGTCGGTGTCTTTCGGTTCGGGGAAGTCGTCGGCGACCTTCACGGTGGGCCATTCGCGGCCCTTGGCCTTGTGGGCGGTGGAGACGGTGACGTCGGCGGTCGATTCGTCGGTCAGTTCGTCCACGGCGGTGAGGATGGCGTCGGGTCCGTGGGTGTCGACGAGATCGACGAAGGGCTGGAGGTCGCGGCCGGCCGGGTCGTAGGCGGCGTAGTCCTGCAGTTCGCCCCAGGAGGAGAACAGCACCAGCTCCGGATGGTTGGTGCGGCGGCCGTTCTTGAGGTCGCGGGCGGCGTGGGCCAGCGCGGCCAATTGTTGTCCTCCCCGGGTCAGGGCGACGCGGTGTCCCTCGGCGAGCAGGCGCATGACTTCGGCCATAGCGCCGATGTTGGTGCGGCACAGCACCGCATCAGGGCAGGCGATGTCGCCGACCTCGGCAAGGATGGTATCCGTTCCGGTCAGCCGGATGGGGGCGTCGGCGAGGGCGAGCCACCGGTTTGCCTCTGCCGCGATCTGCGGCCCGAAGCGGAAGGAGCGTGTCAGGGTCAGCTGCGCCGCGTCGAATCTGGTCATCACGTCGCGGGCGCCGCGCCAGCCGTAGATGGCCTGGGCTGAGTCGCCGACCATGACCAGCTGAGCATGGTCGCGTTGGGCGGCGAAGACGTGTTCCAGGACGGGGTTGGTGTCCTGGGCTTCGTCGAGGAAGAGGTAGTCCGCCTCGATCTTCGGTCCGGTCAGGGCCCACATCTTCAGGTAGTGGTCGTGCTCGAAGCGGACCGTGCCGAGCTCGGGATCCTGCAGGTCTGTCCAGGCTTTGGCGGCGAACGGCAGGATCACCTCCGCGAGGTGGGCCTGCTCTTCGGGTGTGTCCAGGCCTCGCAGGCCGGGCACATGCTGGCGGGCCAGGCTGCGGTCGGCGGAGTAGCAGAAGCGGGTCACCGTTCGTACGACGGCGTGGGACAGCGTCCGCTGTGTGAGGTCGCGCTCCCCGATTCGGACGGGGCGGGTGATGCCGAGGGCCTGGCCGGTTTTCCACGCCGGCTGGCGTGGGCTGCCGAGGCGGCGGGCATAGCGGTGGCCGAGAGCGGCGTAGGCCGTGGCGTGGGCCGTCTTGCACCGCACCGTGCGCGGGAAGCGGCCCACGGCGTCGCGGGCGATATCCTTGTTGAAGGCCAGGTACCTGCCCCGGCGTGTGGTACTGGCCGCCAGAAGCGCAAGGGTGCTGGTCTTCCCGGTGCCCGCCCCGGCCTGCAGGACGAGGTTGTGGCCAGCACGGAAGGTGTCGGCGGCATGCGCCTGTTCATCGGTCGGGGTGTGCAACAAGAGCTCCGTACTGCGCAAGAAAGAGCTGGAAGACGGGGCCGCCGCGCACAACGCCGCGGTGCGGCGGTCAGGGTGCGGCGGCGGACGGGTGGCGGCGGTTGAGGAGGCCGGCCGCGCAAGAAAGCACTTCTTCACGGGTGTGCTGCTGAAGCAGGCTTTCCAAGCGGGCCGTCAGGCGGCGTTGGCGTTCTTGCTCGCTGCGCTCGACTTCCTGGGCCAGGCGCTGGCCGAGGAAGTCGCTGGGGAGCTGGCCGTTGGCCACCGCAGCCTTGCGGACGGCCTTGGTGGCGGTGCGGCCGAGGTTCACGTTGAGCCGGAGATGGCCGCTGTGGTCGGGGTAGTGGGTGGCGAGGATGTCGATGGGCAGTTGCCCGTCGAGTCTGCGCCGCATCCGGTGCAGGGCAGTGCCCGGGCTCTTCGCGCTCTGCAGAGTCATCAGCCGCGTGCGGTCGGCGTTCTCGGCGAGCGCCACGTGCTTGCGGGCACAGCGCAGTTCACGGCAGGAGGCGGGCCGGGTCAAGGTGATCTCGATGGCATAGTGCCGCGTCACACCCGCACCCCCCACCCGGGGTGACCTGCCGGACCGCCCCGGCGTCTGAGCGTGGGCACCCGGATGTGGATGTGGTCGCTGTGCAGGAGCGGGTCAAAGGACTCCCACTCGGCCAGGGCCAGATCGGCCGCCGTAGGAACGGCGGAGTGCTGCGGGCAGCGCTGGGAACGCCAGCGCAACTGCTCCGCGTAGGGCAAGGCGGCGAGGCTGTAGACAGCCATGGTCTCAGCGGCTGGGGCCAGTTGGCCGGCGTGAGCACTGACGGGCATCAGACTCCAATGCCCGCCACGGGTGCCGGACGTGAGAACCGGGCTGGTGCATCGGTGGCGGCGCCGGGTCTGGGCGACGCACTGGATCTCTTCGACGGGACGGGCGGCAAGGTAGCGGACATACAGGATCTGCACGGTCGGCCGGGCCGGTCGGCAGCCGGACGCGGCGGGCGCGGGATTGCAAGCGGGCTCGGCCGGTGGCGGGGTGAAGGCGCCGGCGTCGATCAGGCGGCGGGTGTTGACGGCCAGCATGCGCCGCAACTCGGCTAGTTCAGGAGCCGCCTGCGGGGCGGGTCGGGCGGGGCACAGCACAGCGTGGGGCAGTCGGCACCAGGGCGTCCCATCGTGCGACGGGTGGGCGACGCCAGAGCTGACGTGCCAGCAACAGGCGGCTGGCACGGCGCTCACGAGCACTTCGCCCGGATGCAGGCGCACGGCACTGTGCCTGCCGCGCTGGTACCACTCGATCCGGTTGCCGCAGTCGCGGCACCGGTCGCTCTGGCCGCAGCGCAGCAGCCGACTGACCGCGCCGGGCGCAACGCGCAGGGACCGGCGGGCAGGGACATGAACCGGGCTGCCGTCCCAGCGCCGGGCAGCAGCAGGAGGTGTGGAGCACATGAGGACGAAGCTGCCAGCCAACACGCCCCTTCACCGGGACCTGCGCCGCGAGATCCCCCAAGTGGCCCCTACCAAGGCGACACGCGCACGAAAAGGCGATCACTTTTTCGATGCCGGATGGCCGGTTCGGGTGATTTCCCGCAGGCTGCGGGCGCCCGTTCAGCCGTCGGGCGAGCCGGGCAGGTCGTGGCCCTCGCACAGCGTGCCGAACAGGTCGTCGAGGGGTGTACCGAGGGCGTGCGCCAGGGCGTGCCAGGTCTTGAGGCTGCCGACGGTGCGGCCCTGCTCGATCTCGATGACGGTCCGCCTGGCCAGGCCGCTTCGCGCCGCGAGTTCGTCATAGCTCCACCCATGCTCGGAGCGCAGACGCGCGAGCTTCAGACGCAGCGCGTTCAGGTCCGGCTCGGGCGGCAAGATCGTCACCTGACCATCCGACGGTGCAGACCACTGCCCTGTCAGTGCAGACCTCTGCCCTATTTGCGCAGGCTGGCACAGTGAGCAGTAGGGCAGAGGTCTGCACTACGGTGGGCGGCCGTCCCCGTCCGCCCCGGGCCGGGACAGGCACGAGGCAGCGGGAGGAGCACGCACCCATGAGGCTGCGCACACCTTGTTCTGCGACGGCGCGCGCATGGACCGTGGAGCTGCGTTCCCAGCGGGGCGGCATCACCCTGGTCTGCC
The DNA here is from genome assembly GCF_040654755.1 of Streptomyces sp. NPDC050625. Taxonomy (NCBI): domain Bacteria; kingdom Bacillati; phylum Actinomycetota; class Actinomycetes; order Kitasatosporales; family Streptomycetaceae; genus Streptomyces; species Streptomyces sp. NPDC050625. Next base: position 137,668 of record NZ_JBFAIQ010000013.1, read on the forward strand.
CGCACTGCCCGCATTCGGGCGGTCGCGTCGGGCCCGGGTCCGCCCGCGCGGCAGCCCTGGCCCATCTCGCGCGGCATGCCCGTACCGGTCTGCTTGCCGCCCATCTTCGTATCTGCCAGTGCCACGAGCGGGGCTGCCGCTGGCACGCCCGCCATCGCGGCTGCGCCGGGCCCGTCCGGCTCTTGCTGGCCCGGGAGCGCGGAGGCCGAGTGTGGCGGCTGGCCGATGCCTGCACCGCCTGCGCGGCGGCCACGGAGCAGGCCGCCGTGGTGCCGGACACGGTGCTGTTCCCACGCCACCAGGCACGACGTGCCGCACGTCGGCGCCACCGTGCGGCAAGGGGTCCGGGCGACCGGGTTCGGGTGGCGGAGATGCTCAGTTACCTCGCCGCCGCGCTTCCGTGCGGTATGTCTGCTGCAGCCAGGTTGATCGCCCTGCAGTGCGCGCTGCGCATGGACTCCCGCATGCTGGTGCGGCTTCCGGTAGGCGTACTTCGCGGTCTTCGCCTCAGTACTCCGCACCTGTGGCAGGAATTGGAAGAGGCGCGCTGGCTCCGTACGCTGCCCGGCCGTCCAGGCGAAGTAGTCGCCGAGTTGCTGGACTCGGCGTTGCTCAGTCAGTACCCTTCCCGGCCTGACCGGCATCGCGCCGCCGACTGGGCGCTTCGTGCCGGACACGCAGCGCGAACAGTCGGTGAAGACCCCCACGTGCAACTGCTGAGCATCTACATCAGTGCACTCAGCGATCCGGCGACCGGCCAGGGGCAGGGGGAAATCGACCGGATGCAACGCGAGTGCGCGCTGGAGGAGCACGGCGTACTCACGGCACTGGACCGACTCATGGCAATCGGCTCATGCGCGTGGTGGCGAGCATGCCCGGACACCGGTGACGTGCAGTGGTGTTGCACCAGTGAGCCCGTCATGGAGGATGCCGGCCCTAGCCCTGGTTGACGGCGCCGGCCGCGGCCGCCCCGTTCCGCACTCCTGCACCTGCCGGTGCACTGCTCTTTCTCTCTACGCCTGCTCGCCGACGCACAGCATTTCGGTGACCGCCGGTGGCGGGCCACTTCTCCAGCCGTCTTCGACAGCTTTGAGGACTGCCGCCCGGGTACCCCTCGCCCATGCGTTCTGACTGGTGGCAAGGACGATTTCGTCTGCGCCGAGAAGCTGGGCGGCTCGCACGAGTCTGGCGGCCGACTCTTGCGTGCCGTACTTCTTCCCTTTGAGGGTGTTGTTGGACTTGGCTTCGCCGACGATGATGCGCCCGTCGGCGACCAGACAGAGGTCAATCTCGATGGAACCGTCCGAGTCCGTGACTTCCAACTCGGGCGACCACAGCACGGAAGAGGCCTTCTGCCGCAACTGGTGGGCGGCGAGTAGGGGGACGTCGCCATGGCTGCGCAGCAGATTGCGGACGACCTGGTCGATCGTGTAGTACCAATGCGGCTCAGGATCCTTCGAGTACCACCGTCTTCTTGTGACACCACTGGTGTACCCGCAGGCTTCGCAGTCGAAGGTGGATCCGACCCGCTCGATGCGGTAGAAGGCCTCGAAGTGGCAGCGAGCGCAGTTGAGCAGGAGGCCGCGGCGCAGGACATTCGCGTCCAAGAGCCGGTCTGCAAGGTCACGGGCCTCGAAGATGTCGATGTCCAGTGTTGTCTTGATGTCCTCGAGGGCGACGTAGCCGTCACCCCGGACGGCATAGCCGACGCCGTAGTCACCGTCGCGTTTGGGAGCCAGGAAGGAATTGAGCACTTTGCGAACCGGACCGGTCAGGTCGGCTGCGAGTGCCTCGGGAGATCCCCACATCTCCGCCGCGATGGCGGCACGGCGTCCCGCGTCCGAGCGTTCCACCGTGGCACCGCGTGCGCGGGCCAGTTCCTCGAACAGCTTGTCCGCCGACGGAAAGTGCAGCAAGGGACGTGCGTGTCGGGCGTCGGGAGTGGCGAAGCCCATATTCGCGGAGATGAACGTGACCGAGTGCCGGGCTGCGCGCACGACCGCGTCGGGCAGCCCCCCTGTTTCCTGAGTCAGGCACGAACTGCTCAGAGCGGTACGGGCGGGGAGCGTGTGGCGCGGCAGCCAGACGTCGACGTACCAGTGCAGTTCTGTCCCGATATGCGTGGCCGCTTCCGCTTCGGGCAGCTGAAGCGGGGCCAGGATCGAAATGCCGCCGGCCTCCTGGCCCGTGGGCGCGCTCTGGCGAAGCTGATAGGAGGCGGGGTCCGCCAGCAGCGACATCGCATCGTGTTCGGCAACGGCGGAAGGGCTGACCGCTTGGGCCTTGCGGATCCCCAAGGGCACAGGTGATCCGTCATCGACCTGCATGGTCATCCCTGCAAAGGGTCGGTTGAGGTCGTCGGCCAGTGCCTCCAGTACTTCGTGAGGTTCACTGACGCTTGTCACCAGCACCGGCAGATCGCCGTCATCGTGGAGCGTCTGGAGGATATGGAGAGCGTTCTTGATCACTCGCTGGTAGGGGCTGTCATCTGCCAGCATGCGGGTCGGGATCCAGGCGCCAAGCCCGAACAAGCGATCACACAGCATCGCCAGAGCATGATCCTCGGCGGTCTCTCCGACCACGCACACCGCGGGGCCCGGAGGATAGGAGGACAGCTGTGTCGTCCAACGGCCGGCGTGCGCGAGGGGCGAGGCGGCCAGAAACTCGTCGGAGGTCAGCTCCTGCGGCGAGTCCCCTTCGGCCACCGCGCGGAAGCGGCTTCCGAGATCCCATCCCGTTGCTCGCGACTTACCGGTAACGGCCAGATGGATCAGTGCGGGCAGGTCCTCGTCCTCGACCGGCAACTCCATGATGTTTTCGTCCGGCCGGGCTACCGCGTCGGCAGAGCCGAGCCGTGTCTCCACCATCAGTGCGATCATCGGATCTACACCGGACAGATCGAGCGTCAACATCCGGCCGTCCGGGGGCACGGACACGGTCGCCAAGCTGCCGCGGGAGTCGTGCTCCTGGCCCAGATTGCGGACGTCGTGCGCCTCGAAGCGCTGCTTGTTCTGGCGAACCCCCTTGAATGGGGAACACCAGCTGTCCAGCTGACCAGCCAGCCCCTCCCAGCGCGGCATCGGAAGCGACAGGGAACTCAGGCGGTTCCAGGTGGTATCGCCGCTCTCGTCAGGGATTGCGTACTGGGCGACCATCCGGCCGCGCACCGTGGGATCCATACGTGCCGCGTCCTCCAGCGACGGCACCAGCCCGGCGACATGATCGGGGTCGTAGTTCCTGAGCGAGGGCAGCAGGCCGCTGTGAGTGGTGGCCTGCTCCGTCTCGCCGGACACGGGAAGGATCACCGCCCCCGAGCCGCCCCACACCCTCGACAACTGCATCACGGCACAGCGCGCCATGTATACCCAGTCAGCCATCGGCCGGTAGGCCAGGACGAAACGGGGAGCACGCAACCGGGCCCCGACAGGTCGGTATTCCAGCTGCTTCATCACGGTCATGGCATCCCATTCTGCGCGACAGCGTGCGGAATCCTCAGCGACGTCGCTCAGAGCCCCGTCGGCGGAAGGACGTGACAACGGCTCAGGCAGCTACTGCCCCGGCCGGCGACGGCGCATAACGCGGATGACACCGTCCGTTCCGGCAGATTCTCTAAGGTTGTGGTTTTCAACCTCGAGGACGTGGATGACTCGGGCCATCTGCTGGGTCTTGATGCGGAGGCTGTCCCGCTCTGCCCGGACCCGGATCAGGTCCTTCTTCTGTTTGTCACTCGCCTCTCGCTCTTTGTCGGTGAAGGGCCGCGGCGGGGTTTGTTGAGTCTTGACCAGGGCGTAAAAGAGGTCCTTGAGGCCAGTGTGTTTGTGGGTGAGTTTGTTCCGCCGCAGGCCGGCCTCCTCAGCCAACGACTTGATCGTGAGCTGCCCGTCGGAGCGAAGTGGTGCACCGACCAGAAGCCGGACCATGGCGTCGGTGATCATCCGGATCTCTGTGGCGTCTGTGCTGGTTCCCTGCTGGAGGGCGTCGGCGGCGTGCGCGAGGACCGCTCCGACGGTTTCAGCGATGGTGGCAGCCTGGCCCCCGTGACCCTCCTCGATAGGGGGTTTCAGCGTCGCTTCCGGATTCTGGAGCGGCTTCATCGGGTCTTCTCACTGGTCGGGCCGGTCGGGATCGCGGTGCTCTGGTGCCGTTCGATGATCTCGACGAGGACAGTCCGCCGTTGCTGCTGTCGGCGTGCGATGGGATAAGGGTCCAGCCCGGCTGCGGCGTCTGAGTCGATTTTGTCGATCTCTGCCTGGACGCCTGCGATGTGAGAGTCGGTGCGGCTGATGTTCGCGCAGGCCAGGTTGCAGCGGGATCGGTCGGGGGTCCGTCGCCTGCTGGTGCTGGTCTGGCCGAGTTCAGGGTCGCAAAGGGCTTTGAATGCATCGAAGTTGCAGGTCAGGAATGCCTTCGGGTCTTCGTAGACCTGTAGTTTCGGGTTCTTCACTAGGGCTCGGAGTTCTCGTTTGCCCAGGTAGGTGCCAGCGTATCGGTTCTCGAACTCCGTCGCGGCGGAGATGTACCGGCTGGCTGCGGGGCCGCTGACGCTCTCGCCGTCAGCAATGCGTTCGCGTGCTTCGGCAAGGGCATCGGCCAGGGCAAGGCCCTTCTCGAAGTCGAGGAGTTCGAGCATGTCCGCCTTCGAGCGTCCCGCGTACGACTCTCCGATCAAGGTCGCGGCATGGCCGAACTGCACTGCCAGAGCGATACGTCCGCCTGGCTGGCGGTGGATGAACCAGGCGATGGTCCGCCGGAACCGCCGCAGGACGACCGGGCCTTCGGGGTCCTTCGGGATCAGCTCGTGGGGACGGTCGAGGCGGATGGCCTGCTGGTTGGCCCAGGTGATGAAGCTGGCGATGCGCTTGGTGGCCATGTCGCTGGGCACTGCGTCGCCGCCCTCCAAGGAGGGCCGGTAACCTTTGGAGAAGCTGCGGGAGAAGAGCAGGTCACCGCTCTCTAGTTCCTCGACCACGGCTATGGACCGGGCCACGAACTCGAGGACCACCCAGGGATCGGGGCGGATCTCACCCTCGGGAATGGCGTTGCCCTCGTCGTCGGTGACCCCTTTGAAGTGACGCCCCGTGATCTTGTAGCGGGAGGTGCCGTCCTCGCGTTCCTCACGCGTGCAGCAACCTCTGGTCAGGTGCAGGACCTCCTCAGGGCGCATTCCGGACAAGTACGCGGTCGTGATTAGTGCTGCCGTGGACAAATGCAGGACCAGGGAAGTGATTTCGTCGAAGTCCAGTGAATTGGTCCAGGGCCGGTCTGCGATCCGGCCGGTGATCGGGACAACGAGTGGGGCATCAGGGCCGTAATGGCGAGGCTCCAGTTCGCGCCGAAGGCGCCTCTGGGCCACTGTGACCTGATGTGGGTCGACTCCGAGGGTTCCGGCGATGTACTGACGGTTGAGGGAGGGCAGGGTCTCCTTGCCGCCCCGGGATCGGGCGCTGGCCTTGATCGCGTCTTCCTGGAAGCCGGAGAATCCGGGCAGCGGCTTGCCCTCGGCGATCAGGCTTTTTAGGTAGTCGACGACGACCTGGCTGTCCCCGCGAGCTGAGACCCCCCGGGTGGAGTCGAGCAAGCGCAGGCGTTCGCGCCAGGCGGCCAGAATGTCCGGCCCGAGGTCGAGGACCATCCGCAGTGACCAGACCAGCAGGGGGGACATCACCGCCGGGTGGACGATCGGAATGTTGTTCTCGCCATCGGCTGCTGTATCCCTCGTGCCGAGGAAGTCGCTCATGACGGCCGCTGGGTCCTCCCAGGGAGGCATGATGAGACGGTCCTGCGGCAACAAGAATGGCGCGTATCCCCAGATCCGTGTAAGGCTCTTCGCTGCCCGCTGGTCGTGGTCCCACGATCTCCCGTAGGCCCGGATGTGTTCCGCGTACTCGCCCAAGTCCTCTCCGGTCACGGCAGCGAGTTCGGTGATGCCCCGCTTGACGAGCCAGTGGGCAAAATGAATCCAGAAGCTGAAGGTGAGCCGCAGGGCTCTGGGCGACATCACCTTCCGGGAAGCTGTCTCACGCAACAGCGCCTCGGGAGTGGGGAGGTTCATGACTGCCCAGCCCACCCGCATCAGCGAGGCCCTCAACGGCTCAGGGCAGCGGGCCCAGTTGACTATCTCAGTCTCCACCGTGTCTTTGTGCGTCATGTAGGACAGGCGCCAGATCAGTTCCCGGAAACGGGGCAGCTGATCGTCGGGGATGTTGGAACGGACTCGATGGGTGGGCAGGACCAGATCGTGGGGGGCCGGATCGGCGAGGCGGAAGCCGTCGCCCAAGGCGGTTGTTGTCACGGATCGAGTCTCCTGTCGAGCATGCGGTCGATGAGGTCGCGGTCTGCCTGGGCCAGGGTGGAGACCAGCTCCGCTCGGCTGTCCTGGCTGGTGTGGGTGTTCAGGAAGTCGGAGACGCGGGCGTAATGGCCTTGCCAGTCGGTTGTCCAGGCGGCTGCCGTCAGCGTCGAGCGGAGCCCCTCGATGACGTGGTGCAGATAGACGATCCGTGGCAGGTCGCGAGTGGTCGCCACCGCGTTGCGGCAGGCGAAACACAGCAGGAAGGAGACTCCGCAGGGTTTCCCGGCCGGGCCGAAGTCGGGGTTCTCGTAGTCGGTGCATGAGGCAACAGGTGTCTTGAGCCGGCCCTTCACGATGTTCATCGCGGTCTCGCGGTCGATTCCTGCGGCCTTGGCGACCTGTTCGGCGTCGTACTCCGTGTCCCCGGTGGCGCGAGCGACCAGCCGCATCTTCACCCGTTCCCGGGCATGCTCAACGGCCTTAGCCAGGCCAGATTCCACGACGTCGCGTGAGTTCTCGCGGACTGTCTCATCCTTCAGCAGGTAGTCACTGTCCTGGGTGGCCTGGGTGTTGTTGCGAGCTCGACCGTGGTGGATCTGAGCGCTATGCCGCAGCGGTTGAGCACTGACCCTGGGCGGGAGACGGACGCCCGACGCCCGCTGGTCGTGCGCCCAGTCCGTAATCGCCTGGCCGAGGGCGTTGCCATCTCGCATAGACCCTAGGTTTTCCGGTCCACCGGTCCCTCGCCGGGCGAGCAGGAGCATCGGGCTGGGCCGTCCCAGCCTCTCCAAGGTCAGCCTGGCCTGCCGGGTCAGGTCCAGGACCTGCTTCATTGCCCAGCCGCTGCTGTCTTCCCCGACGTCGACGAGATTGTTGCTGGAATGGCGGCGCTTTTTGCCGCGGCGGGCCTTGTCCGTGGCCAGCCGGTGGACCGCCGGTGAGTCGGAATCTCCGTCCGCGTTCGGGAAGGACGGCACCTGCATCTTCCGCAGCACAGACAGATTCCAGCCCTCGTGGACGATCAGCAGCACGGAGGCCGCCGCGATCTCCCGGACGGTCGGGAAGAGCCGGGCAAGGATGCTCCCGACGCCCTCGTCGCTCATCAGGCGGCGCGTCTCCTTGGCCAGGGCTCGGTGCTTGCCCGCGTACCGGGGAACGTCCCCAGTACGGCTGATGTGGTCCAGCATCTGGCCCCAGGCCCACTCGGAGCTCCCCTCGAGCAGTGCACCGTTGCGCCATCGCTCCATGAGCGCGACGTTCTTCTCGATGCGCAACCGGGCCGACCGCACCGTCGCGGCAGCCGCGTCACGGACCGTCTTCAAATCCGCCTTCGAGTGGGCGTGTTTGATCCCTGTCTTCTTCTCGGCGGCCGGTTTGCGGCGCGGGGTCGCCATGTAGGAGCGGGTCTCGACCGGCAGCTGGGGGCTCGCCTGGAGCACCGATCCGAAGGACCGGCGCACCGCGAAGTCCTGGCTCCAGGACTTCCACCAGAACACGTTGATCTGATCGACCGCGGTGATGGGCGGCTCGGCCGCAGCGGCGTCCCGCAGGAACTTGCGCAGGACCTTCGACGCGTTTTGGTAGGTGGCTTCACTGGTCCACCGCGCCCGGCCGTGCCGGGCCAGCAGTTCCACGACCTCAAGGCGCAGACCCTCTGGTCCGGGTGCGTTGCTGAAATCCCAGGTGCCCAGGTCCTCGCCCTTCTCACCGATCGCCCGAACGATCAGGCGCGTCGGATCGAGAACCGGCTCCCGTTCCCACCCTGCTGGGGGCAGGGCTGCCCGCCGGCCGGGCCCCGGCCCCTTCATTCCGCGTCCAGGATCAGGCCAGTGCGGGCCGACAACTCGGCGATCTTCTCCGCGTTAACCGGGTTGTCCTCGTCGTTCAGGAGCGCATCCAGCTGCAGCCCACGTACGGGCTCAAGATAAATGTCCCTGGTGACCTGCTCGTTCTTGTGTCCGAGCATGTCCTTGACCATCGACCACACCTGCCCGTAGACGTCCTCGTAGTGGCGGCGTTCTGCCGGTGTCAGCCCCAGTCGGCGGTCGAGCGCATTGTGTAGCGAAACGAGCACCCGCAGGGCCATCGAGTGCCGCAGCATGTGAGGAGTGGCGAACACGTCGAGCCCCAGTGCCTCGCAGCGGTCGCTCGCCCGCTCAAAAACCTTGGTCCAGTTCTTGTAGGAGAACGGCATGCCGTTCTCCGTCAGCCACAACATCGCTGGCTCGAGACCGTCCTCGGTTCGGATATAGAGTCTGAGCCGGTCCGCGGCGGTAAGCGTGTCCAGGGAGCCCTCGCCTCGGCGGCCGTCCCGCTCGGTCCACAGGACTCTTCTCTGCCGCGTGATCTTGTAGATGATCCTCTGGCCCGGCAGGTCGTCGTACGCACCCCTCGCCTGCGCGCCCCGTATCGCTTCAGCCCGCGTGCTCAGGCGATAGCCCATCACCCTCTGGAGAGCCGCGTGACCGGCGTAGAATGTGTGCCCGGCCCGCTTGGCAACCTGGTGGCCGACTTTCCCCGAGTAGTAATTCTGCCGGCCAAGTGCGGGGATCTCACACGTAAGGATCGTCCCGACCTCACGGCGGCGCATCCCAGTCGAGTACGTCAAGTCAGCGAAAGCGCGGTCGCGCCCGCCAAGCCGACCCCGCCACGACTCGTCCTCCAGGCCGTTGGGCAGCATGCCGCCAAGGCCCACGTTCCGCCACAGACGGAAGGCCCGCGGCGTCAACCACTTGACATCGGAATAGACCACATCGTTGGGCGACAATTCCGCGACCTCGGCCGTGCCGCCATCGGGCGTTCGAACGGTGCGCATCAGCACCGGGTTGATCTCCACGAAGTTGTAGCCGCTGGCCACCTTGTAGAAGAGCGTAAGGGCCGCTAGCTCCTTCGCCCACGTGGAGCCCTCGATCTTCTTGGGGTTCGCCGCCGCCCGGCGACGCCACTCCTCCCAGTCCTCCAGATCCTCGGGGACGGCCTCATCCCAATGCAGACCGCGCTGCCACAGAAATGTGAAGAACAACCGGTAGATCGGCGCGTACGTCTCCTGGGTCCCCTCAGCCTTGGCGGAAAACGCTGACCGTCGAAAGATCTCGCTCAGACGAGGATCCACTCTCCCCACAGGCGAAACCAGAATCGGCTGCCGATCACGGAACCTCAACGCCTTCTCCCGCTCCGGCAAATCACCCCATCCAGCTATCTCCCCCTCCCCCGGCGTACCCCCGTCACCCGTCCAGCTGAGCCACCACTCGTCCACAACACAAGACCTCTCCGCTGCAACACGTCCTGCGGCAACACAGCATATGTCCACAGAAGTTGAAGTCCCCGGGGCACACGAACCGAACGCCGGCGTCCCGGGCGATGTCCAGATCCCGCCGGGGCTCGGCCTGCGCGGCCCGCGCCACCAGCCCCGCCCAGCGCGTCCCGCTCACCCCCGGCAGCGGCTCCCCGCCGTCCCGCAACCGCCGGGCGACCTCCCGCACCCCGTACTCCCGCAGCCAGCGCCCGCCGGTCTCGTCGCCGGGTTCGATGACGCGGGTGAGCAGGACACGGCAGTGCAGGTCGCGGGCGTGCGGGTCGCCGGAGTGCGGGCCCCCGGAGTCCAGGTCGCCGGAGTGCAGGCCGCCGGAGTGCAGGCCGCCGGAGTCCGGGTCGCCGGAGTGCGGGCCCCCGGAGTCCGGGTCGCCGGAGTGCGAGCCGCCGGAGTGCAGGCCGCCGGAGTGATCGCGGGCGTGAGGGTCGCCGCCGGGATCGTCGCCCGCGCTCATGTCAGTGCCCCGATGGCCATGGGCACGCCCCGTGGGACTCCGGTGCGCAGCTGCAGGGCGAGGGCGACGTCCGTGGCGTCGGGCCGGTCGTGGCCGGCGAGGTCCGCGACCGTCCAGGCGACCCGCAGGACGCGATCCAGCCCGCGGGCGGTCAGCACGCCCCGTTCGAGGCTCCGCTCCGCCTCGTCCATGGCACCGGCCGCCGCGTGCCAGGTGCTGCGCAGTTCTCGCCCCGGCACCTCGCTGTTGGTCCGCCACGGTGTTCCGACGAGGCGTGCCGCCGCTCGCTCCCGGGCCGCCCTGACCCGGTCGGCGACCGTCGCGGTGGACTCGCCCCGGGCGCCTGGCTCGGTGAGCTGGGCCCGGGTCACGGGGTCGACCTCGACGCGGAGGTCGACCCGGTCGAGCAGGGGTCCGGACAGTCGCGCCTGATAGCGGCGGATCGCCGACGGCGGGCATTCGCACAGGGTGTCCCGCTGGGAGAAGCGGCCGCAGGGGCACGGGTTGGCCGCGAGCACCATGAGGAACCTCGCCGGGAACCGCACCACACCCGCGCTGCGCGCGATCACGACGTGCCCGGACTCCAGGGGCTGGCGCAGCGAGTCGAGCGTCTGGCTGTGGAACTCGGGGGCCTCGTCGAGGAAGAGCACTCCCCGGTGGGCCAGTGACACGGCACCGGGCCGTGCGATGCCCGGGCCGCCGCCGACCAGCGACTGCATGGTGGCCGAGTGGTGCGGGGCGCAGTAGGGGGCGACGTCGATGAGCGGCTTGCCCGGGGGCAGGAGTCCGGCCACCGAGTGCACGGCGGTGACCTCCAGGGACTCCTCCCGGGTGAGCCGGGGCAGGACGGCGGGCAGCCGCTCCGCGAGCATCGTCTTGCCGGCGCCGGGCGGCCCTTCCAGGAAGAGGTGATGGCCGCCCGCGGCGGACACCTCGACCGCCGTGCGCGCCGAGCGCTGGCCCACCACGTCGGCCAGGTCGTGGTCCTGCTCGTGCTGGGCGGTGCCCAGGCTGTGCATGCCGGTGGCGGCTCCGGTGCCGGGCACGCGCAGACCGGCCAGGAGCGGATCGGGGCGGCCCTACTCGTCCGGCATCTCCTCGGGCACCGGCTCGTCCGTCAGCACGGCGATCAGCTGCCGCAGGCTGCGGATGCCCAGCACCGACACCCCGGGCACCAGCGAGGCCTCCGCGGCGGCGCACTCCGGCACCACCACCTGCTCGTACCCAGCGTCGGCCGCGGCCAGCACCGCCGGCAGGACACCCCGGACCGGGCGCACCCGGCCGTCCAGTCCCAGCTCTCCGATCATCACGATGTCGGCGAGCACCCGCGGGTCGATCCGCTCGGCGGCGCCGAGCACCGCGCAGGCGACGGCGAGGTCGAAGCCGCTGCCCGCCTTCGGCACCGAAGCCGGGCTCAGGCCGACCGTGAGCTTCTTCGAGGGCCAGGAGGCGCCGGAGTTCACCACGGCCGCCCTCACCCGGTCCTTGCTCTCCGTCAAGCTCTTGTCCGGCAACCCCACCAGTGTGAACGCCGCCACCCCGGGCTCCAGGTCGGCCTGGACCTCGACGACCACGCCCTCGACGCCCACCAGCGCCACCGAGCACGTACGGGCGAATCCCATGTCAGGCCACCCCCCGCGCATGCTCGACGACCGGCGCGCCGCGGTCGGGCAGCAGGACGCCGACCAGGTCGATGCGGACGCCTCCGGGCGGGGCCCCGCCGTGGGCGTGGATCCACCGCTCGGCCAGGCCGCGCAGCCGTCCGGCCTTCTCGGGCGTTACCGCCGCCATCGGATGCTCGAAGCCACCGTTCCTGCGGGTCTTCACCTCGCAGACGACCAGCACGTCGCCGTCCCTGGCAACGATGTCGATCTCGCCCGTCCTGCCACCGCGCCAGTTGCGCTCCAGGACCGTCATCCCGGCCTCGACCAGCCGCCGTGCGGCCAGCTCCTCGCCGTACCTGCCGAGTGCACTGCGTGCGTTCATGTCGGCACCACCTCCGGCGCCAACGCTCACGCATCCGCCCCCAAGAAGTGGATCTTGGTGGATGGCTCAGCGGTTGTGGACAACTCCGTCACCCGCCCGGGAGCTCCGTCACCCGCCCTGGAGTTCCATCACCCGCCCGGGAGTTCCAGATCGCTCTTGTTCAGCTCCTCGATGTTCACGTCCTTGAACGTGAGGACGCGCACCTGCTTCACGAAGCGGGCGGGCCGGTACATGTCCCAGACCCAGGCGTCGGCCATCGACACCTCGAAGAACACCTCGCCCTGAACCGAGTGCACCTGCATCTCGTAGTCGTTGGTGAGGTAGAAGCGCCGCTCGGTCTCGATCACGTATTTGAACAGACCGACGACATCGCGGTACTCCCGGTAGAGCTTGAGCTCCATCTCGGTCTCGTACTTCTCGAGGTCCTCGGCGCTCATGGCATGTTCCCCTTCACCCGTGCGATCCCACCATTGTGCGCCAGTCCCGCGGGCCCCTAGACGATTTCCGGGTCAAGGGTCACGGGCCTGGCCGGGGGACCTTCGTCGAGCAGCCTCCGCAGCAGCTCGGCGAGTCTGGTCGGATACACCGTCTCATGCGCCCGGGTCAGTTCCTGGCACGTCCACCATCGAGCTCCGGCGACGCTGCGCCGCTCCAGCTCGGTCAGGCCGACCGCCTCGGTCACCGTCTGGGCCGTACGAGCCAAGTAGTACCACTCGTCCTGGTCCCAGCGGCGACCCGCGAACGGGAACGAGCACATACGCCGCCACAGCACCGGACCGAGTTCGACCTCGGTGATACCGGTCTCCTCGGTGAGTTCCCGCAGCGCGGCCTGTTCACGGGTCTCGTCGCCCTCCAGACCGCCGCCCGGAGTGAACCACCAGTCGTCGGCCGGATCGTCCGGCTCATGCCCGTGCAGCAGCAGGATACGGTCCTCGGGGTCGAGCAGGACGACCCTGGCGACCTTGCGCAGACCGCCCTGGTACGAGTCCTCGTGCGCGTCCCCCGGACCCCCGTCGTCCCTTGCGGCCGTCTCGCCCGCGTCCGTGGCCTCAGCCGGCACTGGCCGGCTCCGGCCGCGTGCCGGCGCGGGAGCGGGCCGCCCGCTTGGCGATCGGCCCGTACGCGCCGCCGCCGAGGACGAGGACCGCACCGCCGATGATCAGACCGACGATGATGCGCAGCGGGCCGGGCTGGGACAGGGCACCGAGGGACTCGAAGCCGGTGGGGCGCTTGAGCATGCCGTTCATCGGCCAGATGACGGCGTCCACGCGGGCGCTCACGGCATTGCGCGAGACGGTGCCTCGGGCCGCGTCCGTGAGGTGGGCGGTGGAGTCCAGGGAACCCTGGCGTTCGTCGCCGAGGAGGAAGAGCCGGCCCTGGGGGACCTTCACGGTCGGGATGTTCTTGGCCTCGGCCAGGCTGCCCTTGGGCAGATACGGCTCCTCGATCTGCTTGCCGTTGACGGTGAGCTTTCCGTCGGTGCAGCAGGAGACCGTGTCACCGCCGACCGCGACCACGCGCTTGACCACGTTCGCGTTGGTGACCCAGGACTTGTCGCGGAAGACGACGACGTCACCGCGGCGCACCTCGTCGCCGTCGACGCGCTGGGCCAGGACGCGGTCGCCCATGTTGATCGTCGGCGCCATCGAACTGGTGGGCACGGTGTACGGCCGGTAGATCACCGCTGCCCACGCGAATCCGCCGAGGAACAGCACCAGGCCCAGCGCGACGGCCAGCCCCGACAACCGCTGTCCCAGCCGGCTGCCGACCTGCGCCGTGCCTGTGCCGCCGCTGCGCGGGGCCGTACGTGTAGTGCTCTCGCCACCCATGGACCCGCACCCTACCCGGCGGTACGGGACCGGGGGAGCCCCTCTTTCGCGACCCCGGTCACAAGCTTTCCAAAGCTTTCACGGCTCCCGGAGGCCTTCACCGCCTCCTGGGGGCTTCACGGGGGGCGTGCCCGGGCCCCCGGCCCGTCAGCGGACCGGGGGCCTGAGCGAGGTCGCCGATTGCGGGCCTAAGCCCTGGTGCCGGACTCGGTGCTCCGGGCGGCGGTCCGCCTGCGCCGCCACACCGCCACCGGCAGCACGCCCACGAGCGCGAGGCCCTGCGGCGCGACCGAGAGGGACGCGGCGGCGGAGGACTGCTGGTCGAGGGGCTGGTCGAAGGTGTCCGGGACCGGCAGGGTGCCCCAGCGGTTGATCGGCCAGGCCTTGACGATGGCGCGCCCGACGACCTTGTCGACCGGGACCATGCCGTGGTTCTTGTCGTCCTGGTTGTAGCGCGAGTCACGCGAGTTCTGACGGTGGTCGCCCATCACCCAGATGTAGCCCTTGGGGACCTTCACCTTGAACTGGCCGCCCTGGTCGTCGACGCTGCACGGCGTGTTGCCGGGGTAGACATAGGGCTCGTTCAGCGCCTTGCCGTTGACCTTCAGCGGGCCCGAGCCCTTGCACTCGACCGTGTCGCCGCCGACGCCGATGACCCGCTTGATCAGGTCCTTCTCCTCGGCGGAGGGCATCAGGCCGATCCAGCTGAGGACCTGCTGCACGGCGTTGGGTGTGGGCGTCGGCTCGCCCTTGAGCCACTCGGCCGGGTCGTGGAAGACGACGACCTCGCCGCGCTCGGGCTCGGAGCCGAACCAGGGGGTGAGCTTGTCCACCAGGACGCGGTCGCCCTGCTGGAGGGTGTTCTGCATCGAGTCGGACGGGATCGAGAACGCCTGCACCAGGAACGTCTTGATCAGCAGCGCCAGCACCAGCGCGATGCCGACCAGGATGGGCAGCTCCTTCCAGAAGGAGCGGGGTTTCTTGGGGCCGGCGGCCGAGCCGCCCGGCCCGTCCTCCCCGCTCCCCGGCCGCTGCCCGCCCGAGGACGGGCCGCCGCCGGCCGGTCCGGGCTCATTCCCTGAGGTCATGTCGCCGTCCTGGCCGGGGACACTCTCTTCCGCGGGGCGCCCGGGGTGCTCCTCGCCGTCGTGTCCCGACCGTGCGCCAACCGCTACATCCCCCACGCCAACTCCTTACTCTGTGCCGCCGCCTGCCCCATGCACGACGCAGGCCCACCACTCCCATAACGAGCGGGAGTTCCGCAGGGGTCGGGAGTTGGAAGAATCCGTTCGGTTCGTCGGAGGCAACCCTATGCGACAGTTCGGGAGCGGCGGTCGACCCCGACACGGAGTTCGACACGCTTGCGAAGGTTTTAGGTTCCTGCAGCCTGGTCCAGTGCCCGACGGGCCAGCCGATCACCATGGCCCGGCCCACCACGGAGTCCTCGGAGACGGTGCCGCCGTAGTCGGTGTTCTGGTGCGCGCGGGAGTCGGCGGAGTTGGCCCGGTGGTCGCCCATCACCCACAGCCGTCCCTGCGGGACGGTGATGTCGAACGGGGTGGCGGAGGGGGCGTTGCCCGGATACAGATAGTCACCCTCGGTCAGGGGCACGCCGTTGACGGTCACCCGTCCCTGTGCGTCACAGCACTTGACGTGGTCGCCGCCGACCCCGATGACGCGCTTGATGAGGTCCTTCTCGTTGTCGGAGGGCAGCAGACCGATGAAGGTGAGCCCTTCCTTGAACTGCTTGACGACCACCGGATCGTTCTTCTTGGTGGTCTGCTCGTCCGCCAGCCAGCCGCCCGGGTCGTGGAAGACGACGACGTCCCCGCGCTGCGGCTTGGAGCCGAACCACGGGGTGAACTTGTCGACCAGGACGCGGTCGCCGATCCGGATCGTCTGCTCCATGGAGCCCGACGGGATGACGAAGGCCTGGACGAGGAACGTCTTCAGGACGAGGGCTATCAGGACGGCCACACCGACCAGCAGCGGTATCTCACGCACCGCACTGCGCCTGCGCTTGCGCTTGACCTTGCGCTGGAGCTTGCGCCGCTCCGCGCGGGAACGGCCGCCGGACGGGCTTGCGGCGCGCCGGGTCCCGGTGGGCAGCAGGTTCTCCGCGGCGCTGCTCGGCACACCGCGCGGTTTTCCGCGGTTACCCATGCGCGCCCTCCGCCGCGGGCACGCGCGCGTAGGCGGCGGGGCGGTCCAGGTGCCTCCAGTGGCCCGTCGGCCAGACGATCCAGTCGGCGCGGCCGATGACGTCCCCGACGGGGATCATGCCGCCGCCCGGGGAGCCCAGGTGGTCACGGGAGTCGCTGGAGTTGCTGCGGTGGTCGCCGAGGACGAACAGTGTGCCGTCGGGCACGACGACGTCGAAGGGGACGGCGGACGCACTGTCCCCCGGGTGGAGGAACGCCGTCTCGTCGACCGGCCGGCCGTTCACTTCGATCCTCCCCTCCTTGTCGCAGCAGACCACATGGTCTCTCCCCACACCTACAACGCGCTTGATGTAGTCGGCGTCCCCGAAATACCCGGTGCCGTCGAACACGACGACGTCACCGCGCCGCGGCTCGGCACCGAAACGGTACGCCAACTTATTTACGAGAACGCGGTCCCCGATCCTCAATCCCTCTTCCATGGATCCGCTGGGAATCTGGAAGGGTTGCACCACGAAAGTGTTGAGAAGCAGCAAAAACAGCAGGCAGACGAAGAGGGTGAGGGTGATCCACCCGCCCGGCAGCCACTCGGTGATCCGCGACACCAACGCGAAACGCGACCGTTCCTCCATGGCCCCCGTGTCGGGGCGGGAGGAGCGGTCGCGTTCCGTCGGCTGTGCTTCGGTGTCCATCGGAGCCAGATGCTATCCGGCCCCGCTGTGACGTCCGGGAAGCGCTCAGCTCTCGCGCTTCTCCTTGATCTTCGCGGCCTTGCCACGCAGCTCGCGCAGGTAGTACAGCTTCGCGCGACGCACGTCACCACGGGTGACGAGCTCGATCTTCTCGACGATCGGGGTGTGCACCGGGAAGGTGCGCTCGACGCCGACGGAGAACGAGACCTTGCGGACCGTGAAGGTCTCACGGACACCGGAGCCCTGACGGCGGATCACAACGCCCTTGAACTGCTGCACACGGGAGCGGTTGCCCTCGATGACGCGGACGTGGACGTTGACGGTGTCACCCGGACGGAAGGCTGGGATGTCGCTGCGCAGCGACGCGGAGTCGACGGAGTCGAGCAGGTGAGACATTTCGTCTGCTTTCTTCGCTGATGCCACAGGTCATCAACGGGAACTAGGTTTCCATGAGGACTGCCGTGCGGGTCGGGGCGGTCGTCGTGTCCCCCTGTGGCAGGGGCGCTCGCCGGACGGACGCACAGCAGCGGTCTATTGTTCCATGCCCTCTGGCCTGCGCCAAAATCGGCCGTACGGCTCCCCGTCCGGGTCCGGGGCCCAGCCCAGGATGGAGAGCATCTCGCGGTCCTTCTTGTCGAAGGCCTTGGGGTCGCAGCGCTCGATCAGATCGGGCCGGTTGGCCGACGTACGCCGGAGGGCCTCGTCCCGGCGCCAGCGGGCGATCTTGCCGTGGTGGCCGCTGAGCAGCACGTCCGGGATGTCCCGGCCGCGCCAGACGGGCGGCTTGGTGTAGACGGGACCCTCCAGGAGGCTCGCCATCGCGCCGGGCGCGAAGGAGTCGTCCCGGTGGGACTCGGCGTTGCCGAGGACGCCGGGCAGCAGCCGGGCGACGGCCTCCGTGACGACGAGCACGGCCGCCTCTCCGCCGGCCAGGACGTAGTCGCCGATGGACACCTCGTACACCGGCATCCGGGTGGCGTACTCGTCCATGACGCGCCGGTCGATGCCCTCGTAGCGGGCCGGCGTGAAGATCAGCCAGGGGCGCTCGGAGAGCTCCACGGCCAGTTCCTGGGTGAACGGGCGGCCGCTGGGGGTGGGGACGATCAGCGCGGGCGCGTGGGAGCCCGTCTCGTAGCCGTCGGCGAGGACGGAGTCCAGGGCGTCGCCCCAGGGGTCGGTCTTCATGACCATGCCGGGACCGCCGCCGTACGGCGTGTCGTCGACCGTGTTGTGCCGGTCGTACGTCCAGGACCGCAGGTCGTGCACGTGCACGTTCAGCTGCCCACGCGCGCGTGCCTTGCCGACCAGGGAGACGTTCAGCGGCTCCAGGTACTCGGGGAAGATCGTGACGACGTCGAGGCGCATCAGGACGCTTCTCCCGCCGAGTCCTGCGCGGAGTCCTGCGCCGGCTCCCGCGCGGAGCCCTCCGCCGGTTCCCGGGAGGAGGCGATCTCGGCCCGGTCGTCGATCAGGCCCGGCGGCGGCGAGACGACCGCCCGCTGCTCCTCCAGGTCGATCTCGGTGACGATCTCCTGGACGAACGGGATCATGACCTCGGTGCCGTCCGGCCGCTCCACGATGAACAGGTCCTGCGAGGGCAGGTGCGAGATCTCCGTGATCCGGCCGACCTCCATGCCGTCCTCGGTCACCACGTCGAGGTCGATGAGCTGGTGGTCGTAGTACTCGCCCTCGTCCTCGGGGAGCTCGTCGGGGTCGACCTCCGCGATCAGGAGCGTGTTGCGCAGCGCCTCGGCGGCGGTGCGATCGTCGACCCCGTCGAACCGCAGGAGGAGCCGACCGCTGTGCACCCGGCCGGCCGCGATGGTCAGCGGCCCCGCGGAGGCGGGATCGGTGGCGAGTACGGCGCCGGGGCCGAGCCTGAGTTCCGGCTCGTCGGTACGGACCTCTACGGTGACCTCGCCCTTGATGCCATGGGCGCGGCCGATCCGTGCGACTACCAGCTGCACTGTGCTTGCTCTCCTGTCATACGACTGCGGGCCGGGGACGGCCCAGTGGCCCTCCCCGGCCCGAGCCGGTGCTGCGAAACGTCAGCGGACGTGGTCCACGTCGACGAGGTCGACACGGACACCGCGGCCACCGATGGCGCCCACGACGGTGCGCAGGGCGCGCGCGGTGCGGCCGTTGCGGCCGATCACCTTGCCGAGGTCGTCGGGGTGGACCCGGACCTCGAGGACGCGCCCGCGGCGCAGGTTGCGCGAGGCGACCTGCACATCGTCAGGGTTGTCGACGATGCCCTTCACGAGGTGCTCAAGCGCCTCTTCGAGCATGCTGCTCAGGCCTCGGTCGACTCGGACTCAGCCGCGGCCTCGTCCTTCTTCTCAGCCTTCT
This sequence comes from Streptomyces sp. NPDC050625, assembly GCF_040654755.1. Classification (NCBI taxonomy): domain Bacteria; kingdom Bacillati; phylum Actinomycetota; class Actinomycetes; order Kitasatosporales; family Streptomycetaceae; genus Streptomyces; species Streptomyces sp. NPDC050625. The sequence goes on from NZ_JBFAIQ010000013.1 coordinate 156,742, forward strand.
TCTTCTGGGTGATGGCCTCACCCTTGCCCTCGTCGTCACCGCCGAGAGCCTCGAACGACGGACGCGTGGTCTTCGGCGCGGCGACGAGCAGCGGCGCCGGGGCGGGCTCGCCCTTGAACTTCTGCCAGTCGCCGGTCTTCTTCAGGATGGCGAGGACGGGCTCGGTCGGCTGCGCGCCGACACCCAGCCAGTACGCCACGCGCTCGGCGTCCACCTCCATGACCGACGGGTTGTAGGTCGGGTGGTACTTGCCGATCTCCTCGATCGCACGGCCGTCACGACGGGTGCGGGAGTCGGCGACGACGATGCGGTAGTGAGGCGAACGGATCTTGCCCAGACGCTTCAGCTTGATCTTGACTGCCACGGGAGTGGATTCTCCTGGATTTGACGTGGTTGGGCACGGCGAGACTGCCGCGTGGGGTTGCGGTACCCGAGTGCCCGATGGACGCGTCAGCCGGAGGAGAGAGGGGTCCTGTGCGGCTGTCGAGTACAGCTAGCCATTGTGCCACACCCTGTGGGTCGCTTTTGGCCGAGGGGTCCGGGCGGGTGATCTTGGGCATGCCTATGGGGCACCCGGCGCGGAGGTGACCGTACGTCGGGTGCGCCACTCGGCACCGGCGACCTGCCGACTGCGACTGCCACGAGCAGTCGCAGCCTCAGCTCGCCGCAGCTCCCACGACCTCCGGGATGCGGAACGGCTTTCCGCAGCCGCCGCACACGATCGGGGCCTGGGCCAGGACCGACGGAACCACCCGGACGTTGCGGCCGCAGTCGCAGACCGCCTTGACGCGGACGCCGCCGCCGGAGGAGCCGTGGCGGGCGGCCGGGCCGCGGAAGGTGCGGGTGGTGTCGGCGGACGTGGCCACCGTGTGGGCCTTCAGGGCGCGCTGAAGGCGTTCGATCGTCGGCCGGTAACGCCGCTTCGCCTCGGCGTTCAGCGTGACCAGGGAGAAGCCACTGCTGGGGTGCGGTTCGTCGGGGTGGTCCAGGCCCAGCTCCTCGGCGATCGCGAGGAACCTTCGGTTGTGGTACCGGCCGGCGCGGGAGGTGTCGCGGACCCCGCGCGCGGCTGCGATGCCATGGACTGCCTCGTGGAGCAGTCGTTCGAAGGAGAGCTCGTGACCGCAGGCGGACGACGACTCCCCGATCAGGGACTCTGGCGCGGCAAGGTCGGGCAGTTCGGGGTGGTACCGCTGAATGTCGGCCCACGCCTCTGCCAGCTCTGCGGCGAGAACAGGTGGTGTCTGTGTCGTGCTCACGTAATGACAACGAGCCTGAGGGCTCCAGTGTTCCGATTCCGGGGCATCCCAAATAATTTGCACTTACCCGTCAGTTGCCGCTGATGCGTCCTGACGAGGGCGGGTGCGCTGATCTGCGGAGAAGCCTCACAGCTCATACCAAGCCGGTGCGTAGTCTGACGTACGACCCGGGGCTTAGATCCGGTCCGCACGCCGGGACGGCTGTGGTCGGCGGTTGCGCAAGAGGCGTTTCGGTCGCTCTCGTGGCCAAGGTCGCTACTTCAGTAAGCGCGCGCGACGACCGCGACGTTACTCGGGGCGTCTCCGTCCTCGGGCACCGACCCGTCCTCGGCGAGCAGACACCGTACGGTCATCGCGTGTTCGGCGAGCCCGGCCTCGCCCTCCTCGCCGAGCGTGCCCCACGGGATGCGCGCCCAGCCGCCGGCGGTGACCGCCTCGACGGCCTCCTCGATCGTCGAGACGTCCGCGGTGCGGGACTCGCGGCGCTCCCGGGACTGCTTCAGCAGCAGTGCCTGATCCTCCTGGAGGATCGCCGGAAGGAGCCCGGCCAGGGCATCCGGGGCCACCGGTTCCTTGCCGCCCGGGATGCGGCGGACCAGCATCGCCGTGCCGTTCTCCAGGTCACGGGGGCCGATCTCGATGCGGACGGGCACGCCCTTCAGTTCCCAGTCGACGGCGCGGCGGCCGAAGGGGATGTCGGTGCGGTCGTCCACATGGACCCGGATACCCGCCGCTCTGAGCCGCTCACCGATCTCACGGACCTTGGCCAGAACCGTCTCCTCGCCCTTGATCGCGAGGACGACCGCCTGGATCTGCGCCAGCCGCGGCGGGACCCGCAGACCGAAGTCGTCGCCGTGCGTCATCACGAGCGCGCCGATCATGCGGGTCGTCGAGCCCCAGGAGGTCTGCCAGACGTACTCCTGCGTACCGTCCTTGGACAGATACCGGGTGTTGAACGGCTTGGCGAAGTTCTGGCCCAGTTCGTGGCTGGTGACCATCTGCAGGGCCTTGCCGTCCCCCATCATGCTTTCGAGCGTGAGGGTGTTGACGGCGCCCGCGAAACGCTCCTTGACCGTCTTGCGGCCGGAGACGAAGTCCGTCGCGAGGACGTTCTCCAGGAAGTCCCCGTAGACGTCGCGCTGGATGCGCGCGGCGAACTCGCGCGCCTCCTCGTACGTGGCGTGCGCGGTGTGTCCCTCCTGCCACAGGAACTCGGAGGTGCGCAGGAACAGACGCGGACGCAGCTCCCAACGGACCACGTTCGCCCACTGGTTGATGAGCAGGGGCAGGTCCCGGTAGCTCTGTACCCACTTCGAGAAGTACTCGTTGATGATGGTCTCCGACGTGGGCCGGACGACCGCGGGCTCCTCCAGCTCCTTGCCGCCGCCGTGCGTGACCACCGCGAGTTCGGGCGCGAACCCCTCGACGTGGTCGGCCTCCCTGGTGAGGTACGACTGCGGGATCAGCAGCGGGAAGTACGCGTTCTGAGTGCCCGTCTCCTTGATGCGGGCGTCCATCTCCGCCTGCATCCGCTCCCACAGCCCGTAACCGTACGGTCGGATCACCATGGTGCCGCGCACCGGCCCGTTGTCGGCCAGCTCGGCCTTGGCGATCAGATCCTGGTACCAGCGCGGAAAGTCGTCCGCCCTGGGGGTGAGAATGGATGCCTTTGCCATGGCCCGATGGTATGGGCTCAGGTTGCGGGCATGTGAAATCTCGCCACGTGCGCCGCGAACCCACAAGCGGGGCCCCTCGACCCCTGGACGGCACCGCGAGCCGGGAGTTACCTGACATACGTGGGGAGTGCGAGCGCACATCACGGGGGCCACGGAATCGGGCACACCACCAACTCTCGGCGGATTGGGGCGCTTACCTATGACACCTACGCTCGTGCGGCACACCCTGTCTCACGCGGGATCCGCACCCCGCGTGAACCTGGACGCACGCGCGCGTGACTGGTCCGAGATCCAGGAGCGGATGCTCGTCCCGCTCTACGAGGCCGTCTACGAGCGACTTGAAGTGGGCCCCGCCAGCAGGCTGCTGGGCCTCGGCTGCGGCTCCGGGCTCGCCCTGCTGATGGCGGCGTCCAGAGGAGCGGCCATCACCGGTGTCGACTCCGCCCGTCCCGAACGGCTCGTCCTCGCACGGGCCCGGCTGCTGCCCGACACCTGGGGCACGCGCGCGCGTGCGGCCACCCGGATCGTCGAGCGCTTACCCGGGGGCACGGCCGGCACCAATACGCCCGCGTACACCCTCGTGACGGCCTTCGAGCCGATCGGATGCCTGGCGGGCGACTCGGAAGGACTCGGTGAGCTGCTCGCCTCCGCGACACCGCTCGCCGAGCGCGGAGCGCCGGTGGTGCTGGCCGGCTGGGGCCCACCGGAACGCTGCGCCACGTCGTCCGTGCTGCGGGTGGCCACGAAACTGGCCGATCCGCTGCGCAGCGCGCGCAGTTGGCGCCCCGCCCTGCGCGACGACCTGGAGGAGGTCGCCCAGCGGGCCGGGCTGAAGCCGGACGGTTCGGGCCGGGTCGCCTGTCCGTTCGGGTACGCGGGTCCCGACAGCGCCGTACGCGGCCTGCTGTCGACGGGCCTGTTCGACGCGGCGATCGCGGCCACGGACCAGGAGCAGGTGGACAAGGAACTGACGGAGGCACTGCACCCGTACCAGCGGCCGGACGGGACGGTGTGGATGCCGAACGTGTTCCGCTATCTGATCGCCCGCACACCCTGACCGGCGCGCGCACCCTGACCGGCGCGCACACCCCGAGCGTCGCGCACACCCCGGGCGTCCCTCACGTCTCCGCGTCCTTCGTCAGGCGCGTGATGCCCGCGATCCGGTACGCGTCGGCCTCCTCCAGTGTCTCGTTCTCCAGCAGGGCCTCGGTCAGGGCGTCCAGCTGGGAGCGGTGGTCGCGGAGCTTGCGGCGGGCCTCCTCGTAGCATTCGTCGACGATCCTGCGCATCTCGGCGTCGATCACGTCGAGGGTCTGCGGGGCGGCCGAGAGTCCGTAGGCCTGCTGGGCGTCGCTCGGCAGGGCGGAGAGCCGGCCGATGCGCTCGCTCATGCCCCAGCGGGCCACCATTCCGCGCGCGATGGCGGTGACCTGTTCGAGGTCGTTCTCCGCGCCCGTGGTCACGACGCCATAGACCACCTCTTCCGCCGCCATACCGCCCAGGGCGCCGATGATCCGGCCGCGCAGATACCCCTCCGAGTGCGCGTACCGCTCCACCTCGGGCGTCGACATCGTCACCCCGAGCGCCCGGCCGCGCGGCACGATGGTGATCTTGCGGACGGGGTCGGCGCCGGGCTGCAGCATGCCGAGCAGGGCGTGCCCGCTCTCGTGGTAGGCGGTGCGCCGGCGGTCCTCCTCGGGCATCACGAGGGTGCGCTCGGCACCGAGCTGCACCTTCTCCAGCGCCTCGGACAGGTCGGACCGGGTCACCGTCTCCTGCTTGCGCTTGACCGCGAGCAGCGCGGCCTCGTTGGCGAGATTGGCCAGATCCGCACCTGTCATACCCGGGGTGGTCCGGGCCACCTGGGCCAGGTCGACATCCGGATCGAGCGGGATCTCACGGGTGTGGATCCGCAGGATCGCCTCGCGCCCGCCCCGGTCCGGCGGGGAGACATGGACCACCCGGTCGAAGCGGCCGGGCCGGGTCAGCGCCGGGTCCAGGATGTCGGCACGGTTCGTCGCCGCCACCACGACCACGCCCTCCGAGCCCGAGAAGCCGTCCATCTCCGTGAGGATCTGGTTCAGCGTCTGCTCGCGCTCGTCGTGACCGCTGACCGACGGGCCGCCGCCGCGCTGCCGGCCGATCGTGTCGATCTCGTCGATGAAGATGATCGACGGGGCCACCTTGCGGGCCTCGGCGAACAGCTCCCGGACCCGGGACGCGCCGACACCGACGATCATCTCGATGAACTCGGAGGCGGAGGCGGAGAAGAACGGCACGCCCGCCTCGCCCGCCACCGCGCGCGCCAGCAGGGTCTTGCCGGTGCCGGGCGGGCCCGCGAGCAGCACACCGCGCGGCATCTTCGCGCCCATCCTGCGGTAGGCGTCGGGGTTCTCCAGGAAGTCGACGACGTCGTCCAGTTCGCCCTTGACCTCGTCGATGCCGGCCACGTCGGCGAACGACGTGCGCTGGGTGCCCGGCCGGAGCCCGACCGGCTTGGGCGGGGCCTTGCGGCCGAGCATGCCGCCCGCACCGCCCAGTCCCCCGCCGATCCGCCGCGCGAAGAAGATCCACACGGCGACCAGCAGCACGATCGGCACCAGCGAGATCAGCAGGTTGGACAGCAGACTGCGCTCCTGCACGACGGGCTGCGCGGTCACCGTGACGCCATGGCTGCTCAGGTTCTGCCAGAGCCTGTCGTCCGCGAAGGCCGGGCGCTGCGTCCTGAACTTGGTGTAATGGCCACCACCACTGGGCTTGGCCTGGGGCGTCTTGAGCTCGCCCTGGATCGCGTCGCCCTTGGCGTAGATCTTGGCGACGTTGCCGTCACCGACCTGTCTGCTGAACTCCGTGTACGAGATCGTCGGCTCGTTGCCCTGGCCCAGATAGTTCAGCCCGATGTAGGCGAGCAGAAAGACGATCACCGCGGTGACGGCGAGGCCCCACCACTTCCCGCGTATCCGTCGGCCACCGGGCCGCCGGGGCGACTCGTCCGGGGTGCCCTCGGTACGCCACGGCTGATCAGGGTCTTTCCGTGGCGGCGCGGCATTGCTCATATCTGGACGTTACGGCACGCAGCGGGCCGAGGCACGCGCTGAGGGCGCCCTCCCCGAAGGAGGACGCCCTCAGTGCCGTACGACGTCGGTACGCGCCGGCCCGTGAACGGCGGGTCGGCCCGTGGACCCGTCGGGTCAGCCCATGAACTTCTTGAACTCGTCCGGCAGCTCGAAGTCCTTGCCGCCCTGCTGCGGCAGGCCGAAGGCGCCACCGCCCTGGGCGGCCGCCTCGCGGCGCTGGGCCTCCTCCAGCTCCTGCTGCTTGCGCTTCATCGGGTTGCCGGAGCGCTGCTTGCCCTTGGCCTTCTTCGGCTGCTTCTTGGTGCGGCCGGGTCCGCCGCCCATGCCCGGGATCCCCGGCATGCCGGGCATACCGCCGCCCTGAGCCATGCGGGACATCATCTTGCGGGCCTCGAAGAACCGCTCGACCAGGTTCTTCACGGCGCTGACCTCGACGCCGGAGCCCTTGGCGATACGGGCGCGACGGGAGCCGTTGATGATCGTCGGCTCCTGGCGCTCGCCCGGGGTCATCGACTTGATGATCGCGGCCGTGCGGTCGACGTCCCGCTCGTCGAGGTTGTTGATCTGGTCCTTGATCTGCCCCATGCCCGGGAGCATGCCGAGCAGCTTGCTGATGCTGCCCATCTTCCTGACCTGCTCCATCTGGGCCAGGAAGTCGTCCAGGGTGAAGTCCTGGCCCTTCTTGGACGCCAGCTTGGAGGCCATCTTCTCGGCCTCTTCCTGGCTGAACGTCTTCTCCGCCTGCTCGATCAGGGTGAGCAGGTCACCCATGTCGAGGATGCGGGAGGCCATCCGGTCAGGGTGGAACGCGTCGAAGTCGTCGAGCTTCTCGCCGTTCGACGCGAACATGATCGGCTTGCCGGTGATCTGGCGGATCGACAGGGCGGCACCACCGCGGGCGTCACCGTCGAGCTTGGAGAGCACCACGCCGTCGAAGCCGACGCCGTCGCGGAAGGCCTCCGCGGTGTTGACGGCGTCCTGACCGATCATCGCGTCGACGACGAAGAGGATCTCGTCCGGGGAGACGGCGTCCCGGATGTCCGCGGCCTGCTGCATCATCTCCTGGTCGATGCCCAGGCGGCCGGCGGTGTCCACGATCACGATGTCGTGGACCTTGGTCTTCGCGTGCTCGATGGAGTCCTTGGCGACCTTGACCGGGTCGCCGACGCCGTTGCCCGGCTCGGGCGCGAAGACCGCGACACCGGCGCGCTCGGCGACGACGCTCAGCTGGTTGACGGCGTTGGGGCGCTGGAGGTCGGCGGCGACGAGCAGCGGCGAGTGGCCCTGCCCCTTGAGCCAGTGGCCCAGCTTGCCCGCGAGGGTGGTCTTACCGGCACCCTGCAGACCCGCCAGCATGATCACGGTGGGGGGCTGCTTGGCGAAGCGCAGACGGCGGGTCTCGCCGCCCAGGATGGTGACGAGCTCGTCGTTGACGATCTTCAGCACCTGCTGGGCGGGGTTCAGCGCCCGGGAGACCTCGGCGCCGAGGGCCCGTTCCTTGACGTTCTTGATGAACGTCCGGACGACAGGCAGAGCCACGTCGGCTTCGAGGAGCGCGATGCGGATCTCGCGGGCCGTGGCGTCGATGTCCGCCTCGGACAACCGCCCCTTGCCACGCAGGCTCTTGAAAGTCGCTGAGAGGCGATCGGAGAGAGTATCGAACACGGCGGCGTCGGTCCTCGGGGTCGGGGTCGTCTGGGCTGCCCTCCAGAGTATCTGGCCCGGCAAGCGAATCGTCCCCGCCTGCTCGGTTCAGCATCATGCCCGCAGCGTCTCCTCCAGCTTCCGGGCCACCGACGCGGCCTCGTCCCCGGGCAGCGGTGAGCCGTCCGTGCCGGTGACGTAGAAGGCGTCCACGGCGTTGCTGCCCAGCGTGCTCACATGGGCGCTGCGCACCCGTACGCTCGCGTCCTCCAAGGCCTGCCCGATCCGGAACAGCAGCCCAGGCGCGTCCTGCGCGCGGACCTCGATCACGGTGGCGTGCCGGGAGGCCGCCGAGGCCACCGCCACGCGGGCGGGCGGTGCCACCCAGCCGCGGCGCCGCGGGTAGGCAGCGTCGCGCTCGGCGAGGCGGGACGCGATGTCCAGGGAACCGTCCAGTGCGCGGACCAGGTCGGCGCGGAGCCGGGCCGCCTGCGGCAGGGAGCCGTACTCCGCCGCGACCCGCCAGTTCAGCAGCAGGACGGAGCCTTCGTCGACGTCGTTCGGGAGGCACAGGGCGCGCAGTTCCGCGGTGCGGACGGTCAGCCGGTGCACGGCGAGCACGCCGGCCACGGCGGGCAGCACGCCCGGCTGGTCCGGTACGGCGATGACGAGCTCCACGCCGAGGGGCTCGGGTTCCCCGGTCGGTTCGTCCTCGGGCCGGGGTTCGGTCTGGGCCCGCAGGGCCAGCACCGGGCCGCCGGTGCGGAACGCCTCGATGGCGAGCCGTTCCTGTTCCGCGGTGGGCGCGGCGGGCTCGGGCTCCTCGGGGGCGTCCCCGGCGAGCACGGCCGAGACCCGTTTCACCAGGTCGGCGACGAGGGAGCCGCGCCAGGACGACCAGGCGGCCGGGCCGGTCGCCAGTGCGTCCGCCTCGGTCAGCGCGTGCAGCAGTTCCAGCGTGCTCTGCGAGCCGACCGCGTCGGCGACCGAGCGGACGGTGGCGGGGTCCTCCAGGTCGCGCCGGGTGGCCGTCTCGATCAGCAGCAGATGGTGCCGTACGAGGGTGGAGAGCACCGCCACGTCCGCGCGGTCGAAGCCGATGCGCGCCGCCACGTCCTTGGCGATGATCTCGCCGGCCGCCGAGTGGTCGCCGGGCCAGCCCTTGCCGATGTCGTGCAGCAGCGCGGAGACCAGGAGGAGGTCGGGGCGGCTGACGTGGCGGGTCAGCTCGGAGGCGCGGACCGCCGTTTCGATGAGATGGCGGTCGACCGTCCAGATGTGGACGGCGTTGCGCTGCGGGCGGCAGCGGACCCGCTCCCAGTCCGGGAGGAGGCGGGTGATCAGGCCCTCCGCCTCCAGTGCCTCCCAGACGTCGACCGTCGGGCGGCCCGAGCCGAGCAGGGTCACGAGCTGCTCGCGTGCCTCGGCGGGCCAGGGCGTGGGCAGCGGGCGCGCGGTGGCGGCCAGGTGCCGTACGGCGTGCAGGGAGAGCGGGAGACCGGCCTGTGCGGCGGCGGCCGCGGCGCGCAGGGGAAGCACGGGGTCGCGTTCGGGGCGCGCGGCGCGGGCGAGGACGACCTCGCCGTCCTGCTCCACCACGCCCTCGGCCAGCGGAGACCTTTCGGCGACGGGCTTGCCGCCGCCCAGCATGGCGCGCAGCCGCGGCCGTACGGCGCGTGAGCGCAGGACGCGGCCCACTTCACGCCAGGTGACGTCACTGGCGTACGAGATGACGCGCGCGGACTCGTAGACCTGGCGCAGCAGGGTGTCGGCGTCGAGCAGGCCCAGTTCGGCCGCGACCTGGTCCTGTTCCTGCAGGGCCAGCCGGTCGGTGGCCCGCCCGGTGGTCAGGTGCAGCGCGTCGCGCACGTCGAGCAGGCGCCGCCGGGCGTCGGCGAGGCCCTCGCGGGGGGCGTCGGCCAGCCAGGACGCGGCGACCGCGCGCAGGGCGGTGGCGTCCCGGAGGCCGCCGCGGGCCTCCTTGAGGTCGGGTTCCAGGAGGTATTGGAGCTCGCCCTGGCGCTCGGCGCGGTCGTCGCACAGCTCCTGGAGTTCGGGGAGGCGCTTGGGGGCCTGGTTGCGCCAGTCGGCGAGGACGGCCGTGCGCAGTCCTGCGGTGAGGCCGAGGTCGCCCGCGAGGTGCCGGGCGTCGAGGAGACCGAGCTGGACCTTGAGGTCCTCACCGGCCGTTCTGCGGGCCTCGGCCGGGGTGCGGACCGAGTGGTCGAGGGCGAGGCCCAGGTCCCAGACGGGGTACCAGACGCGGTCGGCGAGGGCGGCTACCGCCTTGTTGTCGCCGCCGTCGTGCAGCAGCAGGAGGTCGAGATCGCTGCGCGGGGACAGCTCGCCGCGTCCGTAGCCGCCGACGGCCACCAGCGAGACGCCCTTCAGGCCGTCGGCGGCCGCGGTGAACAGGCCCGTCAGCCACTCGTCCGTCAGTTCGGCGAGGGCCGCACGGCGCGGCGGCCCGGACCGCGCCTCCTCGGTGAGGAGGCGCAGCCGGGCCGCCGCATAGCCGCTGGGTCCCGAGTCCTCTGCGTCTTTCTGAACATCCGTACTCGTCACCCGGCGACTCCTGTCCGTCTTCTGTGGTGAGCGTGGTCCGCTCAGAGCGCGTCGGGACCGCGCTCGCCGGTCCGGACCCGTACGGCGGTCTCGACCGGGAGGGACCAGACCTTGCCGTCCCCGATCTTGCCGGTGCGGGCGGCCTTGACGATGACGTCGATCAGCTGCTCGGCGTCGTCGTCCTCGGCCAGCACCTCGATGCGGATCTTGGGAACCAGGTCGACCGTGTACTCGGCACCGCGGTAGACCTCGGTGTGGCCCCTCTGACGACCGTAACCGCTGGCCTCGGTGACCGTCAGGCCGTGGACGCCGAACGCCTGAAGGGCTTCCTTGATCTCGTCGAGCCGGTGCGGCTTCACGACGGCGGTGATGAGCTTCATGCGTCCACCTTCTTGCTCTGCGTACCGGCCAGGGCGGGAGCGGGGGCGCTGCCGACGACACCGCCGCCCGTGCCGCTGAAGTCGTATGCGGTCTCGGCGTGCTCCGCCTGGTCGATGCCGGAGACCTCCTCGTCCTCGGTGACCCGCATACCGATGGTCTTGTCGAGGAGGAAGGCGAGGATCGCGGAGACGACCAGGGAGTAGGCGAGGACCGCGAAGACACCGGCGCACTGCTTCCACAGCTGGTCGAAGGAGTGGTCGCCGTAGAAGACACCCGTCGCGGTGGACTGGCCCTTGCCGGTGGCGAAGAAGCCGATGAGCAGGGAACCGATGATTCCGCCGACCATGTGGACGCCGACGACGTCGAGGGAGTCGTCGTAGCCGAACTTGAACTTCAGGCTGACGGCCGCGGCGCAGGCGACACCGGCGATGGCGCCGACGGCGATCGCGCCGAGCGGGGAGACCGCGCCACCGGACGGGGTGATCGCGACCAGACCGGCGACCGCACCGGATGCGGCGCCCAGCGTGGTGAACGCGCCGTGCCGGATCTTCTCGTAGGCGAGCCAGGCCAGCATGGCGGCGGCGGTGGCGACCTGCGTGTTGACGAACATCAGCGCGCCGACGCCGTCGTCGTTGCCGAGCCACGAGCCGGCGTTGAAGCCGAACCAGCCGAACCACAGCAGACCGGCGCCGAGCATGACGAGCGGAAGGCTGTGCGGGCGCATCGGGTCCTTCTTGAAGCCGATGCGCTTGCCGATGACCAGGATCACGCCGAGGGCCCCGGCACCCGCGTTGATGTGGACCGCCGTACCACCGGCGAAGTCGATCACGCCGAGCTTGTAGGCCCAGCCGTCGGCACCCCAGACCCAGTGGGCGACCGGGACGTAGACGATCGTGGCCCACAGGGCGACGAAGAGCGCCCACGCCGAGAACTTGACGCGGTCCGCGAGGGCACCGCTTATCAGGGCCGGTGTGATGATGGCGAACATCATCTGGAAGACCATGAAGACGAAGATCGGGATGGTGTAGCCGTCCCAGAGCTGCGTCAGCCCGATGTTGCTGAGGCCGAACCAGTCGGAGTTCCAGCCGATGAGGCTGTTGTTCGTGCCGAAGGCGAGGGAGAAGCCGTAGAGCACCCAGAGGATGGTGACGATCCCGATGCTGATGAAGCTCATCATCAGCATGTTGAGGGTGCTCTTGACTCGGACCATGCCCCCGTAGAAGAAGGCCAGGCCCGGGGTCATGATCAGAACCAGGGCGGAACAGATGAGCATGAAGCCTGTGTTCGCGGCGGACAACTTGGGTGCCTCCGCGGCAAGCGTGATGGCTGGTGCCATCGGCGTCTCCTCGTCGGTTGGTACGGCCCCGTGCGGGCGAAGCCTGAGAGCGGTCCGGTCATGTGAGGGGTGGGCCGGTTATGCGCCATGAGATTGGCGCAGCGCGGTTTCGGTGGAAGCCCCTCGTTGTTTCGCCGGGGTGACGAAGACGCCCTGTGTGTTACGCGTCGATGAATTGCCAGATGTCCGGCTGCGGGATCGTTATCGTGGCGCAACCTTCTCTGAAGGAAAAGAAGCCGGCCGCGGCGGGCCTTCCGAGGACCTGGCGTGGGGGAGCCGAGTCGGACAGTTCGGGAGGGCCGGCCGCGGCCGGGGCTATGGGTTTCCTTCGGATTTCCGGGCCTCAGACCGCCTCGGCGGTCTCGGGGAGGTCCACGGCGAGCTGCTCGGTGAGGTCGATGACCTCCGCCAGGTGCCCGAACTCGCGCACGGCCGTGTCGACCGTCTTTCGGATACGAGTGTTCACCCGCTCGGAGCGGACCTTCTTGGCGATGCCCATGGCCGTGGAGGCATAGGCGGTGCTCTGCTCGGGCTCGCGGCGCAGCAGATGCACGGTGGCCATGCCGATCAGGTTCAGTGCGTACGACCGCTGGTGCTCGGAGTCGGTCGCGAACCGCTCCACGGCCCGCTGCATCAGGGGCTCGGCCAGGGAGGCGTAGGTGGGGCTGCGGCCGGCGACATACGCCAGGTCGCGGAACGAGTGGGAGTTCTCGCCGTACAGCTCGGCCTCGGAGAAGAAGCGGATCCAGTCGGGGTCCGGCTCGTCCCACTCGTCGACCTCGGCGAAGGTGTCCTCGGCCATCCGGACGGCCCGCTTGCACTTGCCGGGCTGGCCCATGTTGGCGTAGGCGCGGGCCTCCATCGCATACAGCATGGACTGGGTCCGCGGGCTTGCGCAGTCCCGGCTGCCGTACTGCGCGAGGTGGATCAGCTCCAGGGCGTCGTCGGGCCGGCCGAGGTGGATCATCTGGCGGCTCATGCTGGACAGGACGTACGAGCCGAGCGGCTTGTCCCCCGCCTCCTTGGCGGCGTGCAGAGCCAGCACGAAGTACTTCTGCGCGGTGGGCTGGAGTCCGATGTCGTAACTCATCCAGCCGGCCAGCTCGGCGAGCTCGGCGGCGACCTTGAAGAGCTTTCTGCTGGTGGCTTCGGGCTGGGGCTCCTGGAGGAGGTCGGTGACCTCGTGCAGCTGGCCGACGACCGCCTTGCGGCGCAGGCCGCCGCCGCACTGGGCGTCCCACTGGCGGAACATCACCGTGGTGGACTCCAGCAGGTCCAGCTCGGGCTTGGACAGCCGGCCCGGGCGGCGGGAGTCGTGGTACGGCTCGGGCTCCGCGAGCGGTCCGGACGGCGTGGGGACGAGCCAGCGCTGCATGGGCTCGATGAGGGACGGGCCCGCGGACAGGGCCAGCGAGGTCCCGAGGAAGCCGCGCCGCGCCAGCATGAGGTCGCTGCGCGAGAATTCGCTGAGCAGGGCCACCGTCTGCGGGCCCGTCCAGGGCAGGTCGACCCCGGTCGCGGAGGGTGACTGGCGGGCCGTCCGCAGACCGAGGTCCTCGACGGAGACGACACAGCCGAACCGCTCGGAGAACAGCTCGGAGAGGATTCTCGGGATCGGCTCGCGCGGGTTCTCCCCGTCCAGCCAGCGGCGCACCCGGGAAGTGTCAGTGGAGATGTGATTGGCACCCAACTGGCGGGCCCGACGGTTCACTTGCCGGGCGAGCTCGCCCTTGGACCAGCCACTGCGCACGAACCACGAGCCGAGCAGCTCATTGGGGCGCTTGTCAGCGTTCGTCCCGCCACCGCCGTTGCCGCCCACTGGAACGCCCCCATCCCTGAGACCACTTGTCACCGAGTGCGCCAAGCCCTATCAGAATGCCGTCAAACAGGGCCGCCCGTCCGGTGGTTCTCATCCTTCGAACGGGATGCCGACTTGCCTCCGGCATACCCACGAGGGCATGTGCCCCCAGGCCTCGTGCACTCAAAGTAATCCTACGATCACTGGTCCAGCCATGGCGATCCCGGAAACGCCACCATTCGCCACCCCTTCGAATGAACTCACGGTCGCCCAGGCGCGATTCACTTGACACAGGACGGCCACGAGTGGATGCAGGAGTGCACTCGGGGGCGCACATCACCGGGTGCACCACCGAAGTCACCTCGGCACGCCGCTTGCGTTCAGTGAGTATGGGCACCTGTGGTGACATGGAGTCACTTTCCGCGTCCGTCCCGTTCCGTGGCGTAACCACCGGCGCGCTGGACCCGTTGGAGGGGGTATGGGCTTCACGATCGGCGGTATTCGCGAGATCCGCACCGGCGCGCGTCGGCGCGGCCGTTCGTCGGAGTGCACCGATGTCGCCGAGTTCACCGGGCTGTGGGGCTGGGACGTGGTGCCAGGGGCGCGGGCCGCCGCGGGCGCCTGTTCGTGCGGCCGGGCGGACTGCGGTGCGCCGGGCGCGCATCCGCTGGAGTTCGCGCCCCAGATCTCCGCCGGGGCCACGCTCGACGAAGTGACCAAGGCCTGGGGCGAGTTCCCGGGTGCTTCGGTGATGCTGCCGGTCGGGCGGGCGTTCGATGTCATCGAGGTCGCCGAGCCCGCCGGGCGCCGCGCCCTGGTCCGCCTCGAACGCATGGGCCTTCCCCTCGGCCCGGTGACCGCGACTCCGGACGGCCGCGCCCAGTTCCTCGTCGCCCCGGGCGCCACTGCCGAACTGCCCGCGCTGCTCTACCGCATGGGCTGGGACGACCCGTCCTCCCTCGACCTGCACGGCCTCGGCCCCGGTACGTACCTCACGGCGCCGCCCTCCGACCGGGGCGGACTCGGCCCGGTGCGCTGGCTGCGGCCGCCGGCACTGGACTCGGTGTCGAAGCCACCCGCCGCCCGACTGCTGCTGGGGACGCTGGCCTACGTGGCGCACCGGTCGCGGGCCTAGCCGTATTGACCTGAAGCGTCGTTCACGCAGACGGCGAAGCGCCCGTCCCAACTGGACCTTGGGGCGGGCGCTTCTCGACGGCGTAGCGAATACGGTGGGTGACTTCACTCCCCGATAAGGGCGTCAACGAACGCCTCCGGCTCGAACGGCGCCAGGTCGTCGGCCCCCTCGCCTAGACCGACCAGCTTGACCGGCACGCCCAGCTCGCGCTGGACCGCGACCACGATGCCGCCCTTGGCGGTGCCGTCCAGCTTGGTCAGCACGATGCCGGTGATGTCGACGACCTCGGCGAAGACACGGGCCTGGACGAGGCCGTTCTGACCGGTGGTGGCGTCGAGGACGAGCAGCACCTCGTCCAGCGGGGCGTGCTTCTCGACGACGCGCTTGACCTTGCCCAGCTCGTCCATGAGGCCGGTCTTGGTGTGCAGTCGGCCGGCGGTGTCGATGAGCACCACGTCGACGCCCATCTCCTTGCCCTCCTTCACCGCGTCGAAGGCGACGGAGGCCGGGTCGCCGGCCTCCGGCCCGCGCACGGTGTAGGCGCCGACCCGCTCGCCCCAGGTCTGCAGCTGGTCGGCGGCGGCGGCACGGAAGGTGTCGGCGGCGCCCAGCACGACGGTGCGCCCGTCGGCCACCAGGACCCGGGCGAGCTTGCCGGTGGTGGTGGTCTTGCCGGTGCCGTTGACGCCGACGACCATCACGATGCCGGGCTTGCGGTCCTCGGGCTCGGTCTTCACGGTGCGGTCGACATCCGTGCCGACCAGTTTGAGGAGCTCGTCGCGCAGCAGGCCGCGCAGCTCCGTGGGGGTACGGGTGCCGAGCACCTTGACGCGCTCCCGCAGGCCCTCGACCAGCTCCTGGGTGGGCTGGACGCCGACGTCGGCGGTGAGCAGCGTGTCCTCGATCTCCTCCCACGTCTCGTCGTCGAGGTGCTCGCGGGAGAGCAGGGTGAGCAGGCCCTTGCCGAGGGCGTTCTGCGAGCGGGAGAGCCGGGCGCGCAGCCGCACCAGGCGTCCCGCGGTGGGCTCCGGGATCTCGATCGCGGGAGCCTCGACGGCTTCGGCGGCAGGGGGTTCCTCGACGGCGACGGAGGCCGAGCCGTCCGGGAGGTCCACCTCCTCTATCGTCCGGCGCGGTTCTTCGCGCGGCGTCTCGGCCTCGTCGCCGACGTGCGGCTCGGCCGGAGGTGCGGTGATGTCGGGCGTGGCGGGGGGCGGCGGGGGCAGCTGCTTCTTGCGCCGGCTGCCGACGACGAGCCCGCCGAGCACCGCGAGCACCACCACGGCGATGACTACAGCAAGGATGACGGTTTCCATAACGCGTCCAGTATCCATCCCTCCCCCAGCACGGCCCTTGATCCGCCGGGAGGGTTTTTTCGTAGATTCCTCCAAGGCGGCCGGGGGCGCTCGATACCCACGCCGCCGCCATGGCTATCTGACGAACCGTCAGCTAACCTCCCCCCTCGCCGACACCCCACCCGGCGAAGGGGGACGTCCCATGCCCGTCACGGTCGTACGTTTCAATCTCGTCGAACCCGGCGCGACCCCCGCCTCCCTCGCCGCCCGCTACCGGGCCGCCCTGGAGATGGCCGCGTACGCCGACGAGCACGGCATCACCACCGTGCAGACGGAGGAGCACCACGGAGCCGCGAACAACTGGCTGCCGTCGCCGTTCGCCTTCGCGGGCGCGGTGTTCGGGGCGACCCGGCGGATCGCGGTGACCGTCTCGGCGATCATCGGCCCGCTGCACGACCCGCTGCGGCTGGCGGAGGAGATCGCCGTGCTCGATCTGCTGAGCGGCGGGCGGCTGGTCACCGTCGCCGGGATCGGGTACCGGCCCGAGGAGTACGCCCTGTTCGACGTGGACTGGAAGCGGCGCGGCAGGCTCCAGGACGAGCTGCTGGAGACCCTGCTGAAGGCCTGGACCGGCGAGGAGTTCGAGCACCGGGGCCGTACGGTACGGGTCACCCCGCGCCCGTACACCGATCCGCACCCCCTGCTGCTGGTCGGCGGCTCCTCGAAGGCCGCCGCCCGCAGGGCCGCCCGGCTCGGCCTGCCGTTCTTCCCCAGCGCGCATCTGCCGGAGCTGGAGGCGTACTACAAGGAGCGGCTCGTCGAGTACGGCACCGAGGGCTGGACCATGATGCCCGCCGCCGAGACCCCGCTCCTGCACATCGCCGAGGATCCGGACCGGACGTGGGCCGAGTACGGCCGGCACTTCCTGCACGAGGCCAGGACGTACGCCTCCTGGCAGTCCGGGGAGATCCGCTCGGCGGTGCGGTCGGCGGCCACGACGGTGGACGAACTGCGCGCCGAGGGCGTCTACCGGATCCTCACTCCGGAGCAGTGCGCGGCCCAGGGCCTGGACAGTCTCGTCCTGCATCCGCTGGCGGGCGGGATGCCGGTGGAGGAGGGGTGGCGGAGCCTGCGGCTGTTCACGGAACGGGTGGTTCCGGCGTTGGGCGGCTGACCCGCGGGAGTTCGTGCGCTCGTCTCGACGGGGTGGTGAGCCCCCGGGCATGACACCGCCGCCCCGGTCCGGGCAGTGGCCGGGCCGGGGCGGCGGCGGGGTACGAGGAGAGGGGCAGCGGGGACTTGGCCCTTCTCCTCGAGTCCGCGGGGCGGGTAGTCCGCGGGGCGGGTCAGCCCATCTCCTCCAGCGACTTGCCCTTCGTCTCCTTGACGAACTTCAGGACGAAGGGGATGGAGAGCGCCGCGAAGGCCGTGTAGATCACGTAGGTGACGGAGAGGTTCCAGTCGGCCAGGGACGGGAAGCTCGCGGTGATGGCCCAGTTGGCGATCCACTGCGCGGCGGCGGCCACGCCCAGGGCGGCGGCGCGGATCTTGTTCGGGAACATCTCGCCGAGCATGACCCAGACGACCACACCCCAGGACAGGGCGAAGAAGAGCACGAAGACATGAGCCGCGATCAGGGCGATCCAGCCCTGGGCGGCCGGCAGCCTGCCGTCGACGAGGTGGTACGAGAACGCCCAGGCCTCGAACGCGAGGCCGACGGCCATGCCGATCGAACCGATGAGGGCGAGCGGCTTGCGGCCGACGCGGTCCACGAAGATCATCGCGATCACGGTGCCGACGATGTTGATGATCGACGTCGTGAAGGAGTAGAAGAACGAGTCCCTCGGGTCGACGCCGACCGACTGCCACAGCGTCGAGGAGTAGTAGAACGCGACGTTGATGCCGACGAACTGCTGGAAGACCGACAGGCCGATGCCGACCCAGACGACCGGCTTGAAGAAGAAGCCGCCGCCGAGCAGGTCCTTGAAGGTGGACCTGTGCTCGCTGTTCATGGCCTGCTCGATCTCGGCGACCCGGGCGTCGAGGTCACGGCCCTGACCTTCTACCTCGGCGAGGATCTCGCGGGCGCGCTCGCGCTTGCCGACGGAGATCAGGAAGCGGGGGGACTCGGGGATCGCGAAGGAGAGCAGGCCGTAGAGAACGGCCGGTACGACCATCACGCCGAGCATGACCTGCCAGGCCTCCAGGCCCATCAGCCGGCCACGCTGGTTGCCGTCGGCGGCGTTGAGCAGACCCCAGTTGACCAGCTGGGAGATGGCGATGCCGATGACGATCGCGGCCTGCTGGAAGGAGCCGAGGCGGCCGCGGTAGGCCGGCGGGGCGACCTCGGCTATGTAGGCGGGGCCGATGACCGAGGCCATGCCGATGGCGAAGCCGCCGACGACGCGCCAGAGGGCGAAGTCCCACAGCGAGAAGGGCAGCGCCGAGCCGACGGCGCTGACGGTGAACAGCAGGGCGGCGATCTGCATGACGCGGATGCGGCCGATCCGGTCGGCCATGCGGCCTGCCGTCGCGGCGCCGATGGCACAGCCGATCAGGGCGATGGCGATGACCTGGGCCAGCGCCGCGGAGCCGATGTCATAGCGGTCCCGGATGGCCTCGACCGCGCCGTTGATCACGGAGCTGTCGTAACCGAAGAGGAAACCGCCCATCGCTGCCGCCGCCGCGATGAAGATGACGTGCCCGAGATGTTCGGGTTGAGCCGTCCCGGCTCCTGACGTGGGTGCCTGCGCTGTGCTGGTCACGAAAAACTCCTGGGGCACCCGGCAACGCTGCCGGGGTGGGGGTGAGCCCTTCAACCTGAAGGTAAAAGCAACGCTGGAGAGACTATGCCTTCAAGTATCGAAGTCAATAGGCCTAGTGATGTGACTTTAGAACGCACACTATGACAGGTTGAGTTCAAGAAGTGAAGAAATCAAGAAGTGCAGGTCGCGGTAGGTGTAGAACGCACCGGTCTAGCGCAGACGCTGCGAGATGACCTTCGACACACCGTCACCCTGCATGGAGACGCCGTAGAGCGCGTCGGCGACCTCCATGGTCCGCTTCTGGTGCGTGATCACGATCAGCTGCGAGGACTCCTGCAGCTCCTGCATGATGCGGATCAGCCGCTGCAGGTTGGTGTCGTCGAGCGCGGCCTCGACCTCGTCCATGACATAGAACGGGCTGGGCCGGGCCTTGAAGATCGACACCAGCATCGCGACGGCCGTGAGCGACCTCTCTCCGCCGGAGAGCAGGGAGAGCCGCTTGACCTTCTTGCCCGGCGGCCGGGCCTCGACATCGACGCCGGTGGTGAGCATGTTGTCGGGGTCGGTCAGCACCAGCCGCCCCTCACCGCCCGGGAACAGCCGGCTGAAGACGCCCTCGAACTCCCGGGCCGTGTCCCGGTAGGCCTCGGTGAAGACCTGCTCGACGCGCTCGTCGACCTCCTTCACCACCTGAAGCAGGTCGGCGCGGGTCTTCTTCAGGTCCTCCAGCTGCTCGCTGAGGAACTTGTGCCGCTCCTCCAGGGCCGCGAACTCCTCCAGGGCGAGCGGGTTCACCTTGCCCAGCTGCTGGTACGCCCGTTCGGCCGCCTTCAGCCGCTTCTCCTGCTCGGCCCGGGCGAAGGGCCTCGGCCGGTTGCGCGGGTGCTCCGGGTCCTCGGGGAGCACCTCGCCCTCGGCGGGCAGGGAGGGCGGTACGAGCTGATGCGGGCCGTACTCGGAGACGAGCCCGGCCGGCTCCACGCCCAGCTCCTCCAGCGCCTTGGTCTCCAGTTGCTCTATCCGCAGCCGCTTCTCGGCGCCGAGCACCTCGCCGCGGTGCACCGAGTCCGTCAGCTTGTCGAGCTCTGCCTTGAGATCGCGTCCGGTGCCGCGGGCGGCGGTCAGTTCCTGCTCCCGGCGGGCCTTGGCGGCCTCGGCCGCGGCCCGCTCCCGCTCGGCCCGGCCCAGCGACACCTCGACGTGCGCGAGCAGTTGCCGCGCACCGGAGGCGACCGCCTCCGCGACGGCGGCCTCGTGGCGCAGCCGCGCCCGCCGCTGCTCGGCACGCGCGCGTGCCTCGCGTTCGGCGCGGGCGCCCCGGTCGAGCGCGTCGGCCCGTCCGGCCAGCCCCTTGACCCGCTCCTCGTGCGTACGCACCTGGAGCCGGGCCTCCATCTCGGTCTGCCGGGCGTTGGCACCGTCGGCGGCGAGCCGGTCGCGTGCCGAGGTGTCCGGCTCCTCCTCGATCGGCATCTCCTCGGCGACCGCGAGCCGTTCGGCGAGCTCCTCGGCATCCTGTACGGCCTTGTCGAGCGCTTCCTGAGCGCGTGCCGCCGCCGCGGTGGACCGCTCGGCCTCACCCGCGGCACCGCGCGCCTGCCCGGCGAGCCGTCCCAGCTGCTGGGCGACGGCCGACTTCTCCCGGTCGGCCGACCGCCGCCGCTCCCCCAGCTCCTCGACCAGCGCGGCACACTCCCCGCGCCGCTCGGCGGCCCGGCCCTGCGCCTCGGACAACTCCTCGCAGCGCACGGCCAGCTCGGCCAGCTCGGCCGCGGCCTCGTCCACGGACGCCTGCACCTCGATCAGACTGGGCGCCCCCGCGGATCCGCCGTGCGCGAAGTGCGCCCCCAACAGGTCGCCTTCAGCGGTGACGGCAGTGAGGTCGGGGTGGGCGTAGACGAGATCCTCGGCGTCCTCAAGGGTGCCGACGACGACGATCCCGCGCAGCAGGCGGCGTACGGCAGGCATCAGTTCGGCGGGACCACGGACGAGGTCGGCGGCAAAGGGGTGCCCGCCGGATCGGAGACCGCCCGCCGCACCCGTACCGAAACGCCCGTCCCCGGCACCCACAGCTACCGGGGAAGCCGACCCGCCCGCCGCGCCGCCCATGGCGCCCGGATCGACCCCGCTCACACGCGACTCGCCGGAGCCGGGGGCTACCGGGGCCCCAGCAGCACGCGCGCCGTCCGGTGAACCCGCCCCACTCGCCGCACCCGTACCGAAACGACCCGCCCCATCGCCCGCAACGGCCCGGGAAGCCGACCCGCCCGCCGCGCCGGCCATGGTGCCCGGATCGAACCCGCTCACGCGCGACTCGCTGGAGCCGGAGCCGACGTCCGCGTCCCCGGTGCCGGTGGCCGACCGCGGCTTCTCCGGAGCGTGGGTACCCGCCCCGGACCCGTGTACGCGCAGCCCGTCGGGGGCCTCCGCGGGAGTGGGCCCGTCCGTCCTGACGGTCGGCGTCGGGGCCTCCGGTGCCCCCGCCAGCAGGAGGGACGCTCGGCCGGCGTCCTGTTTGCGCAGGAGTCTGATTGCCTCGGCCGCCGATGCCGGGGTCGTCACCGCGATCGCGTCCGCCGCCGCGCCGAAGGCGGCGGCCAGGGCGACCTCGTGGCCCGGGGTCACCGTCAGCAGCTCGGCCGCCGGGCCGAGCAGGCCGCCGAGCCGGTCCTTGGCGCCGAGCAGCACGCCGGTGCCGTCCTTGCGCCGCAGGCCCAGGGCCAGCGCCTCGTGGCGGGCCTGGGTCGCGGCGCGCCGGCGCTCCGCCGCGGTGGCGGCCTCGCGGGCGGCGGTGAGGGTGGACTCGGCCTCCGCGAGCTGCCGCTTGGCCGCGTCGTGCCGCTCGCCGAGTTCGGCGTCGCCCGCGTCGAGGCCGTCGACCTCGGCCTTCAGTGCCTCGTACTCCTCCTGCGCGGCGACCGCCCGCTCCTGGGCCTCGTCCCGCGCCGCGGCCAGCCGGTCGATCTCGGACTGGGCCGCCGCGGCACGCGAACGGGCCGCGTTGACCTGCCCGTTCAGCCGGGCCAGGCCCTCACGGCGGTCGGCGATGGCACGGGCGACATCCTTGAGGCGCCGTTCCTCCAGGGCCAGTTCGCGTTCCAGTTCGGCGCGATGGGCGACGGTGTCGTCGAGCGCGCGCTGGGCCGCTTCCAGGGCGGCCTCCAGCTCGGCCTCCTGCTCACGGATGCGGGCGGCCTCGCGCTCCATGTCCTCGGGGTCACGGCCGCGCCGCTCCTCGGCGGGCACGGACGTGGCGCTCTTCACCCGGGCGTCGGCCAGCGAGATCGTGCCGCGGACGCGCTCGGCGAGCTGGGAGAGGTCGTACCAGGTCTGCTGGGCGCGCTGCAGGCGCGGCGTGAGCTGCCGTACCTCGTCCTCCAGGAGCGCCTCGCGCTGGAGCGCCCTCTTCAGCTCCTGCTCGGCGGTCTCCTTGCGCTCCTTGAGCGCGGCCTCGTCGGCGATCTCGCTCTTCAGGGCTTCCCGGAGCCGTACGAGATCGTCGGCGAGCAGGCGCAGCCGGGCGTCGCGCAGGTCGGCCTGGATGACGGCGGCCCGCCGGGCGACCGCGGCCTGCCGCCCCAGCGGCTTGAGCTGCCGGCGCAGCTCGTCCGTCAGGTCCTGCACGCGCGCGAGGTTGGCCTGCATCGCGTCCAGCTTCCGCAGCGCCTTCTCCTTGCGCTTGCGGTGCTTGAGGACGCCGGCCGCCTCCTCGATGAAGGCACGGCGGCCCATGGGGTCGGCGTGCAGGACGGAGTCGAGCTGGCCCTGGCCGACGATGACGTGCATCTCGCGGCCGATGCCGGAGTCGGAGAGGAGTTCCTGGATGTCGAGGAGGCGACAGGTGTCACCGTTGATCTGGTACTCGCTGCCGCCGTTGCGGAACATGATCCGCGTGATGGTGACCTCGGCGTACTCGATCGGGAGCGCCCCGTCGGAGTTGTCGATGGTCAGCGACACCTCGGCACGGCCCAGCGGGGGACGCCCGGTGGTGCCGGCGAAGATGACGTCCTCCATCTTGCCGCCGCGCAGCGACTTGGCGCCCTGTTCGCCCATGACCCAGCTGAGCGCGTCCACGACATTGGACTTGCCCGAGCCGTTCGGCCCCACGACACACGTGATCCCCGGCTCGAACCGGAGCGTGGTCGCCGAGGCGAACGACTTGAACCCGCGGAGGGTCAGGGCCTTGAGGTGCACGCCGCTGGACTCTACCTTCCGCCGGTATCTCACTCCATGAACCCTGGCAACCCCGCGGTTTCGCCCATGAACATGCAGGGCACATCAGACGTTAAAGAGAGTGAAAGGATGCGCGGGGTAGGTAAAGACAGAGACGGGGGCAAGAAAGAAGGGACGCCGAAGCGTCCCTTGCAACTCTGACAACTTAGCGGTTGTTACGGGCAGCCCAACCACTGCGTGTGCTGTCGTGGAGCGATGCAGCGATCAGGTGAGCGCAGGCTCCGCCTGGTGTGCGTCGATGCTCTCCATGATCCTGTCGTGAGAAGCGGCAGCCGTCAGCGCGTCGTTCTCAGCCTGGATTCGTACGAGCTCCGATTCCAGGTCCTGTACGCGCTGCTGGAGCCGTCGCATCTCGGCGAGGAGTCGAGGGTCGGAGCCGCCGACGTAACCGAGAAGCGCCTTTGCCATGATGGATGGTCCTCCACACTGAGTGACCGACCGAAGCGGTGTGGGTCGTGAGGGATTCGCACCCGCGGTGCTTGACACACTCGAGTGTTGCTCTGCCATTGCTACATGCCAAACAGCTAAGGTGCGCGGGGCTTTCAGCGTCTCACCAAAAAGTTTGACGGTCAACACGATCACGCCCCGTATTGGCGGGCAACCCGGGCGTGCGCGGCCGGGAAGCGGCGGCGCTGCGAGTCCTGCGGGGCCCTCGGGGCGTAGCGGTGATCCGTATCTGCGGAGCCTGCCACGGCGAGCGGTTCTTGGCAACCACCAGGTGGTTTCTGCCGTGGGCACCTGCCAGTGGCATGCCCCTCCGCGTCGACCTGCGGGGCTTTGCGGAACGGGGTCAGCGGATGGCGAAGCCGTCGTAGCCGCCGCGGGGTGTGTCCCAGATCTCGGTGACACCCTCCACCCGTCCGGGCGTGTCGTTGCCCTGGAGCCAGTCGAGGAGGCCCTCGCATCCCTCGCGCGAGCCCTCGGCGACCACCTGGACCCGTCCATCGCCCAGATTGAGAGCAAAGCCACTCAGGCCGCCGATCTCCAGCGCCTTGGCCCGCGTGAACCAGCGGAAACCCACACCTTGGACGCGTCCACGCACCCACGCGACCAGTCGCACATCCTCACTCATGGCTGCAACCTAACCAACCAATGTCACTCGCAGCACTTCTCCCTCAGGCGCCATGCGGTACCGTCCCGACCCAATGAATCTCATATGAAACTCGCTCGATCGAGTGAGTTTGGTTGACCCACAAGATCGTATGGGTGCGGTTGACCGCGAGACGAGGAAGGCAAGGACATGGGACGCCACCGACGCTCCGCCGCCGGCCGCGCCGCCACGAGCCGCGCCACGGGGGTCACACAGACGCACGGCTCGTACTCGGGGAGCCACGACCCGCAGGACTCGTACGCGGGCGATCACGCCACCATGGGCATCGCTCCGTATCTGAACCCGGAGGCGTACGCCGACGCCAACGCGAGAAGCTCGGCGTATCTGTACGCGACGGAAGACGGATACGGGCCGGTCACGGAGACGGCCGTCTTCCCCGCGGACGGGTTCAGCCCGGCGGGTGCCCCCCGGGAGCGCGGGCACCGACGCAAGAAGAAGGCCGCCACGCCCGTGCGCACGGGTCTGCTCGGGGTCTCCGCCGCCGTCGCCCTCGGCACGGTCGCGGTGGCCACGGGCGCGGTGCCCGGCCTAGACAACTACCGGCTCGGCGGCACCACCAGCACCTCCGGCAGCGACAAGGTGCAGGCCGCGGGCTCGCCCAGCAACACGGCCGCCGAGCAGGGCGGCACCTCCGGCAGCGCCGACAACGGCCGTGGCGGCGGTTCCGCCGGCACCTCGACCAGCCACGGCGCGGACCGCTCGGCCTCGCCGACGCCGTCCGCCTCGGCGTCCTCCGCGCCCGCGCCGACGAAGCCTCCGGCCGCGGACCCGACGGCCACCACGCCGTCGAAGAAGCCGAAGGGCAAGCCGCAGAACAAGGCCCCGAAGGCCCCGCCGAAGAAATCGTCGCCGGTCACGATCTCCGCCCCGGCCGCCGCGGAGGCACAGGTGCTGAAGCTCGTCAACCAGGAGCGGGCGAAGGTGGGCTGCAGCCCGGTGGCCGCGAACAGCTCGCTGTCCAAGCTGGCCGAGGCCTTCAGCGACGACATGGCCCTGCGGGGCTTCTTCGACCACACGGACCCGGACGGGGCGACCCCGTGGGACCGCGCCGCCCAGGCCGGCATCATCGGCCTCGGCGGCGAGAACATAGCCCGGGGCCAGAGCGACCCGGCCGCGGTCATGGAGGCCTGGATGAACAGCCCGGGGCACCGGGCCAACATACTGAACTGCGACTTCAAGACCCTGGGCGTAGGTGTGCACCTCGGCGCCGGCGGTCCCTGGTGGACGCAGGACTTCGGGTACTGAGATAACCGCAGGTCAGGGACCTAGGAACCTTCCTGGTCCGGCACGACGTCCTGGCGGAACTTTTCCGGATAAGGCTTGGGCACAGCGACATCCTTTCCACCCGCCCTGCAAGGCAGGCGAGTTCAGATGTCACCCGATCGTGCAGCAGACCCGAGTTCGTGGCGGTCGTAGGCCGCTTCAGTCACCCGTAGCGGCCATTGGATGGATGTTACGACCGTCGCCGGTACGACCGCCTCGCGGCAGGAGATCGTTCGTGGTGGAGCGCGCACACGCCGCTCTTCCACCTCACACCTTCTATTCAAGGAGGCGTACATGCGAATGCGGCGTACTTTCACCGCGCTCGCGACGATGCTGGCCCTCGGGGTCGGCATCCCGGCAGCCGTCGCCGACAGCCCACACTTTGTCGGCAATCTAGGGTGCGACACCGACAACAAGAACACCGTCGGTCTGATTTGCAGCGGCAAGGTGGCCGGACTGGGCAGCACCACCACCTTTGTCTTCCTGACGGCGGACCAAGTGACGGCCACCTTCGAGTGCGTCAACAGGGGTGGCAACGTCGCGCCTGGTCAGCCCGTCGTCGAGGAAGACGTGATTGGCCCGGTCAGCACGTTCCCCAACCCTCGCAACGGCCAGATCACCTTCAGCGTGACGATCCCTCCGCCGCCCCCTCCGAGCCCGCGCCAAGCATGCCCCAATGGCAACTGGACGGTGCGCCAGACCGGGCTGAACTTCGTGAACGTCGTGCTGCACGTCCAGCAGCCCCCGGGGACGCCGCCGGATGCGAATGAAGTCCTGACGCACCAGTTCGGCAACCTTGACCCGTGACCTGTCCTTCAAGGCAACCGCCGCAGAGAGCCGCACTCGGCTCTCTGCGGCTACCGCCGCGGCTGGGCATCGTCTTGAGCCACTCCCCGTTGCGGCCGCAGATCAGAGACCCGGCCCTTCACTTCTTCGGGTGCTGGGCCCGGCGCACCCGGTGACGGTGAAGGCGGTCCTCAGGCGGCCGTCGCGCGTCCCTGGAGGAACACCTTCGCCGTCTCGGCGACCCGGCGACCCAGGTGCTCGGCCGTCGCCACGTCCGCCTTGTGCACGGCCTCCGGGCCCTCGTCCACGTTGGTCTGCGCGGCCGCGCCGGCGAAGACGCCGAGGCGGTTGAGGTCGTGCTCGGAGCCCGCGCTGTTGTTCCAGCCCGGGTGCAGGCCGAGGTTGACCCAGTTCATGCCGTGCTGGGCGGCGAGGATCTGGAAGAACTGCAGGGTGTGCAGCTTGTCGCCGCTCTTGGAGCCGGAGTTGGTGAAGCCGGCGCCGAGCTTGTCCTTCCAGTCCTGTCCGAACCAGCGCTTCGAGGACGCCTCCGCGAACACGTGGAAGGCGCCGGACGCCGTGCCCATGTAGGTCGGTGAACCGAAGACGATCGCGTCGGAGGCGTCGAGAGCCGCCCACTGCTCGTCGGTGATCTCGTCGACCTTGATCAGATGCACCTCGGCTCCGGCCTCGGCCGCTCCGGCTCGGACTGCTTCGGCGAGGACGGCGGTGTGGCCGTAGCCGGAGTGGTAGGCGATGGAGACAACGGGGGTGGTCATGATGAGTACTCCTCGAATGGGCAGCTCAGAATGGGCAGCTCAACTGCAATGACCAAAGGAAAGCACTAACCAAGAGTTAGCGCAACCTGCCGGTTCGCGCTGCGTTCGAGTACGCTTGGGACATGAACAGCACCGAGGAGCGCACGGCGGAGCAGGACCTCGCCTACAACGTGTTCGCCAAGGCCTGCCCGTCGCGGGGCACGCTGGAGCACGTCACGGGCCGCTGGGGCGGGCTCACGCTCGGCGCGCTGCACGAGGGCTCGTTGCGCTTCAACGAGCTGCGCCGCCGTATCGACGGCGTGAGCGAGAAGATGCTGTCCCAGACCCTGCACGCGCTGGAGCGCGACGGCCTGGTGCGCCGCGAGGCACAGCCGACGAACCCACCACGCGTGGACTACGAACTGACCCCCCTGGGCCATCAGATCGCCGAACGGCTGCTGAGCCTCATCCACTTCGTGGAGGGCTCCATGGACGACGTGCTCCGGGCCCGCCAGGAGTACGACTCCCGGCAGCCGTAGGCAGCCTCGTGCGTCAGGCGGTCCGCACGCGCGGAGGCCGCTGGCACTTCGGGCAGAAGTAGCTGGAGCGGTTCATCCAGGGGCGGCGGCGCATCGGTGTGCCGCATCTCCTGCACGGCAGGCCCTCGCGCCCGTACGCGTCCAGCGAGCGGTCGAAGTAGCCCGACTCGCCGTTGACGTTGACGTACAGGCTGTCGAAGCTGGTGCCGCCGACGGACAGGGCCGCGTTCATCACGTCCCGCACATGGCCGAGGAGTTCGGCCGTGCGCGGGCGGGTGAAGCTCGCGGTCGGGCGCTCGTAGTGGACCCGGGCCCGCCACAGGGCCTCGTCCGCGTAGATGTTGCCGACTCCGCTGATCAACGACTGGTCCAGCAGGGCCCGCTTGATGGTGGTCCGCTTGCGGCGCAGGGCCTGGTGGAAGGCCTCGTCGTCGAACAGCGGATCGAGGGGGTCACGGGCGATGTGCGCGATGACCGAGGGCAGTCCCTCGGGGGTGTTGTCGTGCAACGACAGCCCGCCGAAGGTGCGTTGGTCGACGAAGCGCAGCTCCGTGTCCACCTCGTCCGCGAAGCGGATACGGATGCGCAGATGCTTCTCGTCCGCCGCCTCGTGCGGCTGGACCAGCAGCTGCCCGCTCATGCCGAGGTGGGCGAGGACGGACTGGTCCGTGTCCTCCAGGGGCAGCCACAGGTACTTGCCACGCCGGCTGGGGACGCCGATGCGATGGCCCTTGAGACGGTGCGCGAAGTCGTCGGCACCGGCCACATGACGGCGTACGGCGCGCGGGTGGAGCACCTCGGCGTCGGCGACGGTGCGATGGGCGACCCACCGCTCCAGGCCACGCCGTACGACCTCGACCTCGGGCAACTCGGGCATCGTGACCCCCGTAACGGACCGTATATGAGCCGAGCGCCCGCCCCCGGGGCGGGAGCGGGCGCTCGGGTTGCGCTGCTGCGTTCGTCAGGCGGAGGCGGAGGGCGGGACGGCGTCGCCGCCGGCGGCCTCCGTGGCCGCGTCGAGGGCCTGCTTGGCCTCCTCGGCCGCCTTGGCCCGCTCGTCCGCCGCGGCCCGGATGGACCTCCAGGCGGACTCGGCGGCCTGCTGCTCCGCCTCCTTCTTGCTGCGGCCGGTGCCGGTGCCGTACGAGACGCCTCCGACGCGGGCGGCAGCAGTGAAGGTCTTCTCGTGGTCGGGGCCGGTCTCCGTGACCAGGTACTCGGGCACGCCGAGCCCCTCGGTCGCGGTGAGCTCCTGGAGGCTGGTCTTCCAGTCCAGTCCGGCTCCGAGGTTGGAGGACTTCTCGATCAGCGGGTCGAAGAGCCGGTGCACCAGCTCCGACGCCGAGTCGAGGCCCTGGTCGAGATAGACCGCGCCGATCACCGCTTCCAGGGTGTCGGCCAGGATGGACGCCTTGTCCCGGCCGCCCGTGCCCTCTTCACCACGGCCGAGCCGGATGAAGGAGCCCAGGTCGAGACCTCGGCCCACCTCCGCGAGCGCACGCGAGTTCACCACCGCGGCCCGGAGCTTGGCCAGCTGGCCCTCGGGCAGGTCGGGGTGGGTGCGGTACAGCGTGTCCGTGACGACGAGGCCGAGCACGGAGTCCCCGAGGAACTCCAGCCGCTCGTTCGTCGGCAGACCGCCGTTCTCGTACGCGTACGAGCGGTGGGTCAGTGCACGCACCAGAAGGGCGGACTCGACCTTGTAGCCGAGCCGCCCTTCCAGAAGCGTGTGGGACGAGGCCGTGCTGTCCGTCTTCTTCTTGGCGGATGGGTCCGCCTTGGCGTCATCCGCCTTCTTGGGACTGGACACTGTGCCTCTCACCTGGCCACTCAGACTTCGAGGACCTGGCGCTTGTTGTAGGTGCCGCAAGACGGGCACGCGATGTGCTGCTGCTTGGGCTCGTGGCAGCGCTCGCACGCAACCAGGGTGGGGACCGCAGCCTTCCACTGCGACCGGCGGTGGCGCGTGTTGCTGCGCGACATCTTCCGCTTCGGAACAGCCACGGCTACTTCTCCTGCTTCTCGTCGACGCCCGCTTCCGCGTCAGCGCCGCTCATCTCGTCCTTCTCGCCGTCCTTCATGGAACCGGCGAGTCCCTGCAAAGCCGCCCAACGGATGTCGACGGCGTCGTGATGGTGGTCCGGGTCGTCCGCAAGGCGTGCCCCGCACTCGGCGCACAGTCCTGGGCAGTCTTCCTGGCACACCGGCTGCATCGGCAGTGCGAGCACCACCGCATCGCGCAGCACCGGTTCGAGGTCGAACAGTCCGTCCTCGAGGAAGAGCCTGTCCTCGTCGTCCTCGGCGTCGTCGCCCGGCTCCGCGATCACGCGGCCCCGGTCGTCGGCGTCAGGGTACGAGAACATCTCCTGGAAGTCCGCTTCGAGATCGAACCCGAGCGGCTCCAGACACCTTACGCACTCCCCCTCGGTCTGTGCACGGGCGGTGCCTGTGACGAGCACACCTTCCATGACCGACTCGAGTCGGAGTTCGAGCTCCACCGGGGCGCCTTCCGGCACCCCGACGACTCCCTTGATACCGAAGTCCTTGGGAGCGTCGATCGTGCGGGTCAGCCGCTGCAGCGCACCAGGACGCCTGCCCAGCTCGTGCGTGTCGAACACGAGAGGCTTGCGGTGGTCGAGGCGGGCGTTAGAGGCCATTCCTGCTTTCGATCTTTGAGCTCAGAGGGACACTGCCCCTTCGGTGTTCCCGGGCAGCGCTGATCGCGGACGTACACGCGACCGAAGAGCCAGGATACTGGACCTTTCGCTCTCGGCCCAATCCGGTGGGTGCTCCCGGCCCGCGCGGGCGCTGCGGGGCGCCCCTTACAGGCCGCGTTCCCGCTCGTAGGCCCGCAGCTGCTCGGGGGTGATCATGCTGGTGTCGAAGAGGCTGGTCTCGTCGAGCGAGTAGCCTTGGTGCCCCTGCTGCGCCTGGTTCGGGACCTGTCCCTGGTTCGGCACCTGCCCCTGGTGCGGGACCTGCTGCTGGTCGTAGGCCGCCTGCCCTGCGTCGTAGCCCTGGAAGGGGGCGCCTTCCGCCTGGGCGTAGCCGGAGGCGGGGGCGTACGGATCGGCCTGCTGGTAGCCGTACGCGTCCTGCTGGGCGTAGTCCTGCTGCTGGTAGCCGCCGTAGACGTCCTGCTGCTGGTAGCCGTAGGCCGGCTGCTGGTCGTACTGCTGCGCCACCGGCTGCTGCGGCGGCGCCGGCTGCTCGGCCGGGGCGTCCTGCTCGGCGAGGGCCGCGAGGTCGGCCAGGTAGTCGGAGTCGCTGGAGTGCTGGAAGGTCGTGTTGTCGTCGGCGAGGGCGCCGAGGTCGTCGGAGGCGATACGGCCGTGCAGCTTCTGGCGGCCGCGGCCGACGGCCTCCAGGGTCTTGGCGAGGACCGCCTCGAAGGCGCCCAGCTTGGCGTCCACATAGGCGTCCGCGTCGCGGCGCAGGGTCTCCGGGTCGTGGCTGCGCTCGGGGGCGTCCTCGTCCTCGTAGCCCTGCTCGTCGAGGCCCGGGCCGGTGCCGAGGAGCTTCTCGCGGCCGCGGCCGACCGAGCCGAGGGTCTTGGTGAGGACGACCTCGAAGTTGGCGAGCTTGGAGTCGACGTAGTCGTCGGCCTCCACGCGCACCTCCTCGGCCTCCTTGCGGGCCTCGGCCAGGATGCGGTCGCCCTCGGCCTGGGAGCGGCGGGCGACCTCGGTGTCGGAGATCAGCGAGCCGCGCTCGGCGTGCGCCTGCCCGATGATCCGCTCGGCCTCCTGACGGGCCTGCTCGACCATCTGCTCGCGGCCGCCGATCAGCTCCTCGGCCTGCGCGAGGGAGCCGGGCAGGGCCTCGCGCACTTCTTCGAGCATTGCGAGCAGGTCGGCGCGGTTGATCACGCACGACGCCGACATGGGCATGGCCCGGGCGCCGGAGACCATGGCCACGATCTCGTCGAGCTTCTTCTGCACGTCCACCTGTGCTCGCCACTCTCTACCGCTGTGTTGGAGACGGACGGGACGACTGTACGGCCATGGGGCGGCCGTCCGACACCGGGTGATGGATTGTCAGGATCCGACGGGTTTCGCTGTACGCCCTCAGTCCTGCTTCAGGCGCTCGGCGAGGGCCTGAAGCACCACCGGCGGGACCAGGTGGGAGACGTCGCCGCCCCAGGTCGCGACCTCCTTGACCAGGGAGGACGACAGGAAGCTGTAGGTGGGGTTGGTGGGCACGAAGAGGGTCTCCACGCCCGAGAGGCCATTGTTCATCTGGGCCATCTGCAGCTCGTAGTCGAAGTCGCTGACGGCGCGCAGGCCCTTGACGATGGCGGGGATGTCACGCTGCTTGCAGAAGTCCACGAGGAGGCCGTGGAAGGCCTCGACGCGGACGTTCCCGTACTCGGCGGTGACCTGGCGGATCAGGTCGATCCGCTCGTCGATCTCGAACAGGCCCTTCTTGGCCTTGTTGATCATGACCGCCACATAGACCTCGTCGTACAGGCGCGAGGCACGGGAAATGATGTCGAGGTGTCCGTTGGTGATGGGGTCGAACGACCCGGGACAGACGGCGCGGCGCACTTGTGATCCCTCGCTCTCCGGTCCGGTCATCGTGCGTCTTCGCACGTAGAGGCGGCGCGACCGTACCAAAACGTTCCCTCGCCGTAGCGACGGGCCCGGAGCGCTTCGAAACCGTCCGGCCAGCGGAATTCGCCGCCTCTGGTGCTGCGCTCCACGGTGACGAGGGCTTCCTCCGCGAGCCACCCCTCCGTGCGGAGTGTGAGCAGAATCTCCCGAAGATCCTCGTCCGAGACGACGTAGGGAGGATCGAGGAAGACGATGTCGTACGGCTCGGCCGGCGCCGGTGTCCTGATGATCTGTTCCGCTTTGCCCGCCCTGACCTCGGCGCCGGGCAGGCCGAGGCTGCGTACGTTCTCGCGGACCGTGCGGGCCGCGCGGGCGTCGGCCTCGACGAGCAGGGTGTGGCTCGCGCCGCGGGAGAGTGCCTCCAGGCCCACGGCGCCGGAGCCGGCGTAGAGGTCCAGGATCCGCTCGCCGTCCAGGGGGCCGCCGAGCAGGGACTGCCAGGTGGAGAAGAGACCCTCGCGCGCGCGGTCGGAGGTGGGGCGGGTTCCGTTGCCCGGCGGAACGGCCAGACGGCGTCCACCGGCCCGGCCGGCGATCACGCGGGTCATGTCCTGGATCCTTGTCGGTGTGTTCGAGTGGTGACCGTTCCCAGTCTGTCAGCCCTTGTCCAGGTACTGCTCCCTCTCCTCGTCCAGCAGGGCGTCCAGGGCTGTGCGCAGGCCCGGCAGCCGTTCCAGGTCCGGGTCGGCCGCGACGACGGACGCCGCCTCCTCCCTGGCCTCGGCGATGATCTCCTCGTCGTCGATGACCGCCAGGACCCGCAGGGAGGTGCGGGCGCCCGACTGGGCCTGGCCCAGGACGTCGCCCTCGCGGCGCTGTTCCAGGTCGATGCGGGAGAGCTCGAAGCCGTCGAGGGTGGAGGCGACCGCGCCCAGCCGCTGGCGGGCCGCACTGGCCTCGGGCATCTCGGTGACCAGGAGGCACAGGCCCGCGGCGGAACCACGGCCGACGCGGCCGCGCAGCTGGTGGAGCTGGGACACGCCGAACCGGTCGGCGTCCATGATCACCATCGCGGTGGCGTTCGGGACGTTGACTCCGACCTCGATCACGGTCGTGGCGACCAGGACGTCGGTCTCACCGGCCGCGAAGCGGCGCATGACGGCGTCCTTGTCGTCCGGGTGCATACGGCCGTGCAGCACCTCCACCTTCAATCCGCTGAGCGGGCCCTCGGCCAGCCGGCCGGCCACGTCCAGGACGGCGAGCGGCGGGCGCTTCTCGGCCTCGTCCTCGGGGGACTTCTTCTTGGGGTCCACGTCCTCGTCCCCGATCCGGGGGCAGACGACGTACGCCTGATGCCCGCTCGCCACCTCCTCGCGGACCCGCTCCCAGGCGCGGGCCAGGAAGTGCGGCTTGTCGGCGGCGGGGACGACATGGCTGGCGATCGGCGAGCGCCCGGCCGGGAGCTGGTCCAGGACCGAGGTCTCCAGATCGCCGAACACGGTCATCGCGACCGTGCGCGGAATGGGCGTGGCGGTCATGACGAGCAGGTGCGGCGGCTGCTTTCCCTTGCCGCGCAGGGCGTCGCGCTGCTCGACCCCGAACCGGTGCTGCTCGTCGACCACGACGAGCCCCAGGTCGTGGAACTGCACCTTGTCCTCGATCAGCGCATGCGTGCCGATCACGATCCCGGCCTCCCCGGTGACGAGATCGAGCAGCGCCTGCCGGCGTGCGGCCGCTCCCATGGATCCGGTGAGCAGCACCACCTTGGTGGCCTGCTCGGCCCCGCCCAGCATCCCGCCCTCGGCGAGCTCCCCCATCATCTCGACGACCGACCGGTGATGCTGCTGGGCGAGCACTTCGGTGGGCGCGAGCATGGCGGCCTGACCGCCCGCGTCGACGACGGCGAGCATGGCGCGCAGGGCGACCATCGTCTTACCGCTTCCGACCTCCCCCTGCAGCAGCCGGTGCATCGGATGCTCGGTCGCCAGGTCGTCGAAGATCTCCTTGGAGACCTTCTGCTGGCCCTCGGTGAGGGTGAACGGGAGGCGGTCGTCGAAGGCCGTCAGGAGGCCGTCGCTCTTCGGCCTGCGCGGGACCGCCGGGAGTTGGGCGTCCGCGTGCCGGCGGCGGGCCAGGGCGATCTGGAGGACGAAGGCCTCGTCCCACTTGAGGCGGGCGCGGGCGTCGGCGATGTCCGCCTTGGTGTGCGGGCGGTGGATCTTGAGGAGGGCCTCGGGGAGGGAGACCAGGCCGCGGCCCTCGCGCAGGGAGTCGGGCAGCGGGTCGAGGGCCTCCTGGGCGCTGGGCAGCACCGTCTGGATCGCCTTGCCGATCTTCCAGGACTCCAGCTTGGCGGTGGCGGGGTAGATGGGGATGAGGGCTCCGGCCCAGGTCTCCACCGCTTCCTCGGTGTCGCCCCTCAGCAGTTCATAGGCCGGGTGCGCCAGTTGGAGCCGCCGGTTGAACACGGAGACCTTGCCCGCGAACATCGCGCGTGTGCCCGGCAGCAGCTCCTTGTGGGGCTTGTGAACGCCGTTGCCGAAGAAGACCAGTTGGAGGCGGCCGCTGCCGTCCGTGATGGTGACTTCCAGGCGCTGGCCCTTGCCGCGGGGGGCCTTGGCGGAGGCGAAGGAGTGCAGGCGGGCGTCGGCGACCTGGGCGACCACCGTGACGTGCTCGTCCATGGGGAGGTCGGCGAGGTGGGTGAGCTGGCCGCGCTCCTCGTATCTGCGCGGGTAGTGGTGCAGGAGGTCGCCGACGGAGTGCAGGCCGAGATGCTCGGCCATCACCTTCGCGGTGGCGGGGCCGAGCACTGACTTCAGCGGTTGTTTCAGTGGTTCTTTCAGTGCGGGCACGAGATCCATTGCACACCACGTCACTGACATTGCCGTATACGTCCCGGGAAACCCCTGGTCAGACGGGCTGTTCGGGCTCTAGGATGGCCCGCTCCGGCCATCCCCCGCGGTCACCGCCCCACCAGGGACCGCCCGACCCCGCGCCGAAGCACCTCCCCCACCGGCGCTGCGACGATGGACTTCCAGACCTCACAGTCATCCCAGGCATCACAGTCACCTCATACGTTCCAGGTCGACCTGCGTGGTTTGGTGGACCTGCTCTCCCATCACCTGTACTCCAGCCCCAAGGTCTATCTGCGCGAGCTGCTGCAGAACGCCGTGGACGCCATCACCGCCCGGCGGGGCGACGACCCCGAAGCCCCGGCCCGGGTACGGCTGTACGCGGACGGCGGAGCGCTCTGGGTGGAGGACTCGGGCGTCGGGCTCACCGAGTCCGATGTGCACAGCCTGCTGGCGACCATCGGCCGCAGCTCCAAGCGCGCGGACGGGCTGCAGGAGGCCCGCTCGGACTTCCTGGGCCAGTTCGGCATCGGGCTGCTCGCCTGTTTCGTGGTCGCCGAGCGGATCCGGGTCGTCAGCCGCAGCGCGCGTACGCCGGATGCCCCGCCCGTGGAGTGGACGGCGCGCGACGACGGCTCGTACACCGTGCGGACCCTGCCGGACGAGGCACGTCCCGAACCGGGCACCACCGTGCACCTGGTGGCGCGGGCGGGCGCCGCGGAGTGGCTCTCGCCGGAGCGTGTCCGCACCCTGGCGCGGGACTTCGGGTCGCTGCTGCCCTACGACGTGCGGGTGGGCGACGAGGCGGTCACCGACCTTCCGGCGCCCTGGGAACGCACGTACCCCTCCCCCGCCGGCCGCCGGGTGGCCCTGGCCCAGCACTGCCACGAGCTGTTCGGCTTCACCCCGCTGGACTCCATCGAGCTGAACGTGCCACTGGCCGGGATCCGCGGGGTGGCCTACGTGCTGCCGTCGGCGGTCAGCCCCGCCCAGCGGGCCACGCACCGCGTGCACCTGAAGGGCATGTTGCTCACCGAGCGGGCCGAACAGCTGCTGCCGGACTGGGCGTTCTTCGTGCGCTGTGTCCTGGACACGGACAGTCTGCGGCCCACGGCCTCGCGCGAGTCGCTGTACGAGGACGAGACCCTCGCGGCCGTACGGGAGGCGCTCGGCGAAAGGATTCGCTCCTGGCTGACGGGGCTCGCGGCGGGCGATCCGGAACGGCTGTCCGCGTTCCTGTCGGTGCACCACCTGGGCGTGAAGTCGCTGGCGCGGCACGACAGCGAGATGCTGCGCACGATGCTGCCGTGGCTGCCGTTCGAGACGACCGACGGGCGGCTGTCCCTGGAGGAGTTCGCGCAGCGGCACCCGGTGGTGCACTTCACACGGACGGTCGAGGAGTACCGGCAGGTCGCGTCGATCGCCTCCGCGCAGGGCATCGGGGTGATCAACGGCGGTTACACCTACGACAGCGAGCTGGTCGAGGCGCTGCCGTCGGTGCGCCCCCGCACGGTGGTCGCCGAGCTGGACGCGGACACCGTGACCGCCCATCTGGACGCGGTCGATCCGGCCGAGGAACTGGCGCTGTCCGGCTTCCTGGCGGCCGCGCGGGCGAAGCTCGACCCGCTGGGCTGTGACGTCGTACTGCGCGCGTTCCATCCGCTGTCCGTGCCCGCGCTGCACCTGGACGACCGGGCGGCCCGGCACGAGCAGGCGCGGGCCGAGGCCGAGGAGCAGGCCGACGACCTGTGGGCGGGCATCCTCGGCTCGCTGCGCGGCAGCGCCCCGCGCGCGCGTCTGGTGCTCAACCATCTCAACCCGCTGATCCGGCGCATCAGCTCCCTGACGGAACCGGAGCTGATCGGCACCGCGACGGAGTCGCTGTACGGGCAGGCGCTGCTGATGGCGCAGCGTCCCCTGCGGCCCGCCGACTCCGCGCTCCTGAACCGGGCGTTCATCGGCCTCCTGGAGTGGGCCACACACGGGGAGGACGGTCACCGATGACCGAGGACACCGGGATCACGGACTTCGACGCGCTGCGCCGGGCGATGGCCGAGAACGGCGAGCAGCCGGAGGGCCCGGCCCGCAACGCGCGCGCGGAGCAACTGCTCGCCGAGGCGGAGCGGCTGAACATCCCGCTCGCCGTGATCGAGGCGCTCGGGCACCAGCTGAAGGTCTACAACTACAGCTCCGAGAAGGACAAGATGTTCGTCCCGTTCGCGCGGCTGCTGCGCCTGTGGGACGAACGGCCCGAGGACTTCGACGAGTACGAGACGCACTCGCTGCACTGGGTCTTCAAGTGGATGTCGGCCGGGATGCTGGACCAGCCGCACATCCCGCTCGCCTCGATCGAGAAGTGGCTCGGCGAGATGGAGCACCGCTACCGGCTGGCCGGACACTCGGAACGGGCCGTACGCAGCGCCGAGTTCAGCGTGGCGGCGCACATCGGGGACCGGGAGCGCGCGGGGCGGGCGTACGACGCCTGGCTGGCCGCCGACCGGGACCGGATGGCGGACTGCCATGCGTGCGAGCTGCACGGGCAGGGCACCTGGCTGGTGGAACTGGGCCGGGACTCCGAGGCGCTGAAGCTGTGGCGGCCGGTCCTGGAAGGTGAGTACACCTGCGCCCACGAGCCGCACACCGTCCTCGCGTCCTCGCTGGCGCCGCTGCTGCGGCTGGGGCGCGTGGACGAGGCCCGGGCCCACCATCTGCGCGGTTTCCGGCTGGTGCGGCCCATGGAGAGCATGCGCGGCGCGTACGCGGACCACGTGGAGTTCTGCGCGCTGACCGGCAACGAGGCGCGGGGGCTCGAACTGCTCGCGGAGCGGCCCGCGTACTTCACGGACACGGGGCAGCCGCGCAGCCGGCTGGACTTCATGGCCGTGGTGACCCTGCTGATGGACCGGATGACCGGGCTCGGGCACGGCGATCAGCGGGTGCCGGGACCGGCCGGGCGGGCGTGGACCGCCCGGGAGCTCGCCGCCCACGCGCGCGCGGAGGCCCTGGAGCTGGCCGCGCGGTTCGACCGGCGCAACGGCTCGCCGTCCGTCGGCGAGCGGGTACGCGCGCGCATGGAGCAGCGGCCGCTGGTGGAGCGGCTGCCGCTCGGGGTGCGCACAGCGGCCGTGCACTCCCCCGTGGTGGCCCCGCCCGCCCCCGTCACGGTCGCGGACCCGGCGGGCGAGCCGGATCTGCCCGCGCTGCTCGCCGAGGCCCGGCGGCTGTCGGACACCCTCCGGCCCCACGCGATCGAGGCGTGGGCGGCGGTCGCGCGGGCCGCCGAGGGCGTCGAGCTGGACGCGCGGGACCGCGCGG
Source organism: Streptomyces sp. NPDC050625 (assembly GCF_040654755.1). Classification (NCBI taxonomy): domain Bacteria; kingdom Bacillati; phylum Actinomycetota; class Actinomycetes; order Kitasatosporales; family Streptomycetaceae; genus Streptomyces; species Streptomyces sp. NPDC050625. The sequence goes on from NZ_JBFAIQ010000013.1 coordinate 195,086, forward strand.
AGATCGCCGACCACGAGGCGATGGACCGCGGCCCCGAGGGAGTGGGCCTCTTCGAGCGGGCCGCCGAACTGTACGCGGAGGCGGGCGACCCCGGGGAGGCACTGGCGGCACGCACGCGTGCGGCGTACGTACGTGCCCTGTCGGGTGAGGTCGACGAGGCTCTGGCGGCGGCCGCGGAGCCGTACGACGAGGTCCTCGCCCTCTACGCCGACGAGGCCACCGGCGTACGGCAGACGGCGTCCGTGCTGATGGGGCGGGCGCGCATCCTGATGCGGCGGGTGCACGAGGACGCCCCGGGTGCCGTCGCCGCGGCCGAGCAGGCCGTACGGGAGCTGCTGGCGCTGGTGAACGGGCACGTCGGCGACGATGTGCGGCTGGCCTCCCGGGCCGCCGAGGGGCGGGCGATGCTCGCGGAGCTGGCGGAGCACGCCGGGGACGCGGAGCGCGCGGCGGAGCTGTTCCGGCGGGCCGCACGGGGGTTCGTGGAGGCCGGGCTGCCGTGGTTCTGCGTGGAGTACGAGGTGCGGGTGGCCGCTCTCGCGCACCAGGGCGGCGACATGGCGGAGGCGGAACGGGCGCTGCGGGCGTCCCTGGAGCACGGCGGGCCGTACCTGGAGGCGACCGGACGGGCCCAGCTGCACCTCCAGCTCGCCGAGGTGGTGGGCGGCCGGGGTGCGGTGCCGGAGGCCGCGGAGCACGCCCTGCAGGCCGCGCACTGGGCCGACGAGGCGGGCGAGAGCGCCACGCTGGGCGCCTGGGCGCGGCATCAGCTGGGCGGCTTCCTGCTGCGGCAGGGGCGGTTCGCCGAGGCCGCCGAGGTGCTGGAGTCGGCGCTGCCCGACCTGGACGCGGACACGCACGGCGACGGCGCGATCGTGCAGGCCCAGTGGTGGCTCGGTGACTGTCTGAGCGAGCTGGGCGAGCACCGCGCCGCCGCCGAACGCAGGCTGCGGGCGGCCGAGATCGCCCGGCACTGGCCCGAGCAGCAGGACCACGCGACGCTCGCCCACCTCGCCGCCGAGTCCCTCGGGCAGGCCGGGCTGCAGGAGGAGGCGGACCGGGTCTACGCGCGCGCGGGCGACCTGTGGCGCTCGCTCGGCAATGTGCACGGTCTCGTCCGTTCGCTGCGCGCCCGCGCATGGCTGGCGCTGCGCACCGAGGACGGGCCGGCCGGGGCGCGGGAGCTGATGGCGGGCGCGGTCGAGGAGTGCGCGACGGCACGGGCGGCGGCCGGCGACGAGGAGACGCGCGAGCGGCTGCTCGCGGAACTCGGGCACACCCACCGTCAGTTCGGCGACCTGCTGGCCCGCTCGGTGTCCGAGGAGGCCGAGGAGCAGGTGGTCCGGGCCGCGTTCGAGGAGGCGCTGGCCCAGATGGAGCGGGCGGTGGCGGTGTTCGGCTCGCTCGGCGACGACGCGCTGCACAGCCGTACGGGGGCGGAGCTGGCCGCGGGCTGGCTGGAGGCCGACCTTGGCCGCCCGGCCGACGCGGCCGCACGCGCGCGTGCGGTGCTGGCGGCCTACGAAGGGGCCGACGACGCGGACGAGACCGTACAGGCACGCCGGGCCGAGGCGGGCCAGATGCTGGAGCTCACTCCACGCCGATGAGCAGCAGGGCGCCCTGCCGCCCGCCCCGGTACACCACCGTGTCGACGGCGAGGTAGGACTCGCGGACGCGCGCCTCCAGGCGGTCGGCGATCTCCTCCGGCGCGTCGTCGCCGAGGACGAGGGTGACCAGTTCCCCGCCGGCCTGGAGCATGCGGTCCAGGACGGTCTCGGCGGCGGCGGTGACGTCCGAGCCGATGACCGCGACGTCGCCGTCGATGAGGCCGAGGACGTCGCCGGCCTGGCAGATGCCGGCCATGGTCCAGGACTGGCGCTCGGCGACGGCGACCTCGGCGTAGCGGGTGGCGCCCGCGGCCGAGGTCATCTGGACGACGTCCTCGTCGAAGCGGCGCCGCGGCTCGTGGACCGCGAGCGCGGCGATGCCCTGGACCGCCGAGCGGGTCGGGATGAGGGCGACGCGGATGCCCTCCGCGCGGGCCTGTTCGGCCGCCGCGGCCGCCGTGTGCCGCAGGTCCGCGTCGTTGGGCAGCAGCACAACCTCGCGCGCGTGGGCACGTCGTACGGCCTCGACGAGCTCCCCGCTGGCGGGCGGCTCCCCGGGGCGGGCGAGCACGGTGGTGGCGCCGGCCTCGGTGTACAGCCCGGCCAGGCCCTCGCCGGGCACGACGGCCACCACGGCGCGCTGGACCCGCTCGCGGGGCGGCCGCGCGCCGCCGGTGTGCACATCGCCGAGCCCGAAGTGGGTGATCCGGATCCGGTACGGCCGCCCGGCCTCGACGCCCGCCTCCACGGCGGCGCCCGCGTCGTCGACGTGCACATGGACGTTCCACAGCCCGTCCCCGCCGACCACCACGAGGGAGTCCCCGAGGGCGTCGAGCCGCTCCCGCAGCCGCGCCACGGCGTCGTCGCCGGCCTCCAGCAGATAGATCACCTCGAAGGCGGGCCCGTCGTCCTGCGCCCCGTCGCCGCACCCGGTCGCCTCCGCGGAAGCGGCCACCCCGCGCGCGTGCGCCTCCGCGACGGCCTCCTGGTGCCCCAGGTGGGCGGGCGCCGCCCCCTGCGCGCCCGTCGGCGCCTCCCCCGTGAACGTCTCCACCAGGGCGGCCAGGACCGCCACCAGCCCCCGGCCGCCCGCGTCGACCACTCCGGCCCGCTCCAGGACGGCCAGTTGCCCCGGAGTCGCCGCGAGAGCCTTACGCGCCCCCTCGTAGGCCGCGCGGGCGACCGTCCCGCAGTCCCCCTCGGCACCCTCGGCGGCGTCGGCGGCGGCCGCGGCGACGGTCAGGACGGTGCCCTCGACGGGGTGGGCCACGGCCTGGCGGGCGGAGTCGGCCGCGTGCCGAAGGGCGAGCCGCAGCCCTTCGCCGTCCGTGTGAGCGGCCGCACCGTCGGCGGTGAGCACCTGGGTCATGCCGCGCAGCAGCTGGGCGAGGATCGTCCCGGAGTTGCCCCGCGCCCCGATGAGGGCCCCGTGCGCCATGGCGTGCACGGCATCGGCCAGCGAGGGTCCCGTGCCGTTCGCCCCGTTCGCGGGAGCCGCCTCGTACCCGGCGAAGACCGCCTCGACGGCCGCCACGGCCGACTCCAGGGTCAGATACAGGTTCGTGCCGGTGTCGCCGTCCGCCACCGGGTACACGTTGATCGCGTCGATCTCCTCGCGCGCCTGCCCCAGCGCCCGGAGCGCGAGACCGCACCAGGTGCGTACCGCGAGAGCATCGAAGAATGTCTGCGGCACCTGCGCCACCTGCGCCTCCCTGAGCTGCTGGACGTCGGACGCAGCGTAGACCCCGGGTCGCCGTCCACCGGAAGAGGGCCGGGAGCGGGCCCCTGAGCTGCCATGGTAGTTTCGTTGCACGGGCGCAGTCGTTGTATGCTGCTCCGGTTGCCCGATCCGATCGGGCCATTCCCCTGGCAACGCCACTCAAGATCTCAGGTTCTAAGATCTAGATCCCGGCATGCCGGGATCAACCGTAAGTGCATCTGAAGTCTTTGGAGTGACCCGTGGCTGCCAACTGCGACGTCTGCGGCAAGGGGCCGGGCTTCGGCAACAACATCTCGCACTCGCACCGCCGTACGTCCCGCCGCTGGAACCCGAACATCCAGCGTGTGCGTACCGTGGTCGGCGGGACGCCGAAGCGCGTGAACGCTTGCACCTCGTGCATCAAGGCCGGCAAGGTCTCGCGCTGACATATCGCTGAGCGCGCGGCCACTGCTGGTTCGCTGCATCGAGCCGGTCCACCTATGGGTGGGCCGGCTTTTTGCCGTTCCTGCGGATCAAGCCCGGAACCGCCAAGCGTGATCCACCGGCCCGATCCCCCCGCCCAGCGCGAATCCGCCCGCGATCGCCCCGGTGACGTACGCCTTCGCCTCGGTGACCGCCTCCGGCACGGAGTGCCCCTTCGCCAGTCCCGCCGCGATCGCGGACGCGAGTGTGCAGCCGGTGCCGTGCGTGTGCCGGTTGTCGTGCCGCGGTGCCCGCAGCCAGTGTTCCTCGGAGCCGTCGGTGAGCAGGTCCACGGCGTCCCCGGGCAGATGGCCGCCCTTGATCAGCACCCAGCGCGGGCCGTGGGCCAGCACGGCGGCCGCGGCCTCCCGCAGCCCCTCCTCCGACTCGACCCGCACGCCGGTGAGTTGGGTCACCTCGTCGAGGTTCGGGGTGGCCACGGTCGCCACCGGCAGCAGTTTCGTGCGCATCGAGTCCAGCGCGGAGGCGGCCAGCAGCGAGTCCCCGTGCTTGGAGACGCCGACCGGGTCCACGACCGCAGGGGCGTCCGTGTCACCGATCAACGCGGCCACCGCCTCGACGAGTTCGGCCGAGGCGAGCATGCCGGTCTTCACGGCCTGTACGCCGATGTCGTCGACGACGCTGCGGTACTGGGCCCGCACCGCCTCCACCGGCAGCTCCCAGGCCCCCCGCACACCGAGGGAGTTCTGCGCGGTGACCGCCGTGATCACGCTCATGCCGTGCACACCGAGCGCGAGCATCGTCTTGAGGTCGGCCTGGATGCCCGCACCGCCACCGGAGTCGGAGCCGGCGACCGTCAGGACCCTCGGCGGGACGCTCACGGCTCCATGTCCCCGAAGTGGTCCCAGCCGCCCTTGCTGGTCCACGGCGCCCCGTCGACCGTCACCTGGGGCAGCGCCGAGGGGTTGAGGACCTCGCCGATGACCTTCCAGCGGGCCGGCAGCTTCACGTCCGGCGGGAAGGTCGCCACGATCGCGTGGTCCTCGCCCCCGGTCAGCACCCACTGGAGCGGGTCGACGCCGACGGCCTGACCGATGTCGTTCATCTGGGACGGGATGTCGATCGCGCCGGAGCGGATGTCTATGCGGACCTTGCTGGCCTCGGCGATGTGCCCGAGGTCGGCGATCAGTCCGTCGCTCACGTCGCACATCGCGGTCGCGCCGAGCCCGGCGGCCGCGGGACCCGCGTGGTAGGGCGGTTCGGGGCGGCGGTGGGCCTCGACGAAGGCGCGCGGCGAGCGGAAGCCGCGGGAGAGCACCGCGTACCCGGCCGCGGACCAGCCCAGCCAGCCGGTCACCGCGACGAGGTCGCCGGGCTGCGCCCCGGCCCGGGTCACCGGCTCCTGGTTGCGCAGATCGCCGAGCGCGGTGATCGACACCATGATCGTGTCACCCCGTACGACATCCCCGCCGACCACGGAGGCGCCCGCGACCTGGCACTCGTCACGCAGGCCGTCCATCAGCTCGCTGGGCCAGGTGACCGGCAGTTCGGCGGGGACGACCAGGCCGAGCAGCAGCGCGGTCGGTACGGCGCCCATGGCCGCGATGTCCGCGAGGTTCTGCGCGGCCGCCTTGCGCCCCACGTCGTACGCCGTGGACCAGTCACGGCGGAAGTGCCGCCCCTCCAGGAGGATGTCGGTGCTCGCCACGACCCTGCGGTCGGGCGCGGCGACCACCGCCGCGTCGTCGCCCGGGCCGACCCGGACCACCGGGGTGGTCGTCAGACGGGAGGTGAGCTCCCTGATGAGCCCGAATTCCCCGAGCTCACCAACAGTGCCCTTCATTGACCCTTCGCCCCTTCCGTCCCTGTCCGTGCCCGCTCGCGCACCATCATCGTCCTCGATACGGTCGAGGTGACCGTCAACTTCTGTCGTGCCTGCACCCCGGCGCGGATGTCGGGGTCTGCGCAGGTCTCCCCGCGGCGAGCGACGACGCGATACCGTGGCGTTCCTTTTCCCCACATGATCCTCGTGGCCGCCCTGGAGGTTCCGTGGTACAGGCGTACATCCTGATCCAGACGGAGGTCGGCAAGGCGTCGACCGTCGCCGAGACGATCAGCAAGATCCCTGGAGTCATCCAGGCCGAGGACGTGACAGGACCGTACGACGTCATCGTGCGGGCGCAGGCCGACACCGTCGACGACCTCGGCCGCATGGTGGTCGCCAAGGTCCAGCAAGTGGACGGCATCACCCGCACCCTGACCTGCCCGGTCGTGCATCTCTAGCCCCCGTCTACCCTTGGCCGGTGGACATCTTCCGTCACCGGCTCATCGGTCTGCCCGCGCTGGCCCTGCTGATCTCCGTCGCGGGCTGCTCATCAGCAGACGACAGCGCCACCGTCGCGGTTCCCAGTCCCGACGCGAAGACGGCCGGGATGTGCCGCGAGCTGCACGAGGTGCTGCCGAAGAAGCTGGACGGACGGAGCCGCAACGACCCCGGACCCCGGTCCGCCTACACGGCGGGCTGGGGAAGCCCGGCGATCATACTGCGCTGCGGTGTCGTGCGGCCGCCCAAGATGATCGACCCCGAGGTGGCCCGGGGCGCCGACCCGAACGCGATCGGCGGCGGGGTCAACGGCGTCGACTGGCTCATGGAGAAGCAGGACGACGGGACGTGGCGGTTCACCACGGCCAAGCGCGAGGCCTATGTGCAGCTGATCCTGCCGAAGGAACTGTCGGGCCAGGCCGACAGCGCCCGGGTGCTCGCCGAGATGGCGGCTTCCGTCAAAAAGGCGATCCCCACGGGGATCGCCTCCATGACGTGACGGCCGCGGGCCGGGGTCCGGCCCTCTAGCGAAGCCCGGTCGAGCGGCGCAGGGCGGCCTCCACGAGGAGGTCCACCAGCTCCGGGTAGCTGATCCCGGTCGCCTGCCACATCTGCGGGTACATCGAGATCGGTGTGAAGCCGGGCATCGTGTTGATCTCGTTGATCACGAACTCGCCGTCCTCGGTGAGGAAGAAGTCGGCGCGGACCAGACCCTCGCACGAGGCCGCCTCGAAGGCGTCCACCGCGAGCCGCCGCACCTCGGCGGTCTGCTCGTCGGTCAGCGGCGCCGGGACGATGCCGGGCGTGGAGTCGATGTACTTGGCCTCGAAGTCGTAGTACGCGTGCGCGTCCGGCGGCGGGATCTCGGCCGGGACGGAGGCCCGCGGCCCGTCCTCGAACTCCAGGACGCCGCACTCGATCTCGCGGCCGCGCACCGCGGCCTCCACCAGGATCTTGGGGTCGTGGCCCTGCGCCTCGGCGATCGCCTCGTCCAGGCCGGACAGGTCGTCGACCTTGGTGATGCCGATCGACGAACCCGCGCGCGCGGGCTTCACGAACAGCGGCCAGCCGTGCTCGCCCGCGAAGTCGATGATCTTCTTGCGGGCGGCGGACTCGTCCTGCTGCCACTCGCGGGGCCTGATCACCACATACGGGCCGACCTTGAGCCCGAAGGAGGTGAACACCCGCTTCATGTACTCCTTGTCCTGGCCGACGGCCGAGGCGAGCACGCCCGCGCCCACGTACGGGACGCCGGAGAGCTCCAGGAGGCCCTGGAGGGTGCCGTCCTCGCCGTAGGGACCGTGCAGCACCGGGAAGACCACGTCGACCTCGCCGAGGGCCTTGGGCACCGATCCGGGCTCGCTGTAGACCACCTCGCGGTTGGCGGGGTCGACGGGGAGCACCACCCCGCCCTCGCTGGACTCCGCGAGCTCCTCGACGCTCGGGGTGCGACGGTCGGTGATGGCCATCCGGTCCGGCTCGTCGGCGGTGAGCGCCCAACGGCCGTCCCGGGTGATGCCGATCGGGAGGACGTCGTACTTCGTCCGGTCGATGGCGCGCAGTACGGCGCCGGCGGTGACCACGGAGATCCCGTGTTCGGAGCTGCGTCCGCCGAACACGACGGCCACGCGCGGCTTGCGGGACGGCTGCTCAGGGCTCTGGGGGAGGTTCTCGGTGCTCATATCGCGTTGAGAGTACCCGGTGGTAGGGCCCCGAGACAGCGTCCGACAGCCGGGATCGCTCAGCGTCGTTCCGGCTTCGCGCTGCGCGACATCAGCTCCTTGAGGGCCACCACGGGCGGCTTTCCCTCGTGCACGATGTCCACGACCGTCTCCGTGATGGGCATGTCGACGCCGTGCCGACGGGCCAGATCCGCCACGGACTCGCACGACTTGACGCCCTCCGCGGTCTGCTTGGTGACCGCGATCGTCTCCTCCAGGGTCATGCCCTTGCCGAGGTTGGTGCCGAAGGTGTGGTTGCGGGAGAGCGGCGAGGAGCAGGTGGCCACCAGGTCGCCCAGGCCCGCGAGTCCGGAGAAGGTCAGCGGGTCGGCGCCGAGTGCCAGGCCGAGCCGGGTGGTCTCGGCGAGGCCGCGGGTGATGAGCGAGCCCTTGGCGTTGTCGCCGAGGCCCATGCCGTCGGCGATGCCGACCGCGAGGCCGATCACGTTCTTGACCGCGCCGCCGAGTTCGCAGCCGACGACGTCGGTGTTGGTGTACGGGCGGAAGTACGGCGTGTGGCAGGCGGCCTGGAGCCGCTGGGCGACCGCCTCGTCGGTGCAGGCGACCACGGCGGCGGCGGGCATGCGGGCGGCGATCTCCCGGGCCAGGTTGGGCCCGGTGACCACGGCGATACGGTCCTGGCCGACCTTGGCGACGTCGTCGATGACCTCGCTCATCCGCATCGCGGAGCCCAGCTCGACGCCCTTCATCAGGGACACCAGGACGGTGCCGGGAGCCAGCAGCGGAACCCATTCCGCGAGGTTGGCGCGCAGGGTCTGGGAGGGGACGGACAGGACCGTGAAGTCGGCGCCGGCGGCGGCCTCGGCCGGGTCGGTGGTGGCCCGCAGCTTCTCCGGGAGCTCGACGCCCGGCAGGTAGTCCGGGTTCGTCCGGGTGGAGTTGATCGCCTCGGCGACCTCCGCGCGACGGGCCCAGATGGTGACCTCACAGCCCGCGTCGGCGAGCACCATGCCGAAGGCCGTGCCCCACGAACCGGCGCTGAAGACCCCTGCCTTGACCGGCTTGCTCACTTGCCCTGTCCCTGCCCTTCTGCCTGCTTGGTCTGGGTCTGCGTCTGCGCCTCGGTCCGGCGCCGCTGCTCGATCCGCTCACGGCGCGGGTCGTAGGGCGTATCGGGCGCCTTCTCGCCGCGGATCTCCTCCAGCAGGCGGGTGATGGCGGCCATGATGACCTCGGTGGCCTCCTTGAGGAGCTCCGGAGTCATCTCCTGGTCGTAGAAGCGCGACAGGTCGACCGGGGGGCCCGCGAGGACGTGGTGCGTCTTGCGCGGCCAGAGGTTGGGCTTCTTGGCGTACGGCGGCAGCAGCTCGTTGGCGCCCCACTGGGCGACCGGGACGACCGGACACTGGGTCTGCAGCGCCACCCGCGCGGCACCGGTCTTGCCGGTCATGGGCCAGCCGTTCGGGTCGCGGGTGAGGGTGCCCTCGGGGTAGAAGGCGACGCACTCGCCGCGCTCCACGGCGTCGATCGCGGCCCGGAACGCGCTGAGCGCGTCGGTGCTCTCGCGGTAGACGGGGATCTGCCCGGTGCCGCGCATCGCGGCCCCGACGAATCCCTTCTTGAAAAGCCCGCTCTTCGCCAGGAATCGCGGAACCCGTCCGGTGTTGTACTGATAGTGCGCGTACGCGAAGGGGTCCACGTGTGAATTGTGGTTCACCGCGGTGATAAATCCGCCGTCGGCCGGAATGTTCTCCATTCCACGCCAGTCCCGCTTGATCAGAACCACCAGCGGCGGTTTGCAGAGGACCGCTGCGAAGCGGTACCAGAACCCGATTCTGCGGCGGGACACACGGACACCTTCCTCTAGGCCTTCTCCCCGGGTGCGGGGGCCGCACAAGTGTCGCCCCGGGCCGCCGGTCTGTCGAGGACACCGTACGCCCGATGACCGGAACCGCCGGATGACCCGGGTGACAATGTCCGCAACAAGAGAGGGACGATACGTCGGTGCAGTGGACCTTGGTCATACCCCTCAAGCCCCTTGCGCGGGCCAAGAGCAGGCTCTCGGACACGGCCGCCGACGGGGTGCGCCCGGCACTGGCCCTCGCGTTCGCGCAGGACACGGTGGCCGCGGCGCTGGCATGTCCGCAGGTCAAGGATGTGGCGGTCGTCACGGACGACGAACTGGCCGGCCGCGAGCTGGCGGCGCTGGGTGCCCGGATCGTCCCGGACGAGCCGGCCGGCGGCCTGAACGCCGCGCTGGCGCACGGAGCGGGGGTCGTACGGTCGTCGCGTCCGGGAACTCCCGTGGCGGCCCTGAACGCCGATCTGCCGGCCCTGCGGCCCGCGGAATTGGCCCGGGTGCTGGCGGCCGCGGCGGAATTCCCTCGTGCTTTTCTCGCGGATGCGGCCGCAATCGGCACGACCCTGCTGGCGGCGGCCCCCGACCGGGAATTGCACCCGGCATTCGGCACCGATTCCCGCGCCCGGCACCGCGCCTCGGGGGCGGTGGAACTCCGCCTCGACGCGGTCGACTCGGTACGACAGGACGTGGACACGGGCGAGGACCTACGAGCGGCCCTGGCCCTCGGAGTGGGCCCGCACACGGCAGCGGTATCGGCGGGCCTGCTGATCCCGGGGTCCTGAGGCACCGCAGCTCGGGGGCTGCGCCCCTCCAGGGGCGCGGGGAACTGCGCGACGAACCACAACGCACCCGCACCCGGCATCCGCCTCGCAGGCCCGACGGCGCGACTCCGCACCCGGCGAGCATTAGGCTGGCCGACATGCAGGCGACCGCATACACGTACGACCCCCAGACCCGCAGCGGTCAGGTGCTGCTCGACGACGGCACCCCGGTGCCCTTCGACGCGCCGGCGTTCGACGCCGGAGGCCTCCGGCTGCTGCGGCCCGGGCAGCGCGTACGGATCGAGACGGAACCGGCGGAGGGCTCCGGAACGGACCTCCGCATCACGCTGGTGACCCTGCAGACGTTCTGAGCGTCTGCCCGAACGCGCCGCGGGCCGGGCTCCCCAGGGGAGTCCGGCCCGGCGTGTGAGTGCCCTGTGCCCTGCTGATCAGCGGGCGGTGGCCTTCTTGGCGGTGGTCTTGCGTGCCGTCGACTTCTTGGCGGGGGCCTTCTTGGCCGTGACCTTCTTCGCCGGGGCCTTCTTGGCGGTGGTCTTCTTCGCCGCCGCCGTGGTCTTCTTCGCCGCCGCCGTGGTCTTCTTGGCGGTCGTCTTCTTCGCCGTGGTCTTCTTCGCGGTGACCTTCTTCGCGGGTGCCGCCTTCTTGGCGGTGACCTTCTTCGCGGCGGCCTTCTTGGCGGTGACCTTCTTCGCGGCGGCCTTCTTGACCGTCGCGGCCGCGCCGCCGGTCAGGCTGCCCTTGGGCGCCTTCTTGACGGCGACCTCGCCGCCGCGCGGGAGCTTCTTCGTGCCGCTCACCAGGTCCTTGAAGCCCTGACCGGCGCGGAAGCGCGGCACGGAGGTCTTCTTGACCCGAACCCGCTCGCCCGTCTGGGGGTTGCGGGCGTAGCGGGCGGGACGGTCCACCTTCTCGAAGGAACCGAAACCGGTGACCGAGACCCGGTCCCCGGCCACCGTCGCGCGGACGATGGCGTCCAGGACCGCGTCGACAGCGTCGGCGGCCTGCTGGCGGCCGCCGAGCTTGTCGGCAATCGCTTCTACGAGCTGCGCCTTGTTCACGTCTTCCCCTTCGGAGACATCGCCAGAACGAAAGTGTTCAAGCTTTTTCGCACGTTAGGCAGATATATACCGCAAATCAAACACGAAACGGGCTTATCACCCGTGCGCCGCAACAGACTCGGCTGTCTCGTGCGGTTCAGCCTTCCTCGTCGGGGAATCGACCCTCGTCGAGGTCCGCCGTGAACCGCTCCAGACGCCTTGCCGCATCGGCGAGATCGTGCTTGGCCGCGGCCGTAATGACCAGCAGCTTCCGGGTCAGCGCCATCCGTACGCCCTCCGGGACTTGCAGTGCGCGCACTCTTGTGTGCGCTTCCTTCAGTTGGTCCGCGACCGCCGCATAGAGCTCGAGTTGGCCGTCGTGTTCCATGCACAGATTGTGCCATCTGGGGCGAGTTGTCGCCTGCGCAGGGTGCAACTGCCGCCTCGAATGGCCTTCCGGGCACTTGCGAAAGGCGCGGATACTGCACTCACGTACCCCGGCAACAGCCTTCGTAACGTGGGAAGTTGGGCCGACGTGCGAGAACGCGCAGGGCCGTTCGGGTGCAGACATGGCTGTACCCCCAATCGTGGCGATCGGGGGTACAGAAGAGGTGTTGCGGTGGCCGAAACCAGACCTGGACCAGGCGCCGGTCAGCCCTGGAGCGTCCGCGGCTTGTACGACGGGCGCTTGGCCTCGTACGTGGAGATGTCGGCCTCGTTCTGGAGGGTGATGGAGATGTCGTCCAGGCCGTTCAGCAGCCGCCAGCGGGAGTTCTCGTCCAGCTCGAAGGAGGCGGTGACGCCCTCGGCACGCACCTCACGCGCTTCGAGGTCCACCGTGATCTCGGCCGTGGGGTCCTTCTCGATGAGCTCCCACAGCGCGTCCACGGTCTTCTGCTCCAGAACCACCGTGAGCAGGCCGTTCTTCAGCGAGTTGCCGCGGAAGATGTCGGCGAAGCGGGACGAGATCACCGTCTTGAAGCCGTAGTTCTGCAGCGCCCAGACGGCGTGCTCACGGGAGGAACCGGTGCCGAAGTCGGGGCCCGCGACCAGGACCGTGGCGCCCTTGCGCTCGGGCCGGTTGAGGATGAAGTTCTCGTCCTTGCGCCAGGCCTCGAACAGCCCGTCCTCGAAGCCGTCCCGGGTCACCTTCTTGAGCCAGTGAGCAGGGATGATCTGGTCGGTGTCGACGTTGCTGCGGCGCAGCGGGACGGCCCGGCCGGTGTGGGTGGTGAATGCTTCCATGACTGATCAGACTCCAGCGGGCGCGGGGGTGTCGGCGGCGAGGTCGGCGGGGGACGCCAGGTGGCCCAGGACGGCCGTCGCGGCCGCGACCTGCGGCGACACCAGGTGCGTACGACCGCCCTTGCCCTGCCGGCCCTCGAAGTTGCGGTTGGAGGTGGACGCGGAGCGCTCACCGGGGGCCAGCTGGTCCGGGTTCATGCCCAGACACATCGAGCAGCCCGCGTGCCGCCACTCGGCGCCGGCCTCCTTGAAGACCACGTCCAGGCCCTCGGAGACGGCCTGCAGGCCCACGCGCGCAGAGCCCGGGACGACCAGCATCCGTACGCCGTCGGCGACTTTGCGGTCCTTGACGATCTCGGCGGCGGCGCGCAGGTCCTCGATGCGGCCGTTGGTGCAGGAGCCTACGAAGACGGTGTCCACCTTGATGGAGCGCAGCGGCTGGCCGGCCTCCAACCCCATGTATTCCAGGGCCTTTTCGGCGGCCAGGCGCTCCGAAGCGTCTTCGTACGAAGCCGGGTCGGGGACGGACGCCGAAAGCGGCGCGCCCTGGCCGGGGTTGGTGCCCCAGGTGACGAACGGCGAGAGGGCGGCGGCGTCGATGTGCACCTCGGCGTCGAAGACCGCGTCCTCGTCCGTCTTCAGGGTCTTCCAGTACGCCACGGCGGCGTCCCAGTCCTCGCCCTCGGGGGCGTGGGCGCGGCCCTTGATGTACGCGAACGTCGTCTCGTCGGGGGCGATCATGCCCGCGCGGGCGCCGGCCTCGATCGACATGTTGCAGATGGTCATGCGGGCCTCCATCGAGAGCTTCTCGATGGCGGAGCCGCGGTACTCCAGGATGTAGCCCTGGCCGCCGCCCGTACCGATCTTGGCGATGATCGCCAGGATCAGGTCCTTGGCGGTGACGCCCTCGGGCAGGTCGCCGTCGACCGTGATGGCCATGGTCTTCGGGCGGGCCAGCGGCAGCGTCTGGGTGGCCAGCACATGCTCCACCTGGGAGGTGCCGATGCCGAACGCCAGCGCGCCGAAGGCACCGTGCGTCGAGGTGTGGGAGTCGCCGCAGACGACCGTCGTACCGGGCTGGGTCAGGCCCAGCTGCGGGCCGACGACGTGCACGACGCCCTGCTCGACGTCGCCCAGCGGGTGCAGCCGCACGCCGAACTCGGCGCAGTTCTTGCGCAGGGTCTCCAGCTGGGCGCGGGAGACCGGGTCCGCGATGGGCTTGTCGATGTCGAGGGTGGGGGTGTTGTGGTCCTCGGTCGCGATGGTGAGGTCGAGACGGCGCACCTGGCGGCCGTTCTGGCGCAGACCGTCGAAGGCCTGCGGGCTGGTCACCTCGTGCAGCAGGTGCAGATCGATGAAGAGGAGGTCGGGCTCGCCCTCGGCGCGCCGGACGACGTGGTCGTCCCAGACCTTCTCCGCGAGTGTCCTACCCATCGCTTTCCCTCCGGCCGGCAAAGGTGCGCCGGCCCAACTAGAGATCTTGGGAGGCGGTCCCCGCACCCTGTGCCGGGCGCCTGCCGCCAGGCCCGTTCGGTGCGCGGGCCGCTGTTCGTACCAGGGTTGCGCGTCTCACGGAAAATTGAACTTGCGTTTCACAGAGTGAGACGTGAGTATCGTTGCATGGACAACAGTAGCGGCGTCGGCGTTCTGGACAAGGCAGCCCTTGTCCTGAGCGCTCTGGAGTCCGGTCCGGCCACCCTCGCGGGTCTGGTCGGGGCCACCGGACTGGCACGACCCACGGCCCACCGGCTGGCCGTGGCTCTGGAACACCACCGCATGGTGGCACGCGACATGCAGGGCCGGTTCATTCTCGGGCCGCGCCTGGCCGAGCTGGCCGCGGCAGCGGGCGAGGACCGCCTGCTGGCGACGGCGGGCCCGGTGCTCACCCACCTCCGCGATGTCACCGGCGAGAGCGCGCAGCTCTACCGGCGCCAGGGTGACATGCGCATCTGCGTGGCCGCGGCGGAACGGCTGTCCGGCCTTCGGGACACCGTCCCGGTCGGCTCCACGCTCACGATGAAGGCTGGCTCGTCCGCGCAGATCCTGATGGCCTGGGAGGAGCCGGAGCGCCTGCACCGGGGCCTGCAGGGCGCCCGCTTCACGGCGACGGCCCTGTCGGGCGTGCGGCGCCGGGGTTGGGCCCAGTCCATCGGCGAGCGCGAGCCCGGCGTCGCGTCCGTCTCCGCGCCCGTGCGCGGCCCGTCCAACCGTGTGGTGGCCGCGGTGTCCGTCTCCGGCCCCATCGAGCGCCTGACGCGCCACCCGGGCCGTATGCACGCCCAGGCGGTCATCGACGCCGCCGGCCGCCTCTCCGAGGCACTGCGCCGCTCCGGCTGACCGCGCATCGATCCTCGGGGTACGCCACCGGGGAGGACCCGCCTCAACGCCGCGGCGGCCCTCCCCAGTCCCTCTCGGCCTCGACGACCGACTACGACCGGTACGCGAACCCACCGCAGCCGGCCCAGCCCACCGGCGAGCGCGCGCCACCCGGGCCGTACGCACACCCAAACGGCCATCGACGCCGCCGACCGCCTCTCCGAGGCCGCGGCAGGCACTCCCCGGTCCCCGCTTCAAACTGCCCTAGCGGCCCCGGCGACCGGCGCACGAACCCGCCGCAGCCGGCCCAGCCCACCGGCGAGCGCGCGCCACCCGGGCCGTACGCACACCCAAACGGCCATCGAGGCCGCCAGCCGCCTCTCCGAGGCACTGCGCGCTCCGGCTGACCCCTTCGAACCCTCGGGACACGACACCGAGGAGGACCCGCCCCAACGCCGCGGCGGGCCCTCCCCAGTCCCCCTCGGCCCCGACGACCGGCGCACGAACCCGCCGCGACCGGCCCCGGCCCACCGGCGAGCGCGCGCCACCCGGGCCGCATGCACACCCAGACGGCCATCGGCGCCGCCGGCCGCCGCTCGGGCCGAGCCCATCGCATCCTCGGGGTACATCACCAGGGAGGACCCGCCTCAACGCCGCGGCAGTTCCTCCTCGCTTCAGACGGTCTTCTCGGGCTCGGGCGTCGGCTGTGAGCGGTATGCGAAGCGGTCCTTCGCGTAGCGGCCCCGGCGCTCCAGCGGGATCTGTCCGTGTGCCGCCGCCAGGCCGAACGCCGGCATGTCGCCGTAGACGGACTCGTACGACCCCTCCGGCGCGACATACGTCTCGTGCCAGATGCCCACGTGCCCGCGCGCCCTCCCGGCCTTCTCCTCGCGGTTGACCAGCGTCCAGGCCCGGTGGTGGAAGGCGTCGGGCGCGGTCGCGTACGCGTAGAGCTTCTCCTTGGACTCCCAGTACTGCACGACGTAGTACGTTCGCGGCGAGGCGGTCAGCAGGATCCGCCCCAGCAGCCCCCGGCTCCTGTCGCGGGCCAGCTCCCCCAGCATGCGCAGCATCGCCAGCATGACCGGGAGCCACTGGTGCACCGCCCAGAAGTGGTTGATGCGCATGCCGATGAGGAGGACCACTACGTCGCCTTCTGTCTCCGCGGTGGTGCGACCCGGAACCGGTCTGGTGGACATGGCGACCCTCTCAACCGATCAGATAGCGGCACTATCCTTCTGCACAATGCTTGGATAGTGGCACTCCCCAACGAAGGGCGCAAGGCATGCGGCTAGCCGAGCTGAGTGAGCGCAGCGGTGTGTCCACCGCGACGATCAAGTACTACCTGCGCGAAGGGCTGTTGGCGCCGGGCCGCCAGGTCAACGCGACGACCGCCGAGTACGACGAGGAGCATCTGCGCCGGCTGCGACTGGTGCGCGCGATGATCCAGGTCGGCCGCCTGCCGGTGGCGACGGTGCGGGAGGTGCTGGAGCATGTCGACGACGACTCGCTGGGCCGCACCATCCGGCTGGGCGCCGCCCTGTGGGCGCTGCCGCAGGTGCCGGAGCCGGACGAGGACGACGAGTACGTCCAGGCCGCCCGTCGTGAGGCGGACGGGCTGCTGGAGGTGCTGGGCTGGACCAACGCCCAGATGCTGACCACCATCTCCCCCTCGTACCGCTCCCTGGTGGTGGCGATCGCCGCGTTCCGCCGGCTCGGTTACGACTGGGACGCCCAACGGCTGGTCTTCTACGCGATGTTGATGCACGAGGCGGCGCGGTACGACCTGGACTTCGTGGAGGCGCAGCCGTCGGAGGCGGAGAAGGCGGAGAGCGCGGTGATCTCGGCGGTGCTGGTCGAGCCGATGCTCCAGGCGCTGCACCGGCTGGCCCAGGAGGAGGAGTCGGCGCGGCGGTACGGCTTCGAGTAACGCCGAAGGCCCTCCACCGAGGTGGAGGGCCTTCGTCCGATGTACCCCCGACCGGATTCGAACCGGCGCTACCGCCTTGAGAGGGCGGCGTGCTAGGCCGCTACACAACGGGGGCGAGGATCTTACGTTTCCGCAGATCCGAGCTGGTCTACCTGGACTCGAACCAAGACTAACTGAACCAGAATCAGCCGTGCTGCCAATTACACCATAGACCAATGATGGTTTAGACCAGTCAGTACCCCCGACCGGATTCGAACCGGCGCTACCGCCTTGAGAGGGCGGCGTGCTAGGCCGCTACACAACGGGGGCCCTAGCGATTCCGAGTTGATCGGAACCAGTACCCCCGACCGGATTCGAACCGGCGCTACTGCCTTGAGAGGGCAGCGTGCTAGGCCGCTACACAACGGGGGCTTGCGGATGAGATCCGCGGGCGCAGATGAGCTCTGCGAGCTGGCCTACCTGGACTCGAACCAAGACTAACTGAACCAGAATCAGTCGTGCTGCCAATTACACCATAGGCCACTGGAACGCAAGCCCTTGAGGGGACCTTGTTCTAGTTTTGCGCCCCGGGGTTCCGGTCTTCCGACCCGCTCCCCTCGGCGCAGGAAGAACATTACCCGAAGGTGGACGGCGCTCCAAAACGGGTATCCGCGCCGACGATGGCGGGGAGTTCGGCGAGGGTGGAGATCCGGTGGGGCACGGCGGCCCCCGCACCGTCCGCGTACACCCCGCCGCGATCGATCCACACGGACAGAAGACCGGCCTCGGCGGCGCCCCGCCCGTCGATCTCCGGGTGGTCGCCGACGTACGCCACCTGGTGCGGGGCGAGCTCCAGGGCGTCGCAGGCGGCGAGGAACGCCTCGGCCTTCGGCTTGGAGACGCCCAGTTCGGCCGCGCACAGGACGGCCTCGAAGCGGTCGCGCAGGCCGAGCACACGCAGTTTGCGGTCCTGGACCGTGAGGCTGGAGTTGGACAGCACCGCGTGCCGGTGGCTGGCGGCGAGGGCGTCGAGGGCGGGCAGGACGTCCGGGAACAGGGTCCAGGCGGCCTCGTAGTGACCGACGTAACGCTGGAACCAGGCGTCCGCCTCGGCGTCGGTCAGCTCCTGGTCCAGGAACACCCGTACGCGGTCGCGCCGCTGGCCCTCGAAGGACGTCTCTCCCGCCGAGAACCGGGCCCACTGCTGATCGGTGATCTCCCGCCAGCGCACCAGGGCCCGCTCCGGGGTCCCGTACCCGTGGAGCATGCCCTCGGCCGCCAGATGGGAGCGCATGCCCTCGCGATCCGCACTCGTGTAGTCGAAGAGGGTGTCGTCCACGTCCCAGATCACGGCCCTGATCGTCATGTCCCCACCCTAGGGGGTCTCGTTCGGATCATCCCGGCGTCGCGGGGTCTGGCACGCACTCCCCCAAGCTCTTCGAGCAGGGGGGACCCCCAGGCGCTGTCGTCACTCTCCCCCAAGCTCTCGGCTTCGCTCGACCAGGGGACACCCCCACGACCCCGCTCGGGTCCGCCGGACCGCACCGCTCATCACCGCCGGCCTGATCCGAACGACACCCCCTAGGCCGAACACCTGCTCCCGTCAGGGCAGCGCGAGGGGCGGCGACCGGTGGTCCGGTTGCCGCCCCTTGGTGTGCGCGTTACGCCGTGCGGGCTACGCCGTCAGCTTCGCCAGGGCCGCGTCGATGCGGGTCAGGGTCTTCTCCTTGCCCAGGATCTCCAGGGACTCGAAGAGCGGCAGACCGACCGTGCGGCCGGTGACCGCCACGCGGACCGGGGCCTGGGCCTTGCCGAGCTTGAGGCCGTGCGCCTCGCCGGCGGCCAGGACGGCCTCCTTCAGGGACTCGGCGGAGGTCCAGTCGGCCGCGTCCAGCTTCTCGCGGGCCGTGCGCAGCAGGGCGTCGGAGCCCTCCTTCATGGCCTTCGTCCAGCTCGCCTCGTCGAAGACCGGCTCGGCGAGGAACAGGAAGTCGACGTTGTCGGTGATCTCGTCGAGGACCTTGAGGCGGGTCTGCGCGTGCGAGGCGATGGCCTGCCACTTCGTCTCGTCGAAGTCCTCCGGGGCCCACGGGGCGAACGGGGCCTGGAGCCACGACCGGCAGCGCTCGGTGAAGTCCTTCACGTCGAGCAGGCGGATGTGGTCGCCGTTGATCGCCTCGGCCTTCTTCAGGTCGAAGCGCGCCGGGTTCGGGTTCACGTCGGAGACGTCGAAGGCCGCGACCATCTCGTCCATCGAGAAGATGTCCTGGTCGGCCGAGAGCGACCAGCCGAGCAGCGAGAGGTAGTTGAGCAGGCCCTCCGGGAGGAAGCCGCGCTCGCGGTAGAGGTTCAGCGAGGACTGCGGGTCGCGCTTGGACAGCTTCTTGTTGCCCTCGCCCATCACGTACGGCAGATGCCCGAAGGACGGGATCTGCTTGGCGATGCCGAGCTCGATCAGCGCCTTGTACAGGGCGACCTGGCGGGGGGTGGAGGAGAGCAGGTCCTCGCCGCGCAGTACGTGGGTGATCTCCATCAGCGCGTCGTCGACCGGGTTCACCAGCGTGTACAGCGGGGCGCCGTTCGCGCGGACGATGCCGTAGTCCGGGACGTTCTCCGGGGTGAAAGTCAGCTCGCCGCGGACCAGGTCCGTGAAGGTGATCGTCTCGTCGGGCATCCGGAAGCGGACGATCGGGGTTCGGCCCTGGGCCCGGTACTGCTCGACCTGCTCGGCACTCAGGTCGCGGCAGTGACCGTCGTAGCCGGACGGCCTGCCCGCGGCGCGCGCCGCCTCGCGGCGGGTGTCCAGCTCCTCCTGGGAGCAGTAGCAGCGGTAGGCGTGACCGCCGTCCAGGAGCTTTTGTGCGACGTCCTTGTAGAGGTCCATGCGCTGCGACTGGCGGTAGGGCGCGTGCGGGCCGCCGACCTCGGGGCCCTCGTCCCAGTCGAAGCCCAGCCAGCGCATCGCGTCGAGCAGCTGGTCGTACGACTCCTCGGAGTCGCGGGCCGCGTCGGTGTCCTCGATGCGGAAGACCAGGGTGCCCTGGTGGTGCCGGGCGAACGCCCAGTTGAACAGGGCGGTGCGGACCAGTCCCACGTGGGGGTTACCGGTGGGCGAGGGGCAGAAACGGACGCGTACGGGGGAGCCGGATGCGCTAGCCACGCTTGACAACCTTGTTGGTGAGAGTGCCGATGCCTTCGATGGTGACGGCGACCTCGTCGCCGACGTGCAGGGGGCCGACCCCAGCCGGGGTGCCCGTGAGGATCACGTCGCCGGGCAGCAGCGTCATGGCCTCGGAGATGTTCACGATCAGATCCTCGATGGGGTGGA
Organism: Streptomyces sp. NPDC050625; assembly: GCF_040654755.1. NCBI lineage: Bacteria > Bacillati > Actinomycetota > Actinomycetes > Kitasatosporales > Streptomycetaceae > Streptomyces > Streptomyces sp. NPDC050625. The sequence goes on from NZ_JBFAIQ010000013.1 coordinate 215,319, forward strand.
TCATTTCGCTCGTACGGCCCAGCTGGCGCTGTTCGCCGTTGACGGTGAGCTGGACCGTGAGGTCGTTCGCGGCGGCGAGGTCCAGGTCCGTCTCCACCCAGGGGCCGAGCGGGCAGGACGTGTCGAAGCCCTTGGCCCGGGCCCACTGCTTCTCGCGCCGCTGGACGTCGCGGGCGGTCACGTCGTTGGCGCAGGTGTAGCCGAAGATCACGTCCTTGACGCGGTCGCGCGGCACCTCGCGGCACATACGGCCGATGACCACGGCCAGCTCCGCCTCGTGGTGGAGCTCCTCGGAGAAGGAGGGGTACTGGATCTCGTCGCCCGGGCCGATCACCGAGGTGGACGGCTTGAAGAAGGCGAACGGGGCGTCGGGGACCTCGTTGCCCAGCTCCCTGGCGTGCTCCGCGTAGTTGCGGCCGAAGGCCACGACCTTGTTGGGGAGCACCGGCGGAAGCAGCCGGACCTTGCTCAGCGGCACCTTCGTACCGGAGAGCTCGTGGTCCGCGAACGGGATGCCCTTGATGATGTCCAGGACGAGCTCGTCCTGCTTTTCGCCCTCGACCGCGCCGAAGGCGACGTTCCCGTCGATGGAGAACCTGGCGATGCGCACGGGATCCTTGCGCCCCTTAACTGAGCCGGCTGGAGTCTGACGCTCCAGGCTAACGCGGCAAAGGGGGGCGCCCCGGAACTTCCGCGCCGACCGCCTTGAGCATCCGGCGGCCGGCCGCCGTACTACTGCGCGACGGAGGAGGTCACGGGGACCTCCATGAGGACGGTGCGCTTGGGGTTGGCAGTCTGGGCGGGCAGGTCGACGGAGTGTTCCGGCTGCTCCGGGGTCTGCAGTTCGCCGGCGTCCTCGAGGTGCGCCAGGGTCGTGCGACGCGGGTTGGCTATGTTGCGGAACATCATCGTCTTCACGGTTGTACGGCGCCCTGTCGTGAGTGGTTGGCAGCGAGTTACCTCTTGTAAAGCGCCAGGCTAAACATCCAATTCCCCGGCGAAGTCGCCAACTGCCCTGGATCCGCATGTGAGTTTGCTCACGACTCCGCGCGCAATCCGGTCAATTCCGGCTCCCAATCCTTGGCAACGAAACGGACATTCGCCCTCTGAAGCCACCATTCCGCTCCTGATCATGGCGACTGGGACACCCCCTCGACCCCCGTCACTCACAAGGATTCGTCCGTTATGTACGAGATCATCTTCTACGTCTCGTAACCTCCCGATCACTCGCTGTCACTCAGGTCACAGCTCGGTCCACGGCCCTTGTTGGAGATCCTGCACTGTGCTGGAATTCCACGGACCGCCGCGGGATCGAGCCGGCGCAGGGGCGCAGAGCAGCGCCGAGCGGCGGCGAGAAGGGGGAGCCAGCGTCGGTCGCTCAAGAACACCCGGGGGGCGTATTCAGGACGCTCCCCACAACGCCGACACCGTGTCCTTCCGTTCGCGCGGAGGGGCGCCTGGTCCAGAGGTTGCGACGCTAGTGCAGGGACGTTTCAAGAGGGATGGCAGCGCTTCGGCGGAGCCGGAGCCGCACGGCGGGACCGACCGCGGTTCCTCGCCCCAGCACGCCCAGAACCCGGGCCCGGTTCCCATCGGCGACGGCGGTGAGCGCTCCGGGCGCCCCGGCGCGGCCGTGTCGCCGAGCCCCGCGCCGACAGTGAAGTCCGTCCAGGGTCCGACCGGCCCGGGTCCGCGAATAGCACTGCGCAACTGGCGCATCTCCACGCGCCTGGTGTCGCTGCTCGCGCTCCCCGTGGTCGCGGCCACCTCGCTGGGCGCGCTGCGCATCAGCGACTCCATGACCGACATCCAGCAGCTCGACAACATGAAGCTGCTGACGGACATGACCAAGCAGGCCACCGAACTGGCCAACGCGCTCCAGGAGGAGCGCGACCAGTCCGCCGGTCCGCTGGCCCACGGCCTCAAGGCGACCGACTACACGGTCAAGGGCTACCAGGACAAGACCGACCGGGCGAAGCAGAACTTCATCGACTCCTCCGAGGAGATCGACGCGGCGAGCAAGAACGGTCAGCTCCAGGGCGTCCGTGACAGCCTCGTCGGCCTCGTCGGCCAGCTGGAGGGTCTCGCGAAGATCCGCCGCAGCGCCTACCAGTCCAAGGACAACTCGACGCAGACGATCGAGTCGTACCACCGGCTGATCACCCAGCTGGTCGACCTCTCGCAGGACATGGCGGAGGCCTCCAGCAACCCCGAGATGATCCAGCGCACCCGCGCCCTGGCGGCGTTCTCCACCGCCAAGGAGTACGCGTCCGTGCAGCGTGCCGTCATCGCCGCGGCGCTGCCCGACAACAACACGACGGCCGGCAAGCTCTCGGACAACGACCGGCTCTACGGCCAGTCGGCACTGTCCAGCGAGGGCTCCGAGCTCACGATCTTCCGGAAGATCTACGCGGGCGGCAACGTCGCCGAGCTCCTCAAGCCGATCGACGCGGGCAACTCGATCATCGAAGCCGCGGACACCTACGCCAAGCGTGCCCTGAGCGGCCCCAGCGGCCTCACCGACCAGAGCAAGCGTTCCTACCTCGACTGGGTGGACGACAGCTCGACCAAGCTGCTCCAGATGAAGAAGATCGAGCACTCGCTGCTCGAGGACATGGAGCAGAAGGCCCGCGAGCTGCGCAACGCCACCGAGCGCGACGCGATCATCTCCGGTGCCCTGATCCTCATCGTCCTCGGCGTGTCGCTGGTCGGCGCCTTCGTCGTGGCCCGCTCCATGATCCGCTCGCTGCGCCGGCTGCAGGAGACCGCCACCAAGGTCGCCCAGGACCGCCTGCCCGAGCTGGTCAAGCAGCTGTCCGAGTCCGACCCGCAGGACGTCGACACGTCCGTGGAGTCGGTCGGTGTGCACTCCCGGGACGAGATCGGCCAGGTGGCCGCGGCCTTCGACGACGTGCACCGCGAGGCGGTCCGCCTCGCCGCCGAGCAGGCCCTGCTGCGGGGCAACGTCAACGCGATGTTCACCAACCTCTCGCGCCGCTCCCAGGGTCTCATCCAGCGCCAGCTCTCGCTGATCTCCGAGCTGGAGTCCCGCGAGGCCGACCCGGACCAGCTGTCCTCGCTGTTCAAGCTCGACCACCTCGCGACGCGTATGCGCCGTAACGGTGAAAACCTTCTCGTTCTCGCCGGTGAAGAGCCCGGCCGCCGCTGGACCCGCCCGGTCCCGCTGGTCGACGTCCTGCGCGCCGCCGCGTCCGAGGTGGAGCAGTACGAGCGCATCGAGCTGGCCGCCGTGCCGACCACCGAGGTCGCGGGCCGCGTGGTCAACGACCTCGTGCACCTGCTCGCCGAGCTGCTGGAGAACGCCACCTCCTTCTCCTCGCCGCAGACCAAGGTCAAGGTCACCGGTCACGCGCTGCCCGACGGCCGGGTGCTGATCGAGATCCACGACACCGGTATCGGCCTCTCCCCCGAGGACCTCGCGGCGATCAACGAGCGGCTCGCCTCGCCGCCCACCGTGGACGTCTCGGTGTCCCGCCGCATGGGTCTGTTCGTGGTCGGTCGTCTGTCGCAGCGCCACGGCATCCGCATCCAGCTCCGCCCGTCCGACTCCGGTGGTACGACCGCGCTGGTCATGCTTCCCGTCGATGTCGCCCAGGGCGGCAAGAAGCCCGCTCCCGGCAAGCCCGGCGCCCCCGCGGCGAGTGGCGGTCCGGCCGCCGCGCAGGCAGCGGCCGGTGCGGCCGCGGCCCGCCGCGGCAACCAGGGCGGTTCCCTCGGTGCCGGTGCCCCCGGTGGCGCCCTCGGTGCCGGCGGTGCCTTCGGCGGCGGTGCGCCGTCCGGCGGCGGACGTCTCGGCTCGGGCCCCGGCGCGCGGGGCCAGGTCGGCTCCGGTCAGGGTCCGCGGGCGGCGCTGCCCGGCGCGGGCCAGGGCGGCCGTCCCGGTGCGCAGGGTGGCGCGCGTGGTCCGCAGGGCCAGGCCGCGAACCAGCAGGGCCGGCCCTCGCCGGCCGGTGCCGGCTTCGGCGGACAGGCGCCGGGAGCGCCGCAGGGTCTGCAGGCGGCGGGCACGGGCGCGCCCCAGCAGGACATGTTCGGCAGCCGCGGTCCCGCGGCGCCGAAGCGCGGCAACAACGCCTCCGACCAGGGCCGGCAGCTCCCGCCGCGCGGCGGTGCGCGGGCCGAGCTGCCCGGCGGCAACCCGCAGCAGCGCACCCCGAGCTGGAGCGACGACAACGCGCAGCCGCAGGTCTCCCGCGCCTCGCTGGACGCCCCGCGCGGCCACGACGAGCAGGACCCGACGCAGACCGCGCGCATGCCGCGCGTCGACGACCGGCAGGGCCCGGGTTCGACGGCCGAGATCCCCGTGGTCCCCCGCCAGGACTTCAACAGCGCCCAGAACACCGGTCAGTTCGCCCGGCCCGGTGCGAACGGCCCGCAGAACACGGGCTCGTTCGTCCGCCCCGACGTCTACGGCACTCCGGCCGGGCAGCCGAACGGCTCCGGCACGGGCCAGTTCGCCGCCCCGCAGGCCTACGACGCCGGTTCCACCGGCCAGTTCCCCGCGCCGGGCTACGACGGCAGCTCCACCGGTCAGCACTCCCTGCCCGGGCACCAGAACCTCGCCCAGCCCACCGGCCAGTACGAGCGGCCGCAGGCGGGCGACTTCGGCGGGCAGCGTCCGCCGGCCCCGGAGCAGCGTCCGGTCCGTCAGGAGCCCGAGGCGCTGCCCCCGGCGAGCGGTCCGGGCGACGGTCGTACCCCGCTGTACGACACCCTGGAGACCAACTGGTTCCACGGCGGCCAGCAGGCAGGCCAGCAGGGCAACGGCTCGGCGCCGGCCCCGCAGCAGCCGCAGGGTCCCGCTCCCTCAGCCGCTCCGGCGGCCCCCCAGCGTCCCGCTCCGAGTGCCTGGCGCAGCTCGCCGAACGACGATCTCGTCCGGCAGGCAGAACGCGTACGGCAGCCGGCTGCGGGCGGCGTCACCACCTCCGGCCTGCCGCGCCGGGTGCCCCGGGCGAACCTCGTACCGGGCACGGCTCAGCAGCAACAGCACCAAGCGGGTCCGCAGGTCTCGCGTGCGCCTGACGACGTACGCGGCCGGCTGACCAACCTCCGTCGGGGTATCGCGCAGGGTCGGCAGGCCAACACCGGCCAGACCGGCAGCTACCCGAGCCCCACTCACCAGCAGGAGCGTTAGTTGAGCCAGATGAGCCAGGCGGCACAGAACCTCAACTGGTTGATCACCAACTTCGTGGACAACACCCCTGGTGTGTCCCACACCGTCGTCGTGTCCGCCGACGGTCTCCTTCTGGCGATGTCGGAAGGCTTCCCGCGGGACCGCGCCGACCAGTTGGCGGCCGTCGCGTCCGGGCTCACCTCGCTGACGGCCGGGGCCTCCCGGATCTTCGAGGGCGGCAACGTGGCGCAGACGGTCGTCGAGATGGAGCGCGGGTTCCTCTTCCTCATGTCGGTCTCGGACGGCTCGTCCCTCGCGGTCCTGGCCCACCCCGAGTGCGACATCGGCCTCGTCGGCTACGAGATGGCACTGCTCGTCGACCGTGCAGGGGCGGTCCTCACGCCGGACCTGCGCGCCGAACTCCAGGGCAGTCTGCTCCACTGACCGGCCCCGGTACCACTCACCTCACGAAATCACCGTCCGGCCGCCACAATCCCCCCACCGGCCCTGTCCGACGGCACGACTGACCGACCTGCTGTCCCGCCCGGAGGATTCATGACCCCGCCCACCGCCTCTCATGATCCGTACGCGGAGCCGTACGGGGACGAGGGCGACCAGCCGCTGGTACGTCCTTATGCGATGACCGGCGGCCGGACGCGGCCGCGCTATCAGCTCGCCATAGAGGCGCTGATAAGCACCACGGCCGACCCGGCAGCGCTCATGGGGCTGCTCCCGGAGCACCAGCGCATCTGCCACCTGTGCCGTGAGGTGAAGTCGGTCGCGGAGGTGTCGGCGCTCCTCTCCATGCCGCTCGGTGTGGCCCGGATCCTGGTCGCCGACCTCGCCGAGGCCGGCCTGGTCGCCATCCACCAGCCGGGTGGCGACGAGAACAACGGCGGCGCTCCGGATGTGACGCTGCTCGAAAGGGTGCTCAGTGGACTTCGCAAGCTCTGACGCGGGCCGGGCCACCACCTCCGCGAAGATCGTGGTGGCGGGCGGCTTCGGCGTGGGCAAGACCACGTTCGTCGGCGCCGTCTCGGAGATCAACCCGCTGCGCACGGAGGCCGTCATGACGTCCGCCAGCGCGGGCATCGACGACCTGACCCACACCGGGGACAAGACGACCACCACGGTCGCCATGGACTTCGGCCGTATCACGCTCGACCAGGACCTGATCCTGTATCTGTTCGGTACGCCCGGTCAGGACCGTTTCTGGTTCATGTGGGACGACCTGGTGCGCGGTGCGATCGGCGCCGTGGTGCTGGTGGACACCCGGCGTCTGGCCGACTGCTTCCCGGCCGTGGACTACTTCGAGAACAGCGGTCTGCCGTTCGTCGTCGCGCTCAACGGCTTCGACGGGCAGCAGCCCTACCAGCCCGAAGAGGTGCGCGAAGCGCTGCAGATCGGCCCCGACACCCCGATCATCACGACCGACGCCCGGCACCGCGCGGACGCCAAGAGCGCGCTGATCACGCTGGTCGAGCACGCCCTCATGGCACGGTTGAGGTAGCGCGCAAGTCGAAAGTGGCATACGGCAGTTGTCGTAAACGTTACGGAGCCGGCTGTGGCCTTTGACACGGTCGGCTCCGGTGTTCATAACGTTTCGGCAGAGGAATCAGGTGGTGTCGACACGCGTCGCGGTCGATCGGTGCCGCTGCGCTCACAAAAGCCCCGCCTTTTGGCGGGGCTCGCTCTTTTTGACCGTTTTATCTGGGGCTTACATCCCTCCCAATCCGGGGTTTGCACTGTTTGGATGTGCGCTGGTCGACGTGCTGGAATGCCTGAACTGCCCAATAGTCAAAGACGTACTCAGTAGTGGTCTGTGACACACCGGGCTTGAGAGACTGCGGCACGTCGTAGGTGCCCGCCGCCGAGAGGTTGTTGGTCGAGTGAGGCGAAGCAAGAACGGTCCCGAGCCGTCGGCACGGGGCAACTTCACCCCGCCGCCGCGCGCTGCGGCGCCCACCCCTGTGCCAGGCTCGGAGCCGGCGGCCGCCCCCGCGAAGAGCGGCGGCCGTTTCTCTCCGCGCAACTGGCGAGTGCCCACCAGGCTGAACGCGATCCTGCTCATACCCGTGCTGGTCGGCCTCGTCATGGGCGGCTTCCAGGTGAAGAGCTCGATCGACACCTGGCAGGAGGCCCAGGACGCCGAGAACACCGCGCGCCTGGTGCGCGCCTCCCTCGGCTACGCGGACGCCCTCTACAACGAGCGTGACGTCACGGCGGCGCCGCTGCTGCAGGGCAAGGGCGAGAGCAACAGCACCGTCGTCGCGGCCCGCAAGCAGACGGACGAGGCCGCCGACGCCTTCGACCAGGCCGCGCAGAACATGCCGCAGAAGGCCGGCCTGCAGCGCCGCCTGAAGCTGTTCCGCGAGGAGGAGCCGAAGCTCCAGGACCTGCGCGCCGCGGCCTACACCGCCAAGATGACCGGCGTGAACACCGAAGAGGGTTACGTCGGGATCGCCCACCCTCTGATGGAGTTCGCCAACGAGCTCGGTCTGGGCACCGGCAACATCACCTCCTACGGCCGTACCGTCTACGCCATCTCGCTGACCAAGGCCGCCCTTTCGCTGGAGCGGTCGATCGGCATGCACCTGCTGATCAAGCCCGGCCCGGACCAGCCGAACCTGGCGACCCAGCGGGTGTCCCTGTCGTCGTACGCCTATCTGGAGCGGATCGCCGTCGAGGAGTACGTCGGCGGTGGCACCGAGTCCGACGCGCAGAAGCTCACCGACGCCGAGACGAAGATGAAGTCCGACGGCGCGGCGATGGCCGAGGCGGCCAAGGGCAAGGACCCGAGCTACGTGCCCCCGCCGGACGTGAAGAAGATGGTCGCGGCCCTGGCGACGCTGCCCGACACCAGCACCACCACCCGTGCCGCTCTCGCCACCAAGGGCATCACCGCGCAGAACTGGTGGGCGGTCAACACGCTCAAGTACGACGCCTACCGGCAGATCGAGTTCGGTCTCGCCGACAAGGCGGTGGACGAGGCCTCCGGCATCGCCGACGACGCCAAGACCTCCGCGTTCATCACCGGTGCCACGGTCGTGGTCGCCCTGCTCGCCGCGTTCATCCTGGCCGGCATGGTGGCCCGCCAGATGTCCCGCTCGATGCGCCAGCTGCGCAACGCCGCCTTCGGCATCGCCGAGCAGCGGCTGCCGATGCTGGTCGACCAGCTCTCCCGCACCGACCCCGGCCGGGTCGACACCCGGGTCGCGCCGATCCCGATCACCTCGACCGACGAGATCGGCGAAGTCGCCCGAGCCTTCGACCAGGTCCACCGCGAGGCCGTCCGGCTCGCCGCCGAGCAGGCCCTGCTGCGGGGCAACATCAACGCGATCTTCACCAACCTCTCGCGCCGCAACCAGTCGCTGATCGAGGGCCAGCTGACCCTGATCACCGACCTGGAGAACAACGAGGCCGACCCGGACCAGCTGGAGAACCTCTTCCGCCTGGACCACCTCGCGACCCGTATGCGCCGCAACGGCGAGAACCTCCTGGTCCTCGCGGGCGAGGAGCCCGGCCGCCGCTGGGACCAGCCGGTCCCGCTGGTCGACGTCCTGCGCGCCGCCTCCTCCGAGGTGGAGCAGTACGAGCGCATCGAGCTCTCCGGCGTCCCGGAGGCCGAGATCCACGGCCGCGCCGTGACCGACCTCGTGCACCTGCTCGCCGAGCTGCTGGAGAACGCCACCACGTTCTCCTCGCCGCAGACCAAGGTCCGCGTCACCGCGACCCGTCTCCCCGACGGCCGCGTGATGATCGAGATTCACGACAAGGGCATCGGCCTGACGGCCGAGGACTTCGCGGACATCAACCACAAGCTGGCCAACCCGCCGACCGTGGACGCCGCGATCTCCCAGCGCATGGGCCTCTTCGTGGTCGGCCGGCTGTCCGACCGGCACGGCATCCGCGTCCAGCTGCGCCCCTCGGGCGAGCAGGCCGGCACGACCTCCCTGGTCATGCTGCCGGACGCGATCACGCACGGTGGCGGTGGCGAGCAGCCGCTGGACCGCGAGGAGTTCACGGTCTCCCAGATCATCCCGGAGCAGCAGTTCCAGGGTGAGAGCTTCAACCAGCTGCAGCAGCAGCCGGCGATGCGCACGGCGGCCGAGCTCGGCTTCGACGACAGCCGCTACGCCGACGTCCCCGACGACATCCGCGACCTGGACCCGGTGGGCCGCTCGCTGATGCGCGAGGAGCGCCGCGCGGCCCTGGAGTCCCAGTCCGTGACGGGCCAGGCCCCCCAGGAGGACCCGCAGGCCCCCGCGTACGACGAGTTCGACGCCCAGCAGGGCTACGACGGCAGCCGTACGGGCTACCAGGAGCAGCCGGCGGCCTACGACCCGCAGGCTGCGTACGAGGAGCAGCAGAGCGCGTACGCGGAGCCGCAGCAGCCGTCGTACGACGAGCAGTACTTCGCGCCGAACGGCGGTCTGCCCAGCGGCGACGGCTTCGCGCCGAACGGCGGCTACCCGGAGCCCACCTATGCGGAGGCGGCCCAGGAGGGGCCCGCCGCCGCGCGCAACGCGGCCCCCGAGGGCTATCCGGCGTACGGCGAGCAGTCCTACCAGGACGACTGGCCGCAGCAAGGCGGCTACCAGAACGGCTACCCGGCCCAGTACGCTCCCGAAGCGGAATCCGCGCAGGCCGGTGACGTGAACGAGCGTGACCGCGTAGGCTTCGACCGTCCGGGCGCGGCCGACTCCGCCGCCCACCAGCTGACCGACGCCGGGCTGCCCCGCCGCGGATCCATCGCGAGCGGTACGAACGGCGCGAACAGCTCGAACGGGGCGGGGCGCGCACACCGGGAGGCGCCGGCCTCCGTGCCGGAGACCAACGGCAACGGCTGGCGTTCGGCGAACGACGAGCGCTGGCAGCAGGCCTCGCAGCTCCGGAAGCCCAAGGCGGGCGGAGTCACCTCCTCCGGACTGCCGCGGCGCGTGCCCAAGGCCAACCTGGTCGAGGGAGCCGCCGAGACCACCCCCCAGGGAGGCCCACAGGTCTCCCGCGCCCCGGAGGACGTCCGGGGCAGGCTGAGCAACCTGCGTCGGGGCGTCCAGCGCGGACGCAACGCAGGCAGTGAAACGAACGGCCAGGGTTTCGGCCCTGACAGCACCTACAACCAGGAGCGTTAGTGTGAGCCCGATGAGCCAGGCGGCACAGAACCTGAACTGGTTGATCACCAACTTCGTGGACAACACCCCGGGGGTGTCCCACACGGTGGTGGTCTCCGCCGACGGACTCCTTCTGGCTATGTCCGAAGGCTTCCCCCGCGACCGCGCCGATCAGCTCGCGGCCGTCGCCTCCGGTCTGACGTCGCTGACGGCAGGCGCCTCCCGGATCTTCGAGGGAGGCAGCGTGAATCAGACGGTTGTGGAGATGGAGCGGGGATTCCTGTTCATCATGTCCATTTCCGACGGTTCGTCGCTGGCAGTCCTGGCCCACCCCGAGGCGGACATCGGCCTCATCGGGTACGAAATGGCACTCCTGGTCGACCGCGCGGGCACGGTTCTCACCCCGGACCTGCGCGCCGAACTCCAGGGAAGCCTTCTCAACTAACAGTCAGACGGTGCGTTTTCGCGTCCCGGGGCCGTAAGGTTTCGGGACGCGGCTCCACAGGGATTGGGTGCCCGGCACGGTCGGAGGAGGAGAGAAAGTGGCAACACCCCCAGGCGGTTCGAATACGGGGAACTGGTCGTACGGCCCTGCCCAGGGCCAGGGCGACGGTTCCGCGAACCGGTACAACTTCCCCTCCGCCCCGAGCCACCGGCAGCCGTACGCGCCGCAGGGCCCCGGTCCTTCGCCCTACGACCAGCCGTCGGCACCGCGCATTCAGCCGGTGCAGCCGCAGCGTCGTCCCGAGCCGGCGCCCGCCGGGGCGTCGAACAACCCCTTGGTGCGTCCGTACGCCATGACCGGTGGCCGGACCCGCCCGCGGTACCAGCTCGCCATCGAGGCGCTGGTGCACACCACTGCGCAGCCGCACCAGATGCAGGGCCAGCTGCCCGAGCATCAGCGGATCTGCAACCTCTGCCGAGAGATCAAGTCGGTGGCCGAGATCTCGGCCCTGCTGACCATTCCCCTCGGCGTGGCCAGGATCCTCGTCGCCGACTTGGCGGAGGCGGGCCTGGTCGCCATCCATCAGCCCGGCGGCGACGAGAACGCCGGTGGCCAGCCAGACGTGACACTGCTCGAAAGGGTGCTCAGTGGACTTCGCAAGCTCTAGCGGCGGTCCTTCCCGCTCCACCACCTCCGCGAAGATCGTGGTGGCGGGCGGCTTCGGCGTGGGCAAGACCACGTTCGTCGGCGCCGTCTCGGAGATCAACCCGCTGCGCACAGAGGCCGTGATGACGTCCGCGTCTGCCGGCATCGACGACCTCACCCACACCGGGGACAAGACCACCACCACGGTGGCCATGGACTTCGGCCGTATCACCCTGGACCAGGACCTGATCCTGTACCTGTTCGGTACGCCCGGCCAGGACCGCTTCTGGTTCATGTGGGACGACCTCGTGCGCGGTGCGATCGGCGCGATCGTCCTGGTGGACACCCGGCGTCTCGCCGACTGCTTCCCCGCGGTCGACTACTTCGAGAACTCGGGCCTGCCCTTCGTCATCGCCCTCAACGGCTTCGACGGCAACCAGCCGTACCAGCCGGACGAGGTCCGCGAGGCCCTGCAGATCGGCCCCGACACCCCGATCATCACGACGGACGCCCGCCACCGCGCGGACGCCAAGAGCGCGCTGATCACGCTGGTGGAGCACGCGCTGATGGCACGGCTGCGCTAGTCGTCGACCGCCAGTCGTCAACGACCACACGAAGAAGGGCCCCTCTGCGGAGAGGGGCCCTTCTTCGTGTGGTCGTCGGCTGAAGCGGCGCGGCCTAGCCGTGCCAGCTGTGCGGGGCGCGGAAGCCGGGCTCGCGCTCCAGACGGCGCCAGCCGGCTTTCGCGCGGCCGCGGTGGGTCTGGGCGGTGGAGTCGGTCGGCTGGGCGGCGGCGCGGGCCAGGAGGACGGCCGTGATGGCGGCGACCTCCTCGGGCTCGGCGTGGCCCTTCTCGACGCGGATGTCAGGGGTGTTCATAAGTGTCAGTCTCCGTGAGAGAGGTTTCCGCGGGGGTACCGCGGAGGATCCGCCGGGTTACTGCGGGGGGTTGCCGTGCTTGCGCGACGGCAGGTCGGCGTGCTTGGTGTGCAGCATCGCCAGTGACTTGATGAGCACCTCGCGGGTCTCGGCCGGGTCGATGACGTCGTCGACCAGACCGCGCTCCGCCGCGTAGTACGGGTGCATCAGCTCGGCCTTGTACTCCTTGACCATCTTCTGGCGCATCGCCTCGGGGTCCTCGGCCTCGGCGATCTGCCGCCGGAAGATGACGTTGGCCGCGCCTTCCGCGCCCATGACGGCGATCTCGTTGGTCGGCCAGGCATACGTCAGGTCGGCACCGATGGACTGGCTGTCCATGACGATGTAGGCACCGCCGTACGCCTTGCGCAGGATCAGCGAGATCCTCGGCACCGTCGCGTTGCAGTACGCGTACAGCAGCTTCGCGCCGTGCCGAATGATCCCGCCGTGCTCCTGGTCGACACCGGGGAGGAACCCCGGAACGTCCAGGAACGTGACGATCGGGATATTGAAAGCGTCACACATCTGGACAAAGCGCGCAGCTTTTTCACTCGCCTCGATGTCCAGGACGCCCGCCAGCACCTGGGGCTGGTTGGCGATGATGCCCACGACCTGGCCGTCGAGCCGGGCCAGCGCGCAGATGATGTTGCGGGCCCAGCGCTCGTGGACCTCCAGGTACTCGCCGTCGTCGACGATCTCCTCGATCACCTTGGCCATGTCGTACGGCCGGTTGCCGTCCGCCGGAACCAGGTCCAGCAGGACGTCGCCGCGCCGGTCGGCCTCGTCGGAGCAGTCCACCCGCGGCGGGTTCTCGCGGTTGTTCTGCGGCAGGAGCGAGAGGAGGTAGCGCACCTCGTGGATGCAGGTCTCCTCGTCGTCGTAGGCGAAGTGGCACACGCCGGAGGTCTCCGCGTGCACGTCCGCGCCGCCCAGACCGTTCTGGGTGATCTCCTCACCGGTGACCGCCTTGACCACGTCCGGCCCGGTGATGAACATCTGCGAGGTCTCACGCACCATGAACACGAAGTCGGTCAGCGCCGGCGAATAGGCCGCGCCGCCCGCGCACGGGCCGAGCATCACGCTGATCTGCGGGATGACACCCGACGCCTTCGTGTTCCGCTGGAAGATCCCCCCGTACCCGGCGAGCGCCGAGACACCCTCCTGGATCCGCGCGCCCGCACCGTCGTTCAGGGACACCAGCGGCGCACCCGCCGCGATCGCCATGTCCATGATCTTGTGGATCTTCGTCGCATGGGCCTCACCCAGCGCACCACCGAAGATCCGGAAGTCATGCGCGTACACGAAGACCGTACGGCCCTCCACCGTCCCCCAGCCGGTGATCACACCGTCCGTGTA
>NZ_JBFAIQ010000014.1:0-213752 GCF_040654755.1 Streptomyces sp. NPDC050625
GTGGTCGGCGTCCACATGGTCGGCGACCGCATGGGCGAGCAGGTCGGCGAGGCGCAGCTGATCTACAACTGGGAGGCACTGCCCGCCGAGGTCGCGCAGCTCATCCACGCCCACCCGACGCAGAACGAGGCACTCGGCGAGGCCCACCTGGCCCTGGCCGGCAAGCCCCTCCACTCGCACGACTGACCCTCGGTCGACGCACGCGACGACACAGACTTCCGCACTTTCCGTAAGGAGCAACCGAAACCATGGCGGTTTCCGTAACCCTTCCGGCGCTCGGCGAGAGCGTCACCGAGGGCACTGTCACCCGCTGGCTGAAGGCCGAGGGCGAGCGCGTCGAGGCCGACGAGCCGCTGCTCGAGGTCTCCACCGACAAGGTCGACACCGAGATCCCCTCCCCCGCGTCCGGCGTCCTGGCCTCCATCAAGGTCGCCGAGGACGAGACGGTCGAGGTCGGCGCCGAGCTGGCCGTCATCGACGACGGCACGGGCGCGCCCGTCGCCGCTCCGGCCCCGGCCGCTGCCGAGGCTCCGGCCCCCGCGCCGGCGCCGGTCGCCGAGGCCCCCGCCGCTGCCGCCCCGGCCCCCGTGGCCGCGGCTCCGGCCGCCCCCGCCGGTGGCGCCACGGGCACGGACGTGGTCCTGCCCGCGCTCGGTGAGTCCGTCACCGAGGGCACCGTCACCCGCTGGCTGAAGGCGGTCGGCGAGTCCGTCGAGGCCGACGAGCCGCTGCTCGAGGTCTCCACCGACAAGGTCGACACCGAGATCCCGGCGCCCGTCTCCGGCGTGCTGCTGGAGATCGTGGTCGGCGAGGACGAGACCGCCGAGGTCGGCGCCAAGCTGGCCGTCATCGGCGCCCCGGGTGCGGCTCCGGCCGCGGCTCCGGCTCCCGCCGCCCCGGCCCCGGCTCCCGCGGCTCCGGCGCCCGCCGCTGCCCCGGCTCCGGCCCCGGCCGCCCCGGCGCCCGCTCCCGCGGCTCCGGCCGCCCCGGCTCCGGCTCCCGCCGCTCCCGCCCCGGTCGCCGCCGCTCCGGCTCCGGCCGCGCCGGTCGTCCCGGTCGCCGCGGTTCCGACCGCCCCGGCTGTCCCGGCCGCGACCGCCGGTGACGAGGGCGCGTACGTGACCCCGCTGGTGCGCAAGCTCGCCGCCGAGAACGGCGTCGACCTGGCCACCGTCAAGGGCACCGGCGTCGGCGGCCGTATCCGCAAGCAGGACGTCATCGCCGCCGCCGAGGCCGCGAAGGCCGCCGCCGCTGCCGCTCCGGCCCCGGCCGCTGCCGCCGCCGCCCCGGCCAAGAAGGCGCCGACCCTGGAGGTCTCCCCCCTCCGCGGCCAGACCGTCAAGATGCCCCGCATCCGCAAGGTCATCGGCGACAACATGGTCAAGGCGCTGCACGAGCAGGCCCAGCTGTCGTCGGTCGTCGAGGTCGACGTCACGCGCCTGATGCGGCTGCGCGCCCAGGCCAAGGACTCGTTCGCCGCGCGCGAGGGCGTCAAGCTCTCCCCGATGCCGTTCTTCGTGAAGGCGGCGGCCCAGGCGCTGAAGGCCCACCCGGTCATCAACGCCCGGATCAACGAGGCCGAGGGCACGATCACCTACTTCGACTCCGAGAGCGTCGGAATCGCGGTGGACTCCGAGAAGGGCCTGATGACCCCGGTCATCAAGCACGCGGGCGACCTGAACATCGCCGGCATCGCCAAGGCCACGGCGGAGCTCGCGGGCAAGGTCCGCGCCAACAAGATCACGCCCGACGAGCTGTCCGGCGCGACCTTCACCATCTCCAACACCGGTTCGCGCGGCGCGCTCTTCGACACGATCATCGTGCCGCCGGGCCAGGTCGCGATCCTCGGCATCGGTGCCACGGTCAAGCGTCCGGCCGTCATCGAGACCGAGGAGGGCACGGTCATCGGCGTCCGCGACATGACCTACCTGACCCTCTCCTACGACCACCGTCTGGTGGACGGCGCCGACGCGGCCCGTTACCTGACGGCGGTCAAGGCGATCCTGGAGGCGGGCGAGTTCGAGGTCGAGCTCGGGCTGTAAGCCTTCGCAGTTGCCCCGCGGTGCCCCGCCCGGACCTCTCCGGGCGGGGCACCGTCGTATCACCTCGGCGTCAGCCGCGCGTCGGACCAGGTGATCAGCGTCTCCACCCACACGTTCGGGATGTAGAGACGGGGCGAGGGCGTCAGGTCCTCGGTGCGGTAGGCCTTCAGGACGTCGTAGGTGGCGTCGAGGCAGTCCCGCGAGGTGAGCTCGCCCGTCCGCGGATCGACGCCTGCGAGAAAGCCGCGGCCCTCGACGGTACGGATCGTCTTCCCGGCCGCCCGCACGTCGCTCGTCGAGGACGAGGTGCAGCGGTAACGGCTGTACGGATGGGTCGACTTGCCGGGGTAGTACCTGTCACGGGACATGTCGCCGAGCATGCGGTCGTACGACCCCCGCGCGTGCCAGGCGCCGATGTCCCCTCCGGGCGCGGTGTAGAGCTGGCCGGTGGGGTTCTCGACCGCGCCGTACTCCCAGGTGTTCGTGCCGGTGATCCGGAAGCCCCAGCCGACGTGGCCGAACTTCTGGGCGCCGTCCGGCTTGACGAAGACGCAGGCGCCGCCGGGACCGGCGGGCTGCCCCCGGCCGGCCAGGACCGCGGAGCTGCCCGTGGCCGAGGCCGTCGTGCTCTTCACCTTCCCGGCCTTGGTGTGCCGTGGCTGCTGCGCGCCCGTGCTCATCGGCCGGCACGCCGTGACTCCCATGACCGCCGCCAGAGCGACCGCTACGACCGCCCAGCCGGTCCGTCCCCCGATGTCCATTCCGACCCCCAGTGGTGCCGAGGGGTGCCCCTGCCGGAACCCCTCTGCCGACCGCGACACGGATCGGGCGCCGCGGGTTCTGCCGGTGGCCCGGTGGTGACACGGCGGTGACGGCTCCGCGGCTCGCCCGCTACGGGGCTTTACGGAACAAGCCACCCTGAGAGCGTGTAAGTCTCGTCTCACCTGCACGAAAGCGCCCCCGTGCGCCCCTCCCGGAAGGCGGTCCGGCCTTATTGTCTAAACGTCAAACGCCCCGGGGGCCCGTGGCCCCTCCCTAAGGAGCCCTCATGACCGCGCCCGTCGTCCACTCGCTGCGCGAACAGATCCGCGAGCACATCGTGGAGGGAATCGTGAGCGGTCGCTGGAAGCCGGGCGAGCGGATCGTGGAGCGGCGGATCGCGACCGAGCTGGAGGTCAGCCAGACCCCGGTGCGGGAGGCGCTGCGCGAGCTGGAGTCGCTCCGGCTGATCGAGTCCGCGCCGAACAAGGGCGTACGGGTGCGGAACCTGACGGCGGCCGACCTGGAGGAGAGCTACCCCGTGCGGGCCGGCCTGGAGGCGATCGCGGCGGAGCTGGCGGCCGAGCGTCTCGCCGTGGACTGCTCGGCGCTGGAGCCGCATGTGCTGGCCCTGTACGAGGCGGACCGCACCGCCGACGGCACGGCCCAGGTCCGGCACACGGTCGGCTTCCACCGCGAGCTGGTGCGCGCGGCGGACAACTCGGTGCTGCTGCACACCTGGGAAGGGCTCGGCATCGAGGTCTTCACGGCGCTGTCCATCCGCTGGCTGGGCACGGTCCAGCAGTCGTACGCGGAGGAGCACGAGGAACTGGTGCAGGCCTTCAAGCGCCGGGATCCGCAGATCGCGGAGCTGGTGAAGGCGCATGTCCTCGGCTGCGCGCCGCGCGCTTGATTCAGGAGAGCGCGCCCCCGCTCACACGCCGCCCCACCTGCGAAAACAAGGCGATTCCACGTCACCCGGTGCCATCTGTGAAGGCACCGGGTGCCGACTTTCTCGAAATCAAGAAGTTTTGCCCGCAATCCTTTGATCGATCATCGATCAGCGAGTTACAGTCGCCGACGGGCACGCGACGGAGTCACACATCGACACCGCACCCGAGTCCACGCCCTGTCCTGCCAAAGACCAAGGGCACCCCGATCCCTTACCGATGAGGGAAACCCCCTTCGACTGAGGAAGGCGGCGACATGACCGACCCCTACGCCATCCAGCCGAGCGAGCTCGACCAGCTCCCGGACCGCGACCCGGAGGAGACCGCCGAATGGCGAGCCTCACTGGACGCCGTGGCCAGGGAAGCCGGGCCGCACCGTGCCGCGTATCTGATGCGCCGCACACTGGAGCGCGCGGAGGGCAACGGCATCTCGCTGCCCAGGCTGACCGAGACCGACTACGTCAACACCATCCCCACCGCCGCCGAGCCGCCCGTGCCCGGTGACGAGGAGATGGAGCGCAGGATCACCGCGTGGAACCGCTGGAACGCGGCCGCGATGGTGACCCGCGGCGCCAAGCACGGCGTCGGCGGCCACATCGCCACCTTCGCCTCCGCCGCCTGGCTGTACGAGACCGGCTTCAACCACTTCTTCAAGGGCAAGGAGGCCGACGGCTCCGGCGACCAGCTCTACATCCAGGGTCACGCCTCCCCCGGCATCTACGCCCGCGCCTTCCTCGACGGCCGCCTGGACGAGGCGCACCTCGACAACTTCCGCCAGGAGGCCGGCGGCAACGGCCTGCCGTCGTACCCGCACCCGCGCCGGCTGCCCTGGCTGTGGGAGTTCCCGACGGTGTCGATGGGCCTCGGCCCGCTCTCCGCCATCTACCAGGCGCGCTTCAACCGCTACCTCACCAACCGCGGCATCAAGGACCTCTCCGCGTCCCACGTCTGGGCCTTCCTCGGCGACGGCGAGATGGACGAGCCCGAGTCGACCGCGGCCCTCGCGCTCGCCTCGCGCGAGGAGCTGGACAACCTCACCTTCGTCATCAACTGCAACCTGCAGCGTCTCGACGGCCCGGTCCGCGCCAACTTCAAGATCGTGCAGGAGCTGGAGGCCCAGTTCCGCGGCGCCGGCTGGAACGTCGTCAAGAGCCTGTGGGGCAGTGCCTGGGACGAGCTGTTCGCGCTCGACACCACCGGCGCGCTCGTACGCCGGCTGCGCCAGGTGCCGGACGCCCAGGTCCAGACGTACCAGACCCGCGACGCCGCCTACATCCGCCAGGACTTCTTCGGCGCCGACCCGGCGCTCGTCGAGATGGCGAAGCTGCTGAGCGACGACAAGATCCTGGAGTGCTTCCACCTCTCCCGCGGTGGTCACGAGCCCCGCAAGGTGTACGCCGCGTACAAGGCAGCCGTCGAGCACAAGGGCGCGCCGACCGTGATCCTGGCCCAGACGGTCAAGGGCCACACCCTCGGCCAGGGCTTCGCGTCGAAGAACGCCAACCACCAGATGAAGAAGCTGGCGGTGGACGAGTTCAAGACGATGCGCGACCTGCTGGAGCTGCCGATCTCCGACGCGCGGTTCGCCGACGGCGTGGTCCCCTACGGCCACCCGGGCGCCGACTCCCCCGAGGTCCGCTACCTCCAGGAGCGCCGCGCGGCCCTCGGCGGCCCGGCCCCGGCCCGCCGGGTCCACCCGCTCGCCCCGCTGCCGGCCCCGGCCGAGAAGGCGTTCGCCTCCTTCGACAAGGGCTCCGGCTCCCAGAACGTGGCCACCACCATGGCCTTCGTCCGCCTGATCAAGGACCTGGTCCGCGACAAGGAGACCGGAAAGCGCTGGGTGCCGATCGTCCCCGACGAGGCGCGCACCTTCGGTATGGAGTCGCTGTTCCCGTCCCTCGGGATCTACTCCCCCAAGGGCCAGACGTACGAGCCGGTCGACCGTGACCAGCTGATGTACTACAAGGAGGCCAAGAACGGCCAGATCCTCAACGAGGGGATCACCGAGGCCGGTTCGATGGCCGACTTCATCGCCGCGTCGACCGCGTACGCGACGCACGGCGAGGCGATGATCCCCTTCTACATCTTCTACTCGATGTTCGGCTGGCAGCGCACGGCCGACCAGATGTGGCAGCTCGGCGACCAGCTCGGCCGCGGCTTCCTGGTCGGGGCGACGGCGGGCCGTACGACGCTGACGGGCGAGGGCCTGCAGCACGCCGACGGCCACTCGCCGGTGATCGCGGCGACGAACCCGGCGGCGCTGTCGTACGACCCGGCGTTCGCGTACGAGATCGCGACGATCGTCAAGGACGGTCTGCGCCGGATGTACGGCGAGACGGCGCCGGGCGAGGACCCGAACGTCTTCTACTACCTGACCGTCTACAACGAGCCGCTGCCACAGCCCGCGAAGCCGTCCGGCGCCGGCGTCGACGAGGGCATCCTCAAGGGCCTGTACCGCTTCAACACGGCGGAGTCGGCGGGCCTGACCCCCGTGGCCAATGCCCCCCGCATCCAGCTGCTGGGCTCCGGCACGGCGATCCACTGGACCCTGGAGGCGCAGAAGCTGCTCGCCGAGGACTGGGGTGTGGCCGCCGACGTGTGGTCCGCGACCTCCTGGACCGAGCTGCGCCGCGACGCGCTGCAGGCGGACGCCGCCCTGCTGTGCGGCGAGGAGCGGGTGCCGTACGTCCGGCAGGCCCTGCACGGCGCCGAGGGCCCGGTGCTCGCGGTCTCCGACTACATGCGCCAGGTCCCGGACCAGATCGCGCAGTGGGTCGAGCAGGACTGGTCCTCGCTGGGCGCCGACGGCTTCGGCCTGTCGGACACCCGTGTGGCCGCCCGCCGCCACTTCGGCGTCGACGCCCAGTCGATCGTCGTCGCGGCCCTGGCCCAGCTCGCGAAGCGGGGCGAGGTCAAGGCGGCCGCGGTGAAGGAAGCGCGGGAGAAGTACGGGCTGTAAGGCCCGCGGTGGTGCGAGGGGGTGCGGCGTCTGCCGCACCCCCTCGCTGTCACTGGGACCGGGCATCATGACGGTATGCGCGCTGCCCGCCTGATCAAGATGGTGCTGCTGCTCCAGTCCCGCCCCTCCATGACCGCCGCCGAACTCGCCCGCGAGCTGGAGGTGTCGGAGCGGACGGTGACACGGGACGCGCAGGCGCTGTCGGAGGCGGGCGTGCCGGTGTACGCGGACCGAGGCCGGGCCGGCGGCTACCGGCTGATCGGCGGATACCGAACCCGGCTGACCGGGCTCGCCAGGAGCGAGGCGGAGGCGCTGTTCCTGAGCGGCGTGCCGGACGCGCTGCGGGAGTTGGGCCTGGAGGACGCCGCCTCGGCGGCCCGGCTGAAGGTGTCGGCGGCCCTCCTCCCCTCCCTGCGCGACGCGCCCCGCACGGCGTCCCAGCGCTTCCACCTGGACGCGCCCGCCTGGTTCCGCGAACCACGGACACCCACGCTGCTCCCCGCGATCGCCGAGGCGGTCTGGGACGACCGCTGCCTCACCGCCCACTACCGACGCGGCGAACGGGAGGTGGAACGAACCGTCGAACCATACGGCCTCGTACTGAAGGCGGGCGTCTGGTACCTCTGCGCACGGGTCCTGCCGTCCGACACGACGGACACCGCGGACACCGAGACCGGGATGCGCGGGGCGATGGGGGTGCGTGGGGCGGGCGGGGCGAGCGGCTTGGTCGATGCGGGCAACGCGGGCGGCACGAGCGACTTGGGTGACGCGGCCGAAGCGGACCGCCTCGGCGACGCCGGCGACGCGGACGGCCCGCGCAATGCGAGCAGTCTGGATGGCCTGGGCAGTGCGGGCGGCCTGGGTGAAGCAGGCGGCACGAGCAGCGCGGACGGCACGGGCGATACGGACGACCCGGTCGGCGCGGGCGGCTTGGGCGATGCGGACGGCGCAAGCGGCCTGAGCGAAACGGGCGGCGCGGACGAGGCGGACGGTCTCGGCGACTGGGGCGGCGCGGTCGGCCCGCGCCATGCCAGCGGTCTGGATGGCCTGGGCGACACGGGCAGTCCGGGCCGCGCGGACAACCTGAGCGATGCAGACGGCTCGGGCAACGCAGACGGTCCGCGCAACGGGAGCAGTCCGGACGCCCCGGGCAACGCGGGCGGCCTGGGTGACTCGAACGCCCCAGGCGACGGGGGCAGCGCAAGCCACGCAAACCATCTCGGCCACGCGGGCAACGCAATCGGTCCGGCTGAAGCGGGCGACACCTGCAACCTGGGCAGCCCGGGTGGCGTGGAGGGTCTCCACGGCTTCGGTGCCGTGCGGGAAGCGGGCGGTGTTCGGAGCGGCAGCGCGAGCCGCAGTTCGGGGCGTAGTGGGGTGTCTGGTGTTGGTGGTTTTCGGACCTATCGGATCGATCGGATCACCGCCGTCGCCGATCACGGCACCCGCTTCGTGCGGGACGACGCGTTCGATCTGCCCGGTTTCTGGGCGGCGCAGGCCGAGGGGTTCGCGCGGGCGATCCTGCGGGACGAGGTCGTCGTACGGCTGTCCGCTCGGGGTGTGCGCAGGCTGGCGCATGTCGTCGATCCCGTGTCCGCGCGCGAGGCTCTGCACGGCGCCGGCGAGGCGGACGGCGAGGGGTGGGTGACCGTGACGCTGCCGGTGGAGTCCGAGGAGGTCGCGCACACCCAGCTCATGGCGCTCGGCCCGGAAGTGGAGGTGCTGGCACCGGCCGGTCTGCGGGAGCGGTTCGCCCGGGACGCGGCGCGCGTGGCGGAGCTCTACGGCCGATAACAATCCGCCGCACTCCACGTGCGCCCCACCCGCTCAGGCCCGATGCTGGACCCGTGATGGAAGAGTCGGAGTTCTGGGAGCTGGTGGACGCCGCCCGCGAGGCCGCCGAGGGCGACCCGGAGGAGCAGGCCGACCTGCTCGTGGAGCGGCTGCTCCAGCTGGACCCGGAGTCGGTCCTGGACTTCGCCCGTCACTTCGAGTCCCGCTACAACAGGGCCTACCGCTGGGACCTGTGGGGCGCGGCCTGGGTGCTGCTCGACGGTGCCAGCGACGACGCCTTCGACTTCTTCCGCTGCTGGCTGATCGGTCAGGGCCGGGACGTCTTCGAGGGTGCCCTGCACGACCCGGACGCGCTGGCCGATCTGCTCGGCGAGTTCGACGAGGAGATCGACGGGGACGGCGAGGAGCTGGGCTACGCCGCGGACGAGGCGTACGAACAGCTCACCGGTACCGTCGCCCCGGACCTGGGCCTCGCGCCCGCGCCCTCCGAACCGGACGGGGCGCCCGTCGACTTCGAGAACGAGCAGGTGCTCGCCGAGCGCTACCCCAAGCTGTGGGACCGGTTCAGGGAGTGAGTTCCCCGGTCGGCCCGCACGGCATGGTGCAGGGGTGCCTTGTTGGCCTGGTCGAGGGCGGATGCGGTGACCGCGGCCGGGCCGAGGATCACCGTCGCGACCGCGCAGACGACCACCCAGGGGCTGCGCGCGGCCTTGGCCCAGCCGGTGATCTCCGTGGTGTCCCCGCTACGACTGCTGTTCATGATCCCCACCTCCGGTCGGCTTGTGTGCCCTGACCGTAGGACGCGGGGATCTGAGGGACCTGCGGGCGGCCTATGACGTGGCTGTGGGGGTGAGTGCGGCTGTGGATGTCCTGCCCTGCAGCCGGGCCGCCTTCTCCCGCATCTCCGGGAGCCGTGCGGCCAGGGCCGCTCCCGGGCAGCTCGTCATGTATCCGTCGTTGTGGCCCGCGAGCGCGGGGAGGGTGGCGGTGGTGCCGGCCTCGTAACGGCTGAGGCCGTTGCTGGAGACCAGCCGCACCCGGCTGCGCGGGTCGATGCCGGCGGAGCCGAGCTTCCAGGCGGCGACGGCGGCGATCGCGTCGGTCATCGCCCGCGGCACGGACACCCCCGCGGTGAAGGTGCCGATGGCCGCGATGCCCGTGGTGCGGTGGTTGAAGCCCTGGGCGTGGGCGCCGGTGACGGCCCGCTCGACTCCGCCCGCGCGCCCCTCGTAGATCGTGCCGCAGCGGTCGACGAGGAAGTTGTAGCCGATGTCGTCCCAGCTGCGGGCGCCGGTCTGGCCCGCGTAGAGGTGACGGATGATGCGGGGCGCGTCGGCGCAGTCGTAGCCGTTGGGCGAGTCGGTGTGGTGGACGAAGACCGCGAGGACCTTGTCGTCGTACCGCGGGGGCGGCTGCGTGGGCGCCGTGCCGCCGTCCAGCCAGACATCGCGCGGCACGATGCGGGGCCTGGCCGCCGGGTGCGGCGCCGGCGCCGGGCTGGCCGCCGCGGGCTGTGCGGGCCTGGCCGGGGCGACCGGTCGGTCGGGGCCGCGCACGGACAATGCCAGGGCGAGGACGGCGGTGAGGCCGGGCAGACAGCCGAGCAGCACCAGGACGGGGCCGGGCAGGCGCACGGCGCGCCACCTTCCCGGCCCGGGCGTTCTTCGCGGGAAAAGCATGGGCTCCACTGTGGGTGTGATCCACTCCGTCCGCGATGTGTGGTGTGCCACCTGGTGGAACCATCGTCCCGGTCCGAGGCGTTTCTGGAGGTACATGCGTGCGTGACAGGTTCCCGAGTCGCGCTCGCCCGACTGATCACTGGGCCCGTCCCGCTCGTACTAGGGGTTCCGAGAGAAAGGCGGCTCCGTGGACCTGCTCGACCTCCTCCTTGCGCTGATGATCCTCGTGTACGCGGGGTCCGGCTACCGGCGCGGATTGCTGGCCGGATGCCTGTCGCTGGCCGGGTTCGTGGGCGGCGCGGTGCTCGGGGTGTGGGTGCTGCCGTGGATGATGAACCTGGTCACGCGGGGGTCGACGGCGGCCACGGTGACCGCGGTGCTGACGGTGCTGGTCCCGGCGGTGGTGGGACACGAGCTGGCGGGGCGCCTCGCGCTGCGGCTGCGGCGTGAGCTGGACCGTACGGGCCGGGACGGGCTGCGGGTGGCGGACGGGATAGGCGGGGCGGCGGCCAACTCGCTCGCGGTGCTGATCGTGGCCTGGGTGGCGGCGAGCGTGCTGGGCGCCTCCTCGTCCCCGGTGGTGACGACGGCGATACGGGACTCGGCGCTGCTGGGTGCGGTGCAGAACGCGATGCCGGACACCACGCCCTCGTGGTTCTCGCGCGCCACGTCCGCGCTCACGGAGGCGGGCTTCCCGCAGGTCTTCAACCCGTTCGAGAACGAGTCGACGGCGGAGGTCGCCAAGCCCTCCGGCGACAGCGTCACGGCGCGCGCCACCGAGGCCGCGAGGACCAGCACGGTGAAGATCGAGGGCGCCGCCGGCAACCAAGGCCGCGAGGGCAGCGGCTTCGTGTACGCGCGCGAGCATGTGATGACCAACGCCCACGTGGTGGCCGGCATCGACCGCCCGAGCGTGCGGATCGGCGGGGTCGGGCGGTCGTACGAGGCCCGGGTGGTGCTCTTCGACCCGAACCGGGACGTGGCGGTGCTGTACGTTCCCGGGCTCCGCGCGCCCGTGCTGCGGTTCGACGACCATGCCGGGCGCGGGGACTCGGCGGTGGTCGCGGGCTATCCGCAGGACGGCGATCTGAATCTGCAGGCGGCGACCGTGGCGAACCGGGTGCGGGCGAACGGCAGCACCATCTACAACGACGCCACGGTGACCCGTGAGATCTACTCGATCCGCTCGACGGTCCGCCCCGGCAACTCCGGCGGGCCGCTGCTGACCACGGACGGCCGGGTGTATGGCGTGGTCTTCGCCCGCTCCACCTCCGACGACGAGACGGGCTACGTCCTGACGGCGGACGAGGTGGCCCCCGACGCACGGCGCGCGGCCACGGCGACGGCACCGGTGGGCACGGGGGACCTGGTCACTTCGTAGCGGCCGGCAGCGGGTCCTGCGCGGTCGGCGGGGTCAGAGGGAGCGCCCCATGAACACGTCGTCCACGTACTCCCCCGCCAGCAGGAACTCCTCCGGCAGCACGCCCTCGACCGCGAACCCCTCCGACTCGTAGAGCCCCCGAGCGGGGGTGTTGTGTCCCAGGACGCGCAGCGTGACGCGCCGGGCCCCGCGGCGGCGGGCCTCGTCGAGGGCGGCCCGGAGCAGCGCGCGGCCGACACCCCTGCCGCGGGCGTCGTCGTGGACGGCCAGCCCCTGGATCTGCCGTACGTGCGCGTTCGAGGCGAGCGGGGTCGGGAAGCCGAGGCGGATGTAGCCGACGATGCGCCGGTCGAGTTCGGCGACGAGCGTGTCGTCGGGGGCGTGGCGCTCGCTGAAGAACGAGTCGTAGGGCGGCTGCGGCTCGGGCATCACCGCGTGCAGATGCGACCAGGTGGCCTTGTCCAGGAGCGTCAACTCCTCGTCGTCGTCCGGCAGGGCGGTGCGTATGTACGGATCCGGCATGACGGTCACCTTAGACGCGGCAGGGCAGGATGGGTTCATGGAACGTTCGCGAATCGCGGTGGCCGGTGCGTCCGGGCTCATCGGCAGCGCTCTGGTGCGGTCCCTGGTCGCCGACGGGCACGAGGTGGTGCGGCTGGTCCGCCGTGCGGCCCGCGGCGCTCAGGAGATCTGCTGGGACCCCGAGGGGCAGTACGTGGACGCGGCGGGGCTGGTCGGCTGTGACGTCGTGGTCGATCTCGCGGGTGCCGGCATCGGCGACCGGCGCTGGACGGACGCCTACAAGCGGAAGATCAGGGACAGCCGGGTGCTCGGCACGGCGGCGCTGGCGGAGGCGGTCGCCGCGCTGGACGAGCCGCCGCGTGTCTTCGTCAGCGGCAGCGCGATCGGTGTCTACGGCGACACCGGGGACCGTGCCGTGGACGAGACGGCGCCGCCCGGGGACGGTTTCCTGCCCTCCCTGTGCGTGGAGTGGGAGGAGGCGGCCGCGCCGGCGGAGGAGGCGGGCGTACGGACCGTGTTCGCTCGTACGGGGCTGGTGGTGGCCCGTGAGGGCGGTGCGTGGGCACGGCTGTTCCCGCTGTTCAAGGCGGGGCTCGGCGGGCGGATGGGGGACGGGCGGCAGTACTGGTCGTTCATCGCGCTGCACGACGAGGTGGCCGCGATCCGCCATCTCATCGACACCGAGGAGCTGTCCGGACCGGTCAACCTGACTGCCCCGACACCCCTGACCAACCGTGAGATCACGGCGGCGATGGGGCGGGTGCTGCACCGGCCGGCCGGCCTGCCGGTCCCGGCGCCGGTGTTGCGCTCCGTGCTGGGCGAGATGGCGGGAGATGTGCTCGGCAGCCAACGGGTGCTGCCGAAGCGGCTGTTGGAGTCGGGTTTCGTGTTCGCCTTCCCGGGGATCGAGGACGCGCTCCGCGCGGCTCTGGCGTAGCCAGGAAATGACTGTATGCGACCGTCGTGCGACCGTGCTCTGTCGGTGCGCGACTGTCCTCGACCGATCACGGCCCTAACCTCGACCCGAACTCGGGTATCCCTGGAGCCGGTTGGGGGCATCACGTCTCCACCGGACGCGCAACATCGAGGAGGGGCCTCGTGCTTGAGCCCGTGTACCAGGCGGACGTCGTCATCGTGGGAGCCGGAATCGCCGGACTGTCGGCGGCTCATCGGCTGACCAGCGCGGGCGTAACGACCGCAGTTCTGGAGGCCGCCCCCTACGTGGGCGGCCGCATGTCGACGGAGAAGGTCGACGGCTTCCGGCTCGACCGGATCGGACAGCTCCTGTCCACCTCCTATCCCGAGCTACGCCTGACACCAGGGCTCGACGCCCTCGTTCTGCGCCCCTTCGCCCCGGGCGTCCTGCTGCACCACGACGGACGCCGGCACCGCGCGGGCGCTCCGGCGGGCGGAGGGAGCGCAAGGGGCGCACTCCACGCGGTGCGCGCCCTCGCGAGCGCTCCCAGGGGCGCGGTCGCGTCGCCCGCCCGCGCGGGCGCGCCCATGGGCGGCGCCGTCGACCAGGCCCGGCTCGGGGTGGCGCTGGCCCGGATCGCCGCCACGCCCGTCGAGCGCATCCTGGCCCGCCCCGAACTGCCCGCCGCACAGGCGCTCGCCGTCCGCGGGGTGCCCGCCCGCACGATCGACGGCTTCCTGCGCCCGCTGCTCGCCGCCCTGCTGTGCGACCCGGAGCTGAGGACGTCCAGCCGGTGCGCCGACCTCGCGCTGCGCGCCTTCGCGAGCGGGCGGCTCAGCGTGCCCGAGGGCGGCGCCGAGGCACTGCCCGAGCTGCTCGCCCGCGGGCTGCCGCCCGGCACCGTGCACACGGGGGTCCGCGTCACTTCGGTCTCCACGACCTCGGTGACCACCGCGGAGCACGGCGAGATCCGCTGCCGTGCCGTGCTGCTGGCCACCGACGCGCGCGCCGCGGCCGAGCTGCTGCCCGGTCTGCGGGTGCCGGACTTCCACCCGGTGACGGTGGTGCACCACACCACCGACGAGCCCCTGGGCACCGGCGCCTCGCTGCTGCTCGACGCCGACCGCGGCGGCCCCGTCGCGCACACCGCGATGGTCAGCGCAGTCGACCCGAGCCGCGCGCCCGCGGACCGGACGCTCGTCTCGTCGACCGTCCTCGGCACTCCCCCGGAGGGGGTCGACACGGCCGTACGGATGCACCTGTCCCGGCTGTACGGCACCTCGACCCGCCGCTGGGAGACCCTCGCCGTGCACCACACCGCCGAGGCCGTCCCGGCGATGCGCCCACCGCACGATCCGCGCCGCCCGGTACGGCTCCTGGCGGGCCTGTACGTGTGCGGCGACCACCGCGACACCAGCACCGTCCAGGGCGCCCTGCACTCGGCCCACCGGGCCACGGCGGCGATCCTGGCGGACCTGGGCACGGCGGGCTCGCTGCACCGGGCGGACCCCCTGCCCGCGATGAAGCGCGCCGCCTAGCCGACGGTCACCCGAGCGCCGCCACCTTGTCCCGGTAGCCCCGTACCGGTGCCGCGTCCCTGTAGGGCTCAAGACGGCGCTCGAAGTCCTTGACGTACTCGATCGCCCGCACCGAGCGCATCTCCACCGCCTGCCCGGCCGCCTCCGCGCCCAGCAGGCAGGCCTGGTCGAGCTCGCCGAGGCCGAGGCGGGCGGTGGCGAGGACGACACGGCAGAAGAGACGGCTGCGGGCGAACGTCGGGGCGCGCAGTTGCAGGGAGCGCTCCGCGTGCTGCGCCGAGGCGCGGAACTGCTGCAGGTCGCGGTGGCAGTGCCCGAACTCGTCGGCGAGCTGCGCCTCGTCGAAGAAGCGTGCCCAGTACGGCACCTCGTCCCCGGGCCGGGCCGCCTCCAGGGCGCGCTCGGCGCGGACCAGCGCGCCGGTGCAGGCCCGCACCTCGCCGAGCACGCCGTGCGCGCGGGCCTCCGCGGAGTGCAGCAGGGCCTGCACGACGGGCGCGGCGGTGGTCCCCACCCCCTGCTGCGCCACCCGGGCCAGCTGGACGGCCTCGCGGCCGTGCCCGAGGTAGACGGCCTGGCGGCTCATGGTGACCAGGACGTAGGAGCCGTACGTCCGGTCCCCGGCCGCCTGTGCGAGCCGCAGCGCCTGCACGAAGTAGCGCTGGGCGAGTCCGTGCGCGGCGATGTCGTACGACGTCCAGCCGGCGAGCCGGGTGAGATCGGCGGCCGCGGCGAACAGCCGGCGGCCCGTCTGCTCGCCGTAGGTGCCGCGCAGCATCGGCTCGCACTCGTGCTCCAGATAGCGCACGAGGGCCTGGCGGGCGTGGCCGCCGCCGTAGGCGTCGTCGAGGGTGCGGAAGAGCTCGCCGACCGAGCGCAGCGCGGCGATGTCGCCCCCGGTGACCTTCTGGCCGGGGCCGCGCTCGGCCTGGCCGCGCGGGCGCGGAACGACGGGCCGCCCCTGTGGGGGCACCTTGGGCAGCGGTTCGCCGCGGGCCACCCGGTCGTCGGCCCGGCCGATCAGCCAGTCCCGGCTGGGCACGACGAGCCCCGCCGGGGTGAAGGCGATCTTGCGCAGCTCGGCATGGCTGCCGGAGTCCTTGCGCCACAGCCCGCTGACGATGTCGACGGCCTCCTCGGGGGTGGACGCGAACTCCAGCCCGGCGTACACCGGCGCACAGGCGTCCAGGCCGAGATCCTGGGCCGTGAGCCGGCGCCCGAGGCGGCGTGTGAAGACCTCGGCGATGAGCGCGGGCGTGGTGCCCCGGGGCTGCTGTCCGCGCAGCCACCGGGTCACGGATGTCTTGTCGTATCTGAGATCCAGCCCGTGTTCGAGGCCGAGCTGGTCGACGCGACGGGCCAGACCTGCGTTGGAGAATCCCGCTTCTGCGATGAGCGCGGCGAGCTGGCGATTGGGAGTGCGCTGCGCGGGTCGTTCCGTCATCTGCGGTGCGGTCTCCTGCCTTCCAGGCCTTCGAAGTGCCCGGATTGCCTGTGAGCAGCCCTTATGGCCTCATGAACGGCGCGAATGTAGCGGAGAGTGAGCAGCCCGTCGCACACTTTGTAGTTCATTCATCCGATCGTGTGAGGATTGCCCCCTGGGCTGACGTAAGCGGACCGGTCGTACAGTGGCTTGGGCGCATTACATGCCTGACACACCCGTCGCCGAGGGAGGCGCTTGCCGTGAGTGAGTTGCGGTTCGTCCGCATGGGGTTCGGCGCAGGGGCCGTCGAGTACCAGGAGGCCTGGGACGAGCAGCGCCGGGTGCACGCGGCGCGGTTCGCCGACGAGGTGCCCGACACCGTCCTGCTGCTCGAACACCCGCCGGTCTACACGGCGGGCCGCCGCACCGAGGACAGCGAGCGGCCGCTCGACGGCACCCCGGTCATCGACGTGGACCGCGGCGGCAAGATCACCTGGCACGGCCCCGGACAGCTCGTCGGCTACCCGATCCAGAAGCTCCCCCGCCCGGTGGACGTGGTGGCGCACGTACGGCGCCTGGAGGAGGCACTGATCCGCACCTGCGCCGAGTTCGGCGTCCAGAGCACCCGGGTCGAGGGCCGCAGCGGCGTGTGGGTGCTCGGGGACCCCGTCGAGCAGCGGCCGGCGCTCGGCGGACTCTCCCTGGACTTCGACCCGAGGCTGACCGACGAGGAGTTCGACCCGAGGCTGAACGGCCCGGAGTACGCCCCCTCCAACGCGGGGCAGCGCCGCGAGGACCGCAAGATCGCCGCGATCGGCATCCGCGTCGCCAAGGGCGTCACGATGCACGGCTTCTCCTTCAACGTGAACCCGGACAACGCCTGGTTCGACCGGATCATCCCGTGCGGCATCCGGGACGCCGGGGTCACCTCCCTCGCCAATGAACTGGGCCGGGAGATCACGGTCGAGGAGATCCTGCCGACGGTCGAGCGGCATCTGAAGGACATCCTCGAAAATGCCGACCTGAAGCCGCGGGTGATCGAGAAGGCGACCGCCTGACCTCCGTCCGGCCTTGGGAATGGACCCCGCCGAGGTGAGGTTGGCCTCACGGGAAAGGCCCAACAACCACGGGCGTACGCTGGTGTACGCCGAAGAATCGAAGACTACTCAAAGCAATCAGCAGGGAGCCGGTCGTGTCCGCAGTCTCACCCGACGGACGCAAGTTGCTGCGCCTGGAGGCCCGCAACAGCGAGACCCCCATCGAGCGCAAGCCCGAGTGGATCAAGACGCGGGCGAAAATGGGTCCCGCGTACACGGAGATGCAGAAGCTCGTGAAGAGCGAGGGTCTGCACACGGTCTGCCAGGAAGCCGGCTGCCCGAACATCTACGAATGCTGGGAGGACCGCGAGGCGACCTTCCTCATCGGTGGCGACCAGTGCACCCGGCGCTGCGACTTCTGCCAGATCGACACCGGCAAGCCCAAGGCCCTCGACCGTGACGAGCCGCGCCGCGTCGGCGAGTCCGTGGTCACCATGGACCTGAACTACGCCACCGTCACCGGCGTCGCCCGCGACGACCTGGAGGACGGCGGCGCCTGGCTGTACGCCGAGACCGTGCGCCAGATCCACCGGCAGACCGCGGAGCGCGCGGCCGGGCGGACCAAGGTCGAGCTCCTCGCTCCCGACTTCAACGCCGTCCCCGAGCAGCTCGAAGAGGTCTTCTCCACCCGGCCCGAGGTCTTCGCGCACAACCTCGAAACGGTTCCCCGGATCTTCAAGCGGATCCGCCCCGGCTTCCGCTACGACCGCTCCCTGAAGGTCCTCACCGACGCCCGCGACTACGGCCTCGTCACCAAGTCGAACCTCATCCTCGGCATGGGCGAGACCCGCGAGGAGATCAGCGAGGCGCTGAAGCAGCTGCACGAGGCCGGGTGCGAGCTGATCACCATCACGCAGTACCTGCGCCCGTCCGTGCGTCACCACCCGGTCGACCGCTGGGTCAAGCCGCAGGAGTTCGTGGAGCTGAAGGAGGAGGCCGAGCAGATCGGCTTCTCCGGCGTGATGTCCGGCCCGCTGGTCCGGTCCTCGTACCGCGCGGGACGTCTGTACCAGATGGCCATCGAGAAGCGTGGCGCCTACGTCGCCACCCAGGCCGTCTGACAGATCGTCACCATCGCTGCTCCGTACGAGTGCGGGACAACCGTGTGAATTCTCGCACAAGAAATTACCGCTCGGTAGCGACCGAGAACACGCGGTCCTGACAGTCCTCGCAGATGGGGGCGCCGTCAGGGCCGCGTATTCACTCCACCCCCGCCCCATCAAGGTTTCATTGGCGTTTGACCGGTCAGTCACACCCTGGTAACACCAATCAGTGACCCTGGTATCACGCCACGTACACCCGTACCCGACGCCTTCGAGGGGGACCTCCACCATGCAGGCCGCGCCCGTTCGCGCCACCGCCATCCCGACCTTCACCGACGCACTCCGTGCCGTCGAGTCGCTGCTCATGAGCGGCGGCCAGCGCACCGCCCGCCGCAATGCCTGGACCTCGGTCCTGGAGGACCGCCGTCGCGCCAAGGACCGGGTCGAGGCGCAGCGCGTGCTGGAGAAGGCGGCCACCCGCCCCTGACGCCCCCGCTCCGGGCACTGCCGTCGTGGGCACTCCCGGGGCCACGTAGACTTCGTGGCATGGCGAGGAAGGAAACCGCAGCGGACGCTGCGAACCCAGGGCGACTGAAGCAGATCGCCCTTACGTACAAGATGACCCGTAAGGCCGACAAGAAGATCGGTCTTGTGCTCGCGGCTGTTGGCGTCGGCACCTTCGGTGTCCTCCTCGCGATCGGCTTCCTGATCGGTCACCCCATCTATCTGGGCATCCTGGGCCTGCTGCTCGCGTTCCTCGCGGCGGCGATCGTGTTCGGCCGTCGGGCCGAGCGGGCCGCGTTCGGGCAGATGGAGGGCCAGCCGGGTGCCGCCGCGGCCGTGCTCGACAACATCGGCCGGGGCTGGACCACGACCCCCGCGGTCGCGATGAACCGCAGCCAGGACGTGGTGCACCGCGCGGTCGGCAAGGCCGGCATCGTGCTGGTCGCCGAGGGCAACCCGAACCGGGTGAAGAGCCTGCTCGCCGCCGAGAAGAAGAAGATGGCCCGCATCGTGGCGGACGTCCCGGTGCACGACGTGATCGTCGGCACGGGCGAGGGCCAGGTCGAGCTGAAGAAGCTGCGCACGACCATGCTGAAGTACCCGCGCGTCCTGACCGGCCCGCAGGTCACCACCACCAACGACCGGCTGCGCGCCATGGGCGACCTGATGAGCAACATGCCGCTGCCGAAGGGCCCGATGCCCAAGGGCATGCGGATGCCCAAGGGCGGCAAGGCCCGCTGACACTCCCAGAAGTACGACGAAGGGGGCGCCCGGTGATTCCGGGCGCCCCCTTCGTCGTACGGCCGCTGGAGCGTCGTCGCGAGGCCGCTGGTGGAGAGTCGTCGTACGGCCGCTGGAAAGCCGCTAGATGCGGACCTCGACCGTCCCGGCCAGCCGGTCGTGCAGACCGCGGCCGTCGCGGTCCCAGACGAGCGCCGGGATGGCGAGGAAGAACAGGACCGTGCGCAGCAGCGCGCGCAGCGGGTTCACCCGGCCGGTGCCCAGGGCGACGACCCGCAGCCCGAACAGCCGCTTGCCCGGCGTGGAGCCGACCGTACCGAGGGTGAGGACCAGCAGCACGAGCAGGATGAGCGGCGCCCAGACCTGCGCCGCCTTGTCATAGCTGTCGGTGATCAAGCCGTATGCGATCAAGAGGCACAGGCCCCAGTCCACGGCCAGCGCCCCCAGCCGGCGCCCTGGGCGCGCGATCGAACCCGGCCCCTCCTCGGGCAGACCGAGCCGTTCGCCGCGGTATCCGAAATCGGCACCGGCGTCTTCCATGGCCGCGCGCGGCCCGGAAAGCCACGATCCCATTGCTTGCCTGTTGTCCACCCGTCCACGGTACTGCCCGCTCGAATGCCGGGGGCACGGCGGGGTGTGTCGGGGCTACCGTGGAACCGAAGCCGGTTAACTTCTGCGAAACAAATGGGTCACGCCCGAGAAATCACCCGTCCCTAGGGTCGGGGACAGCGTGTGCCACCGCACTGGCCGCACGAACGAACTACCACCCCGGCGAGGACGGTCGGGAGTAGGAGGAGCTGGATGTTCCAGAACGCCGACGAGGCCAAGAAGTTCATCGCGGACGAGGACGTCAAGTTCATCGACGTCCGCTTCTGCGACCTGCCGGGCGTCATGCAGCACTTCACCGTGCCCGTCGAGGCGTTCGACCCGGACGAGGAGCTCGCCTTCGACGGATCCTCGATCCGTGGCTTCCAGGCCATTCACGAGTCCGACATGGCGCTGCGCGCGGACCTGTCGACCGCCCGGGTCGACCCGTTCCGCCGTGACAAGACCCTCAACATCAACTTCTTCATCCACGACCCGATCACGGGCGAGCAGTACTCCCGTGACCCGCGCAACGTGGCGAAGAAGGCGGAGGCCTACCTCACCTCCACCGGTATCGCCGACACCGCGTACTTCGGTCCCGAGGCCGAGTTCTACGTCTTCGACTCCGTCCGCTTCTCGACCACCGCGAACGAGTCCTTCTACCACATCGACTCCGAGGCCGGCGCCTGGAACACCGGCGCCCTCCAGGACAACCGTGGTTACAAGGTCCGCTACAAGGGCGGCTACTTCCCGGTCCCGCCGGTCGACCACTTCGCCGACCTGCGCGCCGAGATCTCCCTGGAGCTGGAGGCGTCCGGCCTGAAGGTCGAGCGCCAGCACCACGAGGTGGGCACCGCCGGCCAGGCCGAGATCAACTACAAGTTCAACACGCTGCTCGCGGCCGCCGACGACCTCCAGCTCTTCAAGTACATCGTGAAGAACGTCGCCTGGCGCAACGGCAAGACGGCGACCTTCATGCCGAAGCCGATCTTCGGTGACAACGGCTCGGGCATGCACGTGCACCAGTCGCTGTGGTCGGGCGGCGACCCGCTGTTCTACGACGAGGCCGGTTACGCGGGCCTGTCGGACACCGCCCGCTACTACATCGGCGGCATCCTCAGGCACGCCCCGTCGCTGCTGGCCTTCACCAACCCGACGGTGAACTCCTACCACCGTCTGGTCCCGGGCTTCGAGGCGCCGATCAACCTGGTGTACTCGCAGCGCAACCGGTCCGCCGCGATGCGTATCCCGATCACGGGTTCCAACCCGAAGGCCAAGCGCGTCGAGTTCCGCGCGCCCGACTCCTCCGGCAACCCGTACCTCGCCTTCTCGGCCCTCCTCCTCGCGGGCCTCGACGGCATCAAGAACAAGATCGAGCCGGCCGAGCCGATCGACAAGGACCTCTACGAGCTGGCTCCCGAGGAGCACGCGAACGTCGCGCAGGTCCCGACCTCGCTCCCGGCCGTTCTCGACTCGCTGGAGCGCGACCACGAGTTCCTGCTCGCCGGTGACGTCTTCACGTCCGACCTGATCGAGACGTGGATCGACTTCAAGCGCGCGAACGAGATCGCTCCGCTGCAGCTGCGTCCGCACCCGCACGAGTTCGAGCTCTACTTCGACGTGTAAGAAGGACGTCTGTCCGTAGCGACGCCCGAGTAAGTGGCTGAGGGCCGCCACCTGCAACACTGCAGGTGGCGGCCCTCAGCCGTGCGCTGGGGTGCTTGCTGGGGTGCTTGTCTGTGTCACACCGCCTTCGTCAGCCGACCAGGATCACCACGACGCCGCCGGTGTTGAACCCGTTGGTGAAGCCGTTGTTGAAGCCGAAGCCACCGAAGTTGCCGAAGCCGAAGCCACAGTTGTTCCACCAGCCGCCGTTGAAGCAGCCGCGGTTGGCCGTGACCTGGGTCGGAGTGGCGGCCGAGGCCGTTCCTGCTGTGGCGATGGTGGTGCCGCCGGCCAGCAGCACACCGACGGCGGACGCCGCCACGAGACGCCTAGCACGCTGTGCTTTCATGGACGTACCTTCCTTCCACCCCTCGTGCGGTATGTGAAGCACGAATCGGATGGCCGCGACCTCAGAGGTAAAAGTTCGGCGCGGTCGTAGGTCTGGCCGCCTGGTCTACCAGGAGCAGCGCTGTCGGTTTTCCCTGGTGAGCAGGGATTACGCCAGCGTAGGGCGTACCCCGCACTGCGGCTCTCTCACCTTCAGATGCTAGTGGTCCGCCGTCCGCTCGGCATCCTGGGCAACCTTCCGCGCTTCCCAGGCTTCCTACACTCGGGGGATCATCCTCCTTGGTTCTTTCGGACGAGAGAGGTTGAACGGGGATGACGGAACAGGACGACTGGGAGCGGGAGTTCGATCACCGCTGGGCGAATTCCGCCGAGCACAAGGAGCCCTCCGCCCGGGCCCGGATGCTCGCCGCCCGCTGGAAGGAAAACCCCCCGGACCCGGCACCGTTCCGCGCCGACCCGGACCCCGTGGGGCCCCGCCGCTCGTCATGGGTGTCCACGGCGATAGTCCTCGGCTGCGTCGCCGCGGTGATAGTCCTGCTCGGGTACGCCCAGATGCGGGCTCCGTACTAGATCCGTAACCGGATCAGCACCATCCGGCACTCTCTGTAGCCGCGCGGCCGCCACGTCTCCTGCAGCCGGCGCACCGCGACACGGGCGAACGGCATCGTCGCTCACGACGGCTCCTCGGGCCGGGTCCGCTGGTCGAAGCGGGCGATCCTCGCCGGAGACGACGCCGCCCCGCCATCGGTAGACCTGCCCGAAGGAGTCAGCCCCGTCGGCGCACTCCGGTCGCCGCGCCGTACAGCGACCGGCTCGGCGACCGGCAGGTAGGCGTGCTTCCAGCTGTCGGAGGTCGTACGGGCCGCCGGGTCGTCCGCGCCGATATCGTCGCCGGAGATGTCCAGGGCGACGGTGTCCGACAGGTCGGCGACGAAGTGGCCCTGGAAGCCGGTGAACACGCCGTCGCGCTGGACGGTGTGGACGAGCGGCACTCTGTACTCGGCCGGGTGCCCGGCACCGTCCCGGAAGTCGTAGCGACGCAGCAGCCGGGGTGCGGCGAGCCGGGCGGCCGGGATGACCGTGTCGTAGTAGAGGTCGAACGGGTTGCGCGCGCCCCGGCGGCGCAGCAGTTCGGCGAAGCCCGCGCGGCTGCCGGCGTCCTGGAGCGCGCCGTCGCGCAACTGGGCGTGGGCCCGCTCGGCGGCCACGGGGACGAGACAGCTCTCGACCGCGCGCGGCAGTATGGCCCCGGAGACGACGAGGTCGACGGGTTCGGGCAGCTCCAGGTCGAAGGAGATGCCGGGCAGCGGGTGGAAGCGGTCGCCGAGGCCGGCGGTGGCGAGCCGGTCGGCCTCGGTGGCGACTGCCGGGTACGACGCGTCCGGTGGCTCGGGGGGGCGGGGTCTTAGCTCGAACGGACAAGTGAAACAGGCCAGTTGTGGATCTCTCTTTCCCTGCCCGTCACTGACGCGTCCGGCGACCGGAGCCGACTGCACATGCCTGAGGGCGGGCCCAGCACCGTGCCGGACCCGCATATGGCTCAGACCTCCCGCACCGCCTCGATCTCCAGCGAGAGCTCGATCTCCTTGGAGACGAGGATGCCGCCGGTCTCCAGGGCCATGTTCCAGGTCAGTCCCCAGTCCTCGCGGTTGATCTTCCCGCTGGCGGAGAACACCGTCCGGTCGCCGCCCCACGGGTCACGGGCGTAGCCCAGGTAGTCGACGTCGAGCGAGACCGGGTGGGTCACTCCCTTGATCGTCAGATTGCCGTCGAGCGTGCCGCTCCTGCCGTTCCAGATCACCGAGGTGGACTCGAAGACGGCCTGTGGGTGCTTCTCCGCGTCGAAGAAGTCACCCGACCGCAGATGGTCGTCGCGGGTCCGGTCCCCGCTCTCGACGCTGGCCATGTCGATCACCGCGGTCACCCTGCTGTCCTCGGGCCGCTCGCCGATGCGGACGGTGGCGTCCACACCGGTGAACCGGCCGCGCACCTTGGTCAGCATGAAGTGGCGTCCCATGAAGCCGACTTCGGCGTGCCCCGGGTCGACCTTCCAGGTGCCGGCCGCCGGGAGTTCCACACCGTCGACCAGCCGGGTCGGTGTCGTCGCGCTTTCGGTCATCGGTCGTACCCTCTTCCCTCTTCTTCCCTCTTCCGACTTCCTCGTCCCTGGCCCGCTCGGTGTCAGGCGGACTCGGTCGGCAGCCCGGCGCCGATCCAGTCCTCCTTGCCGTCCTTGTACGTGTAGACCCGCTCGTAGCCGAGCTCGACCAGCCGCTCGGCGGCGATCCCCGAGTTCGGGCAGGTGGTGCCCGTGCAGTAGACGATCACCTCGGCCCGCTTGTCGGGCAGCAGCTCCGGCGCGAGGGTGTCCACCTCGTCGAGCGGCAGATTGCGGGCGGCCGGCAGGTGGGCCTCCTTGTAGTACGACTCCGGCAGGGCCTCCAGGATCGTCACCGCGCCGGCGTCGATCTTCTGCTTGACCTCGTCACGGGTCAGGTTCTGCGCCATGTGGCACCTCCGATGAAAACTCGCGCTCCGTGCGCACCCACGCGGCCGGACCCGGCCCGATTTCCGTGCGTGCGCACACACCATAACCAGTGTGTGCGCACGCACGCAATGCCGGGTAGAATCGTCCGATGGCTGACCGGGACTACGGACTAGAGGCATGGCGGGCGATGCTGCTCGCCCACAACGCCGCCCTGCGCGCGATCGAGAGCGACGTCCAGCGTGACGGCCGCGTCCCCCTCACGTGGTACGACGTACTGCTCGAACTCAAGGCGGCCGGCGAGGAGGGCCTGCGCATGCAGGAAGTGGCGGGCCGCGTGGTCCTCAGCCGCACCCGGGTCAGCCGCCTGGTCGACGACATGGTGCGCGCCGGGCTGGTGCGCAAGGTGCCCGATCCGCACGACCGCCGGGTGTCCTGGGCGGCCATCACCGACGAGGGCGCCGGCGCCCTGCGGGCCACCGCGCCGGTGTACCTGCGCAGCATCCGCCGCCACTTCTCGGCGCACCTGACGGACGAGGACGCCCAGGTCGTCGCCAAGGCGCTGCGCAAGGTCGCGCAGCGGGACGACGGCGTGGACTGCGGCTGACCCGGCCGCCCTGCGCACACCCGCGCCCACCGGGAATCTTTGCCGCACGCAGGGCCGATCGGTACCTGTTCATGGCAGCCGGCAGGTGCACACTGGACAACGGGACGAGTGCCTGACTGCGGGGTGATGCAAGATGCAGAGCCGCTTCCGGAGCGATCGGCGGTTGACCGCGCGTATGGGGGTCACGCTGTTCCTGCTCGGGTTGTTGTACGTGGGGTTCGTCGCCGCGTTGATCGTGCTGCTGAAGTCCTGGGTACTGGTCGTGGTGGTCGCGGCGGGGATGCTCGTCGCGCAGTACTGGTTCTCCGACCGGGTCGCGCTCTACGCGATGCACGGCCGGGTCGTGGAGCGGGAGGAGTACCCCGATCTGCACGGGGTGATCGACCGGCTGTGCGCCCAGGCGGACATGCCCAAGCCGGTGGTCGCCGTGTCGAGCATGGATCTGCCGAACGCGTTCGCGACCGGACGGAACCCGGACCATGCCGTCGTGTGTGTGACGACGGGTCTGCTGCGCCGGCTGGAGCCCGCCGAGCTGGAGGGCGTGCTGGCGCACGAGCTGTCGCACGTGGCGCACAAGGACGTCGCCGTGATCACGGTCGCGTCCTTCCTGGGCGTACTGGCGGGCCTGATCGTCCGGTTCGCCTTCTACTCGTCGCTGTTCCGCGGCCGCAGGGACCAGAACACCATCGCCGTCTTCGGGATCGTGATGGGCGTCTCGATGGCCGTGTACGCGATCAGCTTCCTGCTGATCCGGGCCCTGTCCCGGTACCGCGAACTGGCGGCGGACCGGGCGGCCGCCCATCTCACCGGACGTCCCTCGGCGCTGGCCTCCGCGCTCACCAAGGTCTCCGGCGACATCGCCCGCATCCCGACCGAGGACCTGCGCACGGCCCAGGCCTTCAACGCCTTCTTCTTCACCCCGGCACTGGGCGCGGAGCCCGGTCTGGCGGGGCTCTTCTCGACCCACCCCAGCCTGGAGCAGCGGCTCGAGCAACTGGGGCGGATCTCCGCCGAACTGGGTGAGGCGGCGACGCCGGGGAAGGCGGGCTGAGCATGGGGCTGCTGGACATCCTGCTGGGCCGTACGAAGCCCGTCGCACCCGACCTCGACCAGCTGTTCGCGCTGCCCTCGGCGGCCATCACGCTGGAGGCCGCGGCCGGCTTCACCCCCACCGGAGGCGGCGCGGTGTGCTTCGCCACGGTGGAGGGCGCGGCCTTCGAGCAGACCCACCGGGAGGTTCAGGCCCTGCTCGACGCGGACGCCGAGCGCGCCGGGTCCCCGGTGGAACTGCGCCAGGACGACTACGGCTACTCCTGGCTGGTCTCGCAGCGCACGCCCGACCAGCTCCCGCAGCTGGTCAACGATCTGCACGCGGTGAACAGTTCGATGGAGGTCAACGGCTTCGGACCGCAGCTGCTGTGCTCGCTGGCCGGGTTCCGGGACGACTCCGGCCGCAGCCTGGCCCTCGTCTATCTGTACAAGCGGGGCACGTTCTACCCCTTCGCGCCACGGCCCGGCGGGGCACAGCGGCGCGACAACGCGCTGGAACTCCAGGTGAAGGCGGCCCTCGCGAACGACCTGCGGATCGAGCAGGACCTGAGCCGCTGGTTCCCGGTGTGGGGAGCCCCCGGTCTGTGACCGAGGGCTCCCGCGGGGCTCACCCGCTCTTCTCGCGCTCCTGACGCCGGGCCTCGTGGGGGCGCTCGCGACGGTAGCGGCGCTCCCACTTGGCCTGGCGGTCACGGCGCTCGCGGTACGCCTGGTAACTGGCGGGCGCACCCGCCGAATCCCCTCCGGCGGTCGGGGTCGTGCCCCGCCCGTACTGCACGTACAGGTAGAGCGCGGCGACGGCGGCGAGCCACCACATGTGGTTTCCGAATCCCAGGATCACCAGGACGGCGGTCCCGGACAGGACGATGGTGCCCATGACGGTCCTCCGTTGGCGTCGAAGTGTGGTCGGTGTGCGTCCAGCGTAGGGATGCGGTCACGCGCGGTGCATCTCGATTTCCGTGAGTGAATGGGCGCCATGAACGAACCGGTCTCCTTCACGCACACCCACGACGGTGAACGCCTCAGCGGTCTGTACGGCGGTGATCCCGGGCGGCCCGGCAGGGCCACCGTCGCCCTGCTGCACGGCGCCGGGCGGGGCAGCAAGGAACGACTGCGGCCGCTGCTCTCGGAGTTCGCCGCCCGCGACTGCCGGGGGCTCGCCTTCGACTTCTCCGGTCATGGCGAAAGCACCGGCGCGCTACGGGAGTTGAGCCTGCGACGGCGGTTCGAGCAGGCCGTGTCGGTGCTCGACGCACGGGTGCCCGCGGACGAACCGCTGGTCCTGGTCGGGTTCAGCATGAGCGGACAGACGGTGGCCGACCTCGCCCAGTACTACGGCGATCGGGTCGCGGCGCTGGGCCTGTGCGCCCCCGCGGTCTACGCGCCGGAGGCATGGGACGTACCGTTCGGCGAGGGCGACGGGCGGTTCAGTGGAATCATCCGGACCCCGGACAGCTGGCGCCGCTCACCCGCGCTCGACGCGCTGCGGGCGTACAAGGGGCGCGCCGTGCTCGTGGTGCCGGGCACGGACACGGTCATCCCGCCGGAGGTGACGCAGGCGGTTCAGGAGTCGCTGTCCACCCGGGCCCGGTTCACCCGTCTCGAACTCCCCGACGCCACCCACCAGTTGGGCCTCTGGTTCAGAGACAGTCCGGACGACTGCCGGGAGTTCGCGGACGTGCTGCTGACGGGGCTCGGCGAGCATGCGGCCGCTCTGGTGGAGCGCCATTCCTGACCCGCCCGCGCTCAGACCCCCGGTGCCGCCTGCACCACGCCGGCCGCGATGGCGGCGCCGAGGGCCGCGTGGTCGGTGACGGTCTGGGCGGCGTAGCTCTGCGCGAAGTCGGCGACGGCACGGTCGAAGACATCGGTGGTGCCCAGGTAGCCGGCTATGGCGATACGGTCGCCGGAGCGGGCGTGGGCGCGGGCCAGGGCGGTGCCGCACAGCCCCGCGTACTCGACGAGCCCGGCCGGGGTGATCCCGGCGACGTCGGCCGAGCCCTTCATGTCGCGCAGCTGACGCCAGTAGTAGGCGCGGCCCTGAGGCCCGGTCATCCAGCCCAGGAAGATGTCGCCGGCGGCCTGGAGCAGCCGCTGCCCCGCCACCACTCGGTGCCCCGGATGGATGTACGGCCCACTGGGCAGATGGTCCTCCAGTACGGACTTGGTGGCCTCCTTGATCTGCAGGAACAGGGGGTCGTCGCCGTTCCGTCCGAGGAGCAGCACGATGAAGCAGCGGGTGCCGACGCTGCCGACGCCCACGACCTTG
This sequence comes from Streptomyces sp. NPDC050625, assembly GCF_040654755.1. Lineage (NCBI taxonomy): Bacteria > Bacillati > Actinomycetota > Actinomycetes > Kitasatosporales > Streptomycetaceae > Streptomyces > Streptomyces sp. NPDC050625. The sequence goes on from NZ_JBFAIQ010000014.1 coordinate 28,358, forward strand.
CGGGCGGCGTCGACGAAGCGGTAGCGGTCGAGGAGGACGCGGCGTTCCTCGGCGAGGGTGGAGCGGTAGTCGCTGAAGATCTTGCGCAGGGAGGCCATGTCGGGGGCGCCTGCCGGTTCGAGGAGCGGCGGGACCTGGACGATCCGCGGCTGCCCGTCGACCGTCTCCGTCAGTTTGCCGAGGGCTTGCAGGCTGGTGCGGCGGCGGGCGCGGGTGAGCGTGGACTCCACGCGGCTGCGGCGGCGGGCGGAGCGGGCGATCGCCGGCACGCTCTCGGCCTCGATGCGCTCGTACCAGACCGCGAGTTCGCCGAGCGCGGCGAGCCGCTGCATGGACCCGCGGTAGGCGGCCGCGGCGGCCAGGACCGCCCCGCGGACCTTCGGCTCGGGGAACCCGTTCTCCCGGCCGGCCACCGCCACACTCGCCGCGAGCCGCTTGACGTCCCACTCGAAGGGCCCGGGGAAGGTCTCGTCGAAGTCGTTCAGGTCGAACAGCAGCACCCGCTCCGGGGAGGCGTACACACCGAAGTTGAGCAGATGGGCGTCGCCGCACAGCTGCACGCCGAGCCCGGTGTTCGGCTGCGAGGCGAGATCGGCGGCCATGACGGCGGCCGCGCCGCGCAGGAAGGCGAACGGCGTGGTCGCCATCCGCCCGTAGCGGACCGGCAGCAGCTCCGGCAGCCGGTCCCGCCCCTGCCGCTGCAGTACGGCGACCGGGTCGGGCCGGTCGACGGGCGGGAGCCAGAGGGCGTGGGAGGAGCGGGGGACGCGCTTGCGGGCGGCCTTGCCGCGCTGGGCGCGTTCGGTGGGAGTGGTCATCCGAGCACGGCCTCCCTCTGGTCCCGGCACCTCCTGCACCTTCCGGTCTCTGATTCGAAGTGAAGGCCGTGTGCGGGGGTGACCGCATGTCCAGTAGGCAGAACGGGTGACGGGGACCGGCTGTCAGTGGCGTCGGCGAAGATGCATACAGGACGTGCTGGGCGTGGTGGACGGACTCGACGGGCGGAGGTCGGCATGGGCGGCGGGGCACAGCGGCACATCGGGGCGGCGGAGCGAAGGGTCCGGCTCGCCCTGCGCCACCGGCTGGCCGGTGCGGCACGGGCGGCGGCCCCCGAGGAGGTCGCCGCCTCGCTGGTGGCGCTGCACGGCTCCGACCCGGCGACGGTGTATCTGGCGGTGGGCGCCCGGCTGGCCGACCCGGTGAAGACACTGCCGGAGACGGAGCGGGCGCTGTACGAGGACCGCACGCTGGTGCGGATGCACGGCATGCGGCACACGGTGTTCGTGTTCCCCACGGACCTCACGGCGGTGGTCCACGCGTCGACGGGCCTGACCGTGGCCGCCCGCGAGCGTGCCTCGCTCGTCAAGGACATGGCGAAGGCCGGCGCACCGGACGCGGCCTGGCTGGCGGAGGTCGAGGAGTCGACGCTGGCCGCGCTGGCCCGGCGCGGGCAGGCGACGGCGACGGAACTGGCGGCCGACGAACCGCGCCTGCGGGAGCAGTTCGTGTACGCGGCAGGGAAGAGCTACGAGGGCGTCCACACCGTCTCCACCCGGCTCCTGCGCGTGCTGGGCGTGGAGGGCAAGGTGGTCCGGGGCCGCCCGCTCGGCTCGTGGACCTCCAGCCAGTTCCGCTGGGCGGTGGCCCCCGCACACCCCGAACTGGATGCCGCCGGGGCCCAGGCCGGACTGCTGCGCCGCTGGCTGGCCGCGTGCGGTCCGGCGACGGAGGCCGACCTGAAGTGGTGGACGGGGTGGCGGGTGACGGAGGTCCGCCGGGCGCTGGCCGCGATCGGGGCGGAGGCTGTCTCACTGGACGAGGGCGACACCGGGTACGTCACGGCGGGCGACGCGGAACCGGTGGCGGAACCCGTCGAACCCTGGGCGGCGCTGCTCCCCGCCCTCGACCCGACGGCGATGGGCTGGCAGCAGCGGGACTGGTACCTCGCACCGGAGCTGCGTCGGAGTCTCTTCGACTACAGCGGGAACGTGGGGCCGACCGTCTGGTGGAACGGACGGGTGGTCGGGGGGTGGGCCCAGCGGCCCGACGGCGAGGTCGTCTGGCGGATCCTGGACGCCGAGGGGGTGGGCCGGGAGGGAGAGACGGCGATCGCGGCGCAGGCGGAACATCTGCGCACCGTGCTGAACGGCTCCAGGGTGACCCCACGCTTCCGGACACCGCTGGAGCGGGAGCTGTCGGCGCAGTCGGCCTAGGGGTGCTGTGTCGGCGCCGGGCACCCGGAAACTCAGGGGCACCCGGCGCCGCGGTCACCGCGAATACCGCATGAACGCCCGCACCATGTGGCACGTCGTGTCCGACGGCGGGTGAATGCCGATCAGTTCCGCCGTGCTGCGGATCGTCTCGTTGCGGGCCTGATTGGGGACGTAAACGCCCGAGTCGAGCAGGGCTATGGCGAGGCGCATCGCCTTGAGGCGGCGGTTGTGCATGACGTACCACTCGCGCGGACGGCCCGCCGGCAGCGGGCTCTTCTGGGTCGGCGCGTAGGGCGAGTCGAGCAGGACGGAACGCTTCGCGGTGGACTGGGTGGGCAGCGGCTTCGACTTCAGTGCGGCAGCGGGCACAGGCATCCTCCGGTCGCGGTCAGGACGCCGTCCGGAAACCCCGGCGACATCCTCGAACACTGCTTCCAGTCTACCGGCCCCCACTGACAATCGGCGAGGTCGCAGCCGTACCCAAACTCCCTGGTGGGGAAGGTGATTTCGGGTGCTGCGCAGGGTGCAGCAGAGACATCTGCGAGGTGCCGAGAAAATCGAACAGCGACCTTGCTCCTCAACGGGTTCGCGTACCGTGGGCCGCATGGAAATCTGGATCAATCCCGCCTGCTCCAAGTGCCGCAGCGCCATCAGCCTGCTCGATGCCGAGGGGGCCGAGTACACCGTCCGCCGCTATCTGGAGGACGTACCGAGCGAGGACGAGATCAGGGACGTACTCGACCGCCTCGGCCTCGAACCCTGGGACATCACCCGCACCCAGGAGGCGGCCGCCAAGGAACTGGGCCTCAAGGAGTGGCCGCGGGACGAGACCTCGCGCGACCGCTGGCTCAAGGCGCTCGCCGAGCACCCGAAGCTCATCCAGCGGCCGATCATCACGGCGGACGACGGCACGGCGGTCGTCGGGCGCACGGACGAGGCCGTTCAGGACGCCCTCTCCCGGAACAAGAGCTGAGAAAATCTCAACTCCGATGTGACGCAGGTTACTTCAGCGTTTCCCTGTGACCATTGAGTAACCCCGTTCGGGATCTCGTACATAGCGGCGTACGCTCCCCTACCTCTTCAGGAGGCGCGCATGTCGCGCAGGCGAACCCTCAGCACGAAGAAGAAGGTCGCGCTGCTTGTCAGCGCCGCGGCGGTGGCGGGCGGCGGGGCCTTCGCCATGGCGGCCACGTCGAACGCGGCGCAGAGCCCGCAGAACGCCAAACCCCTGGCCGCCGCCGACTCGAACGTATGCCAGGGGCTGGCCACCGCCCTCGGCAACAACCAGAAGTTCATCGACGGCCAGAAGGCGAACCCGGACGCGCAGTCGGCGGCCCGGATCGCCAACCGCGAGGCGGTCATCGAGCAGATCAAGGTCCAGCAGAAGGCTGCCGGATGCGTCGTTGGGGAGTCGGCTCAGGGCTCTCAGGCGGCGGGCGGTCAGCAGGCCGGACAGCAAGGCGGTCAGCAGACCGCCCCCGCCGGAAACGCGGGGAACGCCGGGAATGCAGGTAACGCAGGTAACGCAGGTAACGCCGGGAACGCGGGAAACAACGCGGGTGGCGCTGCCGCGGGCTCGGGCCAGCAGGTCTGCAACGGCTCCACCGTGACGCTCTCCGGCGAGGGCGGTGCCCCGGCGGCCTCCAGCAACCAGTTCCCGGCGGGGACCACCCTGAAGGTCACCAACCTGGACAACAACAAGTCCACGACGGTGAAGGTCACCTCCGTCTCCGGTAGCTGTGTCCTGCTGAACAACGCGGCCTTCGAGCAGGTCCGCGAGCCCGGCAAGTTCCTCATCCGCCGCGCGGTCATCGAGAAGGTGGGGTGACGCCCGGGCGTCCAGGAACGCGGTGAGGCGGGGCCCGGTCCGGCGCGCATGCGCCGCCTCGGGCTCCCCATCATGCGGGTCACCGGTCACCGGCTTTGACGGAGGGAAAGCCGGTGACCGTCCGGCCGCGCGTCCACATCCCGGCCACCGGGACCTCTCATTGTGAGACGCGACACAGAACCACCAGGTAACACGGGGTTCACATTCGAGCAATGATCGGGAAATCGCCTGTTGACAGGCTCCGGGTATCGACAGCGGCGCCCCAGTGCCGCAGCGCCGCAGCACCCGCAAGTGCGCCTGACCCACCCCCGAAGGATGTGGCCCCCGTGACCTTCAAGGCTGAGTACATCTGGATCGACGGCACCGAGCCGACGGCCAAGCTGCGTTCGAAGACGAAGATCCTCGCGGACGACGCCAAGGGTGCCGAGCTTCCGATCTGGGGCTTCGACGGGTCCTCCACCAGCCAGGCCAAGGGCCACGCCTCGGACCGGGTGCTGAACCCGGTCTTCTCCTGCCCGGACCCGATCCGCGGCGGCGACGACATCCTCGTCCTGTGCGAGGTTCTCGACATCGACATGACCCCGCACTCCTCCAACACGCGTGCCGCGCTGGCCGAGGTGGCCGAGCGCTTCGCCGCGCAGGAGCCGATCTTCGGCATCGAGCAGGAGTACACCTTCTTCGACGGCGCCCGCCCGCTGGGCTTCCCCGAGGGCGGCTTCCCGGCCCCCCAGGGCGGCTACTACTGCGGTGTCGGCGCCGACGAGATCTTCGGCCGTGACATCGTCGAGGCCCACCTGGACAACTGCCTGAAGGCGGGCCTGGGCATCTCCGGCATCAACGCCGAGGTCATGCCCGGCCAGTGGGAGTTCCAGGTCGGCCCGCTGTCCCCGCTGGTGGTCGCCGACCAGCTGTGGGTGGCCCGCTGGCTGCTCTACCGCACCGCCGAGGACTTCGGCATCTCCGCCACGCTCGACCCCAAGCCGGTCAAGGGCGACTGGAACGGCGCCGGCGCGCACACGAACTTCTCCACCAAGGCGATGCGCGAGGGCTACGACGCGATCATCACCGCGTGCGAGTCGCTCGGCGAGGGCTCCAAGCCGCTCGACCACGTCAAGAACTACGGCGCCGGCATCGACGACCGGCTGACTGGTCTGCACGAGACCGCCCCGTGGAACGAGTACTCCTACGGCGTCTCGAACCGCGGCGCCTCGGTCCGTATCCCGTGGCAGGTCGAGAAGGACGGCAAGGGCTACATCGAGGACCGCCGTCCGAACGCCAACGTCGACCCGTACGTGGTCACGCGGCTGCTCGTCGACACGTGCTGCTCCGCGCTGGAGAAGGCCGGCCAGGTCTGATCCCCGCTGTCGCTCCGAGGGGGCGCCCACCGTTCGCGGTGGGCGCCCCCCTCGCGTTGTCGGTGGGGCGTGGAATGGTGGAGGCATGGAGATCGACGAGGACATCCCGCATGTCTTCGCTCAGGTCTGGCACGAGAGGCGCGGGGCCTACTGGCTGGAACACCGCCTCGGTGAGGACCGGTTCTTCGGCACGAACCTCAAGGACGGCCGGGTGGCGGACCTGCTGAAAAGGTCGAGGAGCGCGTACGGCTGCGGCTGCGGCTGCGCTGCGGGTACGACACCCGCAGGACGCTGGCCGAGATCGCCGAGGACTACCTGGTCGACGGGGACGAGCGCCCGGTGTCGGGAGCGCAGGCCCGGGGCGCTCGCGTTCGGGGCGCTGGAGGAGGCCGGCATCACGGCCCGCGAGAACTTCACCTGCTGCCGGGGCTGCAGCCTGTCGGAGACAGGGGGCCTAACGGGAGGGCGCGTGCGGCTTCGTCTTCTTCCACCAGCAGGTCACGGACGGCGCCGCCGAGGGGTGCGGACTGAGCCTGTACTACGGCGGGTTCGACGGCTCGGCCGAGACCACGACGGCCGTCGGTCACGAGGTCGTGGCCGCCCTCTCCGGCGCCGGGTTGTCCACCGAGTGGGACGGCAGCCCGGACAGCGCGATCGATGTCACACCACTGACCTGGCACAAACGTCTGGTGGGCTGAGACGAGGGCTCCTGCCGGAGGCCGGTGTCTGCTTCAATGGGGGCATGGCCAGCTTCCGGAAGTGCAGCGCGACGGGTCGCCATGACCTTGAGCCCTTCTGGCCCTCCCGTCAGCACCACGACTTCGACCGGGTGTGTTGCCGCGCGATGAACGCGCCGGCCCTCTGAAGCCGTACACCCAGGTCTTCGGCCGGCGCGAGACGACGTACGTCCCTCGACGAACTTCTCGCGCGAAAGAGCTGACCTCTCATGACGACCACTCGTTCTCTCTCCTCCGCCTCCACCCTGACCTCCCCCGCCCGTCAGCGGCTGCGTGCCGTCGACCGGGACGAGGTGGCCCGGATCACGGACCTCCTGCCGCCGGGCGCCACCTGGCTGCCCGCGCCGCAGCACACCCTGCCCGCTCAGCCCGGCCGCCCGGCGATGGTCGGCTATCTGGTGCTGGTCCCGGCGGACGACCAGCCGCCGTTCCCGCCGGTCGCGGTGCCGGACCGGCCCGACCCGGCGTCCGACGGCGGCGAGCCGCTCGTGCGCATCGACACCGTGCAGCGCACCGCACAGGTCGGAGGGCGCGAACTCGACCTCACCTACCTGGAGTTCGAGCTGCTCGCACATCTGGTGGCGCACCCGGGCCGGGTGCACACGCGCGACCAGCTGGTCAGCACCGTGTGGGGCTACGGCCACATCGGTGACGGGCGCACGGTCGACGTCCACATCGCCCGGCTGCGCCGCAAGCTCGGCGCCGAGCACCGCAAGGCGATCCAGACGATCCGGCGCGTCGGCTACAAGTACACACCGCCGACCGGGGGCTGACCGTCTGCTGACAGCAGAGCACCGTTCCGATCCGCGGCCCCGGCGGGCAGAGTCACCGGCATGAGAATGCTGATGCTGGGTGGTACGGAGTTCGCGGGACGGGCCGTCGTGGAGGCGGCGCTCGGGCGCGGCTGGGACGTCACCGTCCTCAACCGGGGACGGCACGAGCCCCTGCCGGGGACAAGGGCGTTGCGCGGCGACCGCACCCGCTCCGATGGGCTCGCCGCCCTGGCCGAGGGCGAGTGGGAGGTCGTCGTGGACACCTGGTCGCGGGCGCCGCGCGCGGTGCGGGATGCGGCGCGGCTGCTGCGGGACCGCGCCGAGCGGTATGTGTACGTGTCGAGCTGCTCGGTGTACGCGTGGGCCCCGCCCGCCGGGTACACCGAGGACGCGTCGCTGGTCGAGGGCGCCTCGGCCGACGCGGAGCAGACCGACTACGCGCGGGACAAGCGGGGCGGCGAACTGGCCGCGCTGGACGCCTTCGGCGCGGACCGCTCAGTGCTCGTGCGGGCGGGGCTGATCCTCGGGCCGTACGAGAACATCGGCCGTCTGCCCTGGTGGCTGTCCCGGATCGCGCGGGGTGGTCCCGTGCTGGCACCCGGCCCGCGGAACCTGCCCCTGCAGTACGTCGACGTCCGCGACCTCGCCGAGTGGATCCTCGACGCGGCCGCTGCGGGGCTGAGCGGGCCGTACAACCTGATCAGCCCGCAGGGGCACGCCACGATGGGTGAGCTGCTCGACGCGTGCGTGACCGCGACCGGCGGGCGCGCCGAGCTGCGCTGGGCCGATCCGGACGTCGTGCTCGAAGCGGGCATCCAGCCGTGGACCCAGCTGCCCGTGTGGGTGCCGCCGGGGAGCGACGAGCACGACGCCCTGCACGGCGCGGACGTCTCCCGGGCCGTCGAGGCGGGCCTGCGCTGCCGGCCCGTGACGGAAACCGTGGCCGACACCTGGAGCTGGCTGCGGTCCATCGGCGGCACCGCACCGCAACGCCCGGACCGCCCGCCGGTGGGGCTGGATCCGGAGGTGGAGGCGAAGGTGCTCGCGGCCGTCCGGGGTGCAGAAGTCCGGGGTGTATCTGACACCACCACCTGACCGGGTTCCGGGCCCAGTGACCCGCGCCCGGGGGTCGGCGAGACTGACGCCATGAACACCGACACGAAGAGCGGCGGCGCCGGCGGGCGCACCCGGGAAGTGGTGCTGGCCGCCGTACGGGGATTCGTGCTGGCCCTGGTGATGCTGCCCGTCGCCGTGCTCGTCTTCACGCTGGCCGTCGTCTCCATCGCGACGATCCCGATCGGCATCGGCATCGTCACGACCCCCTATGTCCTGGGCGGTGTGCGGGACTTCGCGGACGTACGGCGGCGGCTCGCGGCCGAGTGGTGCGGGGTGCGGATCCCGTCGGCGTACCTCCCGATACCTCAGGACGCCAACCTCTGGGCGCGTTGCTTCGGGATGCTCCGCGACCCGCAGGTCCGGCGGGACCTGCGGTGGCTGCTGGTGGACATGACGGCGGGCTACCTCACGGCGCTGCTTCCGGCCGTCCTGCTCCTCTACCCCTTCGAGGGGTTCGCGGTGGCGGCCGGGCTGTGGCGGGTGCTCGCCGACGGCCAGACCTACTGGTACGGCTTCGTGCCGGTCACCGACCAGCCGACCGCGCTCGGCGCGGGAGCCACCGCCGCGGTCCTCCTGGTCGCCGCCTACCGTCTCGCCCCGCGCCTGCTCGTCGTCCACTTCCGGCTCACCCGGGCCGTACTCGGCGCCGATCAGGGCAAACTCGCCGAGCGCGTCCGGGTGTTGACCGAGACCCGGCGTGACGCGGTGGACACCTCGGCCGCCGAACTGCGCCGTATCGAGCGGGATCTGCACGACGGGGCGCAGGCCCGGCTGGTCGCCATGGGCATGGATCTCGGCACCATCGAAATGCTCCTCGACAAGGACCCGGCCAAGGCGAAGCAACTCCTCGCCCAGGCCCGGCAGTCCTCCGCCGACGCACTCAGCGAGCTGCGCGACCTGGTCCGCGGCATCCATCCGCCGGTGCTCGCCGAACGCGGACTGGGCGACGCCGTACGGGCGTTGGCGCTGCGCCTGCCGCTGCCCACCGAGGTGACCGTCGAGCTGCCCGGCCGTGCGGACGCGCCGGTGGAGTCGGCGGCGTACTTCGCGGTCAGCGAGGTGCTCACCAACGCGGTCAAGCACTCCGGTGCCGACCGGATCTGGGTCGACCTCCACCACGGCGACGGCATGCTGCGGATCGCGGTCACCGACAACGGCAAGGGCGGCGCCGAGGCGGGAGCCGGTTCCGGGCTCTCCGGAGTCGAGCGGCGACTGGGTACATTCGACGGCGTCCTGGCCGTCAGCAGCCCTGCGGGCGGTCCCACCATGGTGACCATGGAGATTCCGTGCGCGTTGTCCTAGCCGAAGACCTGTTCCTGCTCCGGGACGGGCTCGTCCGGCTGCTGGAGGCCTACGACTTCGAGATCGCGGCGGCCGTGGAGTCCGGACCCGAGCTCGCCCGCGCGCTGGCCGAGCTGGAGCCGGACGTGGCGGTGGTCGACGTACGGCTGCCGCCCACCCACACCGACGAGGGCCTGCAGTGCGCCCTCAGGGCCCGGCGGGACCGGCCCGGACTTCCGGTGCTGGTCCTCTCGCAGCACGTGGAGCAGCTGTATGCACGCGAGCTGCTGGCCGACGGCAGCGGCGGGGTGGGGTATCTGCTGAAGGACCGGGTGTTCGACGCGGAGCAGTTCGTGGACGCCGTACGACGGGTGGCGGCGGGCGGTACGGCCATGGATCCGCAGGTGATCCAGCAGCTGCTGGCCCGGCGGTCCGCCGACGACCATCCGCTCGGCAGACTCACTCCCAGGGAGCGGGAGGTCCTGGAGCTGATGGCGCAGGGCCGGTCGAACGCGGCGATCGCCGCGCAACTCGTCGTCACGGAACGGGCGATCGCCAAACACACCTCCAACATCTTCACCAAACTGGGACTGGAGGTGTCGGACGACGACAATAGGCGCGTCCTGGCAGTCCTGGCCCATCTGGACCGGGACCGCTGACGTTCCGCGAGTTCTCCACCAATTTTTTGTAACTCCTGCTGTTCAAGGGGCTGTTGGGGCCCGATCGACGGCCATTCCTCTGATGAATTTGTGAGGCGGCTGAACACGCCCGGGACGCCGTCCGTATGGATGGAAGCAGCTTCACTCCTGTCGGGCGCCTCAACGCTGCCCCGCCAAGGAAGTCAGAGGAGTTCCATGGGACGCAACACACGCAAACGCCGTACGCCGCTGGCCACCAAGGCCATTGCCGCATCGGCGGCCCTAGCGCTCGGTGGGGGCGGGCTGATCTGGGCGAACTTTTACGCATCCGCGCACGAGTCGAGCAACTCGGCGCAGAACCAGACCAAGGCCGCAGCCGCGCAGGTGGCGACGATCTCCTGCCCGGACGTCGGCCAGAAGCTGACGAACGTACCGAACGCGGCCCGCAGCGGTGTGGCCGCGGAGCTGGCGAACCTCGACAAGCAGATCACCGAGGCCTATGCCCGGCTCGCTTCCACGCGTCAGGCGCAGACGAACGACCCGAGCTTCGTGCAGAACGCGATCGTCAGCCCGCTGAAGTCGAAGCGGACCGCCACGATCGACCGGATCAGGATCGACATCCAGCGGGTGGGCGGCCAGTTCAACAACGCGCTCTCCCAGCTCGCCGCCTGTACGACGCAGACCGCCAACCAGACCAACGCCGGCGGCCAGGCCAACACCGGCCAGCAGCAGAACGGCGGCCAGGCCCAGACCGGCGGGCAGGCCCAGACCGGCGGCCAGGCGAACAACGGTGGTCAGCAGCAGAACGGCGGGCAGGCGCAGAACGTCGGCGGACAGGCCGGCAACGGCCCGGTGGCGGCCGACTTCGTGGACATCACGAAGGTCGCGGCGAACGTCCAGGGCAAGCCGCAGAACGGCGCCAACGCCTCGACCGGTACGTTCACCACCCGGTGCGGTGTGAACGCGAACAAGAACCACAACACCGACAACGTGATCGTGGCGCCCGGCGTGGCCAACGGCGCGCACCACCTGCACGACTACGTCGGCAACCAGAAGGTCAACGCGTTCTCCAGCAACAACACGTTCCTGCAGGCCGGCACCAGCTGCCAGAACCAGAACGACCTGTCGTCGTACTACTGGCCCGTGGTCCGCGTCCAGGACGGCACGCAGGACTTCGACCAGAACGCGGACGGCGGCGGCAAGGAAGGCAACGTCGGCAAGATCCTGACGCCGGTCCAGGCGCAGATCAAGTACGTCGGCAGCCCGGCCAGCAAGGTCGTCGCGATGCCGCAGTTCCTGCGCATCATCACCGGTGACGCCAAGACCACCACCAACGGTCTGGCCAACGCCAACGCGCACTGGAGCTGCACCGGCTTCGAGAACAAGGTCCAGCTGACCACGCAGTACCCGATCTGCCCGCAGGGCAGCAAGGTGGTCCGCACGTTCGCCTTCCAGAGCTGCTGGGACGGCCAGAACATCGACAGCGCCAACCACCGCACGCACGTGGCCTTCGCCGACCCGGCCAGCGGCGTCTGCGGCAACGGCTTCAAGGCGATCCCGCAGCTGACGATGCGCCTGGTGTACAACATCACCCCGCCGACCATCCAGAACGGCCAGGTGAAGAACGCCTACGCGGTCGACGGCTTCCCGGAGCAGCTCCACAAGCCGGCCACCGACCACGACGACTTCATCAGCGTCACGAAGAACAACCTGGCGAACAAGATCGCCAACTGCATCAACAACGGTCAGCGGTGCGGATGATCCCCTGAGGTGGGCCACCTCGGTGGCCCACCGAAGAAGGCCGGTGGCGGGTCCCTCCCGCCACCGGCCTTCGCCGTTGTCCGCGCCCGGCGCGCGGGCCGTCAGCCGCTGTGCGAACCGTGGGAGCCGTGGTCGGTGCCGATCTCCACCTCGCCGCCGAGCGTGCCGCGCAGCGCCTTGACCACCCCGTCGTCGCCGACGGCCACCCACTTGCGGCCCACGAGGTAGTAACCGCCGTAGTCCTTGGCGTCGTTGATCCACTCGCGCTGGCCGCGGTCGGTGGCGAAGGTGGCGAGGATGAACTTGCCGTCGGTGTTCTTGCAGATGGCCTGGCGGATCTCATCGGCGTCCGTCTGCATGTTCGGCTTGCACCTCACCTCGGCGGCCAGGCTCTCCAGGCTGCCGGTGGCCGTCGTCGGCACGGCGTCCGCCGCGCCCTTGCCGCCGCCGGAGCCGCACCCCGCCAGCAGCAGCGCGGCCGCGGCGCCCGTCACGGCGAGCATCGGTCGGGTCAACCTCATCTGTTCCTCCGGTCCTGATGGGCGTAAGCATGCCGCAGAGAGCCCTCGCGAGGGGCCCCGCCCCTCGATACGGGCGCCGGGGGCGATGCGCTCAAATCGAGTGCCGCCGCACGCACACTCGTGCGAGGGTGTGCCGGTGAACCGAGACTGGGAAGATCGTGTGACCGCGGCCTGGGCCACCTTCGACGGCTACGCGGAGGAGACCGCGTCCGTCAGCAGCTCCGCTGCGGGGCCCGGCTTCCGGGCCGTGATCGACGCGCTCGTCGCCGAACTGCCCGAGGACAGCCCCCTGGGCCCGTTCGAGCGGGCCTGCGCCTGGGACTCGACCGGTCACTCGGACAAGGCGGCACCGCTGTACCGCGAGGCACTCGCCCGCGGGCTGAGCGGCTACAAGGGCCGCCGGGCGAAGATCCAGCTGTCCAGCTCGCTCAGGAACATCGGGCGGGCGGAGGAGGGCGTCGAGCTGCTCACGCCCGAACTGGACGCCCCCTCGGACGAGTTGGACGACGCGGTGCGCGCCTGTCTGGCCCTGTGCCTGTCCAGCCTCGGCCGCGACCGCGAGGGGCTGTCCCTGGTCCTCGGTGCCCTCGCTCCCCATCTGCCGCGCTACCAGCGGTCGATGGCCAACTACGCGCGGGCGCTGGTCGAGCCGGAGGACTGAGCGAGCCGGGGGCAGGTGACCAACCAACGGCTCGCTCGTTCTGAAGGACGTGCAGTCACAGGATGTAGCCCCGCGTCACGCACCCCACTCCGCCAAAGGCCCCGGCCCGGTCGTCGACGTCGAGCAGGCCGAGGCCGCGCTCGTCGAGCACTACCCGCGCCTGGTCCGGCTCGCCTATCTGGTGCTGCCGCCGGGCCTCGGCCGAGGCCGCCGCGTCCTGACCGCGCACGCCCTCACCCAGCGCGCGCTGCCCCGGGGCCGCGCCTCGGCCGCCGCGATCCCGGCCCAGTCGACGGGCCGTGACACGGACCCCGGCTACGCCTTCGTCCGCCTCCAGGTGGTGCGTTCGGCCCTGAAGGCCACCCGGACGCGGGGCCGCGGGATGTGGCGGCTGCCGCCGCTGCTGCCCCAGGTCTGGGGCCTGCGCCTGTTCCCGCGCTCGGGCGGCGCCGACGAACTCGCCCTGGACCAGCGCCTTGCGACCCTGTCCGGCCCGGCCCGTGCCGCGTATGTGCTGCGCGGTCTGGAGCGGCTCGCCGACGGCGACGTACACCAACTGCTGGCGGCCGCCGGGGCCGAGGACCCGGACGAGGCGCTGCTGGAGGCCGACGACGTCCCCGCGCACCACGGGCTGCTCGCCTCCCCCGAGTTCGACCCCTGCTCGCTGCAGGCCCGGCCCACCGACCTGATGCGGCGCAGGCAGCACACCAAGGCCGCGCTCGCCGCCGCGACCGCCCTCGCGGTGTGCGGCGCCCTGGTCGTCCTGCCGGGCGGCGGCTGGGGCCCCGACGGTGCCGCCGCCCCCGCCTACGCCCAGAACCCGGCGGCCGAGGCCGCCCTCGACCCTGGCCGGCTGACCAGGGTCGCGCCCACTGCCTGGAAGACCTCGGCGCGCGCCGACTTCTCCGTCTGGCCCGCGCGCGGCCCCCTCACCGGCGACACCGCCCTGCTGCGCCGCGCCCTCGCCGTCTGGGCCCGCCCCGGGGAGACGGTCCGTGTCTCGGCGACCCCCGGCACCCAGACCGGCGGCCCGGCCGGACCGCCCCAGCTGCTGTACGCGGGCGATGTCGACAACGCCCGCGTGGTGATCCTCTACGACGGCCTGCGCATCGCCCGTTACGCGGAGCCGAAGGACGGCACCCAGGGCGCGGCCCTCGACCTCGCCCGTGCCGACGGCGCGACCGGCGTCGGGGCGAGCGCGCTGGTGCTGGGCCGCGCCGACGGCAACGTCCGCTATCTGACGGCCCCTTGGGTGAAGGCGGCCGCCGAGCGGGACCTGACGAAGCCCGGCGCGGGCGCGATGGACCTCGGTCTGACCGACGGTGTCACCGGCCCGCTGGCCGGCCCGGCCATGCAGCCCGGCGCGTGCACGTCGTGGAACGTACTGCAACTGACCGACGCCTCCGGCACCCAGCTCACCACCGACCTCGGCGAACTGGTCCCCGCCCACCTCACCACGGGCCGGCCGGGCAAGCCGCACGAGGCGAACGGGGCGGAGGCGCTGCGCACCTGGGCGCCGTTCGCCTGCTCGCTGTCCGCCGAGCGCGCGGCGGGGATCAGGAGCGTCAACGCCTGGGCGTTCGCCGATCAGACACTGCCCGAGGACGGCGGGACGGCCAGGTGGGTGTGCACCCGCGCCGAGACCTGGCGGGGCGACGGAACGGCGGCGCTGGCCCAGTTCCACACACCGGGCGGGCGTTACGGGGCGGTGGCGGCCAGGGCGACGGACGTGACGGCGTGCGGCGCGCGTGATCCGCATGTGCTGGCCGGGGTGTTGTGGAAGTCCCACGCGGGGACGTGGTACCTGCTGGCCGCGGGCGGCAGGGACACCGCGTCGATCCGCACGACCGGCGGGGTCACCGCCGCCGGCCGGGGCAGCACACTGGCCGTACCGGCGAAGCAGGGCACCCAGGCACAGCTGTCGGGCACCCTCGACGACGGGTCCGCGCTGCACGGTCTGCGCTAGCCGGCGGATAGGGGGTGTCGTTTGGATCAGGTCGGCCGTGACGAACGGTGCCGTTCAGCCGACCCGAGTGGGGTCATGGGGGTGCCCCCTGGTCGAGCGAAGCCGAGAGCTTGGGGGAGCGTGCAGCTGCAAGGCGGAGGAGGGCGTCGACGCGATGGGGGTCCCCCCTGTTCGAGCGCAGTCGAGAACTTGGGGGAGTCGGCAACCGACGACAACGCCGCAGATGCACGTGCCAGGGCCCGCGACGCTGGCATGATCCAAACGACACCCCCTAGCTGACACTTCTGTCAACAAGTAGGCGCACCAGGGTTCCCCTCGGACTTACCCGCCAGTACATTGACGCCATGTCTAACACGCAGGCCCGGCCGGTGGAGTCCGAGCGGATACCGCTCAAGGCCCGCAAGGTGTCCTTCTCCTGGGAGGGCACCCCGCTGCACTGGGTGCCCGGGGACCCGTTCGCCACGCACACCATGAACGTGCTGCACCTGCTGCTGCCCGCCGGTGAGCGGTGGTTCGTGCACGTCTACAAGCAGGTGCTGCCGCTCATCCGGGACGACCGGCTCCGCGAGGACGTCATCGGGTTCATCGGCCAGGAGGCCATGCACTCCCAGGCCCATGACGAGGTGCTGCCGCACCTCAAGGAGCTGGGCCTCGACCCGACGCCCTACACCGCGCAGGTCGACTGGTTCTTCGAGAAGCTGCTCGGCGACCGCACCCTGCCGCCGGGCCGGGCCCGCAAGTGGTGGCTGCTGGAGCGCGTGGCACTCATCGCGGCCATCGAGCACTACACGGCCTTCCTCGGCGACTGGGTCCTGAACGCAGACGAACTGGACCGGCGCCAGGCCGATCCGACCATGCTGGACCTGCTGCGCTGGCACGGCGCCGAGGAGGTCGAGCACCGCTCCGTCGCCTTCGACCTGTTCATGCACGTCGACGGAAGCTACCGGCGCCGGGCGCGCACCTGGGCGACGGCCTTCACCGCGCTGGTGTTCCTGTGGCAGCGCGGGGCCCGCTTCTTCATGGAGAACGACCCCACGCTGCTCGACGGCAAGGCCTCCTTCAAGGACTTCTATCTCAGCGGCCGGCGCGGCACCCTGCCCGCGACCGGCGACATGCTCAAGTCCATCCCCCGCTACCTCAGCCGGACCTACCACCCCTCGCAGGAGGGCTGCACCGCACAGGCCGTCGCCTATCTGGCCTCCTCCCCCGCGGCACAGGCCGCCGAGAAGGGAGCGTCCTGATGCCGAGGCTGCGGACCGTCGTCGTCCTCGCGGGCGCCGCGCTGCTGGCCAGACGGGCCCTGCGGCGCCGGGTCCAGGACTCCCCGCTGTGGCCGCTGCCCGCCCTCGACCCGCCGATCTCCGGCCGGCCGCGGTCGCGGGCCCTGCGGCTGCTGGTGACCTCGCACGAGACGGTGGCCGACGGGGTCGTACGACTGCGTCTGGAGGGACGGGCGCTGCCCCGCTGGGAGCCGGGCGCCCATCTCGACCTGGTGCTGCCGTCCGGTCTCGTGCGGCAGTACTCGCTGTGCGGGGACCCCGAGGACACCTCCTCGTACACGGTCGCCACCCGGCTGGTCCCGGACGGCCGGGGCGGCTCCCGCGAGGTCCACGAGCAGCTTGCCGAGGGCATGGAGCTGGAGGTGCGCGGGCCGCGCAACCGCTTCCCGCTCGTCGAGGCGCCCTCGTACGTCTTCGTCGTCGGCGGCATCGGGATCACCCCGGTCCTGCCGATGCTGCGGGCCCTGCCGGAGAACGCCGAGTGGCGGCTGCTGTACGGCGGGCGGTCGCGGGCCTCGATGCCGTTCCTGGAGGAGGTCGAGAAGGTCGCCGGAGACCGGCTGACCGTGGTCGCCGAGGACGAGGAGGGGCGGCCGGACCTGGACGCGCTGTTCGCGGACGTGCCCGAGGGAGCCGCCGTGTACTGCTGCGGGCCCGAGGGACTCATGGCGGCGGTCGAGGAACGGCTCCCGGCAGGCGCCACGCTCCACCTGGAGCGGTTCGCGCCGCGCGCGTCCTTCGCCGGCGACGCGGAGTTCGAGCTCGAACTCAGGCGCAGCGGACGGACGTTGACCGTCCGGGCCGACTCCACCGTGCTGGCCGCCGTGCGCAAGGAGCTGCCCGAAACGGCGTACTCCTGCGAGCAGGGTTTCTGCGGGACCTGCCAACAGCGGGTGCTGGAGGGCGAGGTGGAGCACCGGGACGAGCTGCTCACGGACGCGGAACGGGCCGACTCGATGCTGATCTGTGTCTCGCGTGCGCGAAGTGAGCGTCTCGTGCTGGACATGTGACGGTTCCATGCGAACGCAACGACCGGTCCGGCCCGTCACGGGCCGGATCCGATCGGTAAGGTGTTCGCATGACTACCGGGGTTCGCCGCAGAATGGGAGTGGAGGAGCGACGGCAGCAGTTGATCGGCGTCGCCCTCGAACTGTTCAGCCGCCGCTCGCCCGACGAGGTCTCGATCGACGAGATAGCCTCGGCGGCGGGTATCTCACGCCCGCTGGTCTATCACTACTTTCCCGGCAAACTCAGTCTGTACGAGGCCGCGTTGAAGCGTGCGGCGGAGGACCTGGCGGGCCGGTTCGTCGAACCGCAGGAGGGCCCGCTGGGCCGCCGGCTGCTGCGCGTGATGCGCCGCTTCTTCGACTTCGTGGACGAGCACGGGCCGGGTTTCTCGGCCCTGATGCGCGGCGGCCCGGCAGTCGGCTCGTCCGCCACGAACGCGCTCATCGACTCCGTACGACAGGCCGCGTACGAACAGATCCTTTCGCATCTGCGCGTCACCGATCCGCCCGCGCGACTGGAACTGGTCATACGGTCCTGGATCTCGCTCACCGAGTCGACGGCCCTGATCTGGCTGGACGGCCGGCGCATCCCGCGTGCCGAGCTGGAGGTCCAGCTCGTGCACGACTTCGCCGCGCTGGCCGCGGTGAGCGCCGCCAACGACGACGAGATGGCGGCCCTGCTGCGCGACATGGTCAAGGAAGAGCCGGCCGACGGTCCGTTCACGGACCTGGTCGGCCGGCTCATGTCCCTCGCGTCCCAGCCGTCCTAGCCCTCGAACTTCCGGTAGGACGGATCCAGGTCGCGCACCTCGGCGGAGGCGTGCAGGGTGACTCCGTCCTCCGGCTCCACGTGCCTCCGGATCAGTTCGAGCACGGTCTCCGTCAGCCTCGCCTTCGTCTCGTCGCTGCGCCCGGCGAGGAGCCCGATGGTCACGTGCACGATGGCGTGCGCGTTCGCCTCGGGGTCCGCGTATCCGAACGCACAGTCGTCGCTGTACCGGAACAGCGTCTTGCACGCCTCCGGCTTCGCCGCGGCGATCTCGACGGTCGCCTCGTGCAGCGCCCGCCCGAAACCGTCCAGGTCGAAGGTGTCTTCCACCGGGTGCGAGTAGTCGACGGTGATCTGCGGCATGGCCACTCCTGTTCTACGACGACGCCCCGACCCTACTTCGCCGCCCGGGTGAACACCGCCACGGTCCGCGCCGGAACGGTGAACGTGCCCGAGCCGGCCGCGTAGGAGGAGGTCTTCACCACCGCGTCCGTGCCGTCGGCCTGCACCGGGTGCAGCCGGTAGGCCGTCCGGGCAAGGGCGTCGATCCGCTGCTCCTGCTGCTGCGGCGTCGCGTTGAACACCACGACCAGGTCGCCCAGCTCCATGGTGATCACACCGGGTGTCTCGTCCTTCCCCGACAGCGGGAAGGAGAGCCGGGACTGCACCTGCGCGGCCGTGCCGAGGGAGAACGCCTTCTCCGTCGTACGGATCCTGAGCAGGTCCTGGTACGCGGCCGAGGTACCGGTGATCTGCGGGCAGCCGACGCTCACCGAGCTGAGCAGGGGCTTGGCGTACGACCACTTGGACTCGTTGTCGGCCGCCATGGGCAGCCCGCGTCCGAAGCCGTTGCCGTCCGCGCAGTTCCAGTGGATGGCGTTGAACCAGTCGCCGCTGTCGAAGGAGTTGCGGTCCAGCGACTTGGAGCGCAGCAGGTCGCTGCCCGCCTGGGACAGGGACGGACCCTGCGAGAGGGCGGCCGTGGCCATCGCCAGCACCTGCATACGGGCCCGGTCGGACGCCGAGGTGTCCTTGGGCAGCTTGTAGGTGAGGGCGTCGAACAGTGACTCGTTGTCGTGCGCGTCGACATAGGCGAGGGCGTCGCCGGGCGCGTCCGCGTAGCCCGCGGGAGCGCCGTTGTAGTCGACCTCGGAGCCCTTGACCTGCTTGCCTGCGGTGTCGGTGAAGGTGAAGGCCTTCAGGTTGCCGGACAGGCCCACCTTGATCAGGTCCTGGTAGTGCAGCAGGCGGGCCTTCTGCTCCTCCTTCGTGCCGTTGGCCGTGGACGCGTTGGGGTCGGTGTACAGACCCGACGCGAAGCCCTGGACACCGGGGTCCGAGTCGAAGGGGCCGCCGCCGCGCACCGCGTCACGGGCCCGGTCGGAGAAGGTGGCGATGCCGGTGCCGGCCATGTTCTGCTGCGTGGCCTGCACGAAGCGGGCGTCGTTCGCGACCTCGCCGAAGTTCCAGCCCTCGCCGTAGAGGATGATCTTCTTGCCGTCGACGCCGTCCTTGTCGAGGGTCAGCGCGTCGAGGGCCTTGCGCACGGCCAGGATGTTGGCCTTCGGGTGGTGGCCCATGAGGTCGAAGCGGAAGCCGTCGACCTTGTACTCCTTGGCCCAGGTGACGATCGAGTCCACCACCAGCTTGCCCATCATGGCGTTCTCGGGCGCGGTGTTGGAGCAGCAGGTGCTGTTGGCCACGCTTCCGTCGGCGAGGAGCCGCTGGTAGTAGCCCGGCACGATCCTGTCCAGGACGCTGGTGTCCGCCTGGCCGCTGGCCGCCGTGTGGTTGTAGACGACGTCCATCACGACCCGGAGGCCGTCGTCGTTGAGCCCCTTGACCATCTTGCGGAACTGGACCGTGCGCGCGGTGCCGTTCGGGTCGGTGGCGTACGAACCCTCGGGGACCGTGTAGTGGTACGGGTCGTAGCCCCAGTTGTAGGCGTCCTTCGCGGCGGTCTTCGCCACGCACTCCTGCTGCTTGTCGGAGTCGGCCGCGAACGAGGCCAGGTCGCAGTCGGGGGTGGCCTGGTCCGCCTTCTTCTCGGGGATGGTGGCGATGTCGAAGGCGGGCAGCAGATGCACGTACGACGTGCCCGACTTCGCCAGCGCACGCAGGTGCTTCGAACCGTCGCTGCCCTGGTCGGTGAAGGCCAGGTAGGTGCCCTGGTCCTTCGCCGGGACCGTCTTGTCGGCGACGGAGAAGTCCCGGATGTGCAGCTCCTGGATCTGCGCGTCCTTGAGCGGTACGGCCTTGGGCTTGTGCAGGGTCGACCAGCCGCCCGGGGCGAGGGCCTTGTCGTTCAGGTCGACGACCAGGCTGCGCTCGGAGTTCGCGGTGAGGGCGACCGAGTAGGGGTCGGTGACCTTGTTCGTCACGACCTTGCGGACGCTCGGTGCCCAGACCTTCACGATGTACCGGTAGGGCTTGTTCTTCCAGGACGACGGGCCCGTGACGGACCAGACGCCGGTGGTGGCGTTGCGGTGCATGGCCACCTTGGCGCCGGACAGCTCCAGGGCGACGCTCTGTGCTGTCGGCGCCCAGACGGAGAGGGTCGGCTTTCCGTCGTGGAAGACCGGTCCGAGCTTCGCCTTGGTCGCGTCGTACACGTCGTCGAGCACACCCGCGATCTGCACACCGGTCGCGGCCAGCACCGCGCCGTTCGCCGCGCGCTGCGAGGCCACGATCTGGCCGCTCAGCGCCTGGCGCACCCGGTCGCGGTCACGCGGGTCGACGGACCAGGCCGTGTAGTCCTTCAGATACGGGAACTTGGCCTTCTGGGCGTCGGTGAGCGTGGTCTTCGTCAGTCGCAGCCAGCGCTCGTCGTCGCTGGTCAGCGTCCCGTCCTTGACGGCGATCGAGCCGTCGTGGGAGGAGAGCAGCTGGGTGGAGACGGCACCGTCGACGCCGTTCCAGGCGACCGTGTTCCGGTCGATCCAGACCGCCTTGGAGGTGGTCAGGTCGAGGGCGGCCGCGCTGCCCGCGGGCTGCGGCAGCAGGTACTTCTCCTGGCCGTTCAACAGCCACACCTCGTAGCCGTTGGACTTGAGGTCCAGGGACTGGTCGGTGGGGAGATCCTTGTCGTCGCCCTTGTGGATGATGTAGCTGAGGCTGGTGGCACCGTCGCTGAGCGGCACCTCGAAGACCGCGCCATAGGCATCAGTCTTCACCGGCTCGAGGGGGTTCGACCAGTCGGTGGGGTTCGCGGCGCCCGTCCAGACGTGCAGGCCCCAGCCGTCGTAGTTCCCGTCGGCGCGGTGGTAGTGGATGACCGCCTTGGTCTTGTCCTGCGCGGGGTAGTCGGGCCGCTGCGTCAGGACGTCCGTCTTGCCCTGCTCGACCCAGACCTCACCCGTCTTGGTGACGTCGATGGTCCGGTCGGCGGAGACGTCCTTGTTGCCGTCCTTGTCGATGACCAGGAAGCCGACGTTCGAGGCGCCGGACTTCAGCTTGACGTAGGCGAAGGCGCCGTATGCGTCGCGGCCGACGAAGGGGTGGCTCGCGGGCCAGTTCGTGGCCTCGCCGTCGGCGATGTCGCCCCAGGCGTACAGGCCCCAGTCGGCGTAGTCGCCGTCGGTGCGCTTGTAGTGGACGATCGCGTAGTCGCGGGAGGAGGCCGTGGGGACCTCCGGGGCGGGCAGGGTGCCGGTGGTGCTCGCGGCGGTGGCGCTCGCGGTCCGGCCCGCGGAGTCGATCACGACGGCCTTGTAGCGCAGGGCGGTGCCGGAGGGGACGTCCTTGCCGATGGCCTGGGTGACCTTGTACGGGGCGTGGTCGGCGGAGCCGAGGACGCGCCAGTTGCCGTTGCCCACCTGGGCGGCGAAGACGACCCGGTCGAGCTGACCGCCGTCGACGTCGGCGGAGAGCTCGACGGTCCCGGTGGCGCCGCTGTCCGGGGCCTTGAGGGTGATCGTCGGCTTGGTGGCGGGCTTGGCGAGGGTGCCGGCCGCCTTGAGGACGACGGCCGAGCCGGCCGGGACGGTGACGGTGAGCTTCTTGTCGGCGTCGGTCTTCGCGGTGGCGTCCGTGTCGTAGATCCCGCGGTACGTCATGTCCGCGGAGCCGGTCGCGAAGGTGGCCGTCTTGGCCTCGCCGGCGTTGTTGAAGGCGACGACGTACTCGGCGCCGGCCTTGGCGTCCGTGCGGGTGAAGGCGTAGACGCCGGAGCCGTCGGCCGCGTACCGCTCGGTCTGGACTCCGTCGGTGAGCGCCGGGTTGTCCTTCCGGAGCTTGGCGAGAGCGGCGATCTCCTTGTAGAGCGGTGCGCTCTTGTCGTAGGAGTCGCTCGCGTGGGTGCGGGCGGTGCCGATCTCGTCGTCGTCGAGGTAGTCGCCGACCTTGGACGCGAACATCGTCTGGCGGGCGTCCTTGTCGCCGCCGGAGCCGGTGAAGCCCTGCTCGTCGCCGTAGTAGACGACCGGGTTGCCGCGGCTGAGGAACATCAGCTCGTTGGCGAGCCGGTCCTTCTTCAGCAGCTCGGCGTCCGTGGCCTTGGGGTTGTCCTGGTCGAGGAAGTACCCGATCCGCCCCATGTCGTGGTTGCCGAGGAAGGTGACCTGTTCGTAGGCGTTGGCCTTGTCGGTCGTGTACTTGTAGTCGTCGCCGAAGACCCCGGCCAGCTTCTGCGCGCTGCCGCCCTGGGAGGCGTACTGGCGGGCCGCCTCCTGGAAGGGGAAGTCGAGGGTGGCATCCAGGCGGCCCTGGGTGACGTACGGGGAGGTGATGGCGGGGTCGGCGGAGTAGACCTCACCGAACATGAAGAAGTTCTTGCGGCCGTGCGCGGCGGCGTACTTGTCCAGCGCCGTCGCCCACTGCGTCCAGAACTCCATGTTCACGTGCTTCACGGTGTCGATCCGGAAGCCGTCGACGCCGAAGTCCCTCACCCAGCGCTGGTAGATCTTCTCCATGCCACTGACGACCTCGGGACGCTCGGTCCACAGGTCGTCGAGCCCGGAGAAGTCGCCGTACGTGGTCGACTCACCGGCATACGTCGAATCGCCCCGGTTGTGGTACATCGTCGGGTCGTTGAGCCAGGCCGGGACCTTGCTGTCGCTCGTGACCTGCGGGGTGCGCGGGAAGGAGTCGGCGTCGACGGCCGGGAACTTCCTGCGGCCGTCCGCGTAGTCGGAGTCGTCGAAGGGCCGCCCGTCCTCGGTCAGATAAGGGAAGGCGCCCTTGGACAGGTAGTCGTAGGACTTCTCCTTGTAGTCGACGACGTCGGCGGTGTGGTTGGTGATGACGTCGAAGAAGACCTTCATGCCCTTGGCGTGCGCCTTGGAGATGAGGGTTTCGAGGTCCTTGTTGGTACCGAAGTGCGGGTCGACCCGGGTGAAGTCGGTGATCCAGTAACCGTGGTACCCGGCGGAGGCGTTGGCGCCCGTGCCCTGCACCGGCCGGTTCTTGAAGATCGGCGCCATCCAGATGGCGGTGGTGCCGAGGCCCTTGATGTAGTCGAGGCGCTTGGTCAGGCCCTTGAGGTCGCCGCCCTGGTAGAAGCCCTTGTCGGTGGGGTCGTAGCCGGTGCTCAGGCGTGACCCGGTCAGACCGCCCTTGTCATTGGACTTGTCCCCGTTGGCGAAACGGTCCGGCATGACGAAGTAGAACTGCTCGCGCGTGTCGTCGTGCCGGGCGGGCTGAGCGGCGAGCTTCGCGTCCGAGGGCGGTGCGGGCGGGGTGTCCGCGTGGGCGGCGATGGGTTGCACAAAGGCTGCGGCGAGCGCGGCGACGGTGACGGCCGCGACCCGTCGGACAGGGGCGGTTCGGCGCTTCGGCGGCGCCGGCCATCTCGGTATCACAGGCGGGAACTCCTTGCGATTGCGGCTCTTTTGGGTCCGACCCCGCGCGACCGTACCGCCGCCGAAAGGTTTACAGCAAGACCCTTGAAACTCATAGCAAGAAGTTTCAGCGTCAACCTTGACGCGTCCTTCTCAACTGCCCCACGCTCACGGGTTGTTGAAGCCTCACCCTCACAACTCGGAGCCGCACATGACCAAGCACCGACCCCCGGGTGTCTTCCGCAGGACGGCCGGGGCCATGGCCGCCGGCGCGCTGGCGCTCGCCGGCGCGCTCGCCCTGCCGCCGACTCCCGCGCAGGCCGACACGACAGCCAAGGGCGATGTGATCGCCAACCTGTGGGAGTGGAACTGGGGCTCGATCGCCGCGGAGTGCACCGACGTGCTGGGCCCCGCGGGCTACGGCGCGGTGCAGGTCGCCCCGCCGGCCGAGTCCCTGAAGCAGCCCAGCTACTACTGGTGGGACGCCTACCAGCCGTACTCGTACAACCTGAACAGCCGCTTCGGTACGGCGGCGAAGTTCGCGTCCATGGTCAGCGCCTGTCACGCGGCGGGCGTGAAGGTCTACACGGACGCGGTGATCAACCACACCGCCGCACAGACCGGCACCGGCTACAACGGCACCACGATCACCAACAAGTACGACACCCCCGAGTGGGACCGCGCCGACTACCACGACTCGTCGTCCTGCCCCACCTCCGACCTGACGATCCAGGACTACTCGAACCTCACACAGGTCCAGAACTGCGAGCTGCTGGGCCTGCCCGACCTGAAGACGGGCACCGACACCGTCCGCACCGGCATCGCAGACTTCCTGAACTCCCAGCTGGCCCTCGGTGTCGACGGCTTCCGCGTGGACGCGGCCAAGCACATCCCCGAGACCGACCTGGCGGCGATCGAGTCCAAGCTGACGAACACCACGTCGGGCTCGGCGCCGTACGTCTTCCAGGAGATCTACCCTGGCTCGACCCCCCAGCCCTCGGACTACTACGCCTCCGGTGACGTCCTCGACTTCACCTATGCGAGCAGGCTGAAGTCCGCGTTCCAGGGCAATGCGAGCGACCTGGAGTCGCTGCCCTCCTCCGGCATCCTGCCCGCCGCCAACTCGGTGTCCTTCGTGACCAACCACGACACCGAGCGCAACGGCCTGCACATGTCGTACAAGGACGGCGACACGTACAAACTCGCCAACCTCTTCCAGCTCGCCTACAAGTGGTCGACGCCGACGGTGTACGCCAGTTGGCAATGGACCCAGAGCGACCAGGCGCCGCCGAACTCCTCGGGCTTCGTGACGAACACGGACTGCGCCGGCGGCTCCTGGTACTGCCTCGACCGGGACACGGCGGTCGTCGGCATGGTGGCCTGGCACAACGCGGTCGACACGGCGGCGGTCTCCGACTGGCAGACCAAGTCGTCGAGCGTGATCGGCTTCGGGCGCGGCGGCGCGGGCTTCTTCGCGCTGAACAACGGCTCGTCCTCCGCCACGTACACCTTCACCACCGGCATGGCCGACGGTACGTACAGGAACGTGATCGACGGAGGCGCGACGACGGTGACGGTGTCGGGCGGCAGCGCCTCGCTCACCATCCCCGCCAAGAGCGCGATCGCCTTCTACAACTCCTCCTACACCTGCACGGTGGGCTGCGACGACACGGGCGGCGGCGGTTCGACCTCGACGGTGACCGCCACGTTCAACGAGTACGCCCCGACGTCCTCCGGCACGAACGTGTACGTCGTCGGCTCGACCTCGGCACTGGGCGGCTGGGACACCTCGAAGGCGATCCAGCTGTCGTCGTCCGGCTACCCGGTCTGGTCGGGCGCGGTGAGCGTGCCGATCAACACGTCGTTCGAGTTCAAGTTCATCAAGAAGGACAGCTCGGGCAACGTCACCTGGGAATCCAACGCCAACCGCACCGCTTCCGCGGGAACCTCGGCCCTCACGGTCAACAGTTCCTGGAACGTGGCCACCGCCAACGCCACCGATGTCACCTTCGACGTCAACGCCACGACCGACTGGGGCACCAACGTCTACGTCGTCGGCTCCCTCCCGTCCCTCGGCTCCTGGAACACGAGCGACGCGATCCCGCTCTCGTCGGCGTCCTACCCGACCTGGAGCAAGCCGGTCATCGTCCCCAAGAGCACGTCCTTCGAGTACAAATACGTCAAGAAGGACGGCTCCGGGAACGTGACCTGGGAGTCCGGCACGAACCGCTCGTACACGACGGGCAGTTCGTCCGGCTACACGACGAGCGACACCTGGAAGTAGCAGGCGGGGCTCAGCAGCTCGACTTGCCCGCGTAGATCGCGAGCGCCGTGTTGCTACCCAGGGTGGCGGTGAACTGCCCACTGGAGTTCACCGTCACCGTCGTGTTGTTCTGGACGTTGCAGTACGTGCCCGCGGGCAGGGACGTCTGGTACGTCCGGGTAAGGGACGAGGACTCGTGGTTGATCGCCACGTACCCCTTGCTCCCCCGGCCGAAGGCGATGGCCTGGTAGCCGTTGTCCCACCAGTTCGTCACCGACTGGCCGCGCGTCGCGTTGCGGAAGGCGACCATCGACTTGATCTCCGGCCAGGCGTGCTGGCACTTCCAGCCGTCCTGCCAGCAGGCGTTGACCGTGCCGCCGCCCGGCGGACCCGCGTCCACGTCCGTCCACTCGTAGCCGGAGTTGATGTCCGGGGCGCCGTAGGGGTAGGCCAGCATGAAGACGTTGGCCAGGGTGTAGTTCGCGCCGTCCTTGTAGCTGAGGGTGGAGCCGTTGCGCTCGGTGTCGTGGTTGTCGACGAAGACACCGGCCACCGAGCTGCTCATATAGCCCCAGCCCTCGCCGTAGTTCTTCAGATAGGCGAGGCGCTCGTTGTTGAAGATGCGCTTGAGGTCGTAGGCGTAGCGGAACTCCTGGACGTCTCCGTTGCCGGTGTACTCGGTGGGCTGGACGGCCTCGTTCGCACCGTAGATGACCTCCTGCTTCCAGTAGACGGAGGGGTTGGTCAGCCGGGTCTTGATGTTGGCCAGGTCCTCCGCGGGGATGTGCTTGGCGGCGTCGATGCGGAAGCCGTCCACGCCGAGGGTGAGCAGGTCGTTCATATAGCCGGCGATGGTCTTGCGGACGTACTCCTCGCCGGTGTCCAGGTCGGCGAGGCCGACGAGTTCGCAGTGCTGGACGTTCCAGCGGTCGGCGTAGTTGGTGACCTGGGCGGTGCAGTCGTCGAAGTCGTAGGAGGAGTACAGGCCGGGGTAGTCGTACTTCGTGTACGACGAGCCGCCGGTGCCGGTGCCGCTGCCCGCCGCCATGTGGTTGACGACCGTGTCGACGACGACCTGGACGCCCGCCGCGTGGCAGGTGTTCACCATGTTCTGGAAGGCCGTGCGGTCGCCGAGGCGGCCGGCGATCTTGTAGCTCACCGGCTGGTACGACGTCCACCACTGCGGGCCCTGTATGTGCTCGGCAGGCGGGGAGACCTGCACGTATCCATAGCCGGCGGGGCCGAGGGTGTTGGTGCACTCGCGGGCGACCGAGGCGTACTTCCACTCGAAGAGGACCGCGGTGACGTCCTTGGTGCCCGGTGGGGAGGCGTGTGCGACCGT
This sequence comes from Streptomyces sp. NPDC050625, assembly GCF_040654755.1. Taxonomy (NCBI): domain Bacteria; kingdom Bacillati; phylum Actinomycetota; class Actinomycetes; order Kitasatosporales; family Streptomycetaceae; genus Streptomyces; species Streptomyces sp. NPDC050625. Next base: position 55,646 of record NZ_JBFAIQ010000014.1, read on the forward strand.
CGGGGTCATGACAAGGGCGGCGGCCGTGAGGGCCAGCGCCCCGGAGAGGGTTCTACGTGCCATGTGGGGGTTCCTTCGTCGTTGAAGGCTCTTGCTGAAACCTTGCTGAAACCTTTCGGTTGGCGAGATGTTAAAGGCCCGCCACCCAAAAGGGCAGCGGGCCGTTGAAAGTTGATGCAAGAAGTTATGCGGCGGTGATCACGCGGTCGTCCACCACACGGTCGTGTCCGCGGGCACCTTCGCCTCGCCGTCGGCCTCCGTCAGCTCGCCGCTGGCGAGCAGGACACGGCCGTACGCCGGGGTCGTCACCGACTCCCCGGTCGTGTTCGCGACGCACACGAACTCCCCGCGCCGGAAGGCAAGGACGCCCTCGGGGGCGCGCAGCCACTCGACGGAGTCGCCGGCTCCGAGGTCCGGCTGCGAGCGGCGGGCGCTCAGCGCGGAGCGGTACAGCTCCAGCGTCGAACCCGGCACGCCCGTCTGCGCCTCGACGCTCAGCTCGGCCCAGGTCGCGGGCTGCGGGAGCCAGCTGCCGCCGCTGCCGAAACCGTACGACGAGCCCGAACGGGTCCACGGGATCGGGACGCGGCAGCCGTCACGGAAGCCGTCCTGACCGGCACCCCGGAAGAACGCCGGGTCCTGGCGCACCTCGTCGGGCAGGTCGACGACGTCGGGCAGGCCGAGCTCCTCGCCCTGGTAGATGTACGCCGAGCCGGGCAGCGCCAGCATCAGGAGCGTGGCGGCACGGGCCCGGCGCAGACCCAGTTCGCGGTCGCCCGCGGTGCGGATCTGGGTGCCGAGGCCGGGCGGGTTGGCGAAGCGGGTGGCGTGCCGGGTGACGTCGTGGTTGGACAGCACCCAGGTGGCGGGGGCGCCCACCGGGCGCATGACCTCCAGGGTGCGGTCGATGACCGTCCGCAGCTCCTCGGCGTCCCACTCCGTGCCCAGGTACTGGAAGTTGAAGGCCTGGTGCAGCTCGTCGGGGCGGACGTAGTTCGCGGTGCGCTCGACGGTCGGGGTCCAGGCCTCGGCCACGAAGATGCGCTCGCCGGCGTACTCGTCGAGGACCACGCGCCACTGGCGGTAGATTGCGTGCACGCCGTCCTGGTCGAAGAACGGCATGACATCGTTGCCCAGCAGTTTCAGCTGGTCGTGGGAGCCGAGGTCCGGGAGGCCCGCCGCCTTCACCAGTCCATGGGCGACGTCGATACGGAAGCCGTCGACGCCCATGTCCAGCCAGAAGCGCAGGATCGAGCGGAACTCGTCGCCGACCGCCGGGTGCTCCCAGTTGAAGTCGGGCTGCTCGGGGGCGAAGAGGTGCAGGTACCACTCGCCGGGAGTGCCGTCCGGCTCCGTCACGCGCGTCCACGCCGGGCCGCCGAAGATGGACTCCCAGTCGTTGGGCGGGAGTTCGCCGCCCTCGCCCTTGCCGGGGCGGAAGTGGTAGCGGTCGCGCAACGGCGAGCCGGGGCCCTCGGCGAGCGCGCGCTTGAACCACTCGTGCTGGTCGGAGGAGTGGTTGGGGACCAGGTCGACGATGATGCGCAGGCCCAGTTCGCGGGCGTCACGGATCAGCGCGTCGGCGTCCAGGAGGTTGCCGAACATGGGGTCCACGGCGCGGTAGTCGGCGACGTCGTAGCCGGCGTCGGCCTGCGGCGAGGCGTAGAAGGGGCTGAGCCATACGGCGTCCACGCCGAGGTCGCGCAGGTACGGAAGTCTGGAGCGTACGCCCTCCAGGTCGCCCATGCCGTCGCCGTTGCTGTCGGCGAAGCTGCGCGGATAGACCTGGTAGATCACCGCGTCCCGCCACCAGTCGCGGCGCTTGGCGACGGTGACGACGGCGGCGGTGACGACGGCGGCGGTCGGGGCCGGGGCGGCAGGGTGCTGCTGGCTCATGGCGTCCTTGATGCGTAACTCGGTTCGGGTCATGGGGGTCTGCGTACGGCGGCGGGTGTACGGCCGGAGGTGTGTGAGGCGGCCGCGGTGCCAGCGGGGTCGGAGGAGCACCGCGGCCGCCACCCGCGCGGTCAGGCGCGCGGGAGCCTTTTCCTTGAGGGGCTCAGCCCTTCGTGCCGCCGGCGGTGAGGCCGGTCACCAGGTTCTTCTGCACGAGGTAGAAGAACGCGGAGACGGGTATCGCGACGAGCACGGCCGTGGCGGCCATCAGGTTGCGCTGCGCGTCGTGCTCGCTGACGAAGCTCTGCAGACCGACGGCGAAGGTGTACTTGCTGTCGTCCAGCATGAACGTCGAGGCGAAGGCGACCTCGCCGAAGGCGGTGATGAAGTTGTAGAAGGCCGCGACGGCAAGGCCGGGCTTGGCCAGCGGCAGGATCAGCCGGGCGAAGGTGCCGAAGGGGCTCAGGCCGTCGACGCGTCCCGCCTCGTCGATCTCGAAGGGGATGGTGTCGAAGTACCCCTTGAGCAGCCAGGCGCTGTAGGGAACCGCGGTCGAGCAGTAGACGAGGATCAGGCCGAAGTAGGTGTCGATGAGCTGCAGGTCCGAGAGGATCTGGTACATCGGCACGATGAGGACGGCGATCGGGAACATCTGGGTGACCAGCAGCACCCACATCAGCTTCTTGTAGCCGGGGAAGCGCATGCGGGAGACGGCGTAGCCGGTGGTGGCGGCGACCATCACACCGATGACCGTGGTGCCCAGCGAGACGATCAGCGAACTCTTCATCCAGTCGAAGAAGTTCGTGTGCTGGAGGACGAACGAGTAGTTGTCGAACGTCATCTTCGACCAGATGCCTCCGGGGTGGAGGTAGTCGTCCTTGTCCGGGCCGAGCGAGAGGAAGATCAGCCAGGCGATCGGGAAGAGCGCGATCAGGCTCGCGACGACGAGGATGCCGTGGGAGGCGAGGGAGGCGATGAGGCCGCGCTCGCCCCGGCCGCGGGTCGTGCGCCGGGTGTCCGAAGAGCTCTGCTGCGTCACTTCGGCGGGGGTCTCGACGGTGGTCGTACTCATGTGAACTCCTGCCTCAGATCGCGAGCTGCTGCTCGTTGCGGTTCAGCCAGCGGCGGTAGAACGAGGTGAAGACGATCAGGATGGCCAACAGCAGGATGCCGTAGGCGGCGGACTGGGCGAAGTCACGCGGCTGCTGTCCGAAGCCGAGGTAGTAGGCCCAGGTGACCAGGATCTGCGCGTCGGGGGCGGTGTTGCCGAACAGCAGGAAGATGACGGCGAACTGGTTGAACGTCCAGATGATGCCGAGCAGTACGACGGTGGAGCTGACGGACCTGAGGCCCGGGAGGGTGACGTACCGGAACCGCTGCCAGGCGTTGGCGCCGTCCATCTCGGCGGCCTCGTAGAGGGTGGAGTCGATGGACTGCAGGCCGCCGAGCAGCGAGACCATCATGAACGGCACACCGCACCAGGTGTTGACCATGATGGCGGCGAAGCGCTGCCAGAAGGTGTCCTCCAGCCAGTCCGGTGTCGGCAGGTGGAGCGTGTGGAGGAAGGAGTTGATGATGCCGCCGTCGGCGAGCATGAAACGCCAGCCGAACACGGTGACGAAGGTGGGCACGGCCCACGGCAGGATCAGGATCAGCCGGTAGAAGGTGCGGCCGCGCAGCTTCTGGTTGAGCAGCAGGGCGAGGCCGAGACCGATGCCGTAGTGCAGGGCGACGCAGAGGGCCGTCCATACGATCGTCCAGATGAAGTGCGACCAGAAGCGGTCGTACGACGTCGGGCCGAACAGGATGTCCTTGTAGTTGTCGAGGCCGATGAACTTGTATGTCGCATCGATGTGGTTGACGCCGATGGTGCGGGCCGTGTTGAGGCTGTTGGCGTCGGTGAGGGTCAGATAGAGGCCGTACACCAGGGGGTAGATCACCAGGACGCCGAGTACGACGGCCACCGGGGCGATCATCGCGTAGGCGTACCAGTGCTTCTGGAATCCGTGCTTCAGGCGCTGGCCCAGCCCGGGCCGAGGCGCGCGGTCACCGCGGCGCTTGCCGGTCGCGCGGTCGATGGCGACTGTCATGGTTCGACACCTTCTGGATGTTCAAGGGGGACGGGCTGGGCACGGCCGGTGGCCGCCGGATCTCTCCCCCCATGTTCCTGGTGAGATCCGGCGGCCACAGGGGGCTTACTTGCTGAAGTCCGGAACCAGCTTCTGGATCGCGAGCTCAGCGTTGCTCAGGCCCTTGTCCAGGGACTCCTTGCCGCCGGCGATCTTGGGCAGCTCGGTGTCCAGCGGGCCCCACAGGGAGCTGTACTCGGGCAGCGCGGGGCGCGGCTGGGCGGCGGCGAGGACCGTGCCGTAGCCGGCGATGCCCGGGTCGGCCTTGACCTGGTCGGTGTAGGCGTCGTCACGGGTGGGCAGCGTGGAGTTCTTCAGGGCGATGGTCGACTGGGACTTCGCCGAGGTCATGAAGTTGACGAACTTCAGCGCGGCGGCCTGGTGGGCCTTGTCGGAGCCGGCGTAGACCGAGAGGTTGTGGCCGCCGGTCGGGGCGCCCGCCTTGCCGGAGGAGCCGGCCGGGACGGTGGCGATGCCCAGGTTGGACTTGTCCTTGAAGGCCGAGCCCTTGTAGAAGTTCGTGATCTCCCAGGGGCCCTGGATGATCGCGCCGACCTTGCCGTTGACGAACGCGTCCTGGATGTGGGCGTAGGCGTCCGCGGTGGTGTCGGCCTTGTGCAGGCCCTTGCCGGAGAAGAGGCTCAGCCAGGTGCCGTACGCCTTCTTGGCGGCGTCGGAGTTGACCGTGATCTTCTTGGCGGAGGCGTCGACCGTGTCGGTGCCCTCGCCGTAGAGGAAGGACTGGGCGTAGTAGGCCTGGGTGGAGCCCCAGTAGCCGTCGACGCCGGCCTTGGCCTTGAGCTTCGCGGCGTCGGCCTTCAGCTCGGTCCAGGTCTTGGGGGCCTCGCTGATGCCGGCCTTCTTGAAGAGGGCCTTGTTGTAGACGAGCGCGAGGGTGTCGGTGACGATCGGCACACCGTACGTCTTGCCCTCGTACTGCGCCTGCGTGATCAGGTTGGACTTGAACTTGTCCTTGTCCGCGAGGGCGTCGGTGCCGTCCAGCGGCAGGAAGTAGCCCTTCTTGGCGAAGGCCGGGGTCCAGCCGACCTCGGAGCGCAGCACGTCCGGGGCGCCCTTGGAGCCGGCGGCGGTGTCGAACTTGTTCTGCGCCTGGTCGAAGGGCACGTTGACGTACTTGACCTTGATGTTCTTGTTGGCGGCCTCGAAGTCCTTGATCAAGGCCTGGTACGTCGGTGCCTCGTTCGTGGCGTTGGACGTGTCCCACCAGGTGATGGTGACCGGGCCGTCCGCCTTGTCACTGCCGCTGTCGCTCCCGCCGCACGCCGTCGCCGTGAGGGCGAGGGACGCCACCAGCGCGGAGGCCGCTATGCCACGCCGCATGAGTTCTCCTTGAGGGTTAAAGCCCGAGTGGTGCAGAGAGCGGTCCCGTCCGCCGCTCCTGCGACTTGCCGACTGCGCCTTTGCGGCCGCCGGGCGTCGAGAACGTAACAGCGATGTAAGCGTTGCGAAAGACCTTGCAGAAAAAAAGTGCAAGAGAACACCAGGGTTACCTCGCCGTGACCTCGGCTAGACCTCGCCGCGACCCCGCTGCCCAGCCGATCAGCGGGCAGGCGCACACTTGTGCAAGACTCTGCAAGCTCTTGCCACAGCTTTCCAAGACGGGAATCATCCCTTGCGGAACGGACGCCGACCAGCCGACCAGAAGGACGAGGGAGCGCGATGACGCAGCAACCCACAGCGGGCCGTGGGACCGCTCGCGCACGGCGTCCCATTGGTGCGCAAGGCGAGGTACGGCCGGTACAGTCCGGTGCCGTGACCACACGGCTTGCGGACATCGCAGCGCAGGCGGGGGTGAGCGAAGCGACCGTAAGCCGCGTCCTCAACGGGAAGCCGGGCGTCGCCGCCACCACCCGCCAGTCCGTGCTGGCCGCGCTGGACGTGCTCGGTTACGAGCGTCCGGTACGGCTGCGGCAGCGCAGCGAGGGCCTGGTGGGCCTGATAACCCCGGAGCTGGAGAACCCGATATTCCCGGCGCTGGCCCAGGTCATCGGCCAGGCGCTGACCCGGCAGGGCTACACGCCGATTCTGGCCACGCAGACGCCGGGCGGGTCGACGGAGGACGAGCTGACCGAGATGCTCGTCGACCGCGGGGTCGCCGGGATCATCTATGTCTCCGGACTGCACGCGGACACCACCGCCGACATGCAGCGCTATGAGCGGCTTCGGGCGCAGGGTGTGCCGTTCGTACTGGTCGACGGCTTCTCGCCGAAGGTGCAGGCGCCGTTCATCTCCCCGGACGACCGGGCGGCCATGACGCTGGCCGTGACGCACCTCGCCTCCCTGGGGCACACCCGCATCGGTCTCGCCCTGGGGCCGAAGCGGTTCGTGCCGGTGCAGCGCAAGATCGAGGGCTTCGTGCGCGCGATGCAGGACCAGGTGGGGCTGAGCGCCGAGGTGATCGAGACGGAGCTGGTGCAGCACTCGCTGTACACCCTGGAGGGCGGCCAGGCGGCCGCCACGGCGCTCATCGAGCGCGGCTGCACGGCGGTGGTCTGCGCCAGCGACATGATGGCTCTGGGCGCGATACGGGCCGCCCGGCAGCGGGGTCTGGAAGTGCCCCGGGACGTCTCGGTGGTGGGCTTCGACGACTCCCCGCTGATCGCCTTCACCGATCCGCCGCTGACCACGGTCCGCAAGCCGGTGCCGGCGATGGGGCAGGCCGCGGTGCGCACGCTGCTGGAGGAGATCGGGGGTACGCCCGCTCCGCACAGCGAGTTCGTCTTCATGCCGGAACTGGTGGTGCGCGGCTCGACCGCTTCGGCCCCGGGGGAGCGGAATCGTCCCTGATTTCCTCCCTGATCCCTGCCTGATTCCTGAACCCGCCTGGAGTCCTCCCTGAGGGGGAGAAATCCCCTATTCCGCACACTGCGCTGGTAGCAGGCCCGGGAGTCGTCCCGCGGTAGAACGTGCGGCAGGAACCCGACCTTGGGATGATCGGTCGGACAAGCCTTTTCTGGCAGACTCTGTGCCTATGAGTGACTCGACCGTGACAGAACCGGAAGGTCGCGAGCAGGTGGCCGTTCCGCAGGCCGTCACGGGCGAGGGCGAACAGGGCTTCCTCCGCCGGTTGCGCACTCCACGGCGACCCCGTCTCTGGTTCGAGGTCCTGCTGATCGCGGTGAGTTACTGGACGTACTCGCTCATCCGCAACGCGGTTCCGGAGCAACGGGGTGCGGCGCTGCGCAACGCCGACTGGCTCTGGAGGACCGAGCACCGGCTGGGAATCGCCGTCGAGGAGTCGGTCAACCACACCGTGAACTCGGTGTCTTGGCTGGTCGTAGGCATGAACTACTACTATGCGACGCTGCACTTCGTGGTGACGCTGGCCGTGCTGGTGTGGCTGTTCCGCAGCCACCCGGGGCGTTACGCGGCGACACGTCTGGTGTTGTTCGCGACGACGGGCGTGGCCCTGGTCGGTTACTACCTGTATCCGCTCGCCCCGCCCCGGTTGATGAACGGCGGCCACTTCGTCGACACCGTGATGGTCCACCACACCTGGGGTTCGATGGCCTCGGGGGATCTGAAGCACATGTCGAACCAGTACGCCGCGATGCCCTCGATGCACATCGGCTGGTCCCTGTGGTGCGGCCTCACGATCTTCGCGCTGGCCAGAACCCCGTGGATCCGCGTCCTGGGCCTGCTCTACCCGGCGTCGACCCTGCTGGTCATCGTCGCCACGGCCAACCACTTCTGGCTGGACGCGGTGGGCGGCATCCTCTGCCTCACCTTCGGCTACACGCTGGCAGGCCTGTGGTACGGCACCCTGCCCTACGCACTCCCGCGCGTGGTGCCGGGCCGGAGCAGAGTGGGCCCCCTACTCCCGAACAAGGCGTGACCGCCGCGCGGCCCGACCGGGGGTTCAGCTTTCCGGCACCGCTGGCGGGCACTGGTGGGCCCGTGAGGCCGCGGGGGTTCAGCCCGGTACGGCACCGCCGGTCGACACCGTGTCGGCTGAGCGCCGTGGCGGCGGATTCTGGTGGGCGGCGGTGTGTTCTCGCAGCTGTGGGTTGTGGGCGGTGGTGCAGCCGGGGGCGGCTGCGCGGTCGGGCAGCCGCCCCCGCCCTCTGGGGCCGCCGACCCCATGACTCGCCGCAGCGGCGACCGGCCACGACGGTGGTGACCGGCGGTTTTACCGCGTGCCCGGACCACCGCAGCCTTCACACACCCCCGAACCGTCACGGCAGTGAAGCCCCCGCACGACCAGTGAACCCCCCTGCCGAACCGCCGGAGGCTCACGCTCCGTAGAAGAGTTCTTCCACTACCGCCCGTGCCCTGCGCGTCGTGCGGCGATACGCGTCGAGCATGTCGCCCGCGTGGCCGGGGCCGTAGCCGAGGTAGCGGCCCACCGCGGACAGTTCGCGGCTTTCCGAGGGGAACGTGTCGCCTGCTCGGCCGCGGACCAGCATGACCGCGTTGCGGACGCGCGTGGCGAGGACCCAGGCCTCGTCCAGGGTCGCCGCGTCCTCGGTGGAGATCAGGTCCGCCGCGCGGGCGGCGGCCAGCGCCTCGCGGGTGCGCGTGGTGCGCAGGCCTGACTCCACCCAGCCGTGCCGGAGCTGCAGCAGCTGGACGGTCCACTCCACGTCGGAGAGGCCGCCGGGGCCGAGCTTGGTGTGGAGCTTGGGGTCGGCGCCGCGCGGCAGCCGCTCGGACTCCATGCGGGCCTTCAGGCGCCGGATCTCGCGGACCGCCTCGTCGCCGAGCCCCTCCGCCGGGTAGCGCAGGGGGTCGACGAGCTCGATGAAGCGGCCCGCCAGTTCCTCGTCCCCGGCGACCGGCTCGGCCCGCAGCAGCGCCTGCGACTCCCAGACCAGGGACCAGCGGCGGTAGTAGGCCTCGTACGACTTCAGGGTCCGTACGAGCGGGCCCGACTTGCCCTCCGGACGCAGGTCCGCGTCGATGAGCAGGGGCGGGTCGGCGCTGGGGATCTGGAGCAGACGGCGCATCTCGGAGACGACCTTGTTGGCCGCGTCCGCGGCCTCCCGTTCCTCGACGCCCTCCCGTGGCTCGTGGACGAACAGGACGTCGGCGTCGGAGCCGTATCCCAGTTCGTTGCCGCCGAACCGGCCCATGCCGATGATCGCGAAGCGGGTGGGCAGCGTGTCGCCCCAGCCGTCGCGGACCACGGCGCGCAGCGTGCCCGCGAGCGTCGCCGCCGTGAGGTCGGAGACCGCGGTGCCGACGCGGTCGACCAGCGCTCCCTGATCGGGCTCGGCGGGCTTCGTCTCGGTGCCGTAGGAGTCGACGATGTCGGCGGCGGCCGTCCGGAACAGCTCCCGGCGGCGCACGCCACGCGCGGCCGTGACGCCCTGCTCCGCGTTCTCGGCGCGGCCGACCGCGGCGAGTATCTCCTGCTCCAGGTGTGCGCGTCCGCGCGGTTCCAGCCCGCTGCCGCCGTCCCCGTCGCCGAGCAGGGCGACCGCCTCGGGGGCGCGCATCAGCAGGTCGGGGGCGAGGCGCCCGGCGGACAGGACACGGGCGAGGTTCTCGGCGGCGGCGCCCTCGTCGCGCAGCAGCCGCAGGTACCAGGGCGTCTTGCCGAGCGCGTCGGAGACCTTGCGGAAGTTGAGCAGGCCCGCGTCGGGGTCGGCGGAGTCCGCGAACCAGCCCAGTAGGACCGGCAGCAGGGTGCGCTGGATGGCGGCCTTGCGGGTGACGCCCGAGGCCAGCGCCTCCAGGTGGCGCAGGGCGGCGGCGGGGTCGGCGTAACCGAGGGCGACCAGGCGTTCGCGGGCCGCCTCGGCGCTCAGCCGGGCCTCGCCGGGGGCGAGCTGGGCGACGGCGTCGAGCAGCGGGCGGTAGAAGAGCTTCTCGTGCAGGCGCCGTACGACGCCCGTGTGCCGCTTCCACTCCCGGGTCAGCTCGGCCACCGGGTCGGCGCGCAGGCCCAGGGAGCGGCCCAGGCGGCGCAGGTCGGCCTCCTCCTCGGGGACGAGGTGGGTGCGGCGCAGCCGGTAGAGCTGGATGCGGTGCTCCATGGAGCGCAGGAAGCGGTAGGCCTCGTCGAGCTGGACGGCGTCGGCGCGGCCGACGTAGCCGCCCTCGGCCAGGGCCCTGAGGGCGTCCAGGGTGGTGCCGCTGCGCAGCGAGGCGTCGGACCGGGCGTGCACCAGCTGCAGCAGCTGGACGGCGAACTCGACGTCCCGCAGCCCGCCGGGGCCGAGCTTCAGTTCGCGCTCGATCTCGGCGGCGGGGATGTTCTCGACGACGCGGCGGCGCATCTTCTGCACGTCGGCGACGAAGTTCTCGCGTTCCGCGGCCTTCCAGACCAGGGGGTCGAGCGCGGCGATGTAGTCCTGCCCCAGTTCGCTGTCGCCGGCCACCGGGCGGGCCTTGAGCAGCGCCTGGAACTCCCAGGTCTTGGCCCAGCGCTGGTAGTAGGCGAGGTGGCTGCTGAGGGTGCGCACGAGCGGGCCGTTGCGGCCTTCGGGGCGGAGATTGGCGTCCACGGGCCAGATGGAGCCCTCGACCGTCGTCTCCGAGCAGATCCGCATCATGTGCGAGGCCAGTTTGGTGGCGGAGCGCAGTGCCTTGCCCTCGTCGGCGCCGTCCAGGGCCTCGCCGACGAAGATCACGTCCACGTCGGAGACGTAGTTCAGCTCGTGGCCGCCGCACTTGCCCATCGCGATCACCGCGAGCCGGCACAGGGCCGCGTCTTCGGGGGCGGCGGCCGCGGCGATGCCGAGGGCGGCGCGCAGGGTGGCGGTGGCGAGGTCGGCGAGCTCGGCGGCGGTCTCGGCGACGCCGGTGGTGCCGCACACGTCACGGGCGACGATGGACAGCAGGCAGCGGCGGTAGGCGACGCGCAGGGAGACCGGGTCGGTCGCACCGGCCAGGCCCCGCTCGAACTCCTCCACCCCGGGGTGCAGGTCGCGCGGCTCGTACGTGACGAGCGCCTCCCAGTCGCGCGGGTGCCGGGCGAGGTGGTCGGCGAGGGCGGCGGACGCGCCGAGGACGCCGAGCAGACGGTCGCGCAGCGGCTTGGCCGCTATCAGGGTGTCCAGCAGCTCCCGGTGGGCCGTGGGGCCGGGCTGGGCCTCCAGGAGCCGTACGAGTCCGTGCAGGGCGAGGTCCGGGTCGGCGGTGGCGCCCAGCGCCTCCAGGAGGACCGGGTCGTCGCGGACGGCGGAGAGCTCGGCGCTGTCCAGGAGCCGCTCCGCCGCCGACGGGTCGGTGAAACCGTGCCGCAGCAGCCGCGTGAAGGTACTGCTCCTGCGCCCCGGCACCGTCATCCTCGGCCTCCCGTCGGATCAAGGTCTGCGGCTTTGAGCCTAACCGGATAGTCGGGTGGCGGCGGTGGGGCGGCTCCGTCCGCGGGTGTACCGCACGGACCCGGATGGATCCGGACGGGCCCGGACGGCGACGGCCGGTCCGTCCAGGAGTACCGCCGCCGGGCCACGGAGCCCCTGCACAAGGTGCCGGCCGACCTGGCGGGGCGGCTGGAGCGGGCCCTCTCAGGCAGGGGTCTCCGCGGTGTCGTCCCGGTAGGTGCCCTCGGGGCCGAGGCGGGCGGCGGCCAGGAGGGGGCGTACCCGATGGGACCCGCGGTCGAAGCGGAAGCGGCCGGCCCAGGTGCTCAGGGCCGCGGTGACCGGGTCGTCGTGCCGCTCGAGTTCCTCCAGCAGGCCCTCGGCCAGGTCGCTGGGGCCGTTCTGGGCGGTGACGGTGAGCAGGTAGGCGGCGGCCCGCGCGACGGGCCAGGTCTCGCGGGCGGCCAGCCGGTCCTTCTCGGTGACCAGGCCGTCCAGCAGGGGCCGCAGCCGCTCACGGACCGCGCGTGCCGTGGCCTCCGTGCCGCGCGCGCCGAAGCAGTCGCCCACGCTGAACAGCGCGGCGTGCAGCTCGGTGACGACGGCCGGCTGCTCGGCCGGGCGCGCGCACTCCTTCAGCCGGCGGTCCGCGTCGAGGCACGCGGCGACCAGGGCGTCCTGGATCTTCGGGCCGTGCTCCTGGAGGAAGCCGAGGGCGAACAGGGCGCGGATGCGCAGCCAGGGCTCTTGCTGCTCGCGCTTGAGCACCTTGATCAGCGCGTCCGCGACCGGTTCGCCCCAGCCGGCCGCGACGATCGTGTCTATGGCCTGGCGGCGCACGACGCCGGCGTTCTGCAGCAGGGCGTGCTCGAAGAGCCGTCGGGTGGCCGTGCGGAGGTTCTGGGGTATACGGCGGGTGGTCTCCAGGCTCGTGGCCGCCTCCATGACCCGCGCGAACCACGGCTCGTCGGTGGCCGGCCAGGTGTTGCACACCTCGGTGTCCGCGTCGAGCACCACCCGGAGGGTGGCGGCCGTCCAGCGCAGCCCGGTGGCGATGTCGGGCCGGTCGCCGGGGTTCTCGAACACCTCGATCAGCCTGCCCAGTTGTTCGCGCACGGTGTCCCGGTCCAGGCCGCGCCCCTGTACGGCCCGCTGCCACAGCCCGTGGGCGGCGGTGCCGCGCTCGCGCAGCGTGGCGTCCCTGCTGCGGGCCCGCTCCAGCAGCATCGCGCCGACCCAGTCACCGTCGGGGCCGGACGGGTCGGACCAGTCGCCGGGTACGGCGATGGCGAGCTCCAGGTCCAGGGAGCGGCCGGGGTACAGGCTCTCCTGGCGCAGCTCCTCGGCGTCGTCCAGCAGCATGCGCACACAGTCGCCGAGCGCGTTGATCACCTGCTCGTCGGCGTGGGCGGACCGGGACGTGCTCAGCAGGACGCTCTTGGTGAGGGCCCGCCACACCCGGAAGCCCAACGGCGTTGAGCGCACCGCCTGTTCCAGTTGGTCCGCCATCTCGTCGAAGACGTACCCGGACAGCGTGCCCAGCCAGATCAGTGCCTCGACGTTGAGCCGGGTGGGTGGCGCGGCGCCGATCAGGATCAGGCTTCTGACCACCCGCTTGATCTGGTCCTTGCGTTCGCGCGGCACGGGCTTGCCCAGTTCGGAGGCGGCCTGGAGCTGGGAGACCAGGGCGTCGGCCTGGTGCAGCACCGTGCCCTCGTCGATCGGCTGCTGGCGGAGCAGTCCCTCGTGCAGGCTGGCGGGTGTGTGCGCGTCGAGGAGGTCGCGCTGGTCCTGGGTGCCGCGCAGTCGCACGGCCAGCGCGCTCAGTCCGCCGGAGCGCTCCAGCCCGAGCGTCGTCATGGCGAGGTCGAAGCGGCGCAACTCCGCGTCGCTGAACCGCTCGGCGCCCTGGAGGCAGTGGGACAGCCGGTCCTGCCTCGTCCTCATCACGGAGGCGACGACACGGCTGGTGACCTTGTTCGCACCCGCTTTCAGACGGGCGAGATGGGACGCGACCGCGTAGCGGATCAGATCCTCTCGCTTACTGATGTCGAGCAGTTCGTGCGTGTGCGGCGAGGATCCCATCGCGTGAAAGTAGCAGTGCTTCATGGGCGGCGAAGCACTTTTGTTGTGATCCACTTTCGCATTCCTGGGTGGATCTTGAAATCACCCCTCTGACCTGCAACTAAGCGAAAATCAAAGGGAATTGAAACTTGCGTGGCCAGGGCCGGATGGGCCAGAGTTGGGCCACTAAATGCGCGAACCCCCCGGCCGATACCCGGGGGGTCGCAGCGGAGAGAAACAGATCGAGCCCGACTCCGAATCGCGCGCGATCCTCCGACCAATGACGCGTGCAAAGGACACCGACATGGCTTTCTCTTCTTCCCCGAAGGATACGCGCAGCGAGGGCTGGGCGGTACAGATTCCCTGGTGGCGGGACAGCAGCGGCCGGCCCAACACCTGGTGCGGCGACCGGCCGAGCTGGCACGGCATGATCTTCTTCCTGGGCGCCGGCGCCTCCACCCGCATCGCCCTCAACACGCTGATGCCGGCGAACCCGTTCTGGTACATCGCCGCGTACACCCTGTGCATCGTCGCCGGCCTGGCCGTGGGCCGCGCGGTGCGCGCCCGGGCGGACGAGACCTTCTCGCGCATGTGCAGCGGCTGGCTCAGCTTCGTCGGGTTCACCGGGACCAGCATCGCCGCGGGCTTCGCCACGGCGGCGACCCCCGCCGAGGCGCCGCCCATGGCGCACTACGCGCCCGCCGCCGCGAGCGCCTTCCTGATGCTGCTCACCCTGGGCGGCTCCCTGCTGGCGCGGCTGTTCCCCGCGTGCACGCCGGAGCAGGTGGTGCGGGCCGAGATCGAGGACCTGACGCGCCGTCTCGCCGACGCCCGCGACCGGCAGGCGACGCTGGAGCGCACCCCGCGCGCCCGCCGGAGCCCGTCCGCCCGTCCGGCGCGGCCCGCCACCGGGTTCGACGCCAGGACCGTGCGCGCCTGGGCGCGGTCCGCGGGCTACGAGGTCCCGGCGCGCGGCCGGGTCCCCGCCCACATCGTCGCGGCCTGGCGGGCGGCGGGCCAGGACACCACGTCCTGACGGAACGGGCGCGACACGCACACGGCGAGGGGCCGGCGGCACACAGCCGCCGGCCCCTCGCCGTTCGTCACTCACGGGGCGTCACACGCGGGGCGTCACCCGCGAGGCGTCAACGCCCTTACAGCACCGGCAGGTTCTTCCGAAGCTCGAACGCCGTGACCTCCGAGCGGTACTCCTCCCACTCCTGGCGCTTGTTGCGCAGGAAGAAGTCGAAGACGTGCTCGCCGAGGGTCTCGGCGACGAGGTCGCTGGTCTCCATGAGGGTCAGGGCCTCGCCGAGGTTCTGCGGGAGGGGCTCGATGCCCATCGCGCGGCGCTCGGCGTTGGACAGGGCCCAGACGTCGTCCTCGGCGCCGGGCGGGAGCTCGTAGCCCTCCTCGATGCCCTTGAGGCCCGCCGCCAGCAGCAGGGCGTAGGCGAGGTACGGGTTCGCGCCGGAGTCGATGGAGCGGACCTCGATGCGCGCCGAGCCGGTCTTGCCGGGCTTGTACATGGGCACGCGGACCAGGGCCGAGCGGTTGTTGTGGCCCCAGCAGATGTACGAGGGGGCCTCGCCGCCGGCGCCGGCCGTGCGCTCGGAGCCGCCCCAGATGCGCTTGTAGGAGTTGACCCACTGGTTGGTGACGGCGGAGATCTCCGCGGCGTGCTTGAGCAGGCCCGCGATGAAGGAGCGGCCGACCTTGGAGAGCTGGTACTCGGCGCCGGACTCGTAGAACGCGTTGCGGTCGCCCTCGAAGAGGGACAGGTGGGTGTGCATGCCGGAGCCGGGGTGCTCGGAGAAGGGCTTCGGCATGAAGGTCGCCTGCACGCCCTGCTCCAGTGCCACCTGCTTCATGACCAGGCGGAACGTCATGATGTTGTCCGCCGTGGACAGGGCGTCGGCGTAGCGCAGGTCGATCTCCTGCTGGCCCGGCGCGCCCTCGTGGTGGGAGAACTCGACCGAGATGCCCATCGACTCCAGCATGGTGATCGCCTGGCGGCGGAAGTCCATGCCGATGTTCTGGGGGGTGTGGTCGAAGTAGCCGGAGTTGTCGGCGGGCGTCGGGCGCGTGCCGTCCAGCGGGCGGTCCTTCAGCAGGAAGAACTCGATCTCGGGGTGGGTGTAGAAGGTGAAGCCCAGGTCGGAGGTGCGGGCGAGGGCGCGCTTGAGGACGTAGCGCGGGTCCGCGAAGGACGGGGAGCCGTCCGGCATGAGGATGTCGCAGAACATGCGGGCGGTGCCGGGGGCCTCGGCGCGCCACGGCAGCACCTGGAAGGTCGACGGGTCCGGCTTGGCGATCATGTCGGACTCGTACACACGGGCGAAACCCTCGATGGCGGAGCCGTCGAAGCCGATGCCCTCGTCGAAGGCCTGCTCCAGTTCGGCGGGGGCCACGGCCACGGACTTGAGGAAGCCCAGCACGTCGGTGAACCACAGGCGCACGAACCGGATGTCGCGCTCCTCCAACGTCCGGAGCACGAACTCCTGCTGCTTGTCCATCTTCCGCTTCCCCATCCTTGCTGGTCAGGCCGTCCTTCCCGGATGGCGCCGGGAGACGGTCGGGCACCTGAGCATCACACCACAACACCGTTTCACGCGCGTTGCGAACCATGATCGCCCGGCCGACCTCGGCCTGAACGCGTCGCGTCCGGCAGGTGTACTGCTCTGCCGCCCATCTTGCCTGCTCGGAGTGACATAAGTAATGGCCGGTCGCGTTCCCCCACCCCCGCTTTAATTTGCATTCAAGATGCAAGTTTTAATGGCTGACGACCACAGCCCACCTCAGGAGCCCAGGAGCCCCCGATGCTGTCCGTGCAGTCCGCTGCCACCGTCCGAGCCACCCTTCCCGCCGTCGGCGCCGCCATCGGCGAGATCACCGAACGTTTCTACGCCGGACTCTTCACGGCCCACCCCGAACTGCTGCGCGACCTGTTCAACCGGGGCAACCAGGCCGCCGGCACCCAGCGCCAGGCCCTGGCGGGGTCCATCGCCGCCTTCGCCACGCACCTCGTCGAGCACCCCGACCAGCGGCCCGACGCGATGCTGAGCCGCATCGCCCACAAGCACGCCTCGCTGGGCGTCGCGCCCGAGCAGTACCCGATCGTCCACGAGCACCTCTTCGCCGCCATCGTCGAGGTCCTCGGCGAGGCCGTCACGCCCGAGGTCGCGGCCGCCTGGGACGAGGTCTACTGGCTGATGGCGAACGCCCTGATCGCGATCGAGCGGCGGCTGTACGAGGAGAGCGCCGACGACACCGGCTGGCGCGAGTGGGAGGTCACCGAGCGGGTCACGGAGACCGCCGACGTCATCACCCTGCGGCTGCGGCCGGTGGACGGCGGCCCGGTGCGCGGCTTCCGCGCGGGCCAGTACGTCTCCGTGCGCGTCACCCTCCCCGACGGCGCCCGCCAGATACGGCAGTACAGCCTCTCCGGGGCGCCCGGCGCCACCGAGCGGCAGCTCAGCGTGAAGCGGGTGTCCGGCGGTACGACGCCCGAGGGCGAGGTCTCCAACCACCTGCACGCGCGCGTGCAGGCGGGCACCGTGCTGGAGCTGTCCGCCCCCTACGGCGACCTGGTCCTGGACGACGTCACGGACACCCCGCTGCTGCTCGCCTCCGCCGGCATCGGTGTGACCCCGATGATCGCGATGCTGGCGCAGCTCGCGGAGGACGGCCATCGCGCCCTGGTCACCGTCGTGCACGGCGACCGCTCCCCCGCCGACCACGCGCTGCGCAACGACCACGAGGCGTACGCCGCCAAGCTGGCCGACGGCACCGTGCACTTCTTCTACGAGCAGGACGCCGAGCCGGCCGACCGCTCGGGGCTCGTCGACCTCACGGTCGTACCGGTGGAGCCCGGCACGCGCGCGTACCTGTGCGGTCCGCTGCCCTTCATGCGCGCGGTGCGCACCCAGCTGATCGAGCGGGGCGTGGCCCCGGCCGACATCCACTACGAGGTGTTCGGCCCCGACCTGTGGCTTGCGCAGAACTGAGGACGCGCGGCCCTAAGGCCGCGAGGAGATCCCCAGCAGCAGCGGGCCGGTCGGCCCCGCGACCATCTCCTCCAGCGTGACCGGGTCCAGCGCCGCGTAGAACGCCTCCTGGGCTCGGCGCAGGGCGCCGCGCAGCCGGCAGGCGGAGTTCAGGGGGCAGGGCGAGGAACCCTCGCATTCGACGGTCTCGCCGTCCCCCTCGAACGTGCGCACAACGGCTCCGACCGATGCCGCGCGCCCCTTCTCGCTGAGCGCGAGACCGCCGCCCCGGCCGCGCCGGGCGTCGACGAGGCCGAGGTGCTGGAGCTCGGCCACCACCTTCGCGGCGTGTGTGTACGGCACGTCCATGTCCGCCGCCACCTGGCGCGTCGTGGGGGTGGAGGCACCGGCGACGGCGAGCCGCATCAAAAGACGCAGGGCGATGTCGGTGGAGCGCAGCAGCCGCATACCCGCAGCGTAAATAATGCGCATCCGGCGTTCAAATATTCTTTCCCCTGCCCTCCCTGCGGCAGGGTGCCCCTTCCCCATTACGATCAGTGAGCCCGACCGTCCCGTCCGTTCCGGCCCTTTCCCCCAGAAGGACAACAGCCATGGGTTCCGCCAAGAACAGCAACACCACCGCGCGCAAGGCGCGCATCGAGGAGATGCGGCGCGCCGAGCAGGCCCGCGAGCGCCGCAACCGGGTGCTCACCATCGCCGCGAGCGTGGTGGTGGTCGCCGGTCTCGTCGTCGGCGGTGTGGTGCTCGTGAACTCGCAGAAGGACAGCGACAGCACGGCGAGCGACTCGAAGGGCTCCGGGGACTCGGGCCACTTCACCACGGGCAAGGACGGAGTGCAGACCTGGACCGGCAAGCTGTCCCGGACCCATGTCACCACGTCCGTGAAGTACCCGATGCACCCGCCGGTGGGCGGCAACCACAACCCGGTCTGGCTCAACTGCAACGGTGACGTCTACACCTCGGCCGTGAAGGACGAGAACGCCGTGCACTCGCTGGAGCACGGCGCGGTCTGGGTGACGTACACCAGCAAGGCGGACAAGGCCGACGTCGACGCGCTCGCGGCCAAGGTGAAGAAGACGCCGTACACGCTCATGAGCCCGTACGAGAACCAGGCGGCGCCGCTCGTTCTCTCGGCGTGGGGCCACCAGCTCACGGTGAAGAGCGCGAGCGACCCGGCCGTCGACAAGTTCTTCTCCACCTACGTCCAGGGCAAGCAGACCCCCGAGCCGGGCGCCTCGTGCACCGGCGGGACGATGAAGTGAGGCAGCACATCGGCTGGATCGCGGGCGCCGCGGCGGCCGTGCTCGTCGCCGCCGGCGCGATCACCTACGCGGTCGCCGAGGACGGTGGCTCGGGGACAGGGACGCCGGGCACCGACTCGGCGGACGCCGGGTTCGCGCGGGACATGGCGGTCCACCACCAGCAGGCCGTCGAGATGTCGTACATCGTGCGCGACCGTACGACGGACGAGGAAGTACGCCGGCTCGCCTACGACATCGCGCAGACGCAGGCCAACCAGCGCGGCATGCTGCTGGGCTGGCTGGACCTGTGGGAGCTGCCGAAGGTGTCGGCGAAACCGCCGATGACCTGGATGGGCATGGGCGACATGGCGTCCGGCAAGGACGGCGCGCTGATGCCGGGCATGGCGACCAACGCCGACCTGAAGAAGCTCGGCACCCTCAGCGGCAAGCAGGCCGAGATCTTCTTCCTCCAGTTGATGACGGACCATCACAAGGGCGGCATCCACATGGCCGAGGGGTGCGTCGCCAAGTGCACCGTCGGCGTGGAGAAGAAGCTCGCGCAGGGCATGGTCGACGCACAGCAGTCGGAGATCCAGCTGATGGCCGACATGCTCAAGGAGCGGGGCGCCAAGCCGCGTTCGTAACCTGGCCACCAGGACGAAAGCCGCAATTCACCCCGGATGACGGTTCCTTGGGGTTCTCTTGACTTTTGCGTTCCCCTGGCATGAACGGTTCATCGAAAGAGTGGCCCCCATCGTGTGATCCATTCGCGGGCCTCACCGCCGCGGGCCGGCGCCCGGATCCACGACGTACCGACCACTACATGCATGCGAACCGCATCGCAGGGGGTTCTATGAGATCCAACCGCGCCAAGGTGCGCGCCGGCGTGAGCATGGCAGCGACACTGCCGATGATCGCCGGTGCGCTGGCGCTCGGCATACCCGCGGCGCACGCCGTGGACAACCCGGGCCGAAACGCCCTCGCGGGCACCAAGCCCGCCTGGGCAACGACCAAGGCGGACAAGGGCGCCACCTCGAACAGCGCCCAGGTCTCCGCCCGGGTGTACCTCTCCGGCCGGAACGCGGCCGGCCTCGCCGCCTATGCCAAGGCGGTGTCCGACCCGAGCTCGAAGGCGTACGGCAAGTACCTGAGCGCCAAGCAGACGCAGGCCCGCTTCGGTGCGACCAAGGCCCAGGTGGCCGCCGTCAAGTCCTGGCTCAAGTCGTCGGGCCTCACGGTCACGGAGGTCACGCAGCACTACATCGCCGTCACCGGTGACGTGTCCGCCGCCGAGAAGGCGTTCGGCACCCAGCTGCACAACTACACCAAGGGCGCGAAGACCTACCGCGCGCCGTCGAAGGCGGCCTCGGTGCCGCAGAGCCTCAAGGGCGCCGTCCTGACCGTCACCGGCCTGGACAACGCGCCGCACAAGGCGACGCACAACGACCAGCTGCCGCCGCCGGACGCGGTGTTCAAGAACTCCGGGCCGTTCTCCTCGTACTACGGCTCGAACATCGCGACCACGCTGCCGGACGCGTACGGCACGAAGATCCCGTACGCCGTCCAGGGCTACACCGGCAAGCAGCTGCGCGCCGCCTACGGCGCCGGCACCTACACCGGCAAGGGCGTCCGCATCGCCATCACGGACGCGTACGCCTCGCCGACCATCGCCTTCGACGCGGGCACCTACGCGAACAAGCACGGTGACGCGGCGTGGAAGACCGGTCAGCTGAGCCAGGTGCTGCCGAAGAACTACACGAAGACCAAGGAGTGCGGCGCGGCCGGCTGGTACGGCGAGGAGACCCTCGACGTCGAGGCCGTGCACGCGGTCGCGCCGGCCGCCAACGTGACCTACGTGGGCGCCGCTTCCTGCTACGACGACGACCTGCTGGACTCGCTCAGCAAGATCGTCGACAACCACCTGGCCGACATCGTCTCCAACTCCTGGGGCGACATCGAGGCCAACCAGACGCCGGACCTCGCGTCCGCCTACGACCAGGTCTTCCAGTTCGGCGCGGTGCAGGGTATCGGCTTCTACTTCTCCTCCGGTGACAACGGCGACGAGGTCGCCAACACCGGTACGAAGCAGGTCGACACCCCCGCCAACTCGGCCTGGGTGACCGCGGTCGGCGGTACCTCGCTGGCCGTCGGCAAGGGCGACAAGTACATGTGGGAGACCGGCTGGGGCACCGACAAGGCGACCCTGTCGGCCGACGGCAAGAGCTGGACCGGCTTCCCCGGCGCCTTCACCTCGGGCGCGGGCGGCGGCACCAGCAAGACCGTGCCGCAGCCGTACTACCAGAAGAACGTCGTCCCGAAGGCGCTGGCCACGGCCAACAACGCCGCCGGCAACCGCGTCGTCCCGGACATCGCGGCCATCGCCGACCCGAACACCGGCTTCAAGGTCGGCCAGACCCAGACCTTCCCGGACGGCACCGAGCAGTACAGCGAGTACCGCATCGGCGGCACCTCGCTGGCCGCGCCGGTGATCGCGGCGGTCCAGGCGCTGGCCCAGGAGGCCCAGGGCGGCAAGGCGATCGGCTTCGCCAACCCGGCGATCTACGGCAAGTACGGCAAGACGGGTGTCTTCCATGACGTCACGGACAACCCGACCGGCTCCGGCCTGGCGGTGGCCCGTATCGACTTCGTGAACGGCTTCGACGCCGCCGATGGCCTCGCGACCTCGGTCCGCAGCCTCGGCAAGGACAGCTCGCTGTCCGCGGTGAAGGGCTACGACGACGTCACCGGCGTGGGCTCGCCCGCGAACGGCTACGTGCAGTCGTACCGCCGTCACTGATCCGCTGACGCGGTAGGTGCCGTAGAGGGGCGTGGGGTACACAACACTCCACGCCCCTCATCACACCCCGCGCCCCTCATCGTGTCGCTCTGACGATTACACTGGGCCAGTGCCTCCGTTGAACTTCTGGTCGATCTATCAGCACGGCTTCGCACGTGTCGCCGCGTGCACGGGTCACACCCGCATCGCCGACCCGCACGCCAACGCCCCAGCGGTCCTGCGCCACGCACGCCGGTGCGCCGAGGAGGGGGTCGCCGTCGTCGTCTTCCCGGAGCTGGTGCTGTGCGGCTACTCGATCGAGGACCTGCTGCTGCAGGACGCGCTGCTCGACCAGGTCGAGGAGGCGCTCGACGAGGTGGTGGCCGGGTCGGCGGACCTGCTGCCGGTGCTGGTCGTCGGTGCCCCGCTGCGCCACCGCAACCGGATCTACAACTGCGCGGTGATCGTGCACCGCGGCCGGATCCTCGGTGTGGTCCCCAAGTCGTACCCGCCGAACTACCGGGAGTTCTACGAGCGCCGGCAGATCGGCGACGGCGCCGACGAGCGCGGCGGATCGATCCGGGTCGGCGGCGAGACCGTACCGTTCGGCGTGGATCTGCTGTTCGCCGCGGAGGACGTTCCAGGCCTCGTGCTCCACGCCGAGATCTGCGAGGACATGTGGGTGCCGGTGCCGCCCAGCGCGGAGGCGGCCCTCGCCGGTGCGACCGTCCTCGTCAACCTCTCGGGCAGCCCGATCACGGTCGGGCGGGCCGAGGACCGCAAGCTGCTGTGCCGCTCGGCCTCCTCCCGCTGCCTCGCCGCGTACGTCTACGCGGCGGCCGGCCTCGGCGAGTCGACCACGGACCTGTCCTGGGACGGGCAGACCATGATCTACGAGAACGGCGCGCTGCTGGCCGAGACCGAGCGTTTCCCGCTCGGCGACGAGTACGCGGTGGCCGACGTGGACCTCGACCTGCTGCGTCAGGAACGGCAGCGGACGGGCACGTTCGACGACAACCGCCGCACGCATCAGGCGCGGACGAGTGACTTCCGCACGGTCTCCTTCGAGCTCGATCCGCCGCTCACCGACCTGGGGTTGCGCCGTCGC
This sequence comes from Streptomyces sp. NPDC050625, assembly GCF_040654755.1. Lineage (NCBI taxonomy): Bacteria > Bacillati > Actinomycetota > Actinomycetes > Kitasatosporales > Streptomycetaceae > Streptomyces > Streptomyces sp. NPDC050625. Next base: position 78,138 of record NZ_JBFAIQ010000014.1, read on the forward strand.
CTGGAGCGCTTCCCGTTCGTGCCGGCCGACCCCGACCGCCTCGCCCTGGACTGCTACGAGGCGTACAACATCCAGGTCGAGGGCCTCCAGCAGCGCCTCGCGGCGATCGGCGGCCCGAAGGTGGTCATCGGGGTGTCCGGCGGCCTGGACTCCACGCACGCGCTGATCGTCGCCGCCCGCGCGATGGACCGCGCGGGCCGCCCGCGCAGCGACATCCTGGCCTGGACGCTGCCCGGCTTCGCCACCAGCGACCACACCAAGGACAACGCGCATGCGCTGATGCGTTCCCTGGGTGTCACCGCGGCCGAGCTGGACATCACGCCGACCGCACGGCTGATGCTGCAGGAGATGGGCCATCCGTTCGCCTCCGGCGAGCCGGTGTACGACGTCACCTTCGAGAACGTGCAGGCGGGTCTGCGCACGGACTATCTCTTCCGGCTGGCCAACCAGCGCGACGGCATCGTGCTCGGCACCGGCGACCTCTCGGAGCTGGCGCTCGGCTGGTCCACGTACGGCGTGGGCGACCAGATGAGCCACTACAACGTCAACTCGGGCGTACCGAAGACCCTGATCCAGCATCTGATCCGCTGGGTCATCAGCAGCGACCAGTTCGACGACGAGACCGGCAAGACACTCGCCGCGATCCTCGACACCGAGATCAGCCCGGAGTTGGTGCCGGGCGAGGAGATGCAGTCCACGGAGTCCAGGATCGGCCCGTACGCGCTGCACGACTTCACGCTCTTCCACGTGCTGCGGTACGGCTTCAGACCGTCGAAGATCGCCTTCCTGGCCTGGCACGCCTGGCACGACCCGGAGTCCGGCGCCTGGCCCCCGAACTTCCCGGAGGCCAAGCGGGTGGCGTACGACCTGCCGGAGATCCGACGCTGGCTGGAGGTCTTCTGCCGCCGCTTCTTCGCGTTCGCACAGTTCAAGCGCTCCGCCATGCCGAACGGGCCGAAGGTCTCGGCGGGGGGTTCGCTCTCACCGCGGGGTGACTGGCGCGCGCCTTCGGACAGCTCGGCGGGGGCGTGGTTGCGGGACCTGGAGCGGTTCGACGACCCGAGGACGTGAACGCGTCGACGAAGGGGGCCCAGGCGGCGGCGCTGAGGAGCTGGGCATCCACGCACCGTGCGGAAGCGGGCCAGAACCGCCCCCGGAACTGTGGCCTCCATCACGGCAAATGTGATCATGTCCCTGATGAGATCACCAGATGCTTGGTCTACTCCTGCGCGTGCTGCCCTTCTGGGTCCGCGAACCCCTGCTCATCGTGATCGGGTCCGTCTTCGGCCTGCGCATCATGTATCTCGCCGCCCGCGACAGCGACCGGGTCGCGGCCGCCATCGGGGCGGCGTTCCTCGTGTTCACGGCGATACGCGTCCACACGGTGGTCCGGGCGCTGCGCGCGCGCCGGAACAAGGGTCAGGGTCCGGCGTCCGCCGCAGGCGGGATGGTGACCGATACCGCCGCCCCGGCCCCGGCCTTGGATCAGGCCCAGGCCCCCACCGCGGACCCCATTGCGGCCTCGGCACCGGCCGGAAGCCGTGCCGGAGCCGGAACCGGACCGCGTCCCGGCCCGGACAAGCCGGAGAAGGACCACAACGCTTGGGGCCAGGCCGTCGCGGCCCTGGCCGTGTTCGGGGCGCTCGCGGCCTCGGTGTGGCTGGGCGACCGCGTGATGCCGGTCGACGACAACACGCCGCAGCCCGCCTCCTGTTCGGACACGGAACACGAGAAGCTGCCGAAGGCGTACGAGAAAACGCCCCGGGCGGTGACCGGCGACGATCTGTGCAAGGCGCTCAACCGGCCCGACCTGGCCCGGCTCATGGGAACGCCCGGAGAAGTCGCGAGCTCCGCCTCCAGCAGCAACGGCACCGCGCTCCTGACCGACGGGAAGGTCGCCGAGCCGGACGCCCAGATCGACTTCGACACGTACACCGTGAAGCTCTCGGCCACCTACGACAAGATGTCGACCGCCCAGTACGTGCGGCTGATCGACATGGCGGGTGACAGGATCGAGAGCAACGTCAGGACGCTCAAGGTTCTCGGCCGGCCCGCGGTCTTCTCCTCGGACCACACCATGAAGTTCGAGATCAATCTCGGCGGTGACCAGAAGCACACGCCCGTCCAGCAGGGTCCGTTGGCCAGGACACTGTCAGTGGCCCTCGACCGGAAGGACCTCGGCGGCTACTACGACATCACCGTGTGGAGCCAGACCGGCGCCCTCCCCGACGACGGTGCTCTCGTGGACATCGCCGAGAAGGTCCTGCCGACGATCCCGGAAAGGGGCGTTCACTGAACCGGCTCGCCGCCGCGGAAGCCACAGGCGGTCCACCCAGGTCCTGCCCAGCCGCGCCGGCCGGACCGGGACCCGGGCTGCGAAGCGGCCCGTGACGTCGATCACCTCACGGTCCAGGTGGTCCGATCCGCCGGTGTCGAGTATGTACGCAACGCCCGCCAGCCTCGTCGCGCTCGGGAACTGCAACACGGCTACGGCCAACGCGCTCGCCGCCGCACTCCGAAAGACGGTGGCAATAACGCCATACGAACTCCGGCTGCTCGCCACGCCGAAGGCCGTACCGGAACTCCGCCACCATCTCCGCGACCACGACTTCGACGTACGTCTGTGCGCAACGGAGCTGCTGACGAACGTCATCAACCACGTGGGCGAGGGCACACCCGTGACCGTCAAGGTCATCAGCAAGCCAGGGCACCGCCACACCCGAATCGAGGTGACGGACCCCGACACGCGCACCCTGCCCATCCTGCTGTCAGCCCCGGCAGCGAAGGATTCCGAGTCCGGGCGAGGCATGGCCCTACTCGACGCGCTGACCGACCGGTGGGGCGTGGACCAGGCGCCGGACCGCAAGACGGTCTGGTGCGAACTGAGAAGCTGAGGCGGCGCTGGTGGCATCCGAGGGGGTTGTCGCGGGCCCCTGCTGAAGGGTTGCCGTTGGGGCCACTCGCTTCTTTCTCAGTGTCGTGCTTCCACGAGGCGAGTAAAGGGCGCTGCGTTCCACTTCGTTCTACTCCGCGTCGCCTTCGGCGATGGCCCTGCGGGCCACCCTTGACACACCTCGCTCCAGCACGGGTGGGAAGCGAGCGAGCGGCCCGGAAAGACGGGTGGCCCGGCCGGGGTTTGCGGGCAACGGTGGGCTGCAAGGTCACCGTCCACTGACGGGCGCGGTCGCACCTCGCCAGCACGCCGGGACGGTTTAGCGGCGAGCGGTGCGTGGGGGGGTGAGGGAGGTTGAGGGGAGGGAGCTGGGTGGGTGGGGGCTGAGTGGGTGGGGGTGGGGCGTATGGCCGGTTGGAAGTTGGTTGGGCGCGGTCAGTTGGGGTGTGGGGCTGGGGGCGGAGTGCTCACGTTCGCGGATCGGTGACGCGGGCATCCACGCCGGCTGGAGCCCAGTGGCGGCCGTTGGTGGTCGCGCCCTCCACCGTGATTGGTCGATTTGGGCCAAGGGGTCGAGGCAAACCACGAAGTGGGAGGGACGGGTTCGGCTCGGACGGTGGCCCAGTCCTGCCAATCATCGCCTTCGTGTGACTTGAGAGGCAGGTGTGACGACCTCGTGGGGCCACTACAGCCGTCGGCCTGTCACACGCCCGCTCGCCCACCCACTCACCCACGTCCCCTTCCATCCTCCGGCCGCCTGCCCCACCCCCATCCCCCCCACCCACCGCTCGCCGCTAAGCCGGCCCGGCGTGCTGGCGAGGCGCGACCGCGCCCGTCGACGCCGGATACGGACGCAGCCGACGGTTGCCCGCGAACCCCGCCTGGCCACCCGTCTTTCCGGGCCGCTCGCTCGCTTCCCACCCGTGCTGGAGCGAGGTGTGTCAAGGGTGGCCCGCAGGGCCATCGCCGAAGGCGACGCGGAGTGGAACGAAGTGGAACGCAGCGCCCTTTACTCGCCTCGCGGAAGCGCGACACTGGCCAAGAAGCGAGCGGCCCCAACAGCAACCCTTCAGCCTGCGCCCGCGACAACCCCCTCGACTCAGTGGTGCAGCGCGCCCGGCTGCTCCGGCACGTGTGAGGCGACCACCCGCTCCGCGAGGCCGGTCGGCGGAGTAGCCCGGTGCCGGTCCACCAAGTATGCCGTGCTCGCCACGGCAAGTCCCAGTACCGCCAACCCCGCCCCCGCCACCGCCGGAGACGTCGCCCCGAAGCCGGCCGCCAGGGCCAGGCCGCCGATCCAGGCTCCGCCCGCGTTCGCGAGGTTGAAGGCCGCCTGGTTGGCCGAGGAGGCGAGGGAGGGGGCCGCGGAGGCCTTTTCCATGACCATCAGTTGGAGGGGGGAACCCGTGATGAACGCCGCCGTGCCCAGGAGGATCACCGCCAGGGCCGCCGTCAGCGGCGTGCTCATGAGGAGGGGGAACAGGAGCAGGACCGCCGTCAGCGACAGCAGGCCGCCGAACAGCGTGCGCCGCATCGCGTGGTCCGCCAGGCGGCCGCCCACCAGGTTGCCGACCGTCGCGCCCACGCCGAACAGCGCCAGCAGCAGCGTCACGCTGGAGTCGGCGTAACCGGCGGCGTCCGTGAGCATCGGCGTGATGTAGCTGTACGCCGCGAAGAGCGCGCCGAAGCCCGCCACCGTCGTACCGAGTGCCAGCCATACCGGTAGCGACCTCAGCGCCGACAGCTCGCCGCGCAGGCCGGAGGAGGGGACGTGAGTGCGGGACTGCGGGATCAGCAGCGCCAGGGACACTATCGCCGCCAACCCGATCGCGCTCACGCCGAGGAACGTCGCCCGCCAGCCCAGGTGCTGGCCCATGAGCGTGGCCGCCGGCACGCCCGCGATGTTGGCGACCGTCAGGCCGAGGAACATCAGGGAGACGGAGCGGGCCTTGCGCTCCGGTGTCACCATGTTCGTCGCGACCACCGCGCCGACGCCGAAGAAGGCGCCGTGCGGCAGTCCGCTCAGGAAGCGTGCCGCGAGGAGCGAGTCGTAGCCGGGGGCGAGGGCCGACAGCGCGTTGCCCGCGACGAACAGGCCCATCAGGGCCATGAGGACGGTGCGACGGGGCATGCGGGCGGTCAGCGCGGCCAGGAGCGGGGCTCCGATCACCACGCCGAGCGCGTAGGCCGAGACGAGGTGCCCGGCGGTTGGGATCGAGATGTGCAGGTCGGCCGCGACTTCGGGCAGCAGGCCCATCATCACGAATTCGGTTGTACCGATACCGAAGGCGCCTACGGCCAGCGCGAGCAGGGCCAGGGGCATGGCGGGGTTTGCCTTTCAGGGAGAGCGGAGTTCCGTACAGTGTATGTTCAAGTACGGAACAAAGTCTCCCTGGTCGGCATTCCAGCGGGTTACGAGGACGTGTCGACCTTCACACGCGCCGCGACCGGCAAGTGGTCGCTGTTCGTCTTCGGAAGCGTCCACGAGCTCTCCGGTTCGACCCCCTTGACCATGATCTGGTCGATCCGCGCCATCGGGAACGAGGCCGGCCAGCTGAAGCCGAAGCCGCTGCCCGCCGCGCCCTGCGTGGAGCGCAGCTGGGAGGTGACGGCGTTGAGGGAACGGTCGTTCATGGTGCCGTTCAGGTCGCCGAGCAGCACCACCCGCTGCAGCGGCTCGTCGGCGATGGCCTCGCCGAGCGCGTCGGCGCTCTTGTCGCGCTGGCGGGCGGTGAAGCCGGCTTCCATCTTCACGCGGACCGAGGGGAGATGGGCCACGTAGACCGCGACCTGCCCGGCCGGCGCGGCCACCGTCGCACGCATGGCGCGCGTCCAGCCCAGCTTGATGTCGACGGCCCTGGCGCCGGTGAGCGGGTACTTGCTCCACAGCCCGACCGTGCCCTGCACCGAGTGGTACTTGTAGGTCGCCGCCAGCGCCTTCTCGTACACCGGCACGGCCGACGCCTTCAGCTCCTCCAGGGCCAGCACGTCCGCGCCGGACGCGGCCACGTCCCGGGCCGTGGCGGACGGGTCAGGGTTGTCGGCGTTGACGTTGTGCGTCGCGACCATCAGGTCGCCGCCGGAGTTCGTCTTGTCGGTGAGCAGGCCGCCGAAGAGGTTCAGCCACACGATGACCGGAAGCAGCACCGCGATCAGCGCGGTCGCCGACTTCCGTACGACACCGACGACGAGGAGCACCGGGATCAGCAGGCCCAGCCAGGGCAGGAACGTCTCCGTGAGACTGCCGAGGTTGCCCACCCGGTTCGGGATGCGCGAGTGCACCAGCATCACCAGGGCGAGCAGCAGCGCGATCACGGCCGTGACGATGCCGCGGCGCCAGATGCGCGGATCTCCGCGCCAGCCGTCGAACAGGCTTCTGCGCAGCCGCCCCAGCAGGTGCCGGAACCGGGAGCCCCGGTGCTCGGGCCCCGAGCCGCCGTTGTCCGTCTCCGTCATGTACGCCTGCTGCGCCATACCGTCTGCCTCACAACCTGCCGTGCGCACCGTCTTCCCCCCGGGATACGACCCTAGGGGATGATGGGGTCCGTTCCTGCCGCCGTGTGACGGCCGTACGGAAGACGATGACGAACAAGTCGGCGCGAGGGGTTCCGGCTGTGGCGACACCCGCCTGGACTGTGACGAAACGCGCACATTCGGGCTAAGTGCCGGGTGAGCTGACGGGCCGTAGGCCTGCGAGCACCGTGTCGACGATCTGCTCCGCCAGCCCCTCCGGGAGGTCCGCGTCGGGGCGCATGATGGAGCGGACGAGCATGGGGCCGACGAACATGTCGTTGGCCAGTTCGATGTCGACGTCCTCGCGGAGCTCGCCGTTGCGCTGTCCGCGGCGCAGCACTTCGAGGCCCTGGTTGCGCCGGGGAGTTATCACGCCGGCGTGGTAGGCGGCCCAGATCCGGGGGCTGCTCTTCATCTGGACGTGGACGTTGTGCAGGATCGCCGACGAGCGGCTGACCAGGCCGCGCTGGCGCAGCGATTCGAGCAGGACGACCAGGTCGTCGCGCATCGAGGTGCCGGGGAGCACGGGGTCGGGGGGCTCGGCGGCGCGCATGACGTCGACGAAGAGGTCCTCCTTGCCGCTCCAGCGGCGGTAGATGGTGGCCTTGCCGACGCCGGCGGTGCGGGCGACGCGCTCGATGGAGAGCTCGGCGAGGGGCACGCCCTCCTCCAGGAGCTTCATCACGCCTTCCAGAATGGCGTGTTCCACGGCCTCGCTGCGCGGGCGGCCCCGTACGGGACCGAGTTGCTGCGGTCGGCTCTCGGCAAGACTCACGTCGTTTCGTCCTTTCACTGCGCTGCGGGAATTGTCCCGCAGCCGCCTCCTCCCCCCGTGGTGCCTCTCCGGACGCCTTCTCGCGGACCAGTCGGACTAGTCCGCGGCGGCGACCAACTCCTGCTCCGGCTTGCCCTCCTGCGGTGCCTGCGGTTTGCCCGGCAGGAAGAGTGCCGTCACGATCGCGCCTAGGATCGCCACGCCCGTGCCGCACAGCGCGGTGACGTGCATGGCGTGCAGGAACGCGTCATTGGCGGGGCCGATCAGGGCCTTGCCCTGCGGTCCGAGCTTGTGGGCGACGCCCAGGGTGGCCTCGATGGACTCGCCCGCCGTGTCCCTGAGGCCGGGCGGCAGCAGGTGCAGCTTGTCCTCGATGCCGGTGCGGTACGAGGTGGCCAGGACCGAGCCGAGCACGGCGATGCCGAGGGCGCCGCCGACCTGGCGGAAGGTGTTGCTGAGCGCGGAGGCCGAGCCGGCCTTCTCGCGGGGCAGGGCCTGCATGATGACGACGGAGGTCGGCGTCATGATGTGCGCCATGCCGGTGCCCATGAGGAAGAAGTCGACCTCCAGGAGCCAGATGGGCGTGTCCGCCTCGAAGGTGGCGAAGATGACCAGCGTCACCGCGATGAGGAGCAGACCGGCGGTGGTGGTGGCCTTGTTGCCGAACCGGTCGACGACCAGCCGGGCCCGCGGCGCGAAGATCATCTGCGCGGCGGCCAGCGGCAGCATCAGCACACCGGACTCCAGCGGCGAGTAGCCGCGCACGCTCTGGGTGTAGAAGACACCGAAGAACGTCACGCCCATCAGCGCGAAGAAGACCAGCGCGATGGCGCTCATGGCGGCCGAGAAGACCTTGTTCTTGAAGTACGTGACGTCCAGGGACGGGTGGTCGCTGCGCTTCTCGAAGACGACGAAGCCGGCGAGGACCGCGAGTCCGGCCGCGATGGTAGCCAGGACCTTGGCGTCCGTGAAGTCGGCGAGCTCGCCGCCCTTGATGATGCCGTAGACGAGCAGGACCAGGCCGACGACCGAGAGCACGACGCCGATCGGGTCGAGGCGGCCGGGCTTCGGGTCGCGCGAGTCGGGCACCAGCCAGATCATCAGGGCCAGGGCGAGGATCACGATGGGTACGTTGACGAAGAAGACCGAGCCCCACCAGAAGTGGTCGAGGAGCGCACCGCCGGTGATGGGCCCGATGGCGATGGCGAGTCCGACGCCGCCGGCCCAGATGCCGATGGCCTTGGGCTGCTCCTCGCGCTCGAAGACGTTCATCAGCACGGCGAGCGTGGCAGGCATGACGAAGGCGGCGCCGAGCGCCATCAGCGCGCGGTAGGCGATCAGCTCGCCCGGGGAGCCGGACTCGGCGGCGAGGGCGGAGCCGATGCCGAACACGAGGAGGCCGCCGAGCAGGACCTTCTTGCGGCCCAGCCGGTCGCCGATGAGGCCGGCGGTGAACAGCAGGCCGGCGAAGACGAGGGTGTAGGCGTTGATCGCCCACTCGATCTCGCTCTGGGTGGCCCCCAGTCCGGTGGGCGCCGGGGTGGAGATGGTCTTGACGGCGACGTTCAGGATCGAGTTGTCGAGCACAACGATCAGCAGGCTCAGCATCAGGACGCCGAGGATCGCCCAGCGGCGGCGGTGCACCGCTTCAGGTATCCGGGAACCGTGAGAGGCACGGTCGGCAGGAGTTGTCATGTCGACGACCCTAGGCCACTTCCAATACGGAACCGTCTCGTATTTTAATTCCTTTACCGAGACCTTACGCAGCGCGGTCATGGCCCGCCGCACACCGCTCGTTCACGGCCCACCCCGGGCCGAGCGGTACACGGGCGGGGTGCGAGCGGAGTGCGTTGGGATGGCGTAAGGGATGACGTAAGGGATCACACGGGGGTCCCCTGGCCCTCCCTGGCACGAGGTGCCACCATGGAGGGGATCCGGGGACGCCGTGAGGGCGCCTCGAGATGACTGAAGGAGCCGTTGCAATGACGCAGCTTTCGGCTGCCCAGAACAAGCCCTCCGACGGCAGCAAAGCGCTGTACGGGGGCAAGGGCACACGCCGCATCACCGTCCGCGACATCGCCCTCGCCAAGGAGCGGGGCGAGAAATGGCCCATGCTCACCGCCTACGACGCGATGACCGCGTCCGTCTTCGACGAGGCCGGCATCCCGGTGCTCCTGGTCGGCGACTCGGCGGGCAACTGCCACCTCGGGTACGAGACGACCGTGCCCGTCACCCTCGACGAGATGACCATGCTGTCGGCCGCGGTCGTGCGCGGCACCCAGCGCGCCCTGATCGTCGGCGACCTGCCCTTCGGCTCGTACCAGGAGGGCCCGGTGCAGGCGCTGCGCTCGGCGACCCGGCTGGTGAAGGAGGCCGGCGTCGGCGCGGTGAAGCTGGAGGGCGGCGAGCGCTCCCACGAGCAGATCCGGCTGCTCGTCGAGTCCGGCATCCCGGTCATGGCCCACATCGGTCTGACCCCGCAGTCCGTGAACGCCATGGGCTACCGCGTCCAGGGGCGCGGCGAGGAGGCGGCCGCGCAGCTGCTGCGCGACGCCAAGGCCGTACAGGACGCGGGCGCGTTCGCGGTGGTACTCGAACTGGTCCCGGCCGAGCTCGCGGCCGAGGTGACGCGCGTGCTGCACATCCCGACCGTGGGCATCGGCGCCGGTGCGGAGACGGACGCGCAGGTGCTCGTGTGGACCGACATGCTCGGTCTGACGGGCGGCCGGATGCCGAAGTTCGTGAAGAAGTACGCCAACCTGCGTGAGGTCATGGGCAGCGCGGTGAAGGAGTTCGCCGAGGACGTCGTGGGCGGGACGTTCCCGCTGGAGGAGCACTCCGTCCACTGAGCCGCGGCCGCTGAGGCACGGCCCCGCCACTGAGCCATTGCCGCACCACCGACAAGCCCCGCCGATCGTCCCCCGTCGGCGGGGCTTGTCGTATGTCCGGCACGTGTCGGTGGGCCGTCGGTTGCTGTAGGCGGTCTGTAGGTGGTTTGTCGGTCGGGGCTGACAACGTCTGGGGCATGACGCGAATCGACGACAACCCCAGTGGCGCGAGCAGCGCCGTGACCGTGCGGGGGCTGGTCAAGCACTACGGCGAGACCAGGGCACTGGACGGTGTCGACCTGGATGTGCGCGAGGGCACCGTGATGGGTGTGCTCGGGCCGAACGGAGCCGGCAAGACCACCCTCGTACGCATCCTCTCCACCCTGCTGGCCCCCGACGCCGGACACGCCACCGTGGCCGGGTACGACGTCGTACGGCAGCCCCGGCAGCTGCGCCGGGTCATAGGCCTCACCGGGCAGTACGCGTCGGTGGACGAGAAGCTCCCGGGCTGGGAGAACCTGTACATGATCGGGCGGCTGCTGGACCTGCCGCGCAAGGAGGCCCGCGCCCGCGCCGACGAGCTGCTGGAGCGATTCTCGCTGACGGAGGCCGCCCGGCGGCCCGCGGGCACCTACTCCGGCGGTATGCGGCGGCGGCTCGACCTGGCCGCGTCGATGATCGGCCGGCCCGCCGTCCTCTACCTGGACGAGCCGACGACCGGACTCGACCCCCGTACCCGCAACGAGGTGTGGGACGAGGTCAAGGCCATGGTCGGGGACGGTGTCACCGTCCTGCTGACCACGCAGTACATGGAGGAGGCCGAGCAGCTCGCCTCCGAGCTGACCGTCGTCGACCGTGGGAAGGTCATCGCGAACGGCGGCATCGAGGAGCTGAAGGCCAGGGTCGGCGGACGCACGCTGCGTGTCAGGCCCGCGGACCCGCTGGAGCTGCGCCCGCTCGCCGGGATGCTGGACGAGCTGGGCATCACCGGGCTGGCCAGTACGACCGTGGACACCGACGCGGGCTCCCTGCTGGTGCCGATCCTCAGTGACGAGCAGCTGACCGCCGTGGTCGGCGCGGTCACCGCGCGCGGCATCACCATCTCCTCGATCACCACCGAACTGCCCAGCCTGGACGAGGTGTTCCTGTCCCTCACCGGCCACCGCGCCAGTGCCCCGCAGGACGCCACGCCCGCCGAGATCCGCGAGGAGGTCGCCGTATGAGCGCCGCCACTCTCACCCCCGCCGCAGCCGCCTCCAAGGCCGACGCTCCCATCCCGCTGCGTGCCCATCTGCGCCACACCGGCGCGCTCATCCGCCGCAATCTGCTGTGGATCCGGCAGGACCCGGAGTCGATGTTCGACGCCATCCTGTTCCCGGTGATCTTCACCCTGCTGTTCGTGTACGTCTTCGGCGGCTCCATCGGGCAGTCGCTGGGCGGTGGTCAGGACCAGTACGTGCAGTACGTCGTGCCCGGCCTCATGGCCATGATGGGCATGAACATGGCCCAGGGCGTGGGCACCGGGTTCAACACGGACTTCAACTCCGGTGTCATGGACCGCTTCCGGTCCCTGCCGATCGGGCGTGGCTCCGTGCTGTTCGCCAAGATCGCGGTGGAGCTGATGCGGATGCTCTTCGCGACCGTCGTCCTGGTGATCGTCGGCGTGCTCGTGGGCTTCGACATCACCAACTGGGCGGGGCTGCTGGCCTCGGTGGGCCTGTCCGCGGTGTTCGGCTCGGCCCTGATGTGGGTGTTCCTCACCCTCGGCGTGATCATGAAGAGCGCGCAGTCCGTGCAGGCCATGGGCTTCCTGGTGCTGATGCCGCTGCAGTTCGGCTCGTCGATCTTCGCGCCGACCGCCTCGATGCCGGGCTGGCTGCAGAACTTCACCGAGTACAACCCGCTGTCGGCCCTCGCGGACACCGCGCGCGGTCTGATGGTCGGCGGACCGGTCACGCACGGGCTGTGGGTGACCCTGGCCTGGTCGGCGGGGCTCACCGCGGTGATGGCACCGGTCGCGATCCACAAGTTCCGCACCAAGAACTGACGTTCGTCGCGCCTGTCAGACCAGGTCAGACCAGGTCAGACCAGGGCGGTGGCCTCCGCGAGGGAGAGGCCACCGCCCTGCGCGTACGCGGCCTCGTACGCCTCGGCGTCGAGCGCGGCCCGGATCCGGGCCACGGTCTGCTCCCGCACCTCGCGCTCCGTACCGGAGGCGACATGGCCCGGCGGCAGCAGCGCGTCGGCGGCGGCCAGGCACCGGGCGGCGTCGGCGGCACGGGTGCCGCCGTCGACGCCGGCGAGGGCCATCGCCGCGACGGTCAGGCAGATGGAGTCCATGTGCGGGGTGATGACCTGGGACAGCGGATCGGCGGCGTGCCGCAGCGCCTCCCGGACCCGGACCAGGCTCTCCGCGTGACGGCCGTCGACGGCGTCCACCCAGGCCTCCTGGCCGAGGATGATCGCGTCGAAGACGATGAAGTGCGCGATCTTGAACTCCTCGCGCAGCAACCGGAGTTGCTCGCGCGCCTCCGCGGTACGGCCGGTCAGGCTGAGCCGGCAGGCGAGGAAGAGCCGGGCGATGGGCATGGCCTCGTGGGTCGTGCCGTCACCGACGGCGGTGACCTCGCGCAGCAGCCTCTCGCCGCGTTCCGTCTCGCCCGCTTCGATGAGCACGCTGCCCAGCCGGGCGGTGAGCACCGCCGTCTGGGCGCGGGCGCCGAGGCGTTCGGCGTGCTCGACGGCCGCCCGGTAGTCGTCCGCGGCCCTTACGTAGTCGCCCTTGCGTTCCCGGGCCTCGGCGCGGGCGGAGAGCGCCTCGGCGGTGCCCCAGTCGTCGCCGAGGCGCCGGAAGATCTCCAGCGCCTCCTCCGCGTCCCGGGTCGCGTCGCCCGCCCAGGCGGTGCGGTTGGCGAGGACGTTGGCTCGCATCTGCAGGGATCCGGCCAGTTCCCACTCGAAGCCCGGGGTCTCGCGGCAGGTGCGGACGCAGCCGTCGATGATCTCCAGCAGCCGGTCCGCGCTGCCGGTCAGCATCACGGCGAAGAACCAGTACATGCCGGGGGAACGGCACGTCTGCGGCAGACCGGGCTCGTACACCTCGGTGATCACGCGCAGCTTCGCCTGCGCCGCCGGGACCTGCCAGGCGTCCAGCTCCGTGTCCATGCAGGAGAGATGGACGAGGTGGACACCGCGACGGGCCTCGACGAGGAGTTCGCCGGTCAGCGGCGGCGGGGTGTCGATGCAGCGCTGCCAGACCGGTTCGGCGCGGCGCGGCGGCTCGGTGAAGGGGTCGGGACCGAGGGCCATGACCTCCTGGCACCAGGTGCGGGCCTCGATGCGCAGATCGCGCATCTGCCAGTACCAGACCAGGGAGAGGACAAGGCAGAGCCCTTCCTGCTCGTCCTGTTCGACGACGGCGTGGCGCAGGGCGGTGCGCAGGTTCTCGTACTCCAGCTGGAGCCGCCGCACGGCGTCGCGCTGGCCGGGGCCGCGCAGCAACGGGTCGGTGGTGCGGGCGAGTTCGCGGTAGTACGTCAGATGCGCGCGCTCGGTCTCCTTGCGCTGCCCGGCCTCGTCGAGCCGTTCGCCCGCGTACTCGGCCACGGTCTCCAGGAGCCGGTAGCGCATCGCGCCGTCGGGCGCGGGCGCCGCCACGACGAGGGACTTGTCGACCAGCGAACCGAGTGCCTCCAGCGCGACCGGTCCGCACACCGCCTCGGCGGCGGCGAGGTCGCAGCCGCCGGCGAACACCGACAGGCGGCGCAGGACGTCCCGTTCGTCCTCGTCGAGGAGATCCCAGGACCAGTCGACGACGGCACGCAGGGTCTGCTGGCGGGGCAGCACGGTGCGGCTGCCCGAGGTGAGCAGCCGGAAGCGGTCGTCGAGCCGGTCTGCGAGCTGACGCGGTGTCATCATCCGCAGCCGGGCGGCCGCCAGCTCGATGGCGAGGGGGAGGCCGTCGAGGCGGCGGCAGATCTCCGCGCAGGCCGCGCGGTCGTCGTCGACCCGGAACCCGGGGCGCGCCGAGGTGCCCCGGTCGGCGAGCAGCCGGAGCGCGAAGGGCTCCGGCAGCGGTTCCACGGGGCGCAGCAACTCGCCCGGTACGCCGAGGGGTTCACGGCTGGTGGCCAGGACCGTCAGCTCCGGGCAGCGTTCCAGGAGCCGCTCCACCAGGCGGGCGGCCGCGTCCACGACGTGCTCGCAGTTGTCGAGGATGATCAGCATGCGGCGGCGGCCGCAGTGCTCGACCAGTCGCTCCATGGGGTCGTCGTGCCGGTCGGCGGCGGCGGCCCGCATGCTCTCGGCCCCGGCGCCGTGCAGCACGGTCTCGCGGGCGCCGATCGCGGTGAGGACGGCTCCCGGTACGGCGTCCGGGTCGTCGACGGGCGCCAGCTCGGCCAGCCACACCCCGTCCCGGGTGGCATACCGCACGGTCTCGGCGGCCTCCTGCGACAGCCGGGTCTTTCCGGCCCCGCCGGGCCCGAGCAGGGTGACCAGCCGGGCGGCCGCGAGGTCCCCCCGGATGGCCTCGATGTCGCCCTCCCGGCCGACGAAGGAGGTGAGCCGGGCGGGGAGGTTGCCGGTGGTCGTGCCGGCCGGGCGGACTTCGGCGGGGGCGTCCGCGGCCCGGCCATCGGCGGAGAGGTCCGCCCGTGCCACGCCGGTGTGCTCCCGGGAGCCCGCCGAGAGGTCCAGCAACTCCGCGTGCAGCGCGCGCAGTTCGGGGCCGGGGTCGGAGCCGAGCCGGTCCGCGAGCAGCTGTCGTACGTCCTCGTAGGCGGCCAGGGCCTCCGCCGCGCGGCCCGCCTCGCGCAGGGCGCGCAGCCGCAGGCACTGGAGGGACTCGTCCAGCGGGTGGGTGTCGCACAGGGCGGTGAGCTCGGGCAGGGAGTGCTCGGCCTCGCCCAGGGCCAGCGCGGCGGTGTGCCGGGCGCGCAGGGCGTCGAGGCGGCGGGCCTCCCGGCGGGCGGCCTCCGCGGTGCGGTCGGGCAGGTCGGCGAGGGCCGGATCGTGCCAGAGCGCGAGGGCGTCGTCGAGGGCGCCGGCCGCCTTGGCGGGGTCGCCGTGGGCCAGGGCGCGCAGGCCGTCGCCGGTGAGCCGCTCGAAGCGGTGCAGATCGACGTCGTCGGGGGCGGCGGCGAGCCGGTAGCCGCCCTCCGCCGAGGCGACCGCGTCCGAGCCGAGTGCCCGGCGCAGTCGGCCCACCAGTGCCTGCAGCGCACCGGCCGCGTCGGCGGGCGGGTCCCCGTGCCACACCTCGTCGACCAGCAGGCCCACCGGCACGATACGGCCGGGTCGCAGGGCCAGCACGGTCAGCAGGGCACGCAGTCGCGCCCCGCCCACGGGAACGGCCGTGCCGTCGGGGCGGAGCGCCTGGGTGGTGCCGAGGATGCGATAGCGCACGGGGTCCATTGTCTCCGGTGGTGTCAGGGCCGGTCACGGAGTTCCGGCGGCGGGGCGCCCGGGACGTCGAGGGTGACGAGGACGCCGGTCGCGAGGCGGGCGCGGCGCAACCCCGACTTCGTACGGGGTTCCTCGTGCTCGAACCACTTCGGGCAGGCGTCGACGGGTGTGAGCGACCTCGTGCCGGACACCGGTTCGAGGGTGTCCGCTCCCGGGCTGCGCTCCGCGTACTCCTCGCGCACGAGACGGATGTCGAGGACCCGGCCCCGGGTCGCGGGCAGGCGGTCTCCGTGGCCCTCGAACCTGACCGTCCCGTCGTACCGGTCGCGCTCCCCCTCCCGGCTCCACGCCCGGATGTCCTCGGGGTCCATGGGCGCGAGCGGCCAGCTCACCTCCTCCCCCACCGAGAAGGGTGTACCGCAGCACTCCATCTGCCAGCTTTCGTAGAACACCCGCCACGTTCCCATGCGCCCACCCTTCAGGAACCGACGGCGCACCGCGAGACGTTTTCCCCTCGTGCCCGGTACGGTCGGGCTCGCCGACCGCCCCAGTCCCCCAGGGAGCCCCGCCGATGACCTCCGCAACCGCCCGCAGCCGCAGCGACCGGCGGATCAGTCCCGTCTTCCTGGGCATCCTGGCCGTCACCGCGGTCACGGGGTGGGCCACCTGGACCGGGTTCGCCGCGCAGCCGGGGCTCGCCGTGTTCCTGTTCGTGACGGCGGCCTGGATCGTGTCCCTGTGTCTGCACGAGTACGCGCACGCGCGCACCGCGCTGCACAGCGGGGACATCTCGGTCGGCGCCAAGGGCTACCTCACGCTGAACCCGCTGAAGTACACGCACGCGCTGCTGAGCATCGTGCTGCCCGTGCTGTTCGTGATCATGGGCGGTATCGGTCTGCCCGGTGGCGCGGTGTTCATCGAGCGCGGCCGGATCAAGGGGCGCTGGCGGCACAGCCTGATCTCGGCGGCGGGCCCGCTGACGAACGTGCTGTTCGCGGCGGTGTGCACGGCCCCGTTCTGGCTGCACGCCCTGGACGGGGTGCCACGCGACTTCCGGTACGCGCTGGCCTTCCTGGCGCTGCTCCAGGTCACGGCCGCGATCCTGAACTTCCTGCCGGTGCCGGGCCTGGACGGCTACGGCGTGATCGAGCCCTGGCTGTCGTACGGCGTGAAGCGCCAGGTGGAGCCGTTCGCGCCGTTCGGCCTGCTGTTCGTGTTCGCGTTGCTGTGGGTGCCGTCCCTCAACCACGCGTTCTTCGATGTGATCGACACGATCCTGCGCGCTCTGGGGATCACCGGCGACGACCGGTACTGCGGCCAGCAGCTCTACCGCTTCTGGCTGGGCACCGACGAGTACTGCGCGGTCAGCCCGTGACGGACTTGCCGCCGGCGCCGCGGCCGCGCTTGATGTAGTACCAGGTCATGTTGGACGACAGCCCCGCGATCAGCACCCAGACGATCCCCAGCCAGCTGCCCTGCACGAAGGAGACGACCGCGGCGGCCACGGCCAGCAGACAGACGACGAGGGTGTAGAAGGCGAGGCGGGGCATGGGAAGGGGCTCCTGTCGGGGGACACTGCTGATGGCGTCCAGTGTCCCCCATGCGCCCCGACGTCTCACACGACGGTGGCCACGGACTCACACGACTGTGACAGCCGCGCTCACACGTCTGTGATTCTGAGTCCCGCGTGCGCCTTGTACCGGCGGTTGACGGAGA
This sequence comes from Streptomyces sp. NPDC050625, assembly GCF_040654755.1. Classification (NCBI taxonomy): domain Bacteria; kingdom Bacillati; phylum Actinomycetota; class Actinomycetes; order Kitasatosporales; family Streptomycetaceae; genus Streptomyces; species Streptomyces sp. NPDC050625. Next base: position 95,269 of record NZ_JBFAIQ010000014.1, read on the forward strand.
TCAGGTTCGCGACCAGTGACTCCACCTGGTGGGCGTTGCGCAGCCGCCCCGCGAAGATGCCGCGCATGCCGGAGATGCGGCCGGCCAGCGCCTGGACGATCTCCACGTCGGACCGGTCCTCGCCGAGCACCATGACGTCGGTGTCGATCCGCTCGATCTCCGGGTCCTCCAGCAGTACCGCCGAGAGGTGGTGGAAGGCGGCGGTCACCCGGGAGTCCGGGAGCAGGGCGGCGGCCTGCTGGGCGGCGCTGCCTTCCTCCGGCTTCAGCGCGTAGGCGCCCTGCTTGTCGAAGCCGAGCGGGTTGACGCAGTCCACGACGAGCTTGCCGGACAGCTCCTCGCGCAGGGACTCCAGGGTCTTGCCGTGCCCCTCCCAGGGCACGGCGACGATCACGATGTCGCTGCGCCGGGCGGTCTCGGCGTTGTCGAAGCCCTCGATGCCGTGGCCGAGCTCGTCGGCGGCGGCCTGGGCGCGCTCGGTGGCCCGGGAGCCGATGATCACCTTCTGGCCGGCCCTGGCGAGCCGGTAGGCGAGGCCCTTGCCCTGCGGCCCGGTGCCACCGAGCACGCCGACGACGAGCCCGGAGACGTCGGGCAGGTCCCAGGGGTCCTTGGCGGGGGCCTTCGCGGGCTGCTGTGCACTGTCGGTAGAGGTCATGCGGCGACTCTACGTCCGCCCTCGTTCGCGCACCGCGTCAGGTGAGATCCGTGACCGGCAGCCGCCGGAAGGTGATCGTCTCGTACGGGCCGAAGTCGCCGGTCTCGTAGAGGAGTCCGACGGTGTCCCGGTCGACGCGGACCAGGTCGGAGTAGGCGGCAGGCAGCCCGTCGACCGTGTGGACCGGGCGCCAGGTGGTGCCGCCGTCGGTCGAGGCGCGGACGGTCATCAGGGCGCGGTCGGTGGGGTCGGCGGGGCCGGAGTAGAGGAGCAGGTCGGGGTCGCGGAGCTGGAGGACGCTGGCCTCGCAGACGGGGGCGGTGAGGCCGGCCTGCGGGCGGAACGGTTTGACGAGGGTCTTCCCGCCGTCCTTCGAGTGGGCGTCGGCGCGGTTGCCGGGGGACGGGGAGTCGTTGCGGGTGTTGAAGTAGACGCGGCCGTCGGGGAGTTCGGCGGCGGTGGTCTCGTTGACGTTGACATAGCCGTCGGTGTTCTCGTCGACGTAGCCGAGGAACCAGGTCTCGCCGCGGTCGTCGCTGAGCAGGCAGTGGCCGCTGTTGTATCTGGGCTCGTTGCCGAGGTCGGTGCCGGTGGGCGGCGCGGTGTGGTTGCCGGGGACGAGGACCCGGCCGGAGCGCAGCTGGATCGCGTGGCCGGGGCAGGTGGCGTACCAGCGCCAGCCCGCCTTCTTCACCGACTTGGTGATCTCCTTCGGCCGGGACCAGCTGACGCCGTCGTCGTCGCTGTGCTGCACCCATACGCGGCGGCCGTCGGCGGCCTTCACCCTGCCGCGCAGGATGGAGTCCTCGCTCGCGGCGGCGGCCGCGCGGACGTGGACGAGCAGGATGCGGCCGGTGTCGAGGACGACGGGGGCGGGGTTTCCGGCGAGGTCGTCGCCGTTGCTCGCGGCGACCTTGAGCGGGCTCCAGGTGCGGCCGCCGTCCGTGGAGCGCTTCAGCACGATGTCGATCTGGCCGTGGTCCTTCGCGGAGCCGACCCGGCCCTCGCAGAACGCCAGCAGGGTGCCGGAGGCGGTTGCGACGACCGCCGGGATCCGATAGCTGGCGTAGCCCTCTTCACCGGCGCGGAAGGGGACGGTGACTGCTGTCATCTGGCGGGCTCCCGAGCAGATGTGGGTCTCCGGTGACAGGGCATTGTCGGAGCAGTGTCCCCGAGTTGGGCGAATTCGTGGTGAACTCCGCGTCACGAGTGACCGGTTGCGGCAGGATGCGGTCGTATGGACGCCGTACGGGTCGCGCTGCTGCGCGAAGTGCTTGCCGGGACGGAGTGGCTGGATGCCACGCGGCGGTTCGCCGGGGCGCTGCGCGGGTCCGTGGTGGCGCACGGGGGCGGGCTGCTGCTCGTGGGCACACCGGAGTACGAGCCGTGGCATCTGGCGGCCCATCTGGTGGACGAGGCCGCGTGGTCGGGCACGCCGGAGCTGGCCCCGACGCTCGTGCGGCACGACGCGCGTCCCTCGGACCCCGCGCACCTGGCGGTCGGACCGGGACGGATCGGCGCGGCGCAGCGCGGCGAGACCCTGCTGGTCGTGGCCCCCGAGGAGCCCGCGCCGCTGCTGGAGCGGGTGCACGACGCCCGGCGGTCCGGGGTGACGGTCCTGGCCCTGGGCTGCGGCGGGAGCGAACTGGAGGCAATGGCCCACGAGTCACTGGCCGTGCCGGAGGGCGCGGAACTGGACCTGGACACGGTGCAGCACCTGGTCAGCGCGGCAGCAGGCGAGAACGGAGCCTCTCCGAGGGCCCGGCGCGGCTTCCGCGACCGCCTGTCCCGCCTGGCGGAAACCCTGACGGCCCCTCCAGCCGCGCCTTGGTGACCCGCCGGTCCTCTCCGAGGGTTGGACGGGGTTTCCGCGCAGCGGCCCGCGCTGCCGTGCTGCTGTTCCTGACCATCGGTGGTGGGTTCGACATGGTCAGCGGGATCTTCCGGGCCGCGATGTGGAACCAGACGATCCCGGACGAGCTGCGCGGCAGGCTCGCCGGGATCGAGCTGCTCTCTTACTCGGTGGGGCCGCAGCTCGGTCAGGTCCGGGCGGGCGGTTTCGCCGCCTGGGCGGGTGTGCGGGCCGTCGTCTGGTCCGGCGGGCCGGCGTGCGCGGGCGCGGTGGGGCTGCTGGCGCTGTGCCTGCCGGGGCTCATGACGTACGACGCGCGGACGAACGAGCACGCGGTACGGCTGCGCGAGCGCCGCGCAACCGCCGCCGAACCGGCCAAGGCCTGATCGTCAGTCCTCGTCCGGGTCGCCGCCGGCCGGCGCGTCGTGCCAGCGCGGGTCGTTCTCCCATTCGAGGTTGCGCTCGCGGGCCGTCTCCATCGCGTGTTCGGCCTCCGCCCGGGTGGTGTAGGGCCCGAAGCGGTCCTTGGCCGGGCACTCCGGCCCCTCCTCGACCTTCTTGTGCTCCAGGCAGTAGTACCACTCGCCCGGCTTGCCGACCGTGCGCTTCTTGAACAGGGCCATGACCAGCTCCTCTCGCCAACGACATGTTCCCCCATGTCCGCTGGTTAGACTCGCTGGCATGTCTGGCCAGTCGCTGCTCGTACCAGGGGAGCTCTCTCCCACCCGTCCGGTACCCGGAAACATCCGCCGCCCCGAGTACGTCGGCAAGCCCGCGCCGACGCCGTACACCGGCCCGGAGGTGCAGACCCCGGAGACCGTCGAGGCCATGCGGACCGCCGGGCGCATCGCCGCGCAGGCGATGGCCGAGGCCGCGAAGATCATCGCGCCGGGTGTGACCACGGACCGGCTGGACAAGGTCGCCCACGACTACATGTGCGACCACGGCGCCTACCCGTCCACGTTGGGCTACCGCGGGTTCCCCAAGTCGCTGTGCACCAGCGTCAACGAAGTGATCTGCCACGGCATCCCGGACTCGACGGTGCTGCGGGACGGCGACATCGTCAATCTGGACGTGACCGCGTACATCGGCGGGGTGCACGGCGACAACAACGCCACGTACCTGGTCGGTGACGTCGACGAGGAGTCGCGGCTGCTGGTGGAGCGGACCCGGGAGTCACTCGACCGGGCGATCAAGGCGGTGAAGCCGGGCCGGCAGATCAACATCATCGGCCGGGTCATCGAGTCGTACGCCAAGCGGTTCGGGTACGGCGTGGTGCGGGACTTCACCGGCCACGGGATCAACTCGTCCTTCCACTCCGGACTGATCATCCCGCACTACGACAGCCCGCACGCGACGACGGTCATGCAGCCCGGGATGACGTTCACGATCGAGCCGATGCTGACGCTCGGGACGCACGAGTACGACATGTGGGACGACGGGTGGACCGTCGTGACCAAGGACCGCAGGCGGACCGCGCAGTTCGAGCACACGCTGGTGGTGACGGACACCGGGGCGGAGATCCTGACCCTGCCGTGATCGCGCGCCCGTGCGCCTGAGCCCGTCCTCCGCCGCCTTTGGAGGGCGGGCTTCCTCTTGTAGACTTTTACCGACAGGGTGTCGGCAAGACTACCGAGGACATTGCCCATGGACCCCTTCTCGTTCTCGACACTCATCCGCACGGCGTCCCACGAGGCGCACGTGGCGGCCGAGACCTCGACGTTCATGAGCGACCTGCTCGGCGGGCGGCTCGGCGTGGCGGCGTACGCGCGGTACACCGAACAGCTGTGGTTCGTGTACGAGGCGCTGGAGGGCGAGGCCGAGCGGCTGGCGTCGGACCCGTTGGCCGGGCCGTTCGTGCGGCCCGAGCTGTACCGGCTGGCGGCGCTGGAGCGGGACCTGGCGCATCTGCGCGGGCCGAAGTGGCGGGCGGGACTGAGGGCGCTGCCGGCCACGCGGGCGTACGCGGACCGGGTGCGGGAGTGCGCAAAGCGGTGGCCGGCCGGGTACGTCGCCCACCACTACACCCGCTACCTGGGCGACCTCTCCGGCGGCCAGATCATCCGTGACCGGGCGGAGCGGACGTGGGGGTTCGCGAAGAAGGGCGACGGCGTCCGCTTCTATGTGTTCGAGGGGATCCCCAACCCCGCCGCGTTCAAGCGGGGTTACCGGGAGCTGCTGGACGCGCTCGTCGCCGACGACCTGGAGAAGCAGCGGATCGTCGCCGAGTGCAGGCGGGCGTTCGCGCTGAACACGGCGGTCTTCAGGGAGCTGGGCGAGGAGTTCCCGCTGAGCGCCTAGACCGACCAGGCCCGGCGCTCGGCCTCGCGCTCGGCCTGGCGTTCGGGCTGGCGTTCCAGGAACACCCGTCCGCCCACCTCGACCCAGCCGCCCGGCTGCGGTGCCGTGAGGATCTGCGAGCCCGCGCCCTGAGTGATGTTGAGCGCCCGGCCCAGCTGCGCGGTGAGCAGCAGCGCCGCCGCGCCGGTGGCCTCGTCCTCCTCGATGCCGTCGTCGCGGCCGGGGAAGGCACGGGCGCGGATCCGGCCGGCCGACTCGTCCTCCCAGGCCCAGGCGTAAATCCATTCGCCGGGTGATGGGACGGGCAGGGCGTCGACCTCGGCGGCGGTGGCGTAGCGGCGCAGGGTGCGCGGCGGGGCCCACTCCGGGAGCGCCTCGATCCAGCTGAACTCGCCGTCCAGCCGGGCCCCGACGGCGCCCGCGGGTGTGACCAGCTCGGGCACGTCCAGCAGCCAGGCCGTGCCGACGCAGGGGTGACCGGCGAAGGGGAGGCGCAGGGTGGGGGTGTAGATGTCGATGACCCCGCGCTCGGGGTCGTCCACGAACACGGTCTCGCTGAAACCGAGCTTCGCCGCGAAGGCCTGCCGGTCCTCCTGGTCGGGCAGCCGTGAGCCGTCACGGACGACGCCGAGCTCGTTGCCGTATCCGCCGTTCGCCGCGCAGAACACGCGCAGCACGTCGTAATCAGTCACCCGGGCATTGAAGCACCGCGGCCCCGGCCAACTCGTCCCAGGCCGCGGCTCCTCCGGGGCTTCGCGTCGGCAGCGTCGGGAACAGCGCACGCCGGTGACGTCGTAGGGGTGGTGTTGCACGGTCCGGCGCTTCGGGTGGGCTGTGCGCGCCGGGTCGCGATGCTGTGCGCCGGTCGTGTCGCGGCCGGCCTCCACCCGCCGGGGTTTTCGGCGAGCGGCTGCGTTCGGGCGTCCATGACCAGCCGGGCGAGGTGTTCCCGAAGCACTCCGCTTGACCTTTCCTTTAACATTCCTTGGGGTCCACTTTGAGCCGTCGAGATCAAGCCGTGCCTGTGAGATTTCCGTGAGAGGTGAATCACGATCTGGACGGGTAGTGGTGAGGTAAGCCTCATGTAAGTTAGGCAAGCCTCACCACACCGTTTCCGCTTGGAGCCAGCATGCGAGCCGCCCGACTCTCCGTCACCGCCGCCGTCGCCACGGCGGCTTTGACCGCCCTCACGGCCTGCACGGCGAAGAGCGATGCCAAGGACGGCGACGCGATCCAGGTGACCGCCTCCGACTCGAAGTGCGAGACCTCCGCCGAGTCGGTCCCGGCCGGCCACGTCACCCTGAAGATCGAGAACAAGGGCTCGAAGGCCACCGAGGTCGAGATCCTCTTCCCGGACGACCGGATCGTCTCCGAGAAGGAGAACATCGGCCCCGGCACCAAGTACACGCTGACCGCCGAGGTCAAGGCCGGCTCGTACGAGATCGCCTGTGTCCCGGGCATGAAGGGCCACGGCATTCGGCAGAAGCTCACGGTCACCGGCGGCGGCTCGACCGCCAAGCGTGACCCGCAGCTGGACAAGGCCGTCGCCGACTACCGCGAGTACGTCCGGGAGCAGGCCGACGCCACGCTGCCGCTCGTCGAGACCTTCGTGAAGGCGGTCAAGGACGGCGACCTGGCGGCCGCGCAGAAGGCGTACGCGCCCTCGCGACTCGGCTGGGAGCGGACCGAGCCGGTCGCCGAGTCCTTCGGTGACATCGACCCCAAGGTCGACGTCCGTGAGGACGGCCTGGAGGACGGCCAGAAGTGGACCGGCTGGCACCGCCTGGAGAAGGCCCTCTGGCAGGACAAGAAGATCGGCGACGAGGAGAAGACCCTCGCCGACCAGCTGGTGACGGACCTGAAGGACTGGCAGGAGCGGGTCGGAAAGGCCGAGATCACCCCGACCTCCATGGCCAACGGCGCCAAGGAACTGCTCGACGAGGTCGCCACCGGCAAGGTCACCGGCGAGGAGGACCGCTACGCGCACACCGACCTGGTCGACTTCAAGGGCAACGTCGAGGGCGCCGAGAAGGCGTACGAGCTGCTCAAGCCGGTCGCCTCGAAGAACGACCAGGCGCTGACCACCGAGCTCGACAAGCAGTTCACCGCACTGAACGCGGAGCTCGACAAGTACCGCTCCGACAAGACCTCCTACGACTTCGTCTCCTACGACAAGGTCACCAAGGACCAGCGCAAGGAGCTGTCCGACGCGGTGAACGCCCTCGCGGAACCGCTGTCGAAGCTCGCCGCCGCCGTCGCCGTCGTGAAGAAGTAGGACCGCTGCGATGACCGAGACCCAGCACAGCACCTCCCCCACCCGCCGTTCGCTGATCGGCTGGGGCGGCGCCGGGCTCGCGCTCGGTGCCGCCGCGGCCGGCGGTGCGGTGGCGATGGCCAGGACCGGCGACGACGTGGACCCGGTCGCCGCCGAGGCGGGCGCCGCGGTGGAGTTCCTCGGCGCCCACCAGGCGGGCATCGCCACGCCGGTGCAGGACCGGCTGCACTTCGCCGCGTTCGACGTGCAGACCGAGGACCACGCCGAGTTCGTGCAGATGCTGAAGGACTGGACGGCGGCCGCGCACCGGATGACCGCCGGGAAGGCGGTCGGCGAGGGCGCGTACGGCGGACTGGCCGAGGCGCCGCCGGACGACACCGGTGAGGCGCTGGGCCTCAAGCCCTCGCGGCTGACGCTGACGATCGGCTTCGGTCCGTCGCTGTTCGACAAGTTCGGGCTGGCGGACCGGCGGCCCGAGGCGCTGGTGGACCTGCCGAAGTTCCCCGGCGACAACCTCGACCGCACCCGCACCGGCGGCGACCTGTGCATCCAGGCCTGCGCGGACGACCCGCAGGTCGCCGTGCACGCCATCCGCAACCTGGCCCGCATCGGCTTCGGCAAGGTCGTCATCCGCTGGTCGCAGCTCGGCTTCGGCAAGACCTCCTCGACCACGCCGGACGCGCAGACCCCGCGCAATCTGATGGGGTTCAAGGACGGCACGCGCAACATCGCGGGTACGGAGACGGACCGGCTGAAGAAGTACGTCTGGGTCGGCGAGGGCGACGGCGGCAAGAACTCGGCGTGGATGACCGGTGGGTCGTATCTGGTCGCCCGGCGCATCCGGATGCACATCGAGACCTGGGACCGCACCTCGCTGCAGGAGCAGGAGGACATCTTCGGCCGGGACAAGGGCGAGGGCGCGCCGGTCGGCAAGGCCAAGGAGCACGACAAGCCGTTCCTGAAGGCGATGAAGCCGGACGCGCATGTGCGCCTCGCGCATCCCGACTCCAACAACGGGATCACGATCCTGCGCCGGGGCTACTCCTTCACGGACGGCACGGACGGGCTCGGTCGCCTCGACGCGGGGCTGTTCTTCCTGGCCTACCAGCGCGACGTGCGCAAGGGGTTCATCCCGCTGCAGCGGCAGCTGTCGGCGAAGGACGCGCTCAACGAATACATCCAGCATGTGGGTTCGGCGGTGTTCGCGGTTCCGCCCGGTGTCCGGGACGAGCGCGACTGGTGGGGCCGGACGCTGTTCTCCGAGGAGGCGTAGCCCGTGTTCTCCAACTATCTGATCGGCCTGCGCGAGGGTCTTGAGGCGTCGCTCGTCGTCTGCATCCTCATCGCCTATCTGGTCAAGACGGACCGCAAGGACGCCCTCAAGCCCATCTGGATCGGCATCGGCACCGCCGTCGCCATCGCCATGGGCTTCGGCTGCGCCCTCGAATTCGGCTCGCAGGAGCTGACGTTCGAGGCGCAGGAGGCGCTCGGCGGGACTCTGTCCATCGTCGCGGTGGGCCTGGTGACGTGGATGGTCTTCTGGATGCGGCGCACCGCCCGGCATCTGAAGGCGGAGTTGCACGGCAAGCTGGACGCGGCGCTGGCGATGGGCACGGGCGCGCTGGTCGCGACGGCGTTCCTGGCCGTCGGCCGGGAGGGTCTGGAGACCGCGCTGTTCGTGTGGGCGTCGGTGCACGCGGCCAGCGACGGCACTCCGCGCCCGCTGGTCGGCGTGGCGCTCGGCCTGCTCACCGCGGTCTTCCTGGGCTGGCTGTTCTACCGCGGCGCGCTGAAGATCAACCTGGCCAAGTTCTTCACGTGGACCGGCGGCATGCTGGTCGTCGTCGCCGCGGGCGTGCTGGCCTACGGCGTCCACGACCTCCAGGAGGCCAACTGGATCCCCGGCATCCGGAACCTGGCCTTCGACATCAGCGACACCATCGCGCCGGACAGCTGGTACGGCACGCTCCTCAAGGGCGTGTTCAACTTCCAGCCCGACCCGACGGTCGTCCAGGTCGCGGTGTGGCTCCTGTACCTGATCCCGACACTGGCCATCTTCCTCGCCCCGACGGGCCTGTTGACCCGCAAGACCCCACAGCCGACGCCTCCGGCGGTCCGCGACAAGGTCTGACCAGGTCTGACAAGGCAGCAGAGGACAAGGCAGCAGAGAACGACGGCGGGGTCGCCCGGGCCACGGGTCCGGGCGACCCCGCCGTCGTTCCTCCCCCGGACCACCGGAACCAGTAACGGAACCCGCCACCCGCCCGCCGCCCCGCCCCGGTAGGGTTCGGCTCCGGGAAGGGGAAGGTGAAGGCAGCCAATGCGCAGGGATCGCAGGTCTCGTACGCTTCGTAGGGGTGACCGGAACGCACTCATAGCGGCCTCGTTGGTCGCTTTGTCGCTGACGGCGAGTGGGTGTGTGGTGGTGCACGGGGAGCGCGAGGTGATTCCCGCCACCACCAAGGCCGAGGCGGCGAAGGCGCTGTCGCGGTTCACGGACGCCTACAACCGGGCGGACCAGGCGTTCGACAGCTCCCTGGACGCGGACCATGTCACCGGTGCGCTCGGCGACATCGACAGCGCCCGGCTGAAGGCCGGCCATGCGAACAACCCCGGCGGCAACGCGGGGCACGTGCCGCTGAAGCTGTCGGACGCGAAGTTCACCATTCCCAAGAAGGCGGGCTGGCCCCGCTGGTTCGTCGCCGACACCGCCGCCAACAAGGGCGGCAGCGCCCGCTGGCTGTTCGTCTTCACCCGCGACAGCCTGTCCGAGCCCTTCCAGGTGGCGTATCTGACGCTGCTCGCCCCGGACAGCGTGCCCGAGTTCCAGACGGACAAGGACGGCTGGGCCGAGGCCGTACCGGCGACCGCGCCCGAACTCGCCGTCCGCCCGCAGGACCTGAGCGAGCAGTACGCGACGTACCTGAAGAGCGGCGGCAGTGTCTTCGCGGACGGCGAGCACACCAGCGGCTGGCGCAGGACGCGCGCCAAGGAGGCCCGCAAGCCGGGCCTGGCCACGCAGTACATCGACGAGCCGCGCACGGACGGCGACTACGCGCCGCTGGCGCTGCGCACGAAGGACGGCGGGGCGCTGGTGTTCTTCACCACGCACCACTACGAGAAGGAGACCGCCGCCGCGGGCACGTCCGTCCCGACCCCGAACAAGGACGTGCAGGCCCTGACGAAGGGCGAGGTCAAGCAGTCGCTGACGCTGGAGTTCGTCTCCAACGAGGTCGTCCTGGACCCGAAGAAGGGCTCGGGCGACGGCAAGGTGTCGATGCTGGGCCGTATCCAGGGACTGACGGCGGCGCAGGGCGAGTAGTAGGACGCGCCGCCCTCAGCGGCGCAGGGGCCAGGTCGCCGACGTGTGGCCGGGTTCCTCGCCGACGTGCCGGGCGCAGGCGTCGGTGAGCACCTCAAGAAGGCTGAGCGGGTCGGGCAGCGCATGCTCCGGGCCGCGTACCCAGCGCACCGTCCGGTCGTCGTCACCGGGCAGCCGGGCGGGCGGTACGAGCACATAGGAGCCCCGGCAGTGCCAGCGCAGCCCCGGGTGCTCGTCCATCGTCTCGGGGTGACAGTCCAGTTCGCACGGCCACCACTCGTCCTCGTCCTCGGGCGTGCCGCGGGTCAGGGCGAAGAACAGCATGCGGCCGTCGTCGCTCTCGGCGACCGGCCCCACCTCGACCCCGGAGCCGAGCAGCCGCTCCAGCGCCTGCCGGCCGGCCTCCAGGGGGACGTCGAGGACGTCGTGCACCATGCCGGTCGCGGTGATGAAGTTGGCCTGCGGCTGATGCCGGGCCCAGCGCTCGATCTGGGCGCGGTCGGTGGTTGACTGCGTCTGCCAGGCGAACGACACCGGGTGCCGGGCGGGGGTGGGACAGCCGACGCGGTCGCACGAACAGCGGTAGCCGGGCGCGGGGTACGCGGCGGGCGCGAGCGGCAGTCCCGCTCCGGCGGCGGCGAGCAGCAGGGCCTCACGGCCGCCGTCGTCGGCCGCGTCCTGCGGGCGGCGTCCGCGCAGCCATTGGGAGAGTTTGCCCTGCCGGCCGGTGCGGCCGCCGAACGTCGCGCTCATGTATCGCCTCGCCTCGCTCTGCTGCGCACAGCATGCCCTATGCGCCCGCCTGCCCGTGCGCCGGGGTGCCTTGTCGGGACATGCCCGGCTTCCGACCTGCGATTTTCGGTCAGCGCGGGGCGAGTCCACCGAGCGCGTAGTCGACCAGGGTGTCGGTGTAGTCGTACGAGATGGGTCCGGTGCGCTGCAGCCAGCGCTGGGCGAGGGGCGAGACGAACATCTCCAGGGCGATACGCGGGTCGACTTCGGGTCGTACGTGCCCCTGGGTCTGCGCGGAGCGCAGCCGGTCGACGTACAGCTGTAGCTGGGGTTCGAGGAGCTTGCCGACGAACTCGCGGCCGAGCTGCTCGTTGACCACGCCCTCGGCGGCCAGGGCGCGGGAGGGCGCCTCGAAGCGGGGGTCGAGCAGTTCGTCGACCGTGGCGCGCAGGACGGCCTTGAGGTCGGCGGCGAGGTCGCCGGTGTCCGGGATCTCGTACGGCTCCTGCCCCGCGGCCCGTGCCGCCTGCTCGCCGAGGTCCAGGAAGGCTTCCAGGAGGACGTCCGCCTTCGAGCCCCACCAGCGGTAGATGGTCTGCTTGCCGACCCCGGCCCGGGCGGCGATCCCCTCGACGGTGGTCTTCGGGTACCCGGCCTCCGCGACCAGGGCGAGGGCGGCGTCGTAGATCGCGCGGCGGGACTTCTCGCTGCGCCGGGTGGCGTCGGGGGCGGGCTTCTTGACCATGGGTCGAGGCTAACCAGGAAGACAACCCGTTCGGCACACGCGCCAAGCTCGCCGGGGCCGCACCATGGGCAGCAACGACCCCTGCGGTTCCCGGAGGAGCCCGCCTTGGCCCTTTCCCGTTCCCGCGGCGCCACACCCCGGCGCTATCTGATGTGCTCACCCAGGCACTTCGAGGTCACGTACTCCATCAACCCGTGGATGGACCCGCGCAAGCCCGTCGACACACCCCTCGCGGTCGCCCAGTGGGAGCAGTTGCGTGACCTCTACCGCGCCCTCGGCCACACCGTCGAGGAGCTCGTCCCGGTACCCGGGCTGCCCGACATGGTGTTCGCGGCCAACGGCGCCACCGTGGTGGACGGCCGGGTGCTGGGGGCGCGGTTCGCCCACCGGGAGCGGGCCGGGGAGGCCGCCGCGCATCTGGACTGGTACCGCGCGCACGGCTTCACGCGCCTCCACGAGCCCGTCCACGTCAACGAGGGCGAGGGCGACTTCGCCGTCACCGCCTCCTTCGTGCTGGCCGGGCGCGGCTTCCGGGCGAGCCCCCTGTCGCACGGCGAGGCGCAGGAGTTCCTCGGCCGCCCGGTGATCGGTCTGGAGCTGGTCGACCCCCGCTACTACCACCTGGACACCGCCCTGGCCGTCCTCGACGACGCGCGGGACGAGGTCATGTACTACCCGCCCGCCTTCTCGCCGGGCAGTCGGGAGGTGCTGCGGCGGTTGTTCCCGGACGCGCTGACCGCCGGGGACGAGGACGCGGCCGTGTTCGGGCTGAACGCCGTGTCGGACGGGCTGCGCGTGGTGCTGCCGCAGGCGGCGGCCGGGCTGTTCGGGCCGCTGCGGGAGCGCGGTTTCGAGCCGGTGGGCGTGGACCTGAGCGAACTCCTCAAGGGCGGCGGCAGCGTGAAGTGCTGCACGCAGGAGCTACGGCTGTGAGGTGTCGTCCTCGCGCGGCGGCCAGGGGTCGCCCCAGTCGGCGTCCCGGGCCGCCTTGTACAGGTCGCCGTGGCGTTTGGTGACCGTCGTGCGGCGCAGTTGCTCCTCGGCCTCGCACAGATCGAGGAGTACCTGGCCCTTGCGGATCTGCGGGCGCCGCACCACGCGGGCGGCGGCCGGGGCGGCCGGGAAGCGGGCGGCGGCGACGTAGCTGAACTTCTCGTCCTCGTACGGCAGTGAGCCGCCCTTGACCTGGCGGTGCAGGGAGGAGCGGCTGACCCGGGCCGAGAAGTGGCACCAGTCCTCGCCGGGGACGATGGGGCAGGCGGCGCTGTGCGGGCAGGGGGCGGCGACCTGGAATCCGGCGTCGACGAGCCGGTCGCGGGCCTCGATGACGCGGGCGTATCCGGCGGGTGTGCCGGCCTCGACGATCACGACGGCCTGCGCGGCGGCAGCGGCGGCGTCGACGAGGGCGGCGCGGTCGGTGTCGGAGAGTTCGTTGAGGACGTAGGAGACGGTGACGAGATCGGTGCTCTCGATGGTGAGCGCCGCTCCGATGCGAGAGCGCTGCCACGTGGCGTCCCGCAGCGCCGGGTTGGCGGCGGCGAGCTCCCGGCCGAGGGCCAGCGCGGGCTCGGCCCAGTCCAGCACGGTCACCGGCCGGACCCCGTCCCAGGTGGCGCTGACGGCCCAGGTCGCCGCGCCGGTCCCGCCCCCGACGTCCACATGGCTGCCGGGCACCCACCCGGGCACGGCGTCCGCGAACGCCTCCAGGGCCGCGCGCACCGCCTCGAAGGTGGCGGGCATCCGGTACGCGGCGTACGCGGCGACGTCGGCGCGGTCCCGCAGGATGGGCGCGTCGGTCGGGGTCCGCCCCCGGTAGTTGGCGATCAGCCGCTCCACGGCACCGGCGGCCTGCTTGGGCGGGAGCCCGTCGAGCAGCCCGGCGAGGGCTGCACGGAGGTTTTCGGCTGGGGAGACGGGGGCGTTCACCGTGTGATTCTCTCAGGTCTCCCGAACCGCCCGGGCCATCCGAGTCGCCGCCCTCGCCCTCGGCCCGCTGTCCGGCGGGCGTCTGCGGGGATGCACCGTGTTGGCCAGCAGCACCAGGAAGATGTCCGTGGCCGGGTCCAGGATCAGCGAGGTCCCCGTGAAGCCCGTGTGGCCCGCCGCCCCGTGCCCCGACAGCTCCCCCATGAACCACGGCTGGTCGACGGCGAAGCCCAGCCCCGGCGGGGTCAGCAGCAGCTCCACGAAGTCGGGGCCGAGGATGCGCGCGGGGCCGTACGCGCCGCCCGCCAGCAACGCCCGGCAGAAGACCGCCAGATCGCGTCCCGTCGAGAACAGGCCCGCGTGGCCCGCGACCCCGCCGAGCGCCCATGCGTTCTCGTCGTGGACCACGCCCCGCAGCATCCCCCGGTCCGCCTTGGCCCACGGCCAGCGCTGGTCCTCGGTCGCCGCGGCGCCCGGGTACGGCCCGAAGTCGGTCGCGGTCATCCCGAGCGGCCGGCTGATCCCCTCGTGCACGAGGACGTCGAGGGTGCGTCCGGTGATCCGCTCCAGCACGGCCTGGAGCAGCAGCATGTTCAGGTCCGAGTAGAGGTACGTGCCCGGTTCGCCCGTCGGCTCCTCGGCCCGCAGCAGGGCGAGGCGGGCCGCGTCGTCCGGGCAGTCGTACAGCGGGAGTTCGGGGCGCAGCCCGGAGGTGTGGGTGAGCAGCTGCCGGACGGTGATGCCGTGCGCGGCGGCACCGCGGTACTCGGGCAGATAGGCGCCGACCCGGGCGTCGATGCCGAGCGTGCCCCGCTCGATCTGCTGCACGGCGGCGACGGAGGTGAACAGCTTGGTGAGGGAGGCCAGGTCGAAGGGGGTGTCGACGGTCATCGGAACGCGGGCTTCGGGCGCCAGTTCGACGCCCTGCTCGATCTCCGGGTCGTACGACACGTACCGCACGGCCCAGCCCGCGGCCTCCTCGACGGCGATGACCGGCCCGCGTCCGGCCACCACGACGACGCCGGGCGCCCAGGGGTGGTCGCCGGTGGTCAGGTCGTGGACCTCGCGGACGAGGTGGTGCAGTTCCTCGGCGTCGAGCCCGGCCCGTTCCGGTGTGTCGACGCGGAGTCTCGGTGCGCTCAGTTCTCCTCCCCCGGGCTTTCGGTTTCGCTTGCGCGGGGGGAATCCCCGGCTTCCGCGTCCGCAGATGTGGACCAGGGACGGCACATTCCCACGAAGCAGGCCAGGGCCACCAGTGCTCCCGCCAGTTGGACCAGCGCCATCGGTACGGCGGTGTGCTCCCCAGCGACTCCGACGAGCGGGGAGGCGACGGCCCCGACGAGGAAGGAGGAGGTGCCGAGCAGCGCGGAGGCGGAGCCGGCGGCGTGCCGGGTGCGCAGCAGGGCGAGGGACTGGGCGTTGGGGAGGGTGATGCCCATCGCGGACATCAGGACGAAGAGCGCGGCGGCGACCGGGGCCAGGCCCACCTCGCCGAGGACGCCGGCGGACATCAGCAGCAGTGCGGTCGCGGCGAGGACGGTCACGATCAGGCCGACGGCCAGCACTTTGTCCAGGCGCACCCGGCCGACCAGCACCTTCCCGTTGATCTGTCCGGCGATCACCAGGCCGACCGAGTTGAGGCCGAACAGCAGGCTGAAGGTCTGCGGGGAGGCGCCGTAGATCTCCTGGATGACGAAGGGCGATGCGGAGATGTAGGCGAACAGCGCGGCGAAGGCGAAGCCGCCGGTGAGCATGTAGCCGGTGAAGGGGAGGTCGCACAGCAGCCCGCGCATCGCGCGCAGGGCCTCGCCGCCCCCGCCCTCGTGGCGTTCGGCGGGCGGCAGGGTCTCGGGGAGCCGGAGCCAGACGAGCGTGGCGAGCAGGGCGCCGACGACGGTGAGGACCACGAAGACGCCCCGCCAGTCCGTGACGCGCAGGATCTGCCCGCCGATCAGCGGCGCGACGATCGGGGCGGTCCCGGATATCAGCATCAGGGTGGAGAAGAAGCGGGCCATGGCCATGCCGTCGTAGAGGTCGCGTACGACGGCCCGCGCGATGACGATCCCGGCCGCGCCCGCGAGGCCCTGGGCCAGCCGGAGGGCGACCAGGGTCTCGACGCTGGGCGCCACCGCGCACAGGGCGGTGGCGACGAGATAAACGGCGAGGCCGGCGAGGAGCGGGCGTCTGCGGCCCCAGCGGTCGCTCATCGGGCCGACCACCAGCTGCCCGAGCGCCATTCCGGCGAGGCAGGCGGTGAGGGTGAGCTGGACGGTGGCGGCGGGGGCGTGCAGGGAGCGGGTGACCTCCGGCAGGGACGGGAGGTACATGTCCATCGCGAGCGGGGGCGTGGCGGTGAGGCCGCCGAGGACGAGGGTGACGAGAAGGCCGGTGCGGCGGGCCGAGCGGGTGGCCGGGTTGCGGGGTGCGGGCTGTCGCTCCGTGTCCGGTGTCGGCGCCGCCGTCGCGTGCTCGGGCATGTGTCGTCCCTCCCCTTTCTCGGCCTCTCCGGTTTTTCGGCCTCGCCGATCGCATTGATTGAATCGGCACCTATGCTCTCAGCTCGTACGCAGTGTCGAGGGTCACATGAGCGAGGGCGGGCTGGGATGGCGGGCGGGACGGCGGAGCGGAACGTGCGGTGGGGGATCCTGGCGACGGGTGGGATCGCGGCAGCGTTCGCCGCGGACCTGGTCGACCTGCCGGACGCGGAGATCGTGGCGGTGGCCTCGCGCAGCCTCGGCCCGGCGCAGGCGTTCGCCGAGCGGTTCGGGATCGGGCGGGCGTACGGCGACTGGGAGTCGCTCGCCGCGGACGAGGACATCGATGTCGTGTACGTCGCCACCCCGCACTCGGCGCACCGGGCGGCCGCCGGGCTGTGTCTGGAGGCCGGGCGCAACGTGCTGTGCGAGAAGGCGTTCACGCTCAACGCGCGCGAGGCGGAGGAACTGGTCGCGCTGGCGAAGGAGCGCGGCAGCTTCCTGATGGAAGCGATGTGGATGTACTGCAACCCGCTGATCCGGCGGCTGAAGGCGCTGGTCGACGACGGGGCGATCGGCGAGGTGCGCACCGTGCACGCCGACTTCGGGCTGGCCGGGCACCTCTTGCCGGAGGCGAGGAATGGAGCACTGCCTGCGGCCCACCGGCTGCGGGACCCGGCGCTGGGCGGCGGGGCGCTGCTGGATCTGGGCGTGTATCCGGTGTCGTTCGCGCAGTTGCTGCTGGGTGAGCCGACGGACGTGATGGCGCGAGCGGTGCTCTCGGACGAGGGCGTCGATCTCCAGACGGGAGCACTGCTCTCCTGGGAAAGCGGGGCTCTCGCCTCGGTGCACTGCTCCATCGTCGGCGGTACGGCGAACACCGCGTCGGTCACCGGATCGCTCGGCCGTATCGACATCCCGTCCGGCTTCTTCCACCCCGACCGCTTCGTCCTGCACCGCGACGGCCGCGCCCCGGAGGAGTTCGTGCTGGACCCGGCCGACGGGCCGCGCACCAGCCTGCGGCACGAGGCGGCGGAGGTCATGCGAGCGCTGCGGGCCGGTGAGACCGAGTCCCCGCTCGTACCGCTCGAGGGCACGCTCGCCGTGATGCGGACGCTGGACGCGATACGGGAGCGGATCGGGGTGCGCTACCCCGGGGAGGCCGTCACGGTCTGAGCCCCTGGGCACCGCCCGGGGCCGCGCCGCGAGGCAACCGTATGGCGGACATACGATTCCGCATCGCGGACCCGGCGCCTACGCTGCGATGCCATGACTGACAAGGAATCGAGGATCGCCGTGGTGACCGGCGCCGGATCCGGTATCGGGCGGGCGGTCGCCGTGGAACTGATGCACGCCGGCTGGTCGGTGGCGTTGGCCGGGCGGCGCGCGGAGAAGCTGGCGGGGACGGCGGCGCTGGCGCCCGACGGCGAGTCGCTCGCCGTGCGCACCGATGTCGCGGACCCCGACGACGTCACGGCCCTGTTCGCCGCCGTGCGCGACCGGTTCGGGCGCGTCGACCTGCTCTTCAACAACGCGGGCACCTTCGGGCCCGGCGGGGTGCCCGTGGAGGACCTGCCCTTCGAGGCCTGGCGGCATGTGGTGGACACCAACCTCAACGGGGCGTTCCTGTGCGCGCAGGCGGCGTACCGGCAGATGAAGGAGCAGCGGCCGCAGGGCGGCAGGATCATCAACAACGGCTCCATCTCCGCCCATACACCCCGACCGCACTCGGTCGCCTACACCGCGACCAAGCACGCGCTGACCGGCCTCACCAAGTCGCTGTCGCTGGACGGGCGGCCGTACGGGATCGCCGTCGGGCAGATCGACATCGGCAACGCGGCCACCGCCATGACGGCACGGATGGAGACGGGCGCGCTGCAGGCGAACGGCGAGACGGCGCCGGAGCCGGTGATGGACGTGGCCGACGTGGCGCGCACCGTGCGGCACATGGCCGAGCTGCCGCTGGAGGCGAATGTGCAGTTCGCGACGGTACTGGCGACGGCGATGCCGTACGTGGGCCGGGGCTGAGCGCTCCCACGCCCCGTCAACCCCCAACCTGCACAAGCGGAATTTGAACATCCGCGGTATTGCGGCCGGTAGCGGGCTTATGCTCAACTTCCTCCACAAGAACTTCACACTTGGAGCATCCAGGTTCCGCCGACCACACCGAGGGGGGAGGCGGCAGCCGTTCCACCGGACCGGGTTGGGGGTGGACCTCGCGAGGGACCGCGGGGTGCGCACCGGTGGGTGGAGCGGCTGCCGCGTGGGCTGGCTTCTCAGCCCCGGCCGGCGCTCTCCACGCCCGACTTCTCCACGCCTGTCTTCTCCACGCCCGTCTTCTCCACGCCCGTCTCCCGCGCGTGCTTTCCCGCGGCCCTCCCCGCCGCCCTCCCGGCGGCCTTCCTCGCGGTCTTCGCCGAGTTCTTCTCCGCGTTCTTCCCCGCCCGGCGCCGCCGCAGCGCCCACGCGCCGCCGCCCAGCAGCGCCACCGTCCCGGCGCCCCCTTCCAGCAGACGCCAGGTCGACGGGCGCCCGGACGCCGAGCCGGACCCGCCCGCGGCGGCCGGGGCCGACTTCGCCTCCGCGCCGGCGCCCGCCTTCGCCCCGCCCTCGCTGAGCGGCTCGACCAGCGTGCCCACCGCCTGCACCGAACTCCCCGTGCCGAAGCCCCAGTCGAGCAGCGCGGCGGTCTCCTCGTAGACGGCGTTGCTGCCGGCGGCGGGGTGCATCACGGTGACCAGCAGGGTGCGGCCGTCACGGGTGGCCGCGCCGGTGAAGGTGTTGCCGGCATGGCTGGTGTAGCCGTTCTTCACACCGATCAGCCCCTGGTACGTGCCGAGGCCCCAGGCACCCGTCAGCAGGCGGTCGGTGTTCTGGATCTGGAAGGTCTTCCTGCCGCCCGCCGGAAAGTCGGCGGTCCTGGTGCCGCAGTAGCCGCGGAAGTCATCGTTCTTCAGCCCATGGCGGGCGAACAGGGTCAGGTCGTAGGCGGAGGACAACTGTCCCGCGTGGTCAAAGCCGTCGGGGCTGACCACATGGGTGTCCAGGGCCTGCAGGTCCTCGGCCTTGGCCTGCATCTCCGCGACCGTCTTCGCGACCCCGCCGTTCATATGGGCCAGCACATGCACCGCGTCGTTGCCGGAGCGCAGGAACACGCCCTGCCAGAGCTGCTCGACGGTGTAGGTGATGCCGGGCTTGACGCCGACGAGGCTGGAGCCGGACGGTATCCCGGCCAGGTCGGCGTCGGTGACCTTGTGCCGCTCGGTGCGCTCGAACTTCTCCAGCACGATGTCCGCGAACAGCATCTTCAGTGTGGACGCGGGCGGCAGCCGCCGGTGCGCGTTGAACGAGGCGAGCACCTCCCCGCTCTCGCCGTCGGCGACGATCCAGGAGCGGGCGGTGAGCTTCTTGGGCAGACCGGTGGTGCCCCGCGCCTGGATTCCGCCACGGGCCAGCCGGTCCCCGCCGATGACGGTCGTGGCGTGGGCGGGACCGGCCGCGGACAGGGGAAGGGCGGCGGCCGTCAGACCGAGAGCGGCACGCCTGGTGAGCCGAGAAGAATCGCGCATCCCGGGACCGTACACCGCACTCAACAGCGGTTTCCTTGCAGGAGGCCCTCTACAGGCTAGGAATTTGCTGTCTTATGAAAATTTGATTCCATAGCCCGCTTTCTCAGCTGTGCCACACGTTTTACTCAGTGCGCCGCAAAGGTTCCTCCATAGCTTGTGGCCGCGCCCACAGCGGGCGCCAAGAACCTTCGAGGAACGGGATGTTTGGCATCTATCTCAAGCGCGAGCTGGGCCGCCGCAAGAAGGCGGCCCTGGTCGTCGCACTGGGTCTGGCGCTCGGTATCGCGCTGGTCATCACCGTCAGCTCGGTGTCGGCCGGTATGACGCAGGCGCAGGACAAAGTCCTGAAATCGCTCTACGGCCTCGGCACCGACATGACGGTCACCAAGGCACAGTCCGCACCCAAGGCCGGCAGCTCGCAGGGTCCGAACTTCAAGTTCGACGCCAAATCGAGCTCGAAGACCTCACAGAGTTCCGACCGGGTGATGACACAGGGCGGCCAGGCCCTGAAGTCCTCCCTCGTCGAGAAGGTCTCCGCGCAGAAGGGCGTGGCGAGTGCCGTCGGTACCCTCTCCCTGAACGTCACCAAGGTCGACGGCTCCTTCACCCAGGGCAAGGCGCAGAGCTCCGGCGGCAGCGGCAGCAACGGCCAGGCCCAGGGCGGCCCGGGCGGCTCCACCGGCGGCAGCGGCCAGCCGCAGGTGCAGGGCGGCGGCGCCAACTTCGACGTCAACAACTACTCCGTGGCCGGCATCGACGTCACCCACCAGGAACTCGGCCCGCTGGCCTCGACGAAGATCACCTCGGGCAGGACGTTCACCGCGTCGCAGACCCACGCCGAGGTCGCGGTGGTCAGCAAGTCCTACGCCAAGTCGAAGAAGTACAAGGTCGGTTCGACCTTCAAGATCTCCGGCACCAAGTACACGGTCATCGGCATCGCGACGCCCAGCAGCAGCGAGTCCACCACCGACGTCTATCTGCCGCTGAAGCAGGCGCAGACGCTGGCCGACGCCGAGGACAAGGTCACCACGATCTACGTCAAGGCGACCGACTCCCAGCAGATCTCCGCCGTGAAGAAGGCGATCCAGGCGAACATCTCCGGTACGACGGTCACCACCTCCGCCGATCTGGCGTCCACCGTCTCCGGTTCGCTCTCCACCGCCTCCAGCCTCGCCTCCAGCGTCGGCAAGTGGCTGTCGATCGCGGTGCTGGCCGCCGCCTTCCTGGTGGCCGCCCTGCTCACCTCCTCGGCCGTGTCCCGCCGTGTGCGTGAGTTCGGCACCCTCAAGGCGCTGGGCTGGCCCTCGCACAAGGTGACCCGTCAGGTCGTCGGCGAGTCCATGGTCAACGGCCTGCTCGGCGGCGGCCTCGGCATCGCCCTGGGCCTCGCGGCCGCCTACACGGTCACCGCGATCAGCCCGAAGCTCACCGCACAGCTCGGCAGCACCGGCGGCGGGCCGGGCGGCATGGGCGGTCCGGGCGGCGGCGGACCCGGCCAGTCCACCGCGAGCAAGCTGGAGATCGCCCTGACCGCGCCCGTCTCGGTGACCACCATCGCGCTCGCGGTGGGCCTGGCGGTCACCGGCGGTCTGATCGCCGGCGCCATGGGCGGCTGGCGCGCTTCCCGGATGCGCCCCGCCGACGCCCTGCGCAGCGTCTCGTAAACACCCCCTGAGCCGGGGCGCCGCGTCCACTCCCCTCGGGACGCGGTGCCCCACCCCTCCTCCCTCACCCACGCCTTCGCACTTCACGGAGCACCCATGTACAGACTCACCGGCGTCACCAAGCGCTACACCCGGGGCAAGGAGACGGTGGAGGCGCTGCGCGGCATCGACCTCACCATCGAGGACGGCGACCAGCTCGTCATCCAGGGCCCCACCGGCGGCGGCAAGTCCACCCTCCTCCAGATGATCGGCGGCCTGGACCGCCCGTCCGCCGGCAGCGTCGAGCTGGACGGCGTCGACCTCGCCACCATCGGCGAGGCCCGGCTGACCCGGCTGCGCGCCGAGAAGATCGGCATCATCTTCCAGGCGTTCAACCTCATCCCGACGCTGACCGCGCAGGAGAACGTCGAGACGGCGCTGGTCCCCCTAGGCGTCAAGCCGGCCGAGCGCCGCGAGCGGGCGGCCGAGGCCCTGCGCTCGGTCGGCCTCGGCGAGCGCCTCGCTCATGTCCCGTCCGAGATGTCCGGCGGCCAGCAGCAGCGTGTCGCCATCGCCCGCGCGCTGGTCAAGCGACCGAAGGTACTGCTGGCCGACGAGCCCACCGGCAACCTCGACGAGGGCACCCGCGACGACATCATGGCCCTGCTGGAGGGCCTGTGGCGGGAGCACGGCCTCACGTTCGTCATGGTCACCCACGACTCCTCGATCGCCCGCCGCGCCCCGCGTCTGGCCACCATCAAGGCCGGACAGATCACGCTCACCGAGCAGGGCGGCGGCCTCTACGCACAGCAGGCGTACGACGCCCAGCAGCAGCCCTACGTCCAGTACGGCGGCCGGGCCCGCTGAGCCGCCCGCTCCCGTCGGGGCCGTTCACCTCCCGAGTATCCGGTCGACCTCGGCCAGCTGCCCGGCGGTGAGCGGCCCCTTCGCGATCGCGCCCGCGTTCTGCTCGGCCTGGGCGACCGAACGGAACCCCGGGATCGGTACGGTGCGCGGGCTGCGCGCCCAGAGCCAGGCGAGGGCGCCCTGGGCGGGCGTACGGCCGTCGCTGGTCAGGACGGAGCGCAGCGCGTCGACCCGGGCGAGCCACTGCGGGTCGGCGCCGGAGCCGTCGCCGAATCCCTGGAGCCAGGCCGGGGGCCTGCTGCGGATGTCCCCGGATTCGAGCCCGGTGTGCCGCCGCCCGCCGAGCAGCCCCATGGCGAGGGGACTGCGGTTGATGCTGGCGAGCTCCAACTCCTCGCAGCGTAGCAGGAGTTGCGGGGCATCCTGCAGCACGTTCAGGGCGTGCTGCACGGCCGTGCAGTGCTCGCCCTGCGCGAAGACGGCGGCGCGTTCGGGGTCGTCGGTGCTCCAGGCGTACGCGCGGATGAGTCCCTCACGGACGAACTCCTCGCACTGATCCCGGAGTTCGGCCGCCCTGGCGGGATCGGCGTCGGAGATGTGCAGCTGGTAGAGATCGACGTGGTCGGTCCCGAGCCGGCGCAGGGAGGCTTCGAGGGCCCGGCGGGCGTAGGCCGGGGAGTCGTCGCTGCCGGTGAGCGTGCGGGTTTCCTCGTCGAAGACGTTGCCCCACTTGGTGGCGACGACGACCTCGTCCCGCCGCTTGCCGAGGGCGCCGCCGAGCACGCGCTCGCTGTGCCCGGTGCCGTAGACGTCCGCGGTGTCGAAGAAGGTGACACCGAGGTCGAGGGCACGGTGGATGGCCCGTACGGACTCCTCGTCGTCGACCTTGCCCCAGCCGAGCGGCTGCCCGTCCGAGTCCTGCCACTCACCGCCGATCGCCCAGCAGCCGAAGCCGAGCGCGCTCACTTCGATTCCGCTGCGTCCCAGAATCCTGGTGTTGGTCTCCATGGACGGGAACGCTAGAAGTTGAAGTGCACACGAACACAAGCCCTTTGAGGCGTTGTGGCCATGGCGTGTTCTGTCAGGCCTGCCCGGTCTCGAAGCGGGAGATCCGCCCGTCGTCCTCGACGGTGAAGCTCCACCTGGTGCGCATCTCGCCCCAGGTGTCGTTGCTGTAGCGGGCGACGAGGGCCCGGCCGCCGCGGGTCTCCTTGTCGACTTCCATGTGACCGTGGGTGGAGAAGATCTCCCGGTCGATCCAGTCGGCGAGGTCGCGGTCGGAGCCGTCGTCGGACATCGTCGCGCCGGGGGCGAGGGTCTCCAGGAAACCTTCGCGGTCATGGGCGTTGACGGCGGTGACGAAGGCCCGGACGGCCGGATCGCTGAGTTTGGCTGGCTGAATCGTCATGCCAGCCAGACTCACACCGCTCCCCCGGCCCCGCCACCCGAACGGCGCCCCGGACAGGCCGCGCGGGCGTGCCGGATGCGACGGTGGATACGCGGAGGGGACCTTGTTCCTGCTGTCTGCCTGTCCTGCTGGGGAGTCACCGTGAATTGTTACGACCGACGTGATGTGGGCCTGCTGCTGCTCCGAATGGGTACCGGCGGGGTGCTCGCCGCACACGGCGCGCAAAAGCTGCTCGGCTGGTTCGGCGGGGGTGGCATCGAGGGGACCGGCAAGTTCATGGAGTCCGTCGGCTACTCGCCCGGGAAGGCGAGCGCGACGGCTGCGGGGCTCGCGGAGGCGGGCGGCGGCACCCTGCTGGCACTGGGCCTGGCCACGCCGGCCGCGGGTGCGGCGGCGGCCGGCGCGATGGCGGGCGCGGCCGCGGTCCACGTACCCAACGGCTTCTTCGCCGCGGAGGGCGGCTACGAGTACGCGGCGTCCCTCGGCCTGGCCGCGGCCGGTCTCGCCATCACCGGCCCGGGCCGTCTCTCCCTCGACCACGCCCTGGGCCATGTCTTCGACCGCGGCTGGATGGTCCCGGCGGCCCTGGGCGTGACGGCGGCGGTCACGGCGGTGGTGGTGGGGACGCGGAACAGGCGGGTGCGGCAGCAGAAGGAGGGGGAGCAGGAGTCGTTGTTCGACGAGTAGCCGCTGTTCGACCAGCAGTCGTTGTTCGATCAGTAGCCGTTGTTCGACGAGCAGCTCGGGTTCGGCGAGCGGCCGAGGGGCCGGACAACCGGGCAGCCACCCAGTGGCAGGCTGCACGCATGACCGATCAGGACACGCACGCGACGGCACCCTCCGAACTGCCCGACCTCTGGGCCTCCATCGACGACCTGTGGTCCTGGCTGGACGCCAACCGTCCGCAGGGCGGGCAGGAGGGCATGCTGCTGCGCATGCTGAAGCTGTCGGAGGAGGTCGGCGAGGTCGCCGAGGCAGTGATCGGCGCGACGGGGCAGAACCCGCGCAAGGGCATCACCCATACGTGGGAGGACGTCCAGGGCGAGCTCTGCGACGTCGTGATCACAGCCCTGGTCGCCCTGCGCACCCTGACGCCGGACACGAGCGAGGTCTTCCACCGGCATCTGACCCGGGTCACGGAGCGGTCGCTGGGGCCGGCCGCGCGGACGTCCGCCGCGCGGCCCCCTGCGTCGTAACCCCTGTTGTGAGGCCTTGCGCTACGCGGCCTTCTGTGCGGCGAGCGCGAGCTTGCGGTGGGTGCGGACCATCATGGCGCGGGCCATGAAGGGGTGCACGCGCTTCACGACACCCCAGTAGAGCCGGGAGCGCCATGCGTTCGTCTTCACCGAGCTGCACAGGGTGACGTACTTGTCGTCGATGACGATCGAGGCCCAGGCGTCCAGACCGGCCGTGCTCACGTCCATGAGGGCCTCGCCGTCCTGCTGCGCCTTGATCGGGAAGGCATCCCGCAGGATGCCCGTCCAGGCCGCCGGGTCGCGCGGCATCCCGGGCAGCAGCTCCATGGCGTACGCGTCCCGGTAGTCGGGCCGGTCCACCGCCGTCCTGATCAGCCGGGCACCTTCGGGAAACCCCACGGCCACGGGCTTGTCCTTGAGCATTGCGTACCTCCATACGCTTGCGTATGGTCAACCATACGGTAGCGTATGGTCATGGTGCAACGACAGAAGGCGGAGCGGCGGCAGCAGACCAGGAAGGCCCGGCTCAGCGCCCGCGACTGGGCGGACGCGGCGCTCGCCGCCCTCAAGGAGGGCGGCGGTCTCCCGGCGGTGGCGGTCGAGCCGCTCGCGGCCCGGCTCGGCGCCACGAAGGGCAGCTTCTACTGGCACTTCGACAACCGTGAGGCACTGATCGAGGCCACGCTCGCCCGCTGGGTCGAGGCGGACACGGAGGAGATCATCGCTGCGGTGGAGACCGAGCCCGACCCGGAGAAACGCCTGCGCCGGCTGTTCACGCGGGTCATCAAGCCGGCCAGGGCCGATCCGCTGGAGGTCTCGCTGCTCGCCAGCACCGACCACCCACAGGTGGCCACCGCGCTGAGACAGGTCACCGGGCGCCGGATCGACTATCTGGCCGGGCTCTTCACCGAACTGGACTTCGCCGAGGACGAGGCCCGACGGCGCGCGCTGATGGCGTACAGCTTCTATCTGGGGCACGCCCAGTTGGGCCACGCCGCGCCGACCGTGCTGCCCACGCCCGGGGAGTTCCCGGCGTATCTGGAGGCGACGATGGATGCCATTCTCCGGCGTTCGCAGCCGGGTTGACCGACGGTCATGCCGCGCTGGCCTCCGGTGTGAGCAGGCCCAGTTCGACGGCCTGCACGCCCGCCTGGAAACGGGAGACGGCACCCAACTCCTGCATCAACTCGGCGACGTGGCGTCGATAGGTGCGGACGGACAGACCGAGGCTCTGGGCGGCGGCCTCGTCGGTGTGGCCCGAGGTGAGGCAGGTGAGCACCCGGCGGGCGATCTCGGTACGGCCCCGCGCGGACACCCTGCGGTAGCTCCGGGCCGGCGTCGCACTGGACCAGGCGCCCGTGAACAGCGTGTCGAGAGCCCGCATCGAGCGGGTCTCCGCCGGGTCGATCACGTCGTCCACGAGGCCGCGTTCGGCTGCGTAGTAGGGGCCCATCAGTTCGCCCTGGTATTCCTTGATCTTCTGGGTGCGTACCGCCTCCGTGTCGTCGGCGGCCGCGATCTCCTTGCGGAAGATGACGTTGGCGGCGCCCTCGGCACCCATCACGGCGATCTCGTTCGACGGCCCGGCCAGGGACAGGTCGGTGCCGATGGAGCGAGAGTCCATGACGATGTACGCGCCGCCGTACGCCTTCCGCAGCACCAGGGAGATACGGGGGACGGTGGCGTTGCAGTAGGCGTAGAGGAGTTTGGCGCCGCGGCGGATGATGCCGTCGTGCTCCTGGCCGACGCCGGGCAGGAATCCGGGCACGTCGACCAGTGTGACCAAGGGGATGTTGAACGCGTCGCAGAACTGGACGAAGCGTGCGGCCTTCTCGGAGGATTCGATGTCGAGGACGCCGGCCATGCTGCCGGGCTGGTTGGCGACGATGCCGGTGACATGGCCGTCGAGGCGGGCCAGTGTGCAGATGACGTTGGCCGCCCAGCGCTCGCTGACCTCGAAGTGCTCGCCGTCGTCGACGATCTCCTCGATCACCTTGCGCATGTCGTAGGAGCGGCTGGGGTCGGCGGGCACGAGGCCGATGAGCGCCTCGGTGCCGCGGATCGGCGAGTCCGACGCCGGTGTCCTGGGCGGGAGTTCACGGTTGTTGGAGGGCGGCAGGACAGGAGGTAGCGGACCTCTTCGAGGCACTGTTCCTCGTCGTCGTAGGCGAAGGCGGCGACGCCCGAGGTGGCCGCGTGGACGTCGCCGCCGCCGAGTTCGTTCTGGCTGACCCGCTCTCCGGTGACCGCCTGTACGACGTCGGGGCCGGTGATGAACATCTGCGAGGTGCCGCGCACCATGAAGACGAAGTCGGTCAGCGCCGGGGAGTAGGCGGCGCCGCCGGCGCAGGGCCCGAGCATCACGCTGATCTGCGGGATCACCCCGGAGCAGCGGGTGTTGCGGCGGAAGATGCCGCCGTAGCCGGCGAGTGCGGTGACCCCTTCCTGGATGCGGGCGCCCGCGCCGTCGTTCAGCGAGATCAGCGGGGCGCCCGCGGACTCGGCCATGTCCATCAGTTTGTGGATCTTCTGCGCGTGGGCCTCGCCCAGGGCGCCGCCGAAGATGCGGAAGTCGTGGGCGTAGACGAAGACCGTGCGGCCGTGGACCGTGCCCCAGCCGGTGATGACGCCGTCGGAGTACGGCTTCTTCGCCTCCATGCCGAAGCCGGTCGCGCGGTGCCGGCGCAGTGCCTCGATCTCGGTGAACGAGCCATCGTCGAGGAGGAGTTCGATCCGCTCGTGGGCGGTCAGCTTGCCCTTGCCGTGCTGGCGTTCGGTGGCGGCCAGGTCGGGGCCCTGCCGGACCAGGGCCTTGAGTTCGGTCAGTTCGTCCAGCCGGGTGCCGAGGTCGCGCACCGGGGCGGCGGGTACGGCGTCGTCTGCGCCCTGCTCCGCCTGCACTGAACCATCCCGCGTTCAGGGCGCGGCACGCCCTTCCTCCCGCCGGTCACCGAAGACCGGCCGCCCGTCACCGGGTGAACCACCAGGTCAGGGCCGTACAGGCAGACGAGTCGGGCTGTACGCCGGGTTCTGTTCCCCGGGTTCCTCGCGGAGCCCGGGGTGACGGCCATCCATCTAGGGCCGGCGTTGCCGTCGGCCTCGTGCGGTCTACCCGCGGACTCGGGCGGGCAGCCCTCGAACGTCCGCGCAGAGCCGCCTTCTACAGCGGCTCCTTTTGACCTTGCTCCGGGTGGGGTTTACCTAGCTGCCCAGGTCACCCTGGGCACTGGTGGTCTCTTACACCGCCGTTTCACCCTTACCGGGGACCGAGGTCCCCGGCGGTTTGTTTTCTGTGGCACTGTCCCGTGGGTCGCCCCAGGTGGCCGTTAGCCACCACCCTGCCCTGTGGAGCCCGGACGTTCCTCGGGAAGCCCCCTAGGGGGACTCCACGCGGCCGTCCGCCCGGCTCGTCTGCCGTGTCGACCATGTTAGCGGGCGCGCCGGCCTCTTCGGTGCCGCGGCAGTGGCCAGCACCGATCCCGCCAGGATCAGGGTGAAGGCCACGATGATGCCGGCCGTCAGCGGCTCGTCCAAGAACAGGGCGCCCGCCGCCACCGCGACCGCCGGATTGACGTACGTGATCACCGTGGCGCGGGTCGGGCCCGCCTCCTTGATCAGTTCGAGGAAGGCCACGAAGGCGACCGCCGTGCAGATGACGCCGAGGCCCGCGAGGGCGGCCAGGACCTGCGCGGAGGGGACCTCGGAGGGCCAGGTGGCCGCGGCGGCGGGGGCGTAGACAAGGGCGGCCAGGGCCAGGCAGGGGGCCGTGAGCTGGAGGGTCGGGACGTCCTTGAGGCGGCGTGCGGCTATCAGGGGTGCCGTGGCGTAGCCCAGCACCGTCAGGAACACTTCGCCCAGTGAGCGGGCGTCTCCGCCTGTGAGGTGGGGGATCGTGAGCACCGCCACGCCGCCGAGGCCGAGGCCCAGGCCGGTCATCCGGCGGATGCCGAGTCGTTCCGTCTCGCCGAAGAAGCGGGCCAGGACCACACCGACGATCGGGACGCCCGCGATCAGCAGGCCAGCCGTGGAGCTGGACAGATGGCGTTCGGCGTCGGTGAGGGTGAACCAGGGACCCATGATCTCGATGCACGCGAAGGCCAGCATGGGGCGCCAGTGGGTGCGGACGGTCCTGGTCAGGCCGCCCTGGCGCAGCGCGAAGGGGAGCAGGAGCAGTGCGCCCAGCGCACAGCGCGTGAAGACCACCATCGACGGGGACACCGCGTCCACCGCCACCTTGATCATCAGATAGGGGATGCCCCAGACCACTCCCATCAGGGAGAACAGGAACCAGCCGCGTGCAGTCATACGGCGAGTTTCCGCCGCCTCACCACCGGGTGTCTTGAACGCTGTTGCGGTACGCCGCCGGGGTCACCCCGAGCACCCGGCGGAACCAGCGGGTGAGGTGCGCCTGGTCCGCGAATCCCACCAGGGGCGCCACCTCGGCCGGGCGCAGGCCCGACTCCAGCAGGGTGCGGGCCCGGGTCACCCGGTACTGGGCGAGCCAGGCGTAGGGCGGCATGCCCATCGTGGTGCGGAACGCGCGCAGGAGCTGGTAGCGGGACAGGCCCAGGTCGGTGGCGAGGGCGGCCAGCGAGGGCGGCTCCAGCAGTTCGTCGGCCAGGCGGTCGCGGACCGTCAGCGCTATGCCGTGCGCGCCCGGGATACGGTCCGAGGCCGGTCTCGCGGTGGAGTGGCGCCGGGACAGGGCCGTGAGCAGCCACGGGAGGCGCGCCTCGGCCTCCAGGGGGTCGGGGCAGCGGGCGAGTTCGGTGTGGGCGAGCCGGAACGCGGCGGCCAGTTCGGGGTCGTCGACGAGCGGTTCGCGAAAGTGCGGGAGGCTCCCGAGGGTGCCGTCGGCCAGCAGGGCGGGGTCGGCGTACAGGGCGCGGTAGGCGTAGCCGTCCGTGGGTGTGGCGGGGCCGCCCGTGTGCACCTCGCCGGGGGCCAGTACGACGATGGAGCCCGGGCCGGTGCGGATGTGGCCGCCGCGGTAGTCGATCACCTCGGAGCCACCGACGCACACGCCGATGGTGAATTCGTCGTGGGCGTGCGGGGCGTAGACGTGTTTGTCGAAGCGGGCCGTGAGGAGATCGAGCGGGGGTCCGCAGCGACCCAGCCTGGCTCGCGTCCATCGCGCCTGCTCCGGCATGTGACACCCCCTTGTGCGCCCTGCGCCCTGCGCGCTTCTACGGTGCAACACCTCCGGGTCCGTTTCCATGCCGGGCAGCGGGCGCGGCCGTCGCCGCGAGGTAAGCGTGATCCGGCTGCACGCCGACGAGGCCGACCAGCTCGTACTGGCCCTCAGGCGGGCGCGAACAGTACCTTCGCCGCTCCCGGGTCCGCCTGTACGAGCCTGACCCGCAGCCGGTCCCCGAGCGGGAGGTGTTCGCCCTCGATCCGGCCGATGACGGCGGGCGACTCCAGCTGGACGGTCCCCACGGTGGGCCGGTGCTCGTCCACGTCGACCACGCACCCGTCGAAGACGTCCCCGACCCGGTCCGTCAGCAGCGCGGCCTCGACGATGTCGACGCACTCCCGCTCGACGGCGGCCGCGCGCCGGGAGCCCCCGGCCATCCACCGGGGCAGCTCGTCGAGCGCGGCGAGCACCCAGTCCGGCGTGGCCTGTCCGGCGGCGGCCGCGAGGCAGATCTCGGCGGTGTAGCGGTCGGCGAGGCGGCGCAGCGGGGCCGTGCAGTGGGCGTAGGGGGCGGCTACGGCGGCGTGCGTGGTGAGGGCGGGCAGGGCGCCGCCCCGGAAGACGGTGTAGCCCGCGCCGCGCAGCAGGGTGGTGCACTCCTGGAGGAAGGCCGCGTGCTGGGGGCGGTGCGGGTCCAGGGAGCGGATCAGCGCCGCGTAGGAGACGTGGTGCGGCCAGTCGATGCGCAGGGCGTGCGCGGTACGGCGCAGCCGGGCCACGGCGCCGCCCGGGGCGGCCGGGAGGGTGCGCAGGACGCCGGTACCGTGGGCCAGCATCACCTGGGCCGCCGCCATGCCGGTGAGCAGGGAGAGCTGGGCGTTCCAGGCCTCGACGGGGAGGGGCGCGCGGTAGGCCGGGGCGTAGCGGTGGTCGCTCTGGACGATCTGCTGCTCGGGCACCTGGAGCGAGATGCCGCCGCGCTCGGCCTCCAGCCGCTCGCGGGACTCGCCGATCTCCTTGAGCAGCGCGACCGGCACCTCGGCGGTCCCGGTGTCGATCTGTTTCTGCACGCCCTCGTAGTCGAACCGGGCGCGGCTGCGGACCAGGGCCCGGCGGACGTCGAGGGCCCGCTGACGGCCGTCCGCGTCGAGGTCGACGGTCCACAGGACGGCCGGGCGGTCCTGGTCCGGGAGCAGGCTCGCGGCACCGTCGCCGAGGACGCCGGGGTGCAGCGGGACCTTGCCGTCCGGGAAGTACAGGGTGGTCGCCCGCCGGTGGGTCTCCGCGTCGAGCTCTTTGCCCGGTACGACGAAGGCGGCGACGTCGGCGATGGCGTACCGGACGCGGTGCCCGCCGTCCCGCGGTGACAGATGGATCGCCTGGTCGAGATCGGTGGAGCCGGGCGGGTCGATGGTGAAGAAGGGGATGTCGGTGGCGTCGTACGACGGCAGGGCGGGGGCCTTCGCGGCCTGCTCGGCCTCGGCGAGCACCTCGGCCGGGAAGTTCCGGGGGACTCCCAGTGCGGCACGGAGCGCGGTGAAGGCGGCCCAAAGGGGGGCTTCGGGGACGCCGGTCACGCTGATGTGGCGGCGGGGCATGAGTCGAGCGTAGGGCGGGGGCGGACGGGTGGCACGCCGTACGCTGGCGCGGAACAGCTCTATCGAAGGAGTACGTGTGCTCGTCCTGCTGCCTCCCTCCGAAGGCAAGGCGTCCTCGGGCCGTGGCGCCCCCCTGAAGCCGGAGTCGCTGTCCCTGCCGGGGCTCGGCGCCGCCCGTGAGGCCGTGCTGGGCGAGCTCGTCGAGCTGTGCGCCGGTGACGAGGAGAAGGCGCGCGAGGTGCTCGGGCTGAGCGAGGGGCTGCGGGGCGAGGTCGCGAAGAACACGGAGCTGCGGACGGCCGGGACCCGCCCGGCCGGGGAGATCTACACGGGTGTCCTGTACGACTCCCTCGGCCTGGCCTCCCTCGACACGGCGGCCAAGCGGCGCGCCGCGCGCTCGCTGCTGGTCTTCTCCGGACTGTGGGGCGCCGTACGGGTGACCGACCGGATCCCCTCCTACCGCTGCTCGATGGGCGTGAAGCTGCCGGGCCTCGGGGCCCTGGGCACGCACTGGCGCACGGCCATGGCGCCGGTGCTCCCCGAGGTGGCGGGCAAGGGCCTCGTGCTCGACCTGCGCTCCTCCGCGTACGCGGCCGCCTGGAAGCCGCAGGGCGAGGTCGCGGGCCGGACCGCGACGGTGCGGGTGCTGCATGCCCCGACCCGGAAGGTCGTCAGCCACTTCAACAAGGCGACGAAGGGGCGGATCGTGCGGAGTCTGCTGTCGTCGGGGTCCGCGCCCGAGAACCCGGCCCGGCTGGTCGAGGCGTTGCGTGATCTCGGGTACGTGGTGGAGGCGGAGGCACCCGCGAAGGCCGGGCAGGCCTGGTCGCTGGATGTGCTGGTGACGGAGATTCACTGACCCCGAGTCGTCCTCCTCAGCGAGGCATTGCAGCATGTGCAACGACTTTTGCGCATGCTGCAGGCCGTGGGCAGGATGAGCGCCATGCCGCCGCCACCGTCTCTGCTGGATCTCGCGCCCGTCGTCCCGGTCGTGGTCGTCGAGGACGCCGCCGACGCCGTACCGCTCGCGCGGGCGCTGGTCTCGGGCGGGCTGCCCGCGATCGAGGTGACGCTGCGGACCCCGGCCGCGCTCGACGCCATCAGGGCGATCACCGCCGAGGTGCCGGACGCGGTGGTGGGTGCGGGCACGGTCATCGCACCGGCCCAGGTGACCGAGTGCAGGGCGGCGGGGGCGCGATTCCTGGTGAGCCCGGGCTGGACGGACGTACTGCTGGACGCGATGCGGGCCTCCGGGGTGCCGTATCTGCCGGGGGTGTCGACCACGACGGAGGTGGTGGCGCTGCTGGAGCGCGGGGTGCGGGAGATGAAGTTCTTCCCGGCACAGGCGGCCGGCGGCACGGCCTACCTGAAGTCGCTGGCCGGCCCACTGCCCCAGGCCCGCTTCTGCCCCACCGGGGGCATCGGCCCGCTCAACGCCCCGGAGTATCTGTCCCTGCCCAACGTCGGCTGTGTGGGCGGGACCTGGATGATCCCGGCGGACGCCGTCGGCGCCGGGGACTGGGGGCGCGTCGAGGCGCTGGCGCGACAGGCGGCGGGGCTCGGGCGAGCCGGATGACGCCTGGGGCGGTTGTCGTACCCGTGTCGTACAACTGGCCGTATGACCTCCGTCGAGCCACCACCCTTCGCCCGGGAGCTGTTGCGCTGGCGCACCGTGCGCCGGGTCAGTCAGCTCGAACTCGCCTCGCGGGCCGGGACGACACAGAGATACGTCAGCTTCATCGAGCGGGGGCGTTCGGTGCCGGGGCGTGCTGTCGTGCTGCGGCTGGCCGAGTCGCTGGAGCTGACGCTGCGGGAGCGCAACGCGCTGCTGCTGTCGGCGGGTTACGCGCCCGCGTACGCCGAGTCGGCGCTGGACGCGGCCGGACTGGAACCCGTGCGGGAGGCCTTGGACGCGATCCTGGACGGGCATCTGCCGTATCCGGCGGTGGTCGCGGGGCCCCGGGGTGAACTCGTCGCGGCGAACGCGGCGTTCGAGGTGCTGACGGAGGGCGCCGAGCCCGCGCTGCTGGAGCCGCCCGTCAATCTGCTGCGGCTGGCGCTGCATCCGCGCGGGATGGCCGCACGGGCGGTGAACCTCGGGGCGTGGGGGCGGCACATCCTGGAGAACCTGCGGGCGCGGGCACTGCGCAGCCCCGATCCACGGCTCGACGAGCTGGCTGCGGAACTTGAGGGGTACGTACCGCCGTACACCCCCGACGACGACTACCTCGGCTTCGCCGTCCCGCTCCGACTGCGCTGCGCGGAGGGCGAGTTGCGGCTGCTCACCACGCTTACCTCATTTGCCACGGCCGTCGACGTCACCCTGGCCGAGCTGCATCTGGAGGCGTTCCTGCCTGCGGACGCGCGGACGGCGGAGATCCTGCACGAGCGCGCCGCCCGTGCCGCCCCTGCCGCCCGCGTGGCTCAGCGGAGGTGAGAGGTGTCGTTGAACAGCCGTACGCTCGCGTTGCCGTCCGCGTAGTACGCCACCGCGGACAGCGAGGCCGCTGACAGTTCCATGCGGAACAGGGACTCGGGCGGGGCGCCGAGGGCGAGGCGGACGAAGGTCTTGATCGGGGTGACGTGCGTGACGAGCAGGACCGTGCGGCCCGCGTACGCCGCGACCAGCTTGTCGCGGGTGGCGGCGATCCGGGTGGCGGTCGCCGCGAAGCTCTCGCCGCCGCCGGTGGGCCGGGCCTCGGGATCGGCCAGCCAGGCATTGAGGTCGTCGGGGTGGCGCTCGCGCACCTCGCCGAAGGTGAGTCCCTCCCAGGCACCGAAGTCCGTCTCCCGCAGCCCGTCGTCGACCGCGACGTCGAGCCCGAGGTGGGCGGCGACGATACCGGCGGTCTCACGGGTCCGGGCCAGCGGAGACGCGACGATCGCCTGGATCGTGCCCCGCCTCGCCAGCGCCGCCCCGGCCCGCTCGGCCTGCTCCCGGCCGACGTCGGAGAGGGACGGATCGGTACCGCCACTGCCCGAGAACCGCTTCTGCGGAGTCAGCGGGGTCTCACCGTGCCGCAGCAGCACGAAGGTGGCGGGCGCGCCGAGATCGGGGGCGGAGCTCCAGCCAGGGGTGGAAATGGCGGGGGTAGAGGTGGCTGGGGTCGCGGCCGGGGAGCCGGGCGTCGCGGCCGAGGAGCCGGGCGTCGCGGCCGTGCCGGAGGCCACCGCGCGGGCGGCGCGCTTGTCGGCGTCGGACTTCACGCCCGCATGCGGCGACCCCAGCTGGTCGGCCGACACGCCCCGGCCCGTGGCCAGCGCCGCCCGGGCGCGAGCCGCGCCCGACGTCGCGTCGCCGGGCGGGCCCGACGGCTCCGGGGCGGTGGCCGGCCTCTTCAGGGCTGCCGTCGAGGCCGACGCGTCCCACTGTTCGCCCCGGCTCCCGGCGTCCATCGCCTCGTTGGCCAGTCGGTCCGCGTGCTTGTTCCGCTCGCGCGGGATCCACTCGTACGTCACCCGGTCCGGCGGAAGCACACGGCTCGCCTCCATCGCGAGGGGCTTCAGATCCGGGTGCTTGATCTTCCAGCGCCCCGACATCTGCTCGACGACGAGCTTGGAGTCCATGCGGACGTGGACCTGGGCCGACGGGTCCAGTTCCCGCGCCGCCCGCAGACCGGCCAACAGCCCCCGGTACTCGGCGACGTTGTTGGTGGCGATCCCGATGTGCTCGGCCGCCTCGGCGAGGGTCTCGCCCGTGGCCGTGTCGATCACCACGGCCCCGTACCCGGCCGGCCCCGGGTTGCCCCGCGAACCGCCGTCGGCCTCGACGATGAACTCCCGCACGCCGTCCGCCCCTTACAGTCCCGACTCGGCCGTGCGCACCAGGATGCGGCGGCAGTTCTCGCAGCGGACGACCGTGTCGGGCGCGGCCTTGCGGACCTCGGCGAGCTCGGTGATGGCGAGCTCCTGGCGGCAGCCCTGGCAGGTCCGCTGGTACAGCTTGGCCGCGCCGATGCCGCCCTGCTGCTCGCGCAGCTTGTCGTAGAGCTTGAGCAGGTCCGCGGGGACGGCGCCGGCGACGACCGCGCGCTCCTTGGTCACCGAGGCGGCCTCGCCGTCGATCTCCTCGAAGGCGGCGTTACGGCGGCCGGTGGCGTCGTCGATCTTCGCCTGGACGGAGGCCACCCGCTCGGTCAGTTCACCGACACGCTCCTGCGTGGCCTCGCGGCGCTCCATGACCTCCAGGACGACGTCCTCCAGGTCGCCCTGCCGCTTGGCGAGGGAGACGATCTCCCGCTGGAGGTTCTCCAGGTCCTTGGGGGAGGTGATCGCGCCGGAGTCGAGGCGCTGCTGGTCGCGGGCGGCGCGCTGGCGCACCTGGTCCACGTCCTGCTCGGCCTTGGTCTGTTCGCGGGCGGTGTCGCTCTCCTCGGTCTGCGCGGCCACGAGCAGGTCGCGCAGCTGGGTGAGGTCCTTGGTCAGCGACTCGATCTCGGCGTGCTCGGGCAGCGACTTCCGCTTGTGCGCCAGCTGCTGCAGGCGGACGTCGAGGGCCTGGACGTCGAGGAGTCGGATCTGGTCGGCGGGCGCGGCGTTCAGTTGGGGGCTCCCAGTGAGCTAGTGGTTGAGCTGGTGGTGGCGTTGGACGCCGCGTGGGCGGTCCAGGGGTCGGTGACCGTCTTGGAGACGTGGACCCGCAGGTCCCAGCCGTGGCGGTCGGAAATCTCGTCGAGCTGGGCCGCGGCCAGCTCGCACCAGGGCCACTCGGTGGCCCAGTGCGCCGCGTCGAGCAGCGCGAGCGGACTGTGGGAGACGGCCGCCGTGAACTCCGAGGCCGGGTGGTGGCGCAGGTCGGCGGTGAGGAAGGCGTCGACACCGGCCGCCCGGACCTGGTCGAAGAGGCTGTCGCCGGAGCCGCCGCTCACCGCGATCGTGCGGATGACCGTATCGAGGTCGCCGGCCACCCGGATGCCCTGCGCGGTGGCGGGCAGCCGCTCGGCGGCGCGGGCGGCGAACTCGCGGACCGTGAGGGGGTGGTCCAGTTCGCAGACCCGGCCGAGGCCGCGGCGGCCCTCCGGGTCGGTGGGGTCCGGCACGAGCGGCCGTACGACCCTGAGGTCCAGGGCGCCGGCCAGCGCGTCGCTGACGCCGGGGTCGGCGGTGTCGGCGTTGGTGTGGGCGACGTGCAGCGCGATGTCGTTCTTGATCAGCGTGTGCACGACCCGGCCCTTGAAGGTGGAGGCCGCGACCGTCGTCGTACCGCGCAGATAGAGCGGGTGGTGGGTGACCAGCAGGTCGGCACCCAGCTTCACCGCTTCGTCGACGATGTCCTGCACGGGGTCCACGGCGAACAGGACCCGGGAGACCTCCTGGTCGGGGTCGCCCACGACGGTGCCGACCGCGTCCCAGGACTCGGCCCGCTCGGCGGGCCACAGGTTCTCCAGCGCGGCGATGACTTCAGACAGACGGGGCACGGGGAAAAGGCTACCTGTCTGTTCTGCGGGGATGTACCGGTCAGTGTCCGAAGGGGCCCGGCAGCACATCCGCCCCCGTTTCCTCAGGCGAACCGCGGCCCGGCCACCCGTATGTGTGAAGCGCTTGCCCGCCGGTTCCACGCCTGTGCGTACGAAAACTAGCTTCGTCGCCGGAGGTGACCGAACGATGACGGCCTGTGCGATCGAAACCACGGCCGCCGGCGAGGGCGACGACGTGCCGGCGGCGGGCTGCAGCATCACGGCGGACGGTGCCTACGCCGCCCGCCTCGCGCTGGACGGCGACTCCTGGTTCCCGGAGCGCTGGACGCTGGACGGCCCCGAGCCGTACGCCGTGCCGCTGCCCGGCAACCAGCCCGAGGAGCCCGGCACCGAGGTGCAGCCGATGGGCGACGGGCGGGTCCTCATCCACCGGTTGGTGGAGCGGCGGCACGCCTTCTCGCTGCTGTATCCGACCGGCCCCGGCACCGGTGAGCTGCCGCTGGGCGCGGTGGAGTGCCCGGAACCCGGCACGGGACTGCGGCTGCTGCCGCCGGCGCCGGGCGGCATGCGGGCGTACGCCCTGGAGGTCGGCCCCCGCTCCACGGCGGTGTGGCTGGTGGCGGGCGGTGCCTTCGGGCCCGAGCACGTCGCCGAGGTCCCGGGGCGCTGCTCGGGCGGAATCTGGCTGGACCGCACGGGGCGGATGCTCGCCCTGGACCGGGAGCTGGGCGGGATCACCAAGGCGGTCGTGGTGGACCTGGCACGGGGCGGCGAGGTGTCACCGCTGCTGCAGATCGCGGCGGGCAGCGACGACCGGTTGCTGCTCGCCGATCCGGACAGCGGGCTGATCCTGGTGGGCTCCGACGCGCCCTCCCCCGGGCAGGAACGGTTGGGCTGGGGCGTCCTGGGCAGCACGCTGCCGGTGCGCTTCCCGGAGTGCCTGCGGATGGCCGAGTGCGTGGGGACACCGTTCGCGATCCAGCCGGGGCAGGCGCTGACGCCGGAGCAGTGCGCGGTGGCGCTGCACATCGAGGGGCCGCTCGGCGGCTGGGTGGGGGTGTGGCGGCCCGCGGAGCGGCGGGTGCACCACCTCCCGGCGCCCGCGGGATGGCTGCCCGGGGCCGGGCTGTGGACCGAGGGCGGGGTGCTGCGACTGCCGTACGCCACCGAGGAGACCCCGTGCGGCGTGGCGGAGTCGGCGGCGCCCGCGAGAACGGGGGGTACGGGGGACAGGGGGAACACGGGGGGACCGGGGAACACGGGGGCACCGGGGAACACGGGGGCACCGGGGGACGCGGGTCCGGAGGGTCCGGTCCGGAACGGCGCGGCTGTCACGGGGCCGGACACACCCCGACAGTCGGCGGAACCGGATCCTCCGGAACCTGTCGTG
Organism: Streptomyces sp. NPDC050625; assembly: GCF_040654755.1. Lineage (NCBI taxonomy): Bacteria > Bacillati > Actinomycetota > Actinomycetes > Kitasatosporales > Streptomycetaceae > Streptomyces > Streptomyces sp. NPDC050625. Next base: position 133,779 of record NZ_JBFAIQ010000014.1, read on the forward strand.
CCCCGCCCGGTGCCGCTCCAACAGTCGCCGCTGGGACGTCTTGTAACGAAGTAGTGGCAGTCGGCGTGGCCGCCTGGATTCGCCCCATGGTGTGCCGGTTACACTCGCCCGGCTGTACGAAAGATGATGTTGACGGGGTGAATTCTTCCGATGAGTGACGCGAGTACGACCAACCAGCTGTCCGCCGACTTTCAGGAGACCACCGGTCACGGTAAGCACCGCGGCCAGGTCTCGGCACAGGACGGCGAAACCGCACCGCACGGCCGGCACCGCAAGCCGGAGCCGGCCGACCGGGCGGCCTGACGGTTCGCAGCGGGGGCTCATCAGCCAGGCTGATGGGCCCCTTTCGTGTGTCACCGGTCGTGCGTCACCGGTCGTGTGTCACCGGTCGTGTGTCACCGGCGTTTGAGCCCCAGCACCTCCGCCGCCGCGAACGTCTCCCCCGTCGGCCGGTCCGCGTAGTGCGGGGTGAGCAGCGCGTCGAGTTCGTCGTAGGTGAAGGTGTCCTGCTTGCTGTCGAACTGCGCCTGGACGCGTGGTCGTTCGACGACCGCGACCATGCCGCCGTGCACGACGAGCAGTTGTCCGTTGAGCCGTTCGGCGGCGGGGGAGGCCAAGTAGCCGACGAGCGGGGCGACATGCTCGGGGGCGAGCGGGTCGAGGCCCTCGCCGGGTGCCCTGAACCCGGCGAAGACGTCCTCGGTCATCCGGGTCCGGGCGCGTGGGCAGATCGCGTTGGCCGTCACGCCGTACTTGGCGAGGGCGAGCGCGGTGGACGTGGTCAGCCCGACGATCCCGCCCTTCGCGGCCGCGTAGTTGGGCTGGCCCGCCGAACCCGCGAGGAACGCCTCCGACGAGGTGTTCACGATCCGCCCGTAGACGCGTCCCCCGGCCGCCTTGGACCGCTCACGCCAGTGCGCGGCCGCGAAGTGCGTCGTGTTGAAGTGTCCCTTGAGGTGGACCCGGATCACCGAGTCCCACTCGTCCTCGGACATGGAGAAGACCATCCGGTCGCGCAGGATGCCCGCGTTGTTGACCAGGATGTCCAGTTTCCCGAACTCGCCGACCGCCAGCCGGACCAGTTCCCGGGCCTCGTCGAAGTCGGCGACGTCCCCGGTGTGCGCAAGTGCCCGCCCGCCGGCGGCGCGGATCTCGGCGGCGACCTCCTCGGCGGGGGCGGCCGATGCCTCGCCGGAGCCGTCCCGGCCGGGCTGCCCGTAGTCGTTGACGACGACGGCCGCGCCGAGCCGGGCGAGTTCGAGGGCCTCGGCCCGGCCGAGGCCGCGCCCGGCGCCCGTGACGACGGCGGACAGCCCCTCAAGTGGCAGTGACATCTGTGGCGTCCTCAGATCTCTATGCACGTACGCAGGGCCGTCCCGGTACGCATCTGGTCCAGCGCCTCGTTGATCTCGGCCAGCGGCACCCGGTGGGTGATCAGTCCCTCCAGGTCGACGCGGCCGGCCCGCCACAGGGCGATGGTGCGCTCGTAGGAGCGCAGGACGTCGCCGCCGCCGTACATCGAGGGCAGGATCCGCTTCTCGTCGAAGAACAGCTCGAACATGTTGAGCTGGAGGAAGTCGTCCATGGCGCCCGCGCCGACGACGACCAGGGTGCCGCCGCGCCGGGTGTTCTCGTACGCCGTGCGGGCGGTGGCGGACCTGCCGACGACCTCGAAGACGTAGTCGAAGCCCTCGCCGCCGGTGATCTGCTGCTTGGCGTCGGCCAGTTCGTCCGGTGACACGGCCTTCGTGGCGCCGAACCTGAGCGCTGACTCGCGGCGGGAGGCAACCGGGTCGACGGCGACGATCTCGGCGGCGCCCTTGAGCCGGGCGCCCTGGATCGCCGAGATGCCCACACCCCCGCAGCCGATGACGGCGACCGACGAACCGGCCTCCACGTCGGCGGTGTTGAGGGCCGCGCCGAGTCCCGTCGTCACCCCGCAGCCGATGAGGGCGGCGATGTCGAAGGGCACGTCGTCCGGGATCGGCACGGCGCAGCCCGCGTCGACGACGACCTCCTCGGCGAAGGTGCCGGTGCCCGCGAAGCCGAAGACGTCCCCGCCGGGGCGCTTGAAGTTGGGGGTGCCCGCGTTCATGAACCCGGCCAGGCACAGCTCGGTCTGGCCGCGCTTGCAGGCGGGACAGGCGCCGCAGGCGGGCAGCCAGCAGACGACGACCCGGTCACCGGGCTTGAGATGGGTGACGTGCTCGCCGACCTCGACGATCTCGCCCGCGCCCTCGTGCCCGGGGACGAAGGGCGCCGGCTGCGGAAGCACCCCGTTCATCGCGGACAGGTCCGAGTGGCACAGCCCCGTGGCGCGCACCCGCACCCGCACCCTGCCGGGGCCGAAGCCCACCGCCTCGACGTCGTCGAGGACCTCCAGCTTGTCCTGGCCGATCTCGTGCAGTACGGCTGCGCGCATGGTGCGGCTCCCCTCGAATGCTTCGCTGGCTCGTCGAATGCTTCGGTGGCCCGTCGAATGCTTCGGCGGCTCGGGTGGCTCAGGAGTGTTCGACGACGGTGTCGGCGAGGACGGGCGCGTCGTCCCTCTCGACCGCGCTCACGGCGGCCCGCACGGAGCCTTCCTGCCGCCACATGCGGATGCGCAGGGTCTCGCCCGGGTACACCACCCCCGCGAAGCGCGTGGTGTAGGAGCGGACCCGGGTCACATCGCCGCCGAGCAGCGTGTCGACGACCGCCTTGAGCGTGATGCCGTAGGTGCACAGCCCGTGCAGGATGGGCCGGTCGAACCCGGCGACCTTGGCGAACTCGGGGTCGGCGTGCAGCGGGTTCCAGTCGCCGGAGAGGCGGTAGAGCAGCGCCTGGTCCTCGCGGAGGCGCTTCTCGACGGTCCGGTCGGGCTCTCCTGCGGGCGGTTCGAGCCGGGTGGAGGGGCCGCGGTCTCCGCCCCAGCCGCCTTCCCCGCGTACGAAGATCTGCGCGTCGTTGGTCCACAGCGGGCCGTCGGCGTCGGTGACCTCGGTGCGCATGACGAGGACGGCCGCCTTGCCCTTGTCGTAAACGGCGGCGATGCGGCCCGTGGCGGTCGCGGTGCCCTCGACGGGGATGGGGCGGTGCAGGGTCAGCGACTGGCCGCCGTGCAGCACGCGGGCGAGGTCGACGTCGACGCCGGGCATGGACAGGCCGCTGATCACCCCGGGCGACCCGCTGCCCGCGACGGTGGCAAAGCTCGGCAGGACGTGCAGCCGGGACTCCAGGGTGTAGCGCAGTTCGTCGGGGTCGGTGGCGGGGACTCCGGCGCCCAGGCCCAGGTGGTAGAGCAGGACGTCCTTGCGGTCCCAGGTGATCTCACCTGAACGGGGTTCGGCGGCGAGGGCCTTGGCTGCGTCGATGGGCATACGGCTCCTGACACTCACGGCTTGCGGGCGGCGGCCTGCTTCGGACGGCGGCTTGCTTCGGACGGCGGCTTGAAGACCTCGGTGCGGCCGTCCGCACCGTCGGCCGCACCGAGGTCGTCACGGGCCGAACTGGAACGCGTTCCAGTCCAGCGCCCCTTGTATAGCCCAGCGCCCCTTACTTGTGAAGGCTCCTGACGCCGTGTCAGCTGATGTCGGCCGTGACATTTGTACTGCCTGAGTCCGTACATGCGCATCTGCCGGACGGGGGCCGTGATTCATAGCGTCGTAGGCATGACACAGACATCAGCGGCCGTGTCCTTCACGGGAGCCGTCAAGGCCTACGGCCCGCTCCGCGCCGTCGACGGCATCGACCTCGACCTCGCGCGCGGCGAGACGGTCGCCCTGCTCGGCCCCAACGGCGCCGGGAAGTCCACGACGATCTCGCTGCTGCTCGGTCTGCTGCGGCCCGACGCCGGCACGGTGGAGCTGTTCGGCGCCGCCCCGGAGCGGTCGGTGCGCGCGGGCCGGGTCGGCGCGATGCTCCAGGAGGGCCGCGCGGTCCCCCGGGTCACGGTCGGGGAGCTGGTCTGCTTCGTGGCCTCCCGCTACCCGACCCCGCTGCCCGTGGCGCGGGCGCTGGAGCTGGCCGGGATCGCCGGCCTCGCGGGGCGCCGGGTGGACCGGCTGTCCGGCGGGCAGACGCAGCGGGTGCGCTTCGCCGTGGCGCTCGCCGGGAACCCGTCCCTCCTCGTGCTGGACGAACCGACCGCCGCCCTGGACGTGGAGGCGCGGCACGCATTCTGGGAGTCGATGCGGGCGTACGCGCGCCGCGGTCACACCGTGCTGTTCTCCACCCACTACCTGGAGGAGGCCGACGCACACGCCGACCGGATCGTCGTCATCGACCGCGGCCGGATCGTCGCCGACGGCACCGGCGAGGAGCTGCGGCGGTCGGCCGGCGGCAATCTGGTCTCCTTCGACCTGGCCGGACGCGCCCCGGACGGACTGGACCTGCTGCCCGGGGTGCGGTCGGTGCAGGTGCGCGGGGACCGGGCACGGCTGCGCACGGACGACTCCGACGCGACGGTGATCGCGCTCGCCGCACTCGGCGCGATACGCGGCCTGGAGGTCACCCCGGCCTCGCTCGACGACGCCTTCCTCGCCCTGACCTCGCACGGGACGGAAACCGGGACGGGGACGAAGACCTGGTCGGGGACGCAAACCGAGTCGGAGACGAAAACCAGGCCGGAGACGAAGACGAAGACGGAGACGGAGACGGTCTGATGTGGGACTACCTGCGCCTGGAAGTGCGCCGCACCCTGCGCGACACGGGCTTCGTGATCGGCGGGATCGCGATGCCGGTGATGATGTACCTGCTGTTCACCAACCTCGGCGAGAACGACAGCGCCTGGAAGACCGCCTCCATGGTCGGCATGGCCGCGTACGGCGCGGTCGGCTCCGCCCTCAACACCGGCGGCGCGGTCGCCGAGGACCGGGCGATCGGCTGGCTGCGGCAGCTGAGGGTGACGCCGATGACCCCGCGCGAGGTGGTGATCGGGCGGGCGCTGACCGGTTCGGTGACCGTGCTCCCGGCGATCGTCGCGGTGCTCCTGGCGGGCGGTCTGGTGAACGGCGTCCGGCTGCGGGCCTGGCAGTGGGCGGCCGTCGCGGTGCTGCTGTGGCTCGGCTCGATCCCCTTCACCCTGCTCGGCCTCGGCAACGGCTACCGGCTGACCGGTCCGGCCACCGGCGTGGCGAACATGATCGGCAACCTGGGGCTCGCGGTGCTCGGCGGTCTCTGGTTCCCGGTCGAGCTCTTCCCCGGCTGGCTGCGCCCGGTCTCGGCGTACACCCCGACCCATGGCATCGCCCAGCTGGGCACCTCGGTCGCCACCGGTCACGCCCCGGCGCCCAGCGCGATTCTCGTACTGACCTCCTGGATGTCGGTGTTCTGTTCGTACGCTGTGCTGTCGTACCGCCGTAGTGCGGGGACCAGTTGATCGGGGGATCTCGGGTGAACAAGGACATGTCGTGGTGGCAGGGGATCCGGTGCCAGGTGTCCGCCTGGCAGGCCGCACGGGCGGCGTGGAGGGCGGACATGGACCGCTTCCGGGCCGCGCAGAAGGCCGCCCGGAAGAACGGGCGGATGCCCGAGCATCCGGGCCCGCCGCCCACCGGTTTCGCGCTGCTGCCGTGGCTTCTCATGGGACTGGGATCCTTCTCCAATCTCTTCCAGGGCAAGACCCCCAACCCGTGGATCGGCGGCCTGGGTCTGCTCGCCTTCAACTCGCTGTACGTCTACGTGACGTTCCGCGCCTTCGACCGCGAGAAGCGCGAGGCGACGTCCACCCGGGTGGCACTGCTGCTGATGGGCCTGCTGACCACGGGCCTGGCCCTCGGGTACGGCGGCAGCTGGCTGCTGTTCTTCCCCCTGCTGGGCCTCGCGACGGGCGCCACGCTGCGCGGGCCGTGGCTGGGCAGGACCGGCATCCTGCTGGCCGCGTTCGCCGGTACCGTCTCCGGCTTCCGCGACGGTTGGGACGCGGTGAACATCGCCTACGGCACCTTCCTGTCGAGCATGGTGACCGCCGCGATCCTGGGCCTCAGCGAAGCCGTACGGGAACTGCGTGCCGCCCGTGAGGAACTGGCCCGCCGCGCGGTGGAGAAGGAGCGCCTGCGCTTCTCCCGCGATCTGCACGACCTGCTCGGCCACACCCTGTCGGTGATCGTGGTGAAGTCGGAGGCGGCCCGGCGTCTCGCCCCGCGCGACATGGACGCGGCGCTGTCGCAGATCAACGACATCGAGTCGGTCGGCAGGCAGGCGCTGACCGAGATCCGCGAGGCGGTGACCGGCTACCGGGAGGGCAGCCTCGCCACGGAGCTGACCCGCGCCCGCTCGGCCCTGTCCGCGGCCAGTGTGGAGCCGGTGGTCAGGCAGTCCGGCACCCCGCTGACCCCGCAGACGGAGGCCCTGCTGGGCTGGGTGGTGCGCGAGGCGGTCACCAACGTCGTCCGGCACAGCGACGCCCGCCGCTGCGAGATCACCGTCGAGAGCAGCACCGAGCGGGCACGGCTGACGGTCACCGACAACGGCACCGGCGCGGCCGCCGCCGAACCCCGGGAGGGCATCGGCGGCACCGGGCTCAAGGGGCTGACCGAGCGCCTCGCGACGGCGGGCGGCTCCCTGCGGGCCGGCCCGTCGCCGCGCGGCGGCTTCACGGTCACCGCCGAACTCCCCACGGAATCGGCTCAGCTGTCGGTGACCGGGGCGGCTACGGCGCCCAGGGCGAGCTGACCACCCAGCTCACGTCGTCGCTCCACGACGTGCTGCTGTCCCAGGTGTTCGAGCCGCCGTTGCTCGCTATGTAGACGTTGAAGTTGTAGTGGCGCAGATATCTGGTCGGGTAGTTGTACGACGCGAACGAGGTGCCCGTGCCGCTCTTCCCGGTCTGTAGGCAGAACGTGGCGTCGGCCCTGAACTGGGCGCTGCCGTCCATGGGCTGCCGGTAGAGCCGGTAGTTGTAGTGGCGCAGGAAGTCACCGGGGTAGTTGCGCGACTCGAAGGAGACGCAGGAGCCGGCGGCGAGGCCCTTGCGGACGATCCAGGTGGCGTCGCTCTTGTCGAGGGCCGAACTGCTCGATGTCACCGCGGAGATGACGGCCGCGTTGTTCTGGTGGCGGACGTAGTCGGTGGTGCAGCAGGAGGTCGTCGCGCGCAGTGAGATCTCCGAGCCGGCCGTGAGGGAGCCGGTGCTGCCGGTCGGGCCGCCGTAGCCGACGGAGACGATGTTGGCCTGCACGGCGTCGTCGGCGGCGTCGGTCGGGATGCCGGAGGTCATGACGCCCTCGAAAAAGGACCCTATGGAGCCGTTGCTGTTGTCACCGCCGGTGCCGAGCACGATCGCGCCCTCCTGGTGCATCGGCGAGTAGCCGCCGGCGGTCGGCTCTGCTCCGGAATATGTGGTGGTGAGTCCACCGGATTGCGCATTGCCGTATTTCAGCGCGAAATGGTTCTGCCCGTTGTTCTTCAGCAGTGCGGTGACGAACGGCAGCGGGCCGGTTCCGGTGTTGGACGTGTTCTTGCTGTACCCGGCATCCGACTGGAACAGACCGTTCTCCAGGTCGGCCTGCACCCACGGCCCCTGGCCGTAGCAGGGCGAGAACCAGCACTCGGTGCCGAAGTTGATGGCGTCCATGTGGCCGTTGCCGGTGTCCTTGTTGTTCGTCTCGGCGTTGCCGTAGTCGAAGCAGCAGGCGCCGTTGACATGCGTGCCGGAGGTCACCATGTACATCCCCTCGGCCTGCCCGTTCACGGCCACGCCGGAGGTGGAGTTGTCCCGGTAGCCCATGCCTGCCGAGATCTCCAGGCCGTAGACCTGGTGGCCGCCGACCGTCACCGGAAGCGCGTCCGCGGGCGCCCCGACATCGGCCGCGCCGGCCCCGCCCGCGCCCTCGATCGTGAGGTCGTTGTGGCGCGAGGACTGGTCGTAGATCTTGGTGATGATGCAGGTCGTACCGGAGCAGAAGGAGTCCTGCGCGGCCGCGTTGGCATACCCGCCCGTCGCCAGCAGCCCGATGTTGGCGGTGGCGCCGTCGGAGGCGCGCTGCACCTGGTAGAGCGAGCCGCCGTAGGACGAGTAGAGCGCCCGGGCGAGGCTGTGCGCGGCGACGCAGGGCGTGCCAGCGGCGGCGTAGATGTCACACGGCAGCGAGCTCGCGGCGGCCGCCTGCGGGGCGCCGACGCCGAGCAGCAGCGCGGCGACGGTGGCGAACGCCGCGAGGACGGACAGGGCGGCCCTTCTCAGCGGCCGGGGACGTGAGTGCGGGAGTCTTGGGATCACGGTGCACCTCTTCGGTTCCTCGTAGGGCGGTACGGGCACGGTCGATCCGGCATGGTCGAAATACCGGACACTGTTCGATCGAAATACCGAACCTTTTCGGCGTCGAAATGCCGAACAATTACCGGAAATGCAGAGGCGATTGTTTGCGCGTCATCCGAAGGCGTCAACCCCCGCGGACCCGAACAATGACGAGTCTTTAATTGGCCGCGCTTGGCTACGCTTGGGTCGTGAAGAACATCCGGGTCCTGCTCGCCGAGGACCAAGGCATGATGCGCGGCGCCCTGGCCCTCCTGCTCGGCATGGAGGACGACATCGAGGTGGTCGCCCAGGTCGCGACCGGCGACGCGATCGTGGACGCCGCGCTGCTGCACCGGCCCGACGTGGCCCTGCTGGACATCGAACTGCCCGGCATGAGCGGGCTGGACGCGGCGGAGCAGCTGCGCGAGCAGGCTCCCGACTGCCGGGTCCTGATCCTGACCACCTTCGGCCGACCCGGCTATCTGCGCCGGGCCATGGAGGCCGGGGCCGCCGGTTTCCTGGTCAAGGACGGGCCGGTGGAGGAACTGGCCGAGGCGATCCGGCGCGTGCTCACAGGGGAGACCGTGGTCGACCCGGCGCTGGCCGCGGCCGCGCTCAGTGCCGGGCCGAGTCCGCTCACCGCCCGCGAGTGCGATGTGCTGAAGGCGTCGGTGGACGGTGCGACGGTCGCCGACATCGCCGGCAGGCTGCATCTGTCCGAGTCGACGGTCCGCAACTACCTGTCCTCCGCCATCGGCAAGACGGGCACCCGCAACCGGGCGGAGGCGGTACGGGAGGCCCGGCAGCAGGGGTGGCTGTGACCTCCCGGTGGCCTACTTCGTCACCTCCACCGACTTCTCCCTCGCCTCAATTCGCAGGAGTCACGGAGGGTGCCGGGATCCTGCGCGGCAGCCACACCAGCATCAGCACCGCCCCGCCCAGCAGCACCGCCGTGCCCGTGCGGAAGGCCAGCGCGTATCCGTCCGTGAGCGCTTCGGCACCGCCGCCGCTCCCCGTCCGGGCCGCCGCGATCGTCGACATCACCGCGAGGCCCAGTGAACCGCCCATCGTGCGCGAGGTGTTGACCAGCCCGGACACCACACCGGCGTCCCCCGGCGCCGCGCCCGACGTGGCCAGCGAGGCGAGCGGGGTCGCGGCCAGGCCCGCGCCCAGCATCATCAGGATGCCCGGGAACATGATCGCCGTCAGATAGCCGCCGTGCGCGCTCATCGTCGACTGCCACCCGAACCCGGCGGCCGCCACCAGCGTGCCGATGCCCGCCAGGCCGCGGGCCCCGGCCACCGGCAGCAGGCGCGGCGCCAGCTTCGAGCCCACGATCACGGCCAGGGAGCTGGGCACCAGCGCGAGTCCGGCGCCCAGCGGCGAGTAGCCGAGCACGTTCTGCGCGTACAGCGTCATGAAGTACCACATGCAGAACATCGCCGAACCGCACACGAACATGGCCGCGTTGGCCGACGCCACCGAGCGCAGCCGCAGCAGCCCGAGCGGCATCAGCGGGGCCGCCGTGCGCGCCTCCACGAGGAGGAACAGCCCGATCAGCGCGAGCCCGGCGGTCAGCGGCACCAGGGTGGCCGCGGCCGTCCACCCCTTGGCCTCCGTCTGCACGATCCCGTAGGCCAGCGTCGCGAGCCCGCCCGTCACCAGCAGCGCGCCCGGCAGATCCAGCCGCCGCCGGTCCCCCGCCCGGCTCTCCACCAGCCACACCAGGGAGCCGGCCAGCACCACGGCACCCACCGGCACGTTGATGAGCAGCACCCACCGCCACGACAGCACGTCCACCAGCACCCCGCCGACCAGCCCGCCCGCGGCGCCACCGCCCGCGCCCACCGCGGTCCAGGTGGCGATGGCCCGCGCCCGTGCCGCGCCCTCCGGCACCGCCGCCGTCAGCAGGGTCAGCGTCGAGGGCGCCAGCACCGCCGCCCCGAGCCCCTGCACGGCCCGCGCCAGCAGCAGTTGCCAGCCCTCCTGGGCCGCCCCGCCGCCCAGCGAGGCCAGCGTGAACAGCCCGAGCCCGATCAGGAACATCCGCTTGCGCCCGTACAGGTCCCCGGCCCGGCCGCCCAGCAGCATGAACCCGGCGAAGGCGATCGCGTACGCGTTCACCACCCACTGCAACCCGGACGGGCTCAGGCCGAGGTCGGTGCGCATCGACGGCAGCGCCACGTTGACGACGGACACGTCCAGCACGACCAGGAACTGTCCGGCGCAGGCGAGCGCCACCACCAGCCAGGTGGGGGGTGTGGTGCGAGGGCGTATGAAAGAGGTGTCGGCGGCTTCGAGCATGGGTGTCATGCTCTCAACCCGGTTACGGTCCTTGCATCGGGATTTCGTCCCACCCATGCCTCGGTCGAACGGCCTACACCGCCCGTACCGACGTCACGGCCTACACCGCCCGTACCGACGTCACGACCTACACCGCCCGCACCAACGTCACGACCGCCGCCCCGCCCAGCCCGATGTTGTGCGCCAGACCCACCCGGGCCCCCGCCACCTGCCGCTCCCCCGCCTCGCCCCGCAGCTGCCAGACCAGCTCGGCGACCTGCGCGAGGCCCGTGGCGCCCAGTGGATGGCCCTTGGAGATGAGCCCACCCGACGGGTTCACCACCCACCGCCCGCCGTACGTGGTCGCACCCGACTCGACGAGCTGCCCCGACTCGCCGGGCTCACACATGCCGAGCGCCTCGTACGTCAGCAGTTCGTTGACGGAGAAGCAGTCGTGGAGCTCGACGACGTCCACGTCCTCGATGCCGAGGCCGGAGCGGTCGTACACCTGGCGTGCCGCCTCCCGGGACATGGGCAGGCCGACGACGTCGATGCAGGAGCCCGACGCGAAGGACTCCTCGGTGTCGGTCGTCATCGCCTGCGCGACGATCTCGACGAGGCCCGTGAGCCCGCGCCGCTCGGCGAACCGTTCCGACACCACCACGGCCGCCGCGGCGCCGTCCGAGGTCGGTGAGCACTGGAGCTTGGTGAGCGGGCGGTGGACGGTGCGCGCGGCGAGGATGTCGTCCACCTCGTACACGTCCCGGAACTGGGCGTACGGGTTGTGCGCGGAGTGCCGGTGGTTCTTGGCGGCCACGGCGGCCAGCTGCGCCTCGGTCGTGCCGTACCGCTCCATGTGCTCGCGGGCCGCGTCGCCGAAGATCTGCGCGGTGGGCGGGGTCATCTCGAATCCGTGCCGGGCGGCCATGACGCCGTAGTGACGGGCGACGGGAGACGTGGAGAAGTCCCCTCCGTCCGCGCCTCCGCCCAGCGCGCCCTTCTTCATCTTCTCGAAGCCCAGGGCGAGGACGCAGTCGGCGGCCCCGCCCTCGACGAGCTGCCGGGCCAGCATCAGGGCGGTCGAGCCGGTCGCGCAGTTGTTGTTGACGTTGTAGACGGGGACTCCGGTCAGGCCGAGTTCATAGGCGGCGCGCTGGCCGGCGGTCGAGGGCTGGAAGCAGTAGCCGACTGGAACCTGTTCCACATCCGTGTACGAGATCCCGGCGTCCGCGAGCGCCGCGCCTCCCGCCTCCCCGACCATGTCCCAGTACTGCCATTCACGTGTCTCGGGCTTCTCGAACCTGGTCATTCCGACACCGGCGACATAGGCCTTCATGGCGCGCAAGACTAGAACGTGTTTCACCCTGCCACCAGACCTGACGAGGGATCAGATCCCCACGAGAAGGTCAAGAATTCATTAGCAGCCCGAAGCAACGGAATAGTTGCCCGTGCATACGAGGTTTACCCGGCACTTATCGCACGGGAGGCCTCACTCAATGACGCACACGACGACCGACCAGCCCACCCGCAGGGCCAGCGGGGCCCTGGTCCCGGTGCTCGCCTTCGCGGGCATCGCGGTCGCGGTGATGCAGACCCTGCTCGTCCCGGTCATCAAGGACCTGCCGCAACTGCTGGGCACCGCGCCGAGCAACGCCACCTGGGTACTGACCTCGACGCTGCTGTCCGGCGCCGTCGCCACCCCGATCATGGGCCGCCTCGGCGACCTGTACGGCAAGCGGCGCATGCTCGTGCTCAGCCTCGCCGTGATGGTGGTCGGCGCACTGATCAGCGCGCTCACCAACGAGCTGCTCACGATGATCGTGGGCCGTACGCTCCAGGGCTTCGCGATGGGCGCGATCCCGCTCGGCATCGGCCTGATGCGCGACATGCTGCCGCGCGAGCGGCTCGGCTCGGCGATGGCCCTGATGAGCTCCTCGATCGGCGTCGGCGGCGGCCTCGCGCTGCCCGCCGCGGCCCTGGTCGCGCAGCACGCCGACTGGCACGCCCTGTTCTACGGCGCCGCCGGACTCGGCGTGCTCTCCATCGTCCTCACCCTGCTCGTCGTGCCCGAGTCCCCGATGCGCGCCGAGGGCTCCTTCGACCTGCTGGGCGCGCTGGGCCTGTCCACAGGGCTGGTCCTGCTGCTCCTGCCGATCACCAAGGGCAGCGACTGGGGCTGGTCCTCCGGCACCACGCTCGGCCTGTTCGCCGCGTCCGTGTTCGTCCTGGTCCTGTGGGGCGTCCTAGAACTGCGCACCAAGGCCCCGCTGGTCGACCTGCGCACCACCGCGCGCCGCGAGGTGCTGCTCACCAACCTCGCCTCGATCATGGTCGGCGTCAGCTTCTACGTCGTCTCGCTCGTCCTGCCCCAGCTGCTCCAGCTGCCCACCGCCACCGGCTACGGCCTCGGCCAGTCGATGGTCGTCGCGGGTCTGCTCGTCGCGCCGCTCGGACTGACGATGATGTTCACGGCGCCCGTCTACGCACGGCTGTCCGCGAAGTACGGTCCCAAGACCACGCTGATCCTCGGCATGCTGATCATCGCCATCGGCTACGGCGCCGGCCTCGGCCTGATGAGCGCCGCCTGGCAGAGCCTGGTCATCGCGGTGATCCTCGGCGCGGGCATAGGCCTCGCCTACTCCTCCCTCCCCGCGCTGATCGTCGGCGCGGTCCCGGCCTCGGAGACGGGCGCAGCCAACGGCCTCAACACGCTGATGCGGTCCATCGGTACGTCCGTCTCCAGCGCCGTCATCGGCATGGTGCTGGCCAACACGGCGAACACCGTGGGCGGCGTGGAGATCCCGACGATGCACGGCTTCCGTGTCTCCTTCCTGATCGCGACGGCCGCGGTGGCGGTCGGTCTGCTGCTGGCCGTGTTCCTGCCGAAGCCGAGCCGCCCCGCCCAGCACACGCAGCTGCGCGCGAGCAGCGAGGAGGACGCTGCGCTGGAGCGGGCCGAGGAGGTGCTGCGCGGCTTCCGCGGGCGCGTTCTGGACGCCGAGGGCACCCCGGTCGCCCGCGCGAAGGTCACCCTGATCGACCGCCGCGGCCGTCAGGCGGGCGCCACGCTCTCCGGCGAGGACGGCAGCTACGCCCTCACGGTTCCGGCCGAAGGTGCGTATGTGCTGGCCGCACGGGCCTTTGGTCACGGCCCGCTTGCCTCGTCCGCGACCCACTCCGGTGAGGAGCGGGCTGTCGATCTGGATCTTTCGTTGCCGGGGGAGATCGTCAGCGCATAGAGCGCGTAGAGCGCGGGGAGGTTCGGTCGTCCGGCGGCCCATCCGCCATCGTGGCTTGTCGCGCGGTTCCCCGCGCCCCTTCTGCCGTACCCCCTGTCACCTGGGTGGCCGGAGGTGCGGCAGCATGGGCGCCCGGACAGCCGTATGACCGAAAGGCCCCCCATGCCAGTCGCCGCACCCAAGCCCGAGATCCTGGCCGCGTTCGAGGCGGCGAAGGGGTTCATGCCCGTGGACGAGGGGCTCGCGCTGTACGCGGCCGCCGTAGCGGCGGGCGGACTGGGGCTGCCGCTGCTGGAGGTCGGGACGTACTGCGGACGCTCGACGATCCTGTTCGCGGACGCGGCCCGGCAGGCCGGGGTCACCGCGCTGACCGTCGACCACCACCGGGGCAGCGAGGAGCAGCAGCCGGGCTGGGAGTACCACGACCCGGAGACGGTCGACCCCGAGATCGGTCTGATGGACACGCTGCCCACGTTCCGCCGGACACTGCACCGGGCGGGCCTGGAGGACCACGTGGTCGCCCTGGTCGGCCGCTCGCCGCAGATCGCCGCGTTCTGGAACTCGCCGCTCGGCCTGGTCTTCATCGACGGCGGCCACACCGACGAGCACGCGACCGCCGACTACGAGGGCTGGGCCCCCCATGTGGCCGAGGGCGGCCTCCTCGTCATCCACGACGTGTTCCCGCACCCGGAGGACGAGTTCACCGGCCAGGCCCCGTACCGCGTGTATCTGCGGGCCCTTGAGTCGGGCGCGTTCACGGAGGTGTCGGCGTCGGGCTCACTGCGTGTGCTGCGGCGGACCGGCCCCGGCGTGTGACGCTCTGCATCCTTCGGGGAGTAGGGCCGCGGCACGTCACCGCGCGGTTCGCCGGACGGCCGCTAGGGTGGCAGACGTGTCCTACGTAGGCCCGGACTTCGATCCGCCCCAGCCGCGCCGCCCCCGGCGAGCGCCCCTGACCGTAGCGCTCGCCGCGCTGGTGCCCGGTGCCCTGCTCGGCTGGCTCGTGTACGAGGCGGTGGGCGACCCGGGTGACTCGGGCGGCTCGGACAACGCGGGCGGCGCCTCCGCCTCCGCGTCCCCCACGCCCTCGGCCCGGTCGTCCTCGGCCTCCCCCAGCGACGACGCCAAGAAGCCCAGCCCGACGCGCGCGGGCTCGAAGCCCGCCGCCCCGGCCGGCTCCGGGCCCCTCAAGGGCAAGGTCATCGTCATCGACCCGGGGCACAACCCCGGCAACTTCCGGCACGCGACCGAGATCAACCGCAAGGTGGACATCGGGACGAACTGGAAGGAGTGCGACACCACCGGGACGTCCACCAACGCGGGCTACACCGAGGCACAGTTCACCCTGGACGTCTCCCACCGGCTGCGCGCGATCCTGGAGGAGCAGGGCGCGACGGTGAAGTTCACCCACGACGGGGACCAGCCGGCCTGGGGGCCGTGCGTGGACGAGCGGGCCCAGATCGGCAACAACGCGCATGCGGACGCGGCCATTTCCATCCACGCCGACGGCTCCGCCGAGGGCAACCGGGGCTTCCACGTCATCCTGCCGGCGTCCGTGCACGCGGGTGCGGCGGACACCCGTCCGATCGTCGCCTCCTCGCGCGACCTCGGCGAGCGGATCGCGGGCAAGTTCGTGCGCGTAACGGGCAGTGCCCCCTCCAACTACGTCGGCGACGGTACCGGTCTCGTCACACGTCAGGACCTGGGCGGTCTCAATCTGTCAACGGTTCCCAAGGTGTTCATCGAGTGCGGGAACATGCGCGATAGCAAGGACGCGGCACTGCTGACCAGCGGTGCGTGGCGGCAGAAGGCGGCGCAAGGGATCTCTGAGGGAATCGTGAGTTTCCTGCGCGGGTAAGGAGTCAGCGGGCAGATCCCTGCGGACACCCCGACCGGACTGACGATAGTGTCATCAGTACGATCAGGGGCCACCCCCGCGCTTCACACCGGGACCTGACGGCGACAGAGTGACAGCGACGCCTCTACCGACGACGAGACGACCTACGAAGGACCTGAAGTGAATATCCGCTCCCTCACTCGAGGCGACGGCGTGGTGATCGGAGCAGCGGTGTTGCTGTTCATCGCGTCGTTCCTCGACAACTACTCGTACAACGGGGCACCGTCCGGCCTCGACCTCCCGAGCCTCTGGGCGAGCGGACCGGTCCTGCTCAGCGTCGTGCTGGCGGGAATCATCGGCGCGGCGCTGGTGGTCGTCGCCCGGGCCATGCCGGAGCCCCGGAAGGTCGTCGGCCTGGACCTCGGCCAGTTCGGCGTCGCCTTCACCGTCTTCGCCGCGTGGAGCGCACTCGGCAACGTCATCGACCCGGCGGGCGGCGGGAACAACTTCGGCGGCTCGTCCTCCGACGGTCCGAGCGCGGGCACCGGTCTCATTCTCGCCCTGATCGCGACCCTGGTCATGGCCGGCGCCGCCGTCGCCACCCCCCTCGTCCCCGCCCTCCAGGCCGCCCTGATGCCGGCGCCCAAGCCGCAGGCCCCGCAGCCCTACGGCGCCCAGCCGCAGGGTGGTTACGGCTACCCCGGCGCCCAGGCCCCCCAGCCGCAGGCGCCGTACGGTGGTCAGCCGCAGCAGGGGCAGCCGTTCGGGCAGCAGCCGCCGGCTCCGGCCCCGCAGCAGCCGTCCAGCGGGGGCTTCTCGCCGTTCTGGTTCGCCGTGCCGGCGGCTCGGCCGCTGTTCGCGGAGGACGGCTCGCCGGCCCCGATCGCCGAACTGGCGCCGGGCACCTGGTACCTGGCCGTCGAGCAGCGCGGCGCCCAGCTGGTCGCCCAGACCCAGGACGGCCGCCGCGGCGTCCTGCAGGACACCTCGGGGATCCAGCGCGGCTGAGCGCGCACCGCACACCGTCGCACACGGCCCCTCGCCCTTCCGGGCGGGGGGCCGTTGTCGTACAGTCGCCCTCCGACAGCTGACGGATCGTCAGGAGGCAGGTATGCGGCTCGGTCTCGCACTCGGCTACTGGGGCCGGGGCCCCTCCGTGGACCATCTGTCGCTGGCGCAGGAGGCGGAGCGGCTCGGTTACGACTCCGTGTGGACGGCCGAGTCCTGGGGCTCGGACGCGTTCACCCCGCTCACCTGGATCGCGGCGCAAACCTCAAGGATCGGGCTGGGTACGGCGGTTGCCCAGATGGCCGCCCGCTCGCCGACCACCACCGCCATGCACGCGCTGACCCTGGACCATCTGTCCGGCGGGCGCATGATGCTCGGGCTCGGGCTGTCCGGGCCGCAGGTCGTGGAGGGGTGGTACGGGCGGCCGTTCCCGGCCTCGCCGCTGACCGCGACCCGGGAGTACGTCGACGTCGTACGGCAGGTGCTGCGCCGCGAGGCGCCGGTGGAGCTGGCCGGGCGCTTCCACTCGCACCCGTACCGGGGCCCGGACGCCACCGGCCTCGGCAAACCCCTGAAGCCGATCACCCACCCCCTGCGCCCCGATCTGCCGGTCCTGCTCGGCGCCGAGGGACCCAAGAACGTCGCCCAGACGACCCGGATCGCGGACGGCTGGCTGCCGCTGTACTGGTCGCCGAACCGTCCCGAGGTGTACGGGCCCGCCGTGACCGGCCTTCCGGAGGGCTTCTTGGTGGCGCCCATGGCGCGCGTGAAGGTCTGCGACGACATCGGCGAGGGCCTGCTGCCCGTCAAGGCCATGCTCGGCTTCTACATCGGCGGGATGGGACACGCCTCCCGCAACTTCCACGCCGACCTGATGGCGCGCATGGGGTACGAGGAGGAGGCCCGGCGCATCCAGGAGCTGTTCCTGGCGGGCCGGCGCGAGGAGGCGGTGCTGGCCGTCCCGGACGCCTTCGCCGACGAGATCTCACTGGTCGGGCCGCGTGAACGCATCGCCGAGCGGCTGGAGTCGTGGCGCAAGGGCCCGGTGACGGACCTGCTGGCCCTGTCCCCGGACCCTCACACGTTGCGGGTGCTGGCGGAGCTCAACTCCTAGGAGCCGCCGCGCAGCTGGGAGGCCGACGGGACCTGGTTCTTCACCTCGGCGCCCGCGCTCTTACCTGCGTCCTTCACCTTGTTGATGATGTCGTCGAAGGAGTCGGCCACCACGTCGGGGGAGTCGCCCTTGCGCAACTTGGACGGCAGGGTCTTGAGGGACTCGATACCGGCGGTGAGCGGTGCGAGGGCCTTCGACAGCTGTGGATCGCCCTCGGCGTTCCGCACGGCGGCCTTGAGGCGGTTGTAGGCGAAGGCACCGGCGAGCCCGGCCTTGACCAGGGTGAACTTGCGTCCCTTCGCGCCCTTCTTGAACTTGCCCTCCTTCCAGGGCTTCACGATCCACTGGTACGTCGCCCCCGCGGCGAGTCCCGCGTTCGCCACGAAGCGTGCCTTGGCGAACTTCTGCCGCTCCGCGGAGGTGGTGGGGCTGGGGGTGTCGGCGGCGACCACGGCCGCGTCGTTCCGGGTGAAGGTTTCGCCCTTTCCGCAGGCGGTGGCGCCGGCGACCAGTGCGCAGCACAGCGTGAGCGCCACGCAGAGGCGCCGTATCGGTACAGCCACGGTGTCCTCCGGGGGTGTTCTCCCCGAGTGGATGTCTCTCCCGGCAGGCTCGCTCAGGGCGGCCGGTTGCGCCACTTGGGGGAATCCCGTACAGGATTCACCTTTCCTGTTTCACCTGGGAATGAGCGGCAACCCGAAGGGCATGTCCCCTCAATACCGCAACGGCGCCAACCAGGCGGGAACGGTCATCGCGATCGTCGCCGACGTCATGGCCTTCATTCTCGGTCTGTGGATCCTGATGTATCTGCTGGACGCAAATCGGGCCAACAGTCTCGTCCAGTTCGTTCATGACTCGGCCGGATGGCTGGCGGGCTGGTCGCACGACCTGTTCACGTTCGACGAGGCGTGGGCACGTGTGGTCGCCGGTTACGGCCTCGCCGCGGTGGTGTACCTCTTCGTGGGCCATGCGATCGCCGCCCGGATCCACCGCCACTGAACGCTCCGCTTCAAGCCGCAGCCGCCCCCGGGCTCGGCCCGCACCGCCGGTTGGCGAGTGCGGGCCGTTCGGGGGCCGGTCGCGCCGTTCCCCGCGCCCCTGAAGACGCCCACCAGCTCGGGCCCGACCGACCATCGGCGCGTGCCGGCCGGTCGAAGGCCGATCGCGCCGTTCCCCACGCCCCTGAAGACGCCCACCAGCTCGGGCCCGACCGGCCATCGGCGCGTGCCGGCCGTCGAGGGTCGGTCGCGCAGTTCCCCGCGCCCCTTTGGGGCGCGGCAGCTGGGCTATGTGCAGCAGTCCGGGTCCAGGCCGGTCGGTAGGTGGTCTCCGCCGAATACTGTGCACGTGGCCTCGTGGCCGCCCAGGGCCGCTACTGCCAGGAGGAGGGAGCCTGCCGTCCAAGTGGTGAGTTCCTGGGGCCAGATGGCCTTGTCGTCGAAGACGTAGCCCGTCCAGTAGAGGCCGCTGTCGGGGTCGCGGAGGTGCTGGATGGACTGGAGGATCTCCAGGGCGCGGTCGGACTCGCCCATGGCCCACAGGGCCAGGGCGAGTTCGGAGGACTCGCCGCCGGTGACCCAGGGGTTGGGGATCACGCAGCGCACGCCGAGGCCGGGCACCACGAAGCGGTCCCAGCCCTCCTCCATGCGGGACTTGGCCTCCTCGCCGGTCAGCGCGCCGCCCAGGACCGGGTAGTACCAGTCCATCGAGTAGCGGTCCTTGTCCAGGAACCGCTCCGGGTGGCGGCGGATCGCGTGCCGGAGCGCACCCAGCGCCAACTCCCAGTCCGGCTGCGGCTCTTCACGCTGCTCGGCGATGGCGAGCGCACAGCGCAGGGCGTGGTGGATGGAGGAGCTGCCGGTCAGCAGCGCATCCGCCGTGGCCGTGCCGTCGTCCTCGCGCCGCCAGCCGATCTGGCCGCCGGGCTGTTGCAGGCGCAGGACCCATTCCATCGCCGCGTAGACCGAGGGCCACATGCGGTCGAGGAACACGTCGTCGCCGGTGGAGAGGTAGTGGTGCCAGACGCCTACGGCTATGTACGCCACGAAGTTCGACTCGCGGGCGCGGTCCGTGACGTCGTCGTGGGCCCCGTCCGCGTACGCCGCGAACCAGGAGCCGTCCTCGTTCTGGTGCGTGGCCAGCCAGGTGTAGGCCCGTTCCGCGGCCTCGTGCTCGCCCGCCGCGTCCAGCGCCATGGCCGCCTCGGTGTGGTCCCACGGGTCCAGATGGTGCCCGCGGAACCACGGGATCGCACCGTCCTCGCGCTGCACGGCGAGGATGCCGCGCACGGTCTCGGCAGCCTGCTCGGCGGTGAGGACCCCGGGCAGGACCAGGTGTTCTGTCCGGGGGGTCGTCACTTGGCGGCCGCCTCGGAAGCCTCGGCGGTCTCGGAAGTCTCCGGAAGCGCCGGCAGGTGCGGCTTCGTCGCGTAGAGCACGAAGCTCTTGCCGATCAGCGGGTTCAGCGCCTGCTCGGCGACCCGGGTGGCCAGCGGCTTCTTCATGATGTCCCAGACCAGCAGCTTGTGGTACGCCCGCACCGGCAGCGCCTTGTCGTTGTCGACGCCGAACGCGCACTTCAGCCACCAGTAGGGGGAGTGCAGGGCGTGGGCGTGATGGGTGCCGTACGGGCGCAGGCCGGCCTCGCGGACCTTCGCCAGGAGTTCGTCCGCCTTGTAGATGCGGATGTGGCCGCCCTCGACCTCGTGGTAGGCGTCGGACAGCGCCCAGCAGACCTTCTCGGGGCCGTGGCGCGGCACGGTGATGGCGATGCGGCCGCCCGGCCTGAGCACGCGGACCATCTCGGCCAGGACGCCCTTGTCGTCGGGGATGTGCTCCATCACCTCGGAGATGATGACGACGTCGAAGGACTCGTCCGGGAAGGGCAGCGCGAGGGCGTCGCCCTCCATGGCGGTGGCGGTCGCGCCGGCCGGGGCCTCGCCTGCCTCCTTCATCGCCGCGAACCACTTGGCGACCTCGCGGATCTCCTCGGCGTTCTGGTCGAGGGCCACGACCTGGGCGCCGCGCCGGTAGCACTCGAAGGCGTGCCGGCCGGCCCCGCAGCCGAGGTCCAGGACGCGGTCGCCCGGGGCGAGCGGGAACCGGGAGAAGTCGACGGTCAGCACGAGGCCCTGCTTTCGCGGTCGGCGGTGAGTGGTTCTTCGATGACGGCTGCTGCGGCGGCCTGCGGGCGCACCGGCGTGCTGGTGGGGCTCGTGCGGCTCGTTGGGCTCTCCGACCGGGCGATGGCCTCGCGGTACCGGGTCACCGTGCCTTCGGCGGCCCGGGCCCAGGTGAACCTCTCCAGCACGCGCTCACGGCCCGCCGCGCCGAGCCGTGCCCGCAGCGCCGGGTCACCCAGCAGTCTGCTCAGTGCGGCGGCCAGGGCCCCCGCGTCGCCCGGCGGCACCGCGAGGCAGGTCTCCCCGTCGCGGCCGGCGACCTCGGGGATCGCGCCGCCGGTGGTGGCGACCAGCGGGGTGCCGGTGGCCATGGCCTCTGCGGCCGGCAGCGAGAAGCCCTCGTACAGGGACGGCACGCAGGCCACCTCGGCCGAGCGGACCAGGTCGACCAGTTCGGCGTCCGAGATGCCCTTCACGAAGTCGACGGAGCCCTCCAGTCCGTACCGCTCGATGGCCTGGGCGACCGGCCCGTCCTCGGCGCGCTTGCCGACGACGACGAGATGTGCGCCGGGATGCTCGGTGCGTACCTTCGCGAGCGCCTCGATCAGGAAGATCAGGCCCTTGAGCGGCACATCGGCGCTGGAGGTGGTCACGATCCGGCCGGACACCTGGGGCACCGCCGGATTCGGCGAGAAGAGGTCGGTGTCGGCGCCGATGTGGACCACGTGGATGCGGTCCTCGCGCACTCCGAGGTGGTCGACGATCTCCTGGCGGGAGGTGCCGGAGACGGTGAGGACCGACGGCAGCCGGCGGGCGACGCGCTTCTGCATGCGGGTGAAGGCGTACCAGCGGCGCACGGAGTAGCGGCGCTGCCATCCCTCGGCGGCGTCCAGCTCCAACTGCCGGTCGACGGTGATGGGATGGTGGATGGTGGTGACCAGGGGCGCGCCGATGTCGCCCAACAGGCCGTAGCCGAGGGTCTGGTTGTCGTGCACGACGTCGAACCGGCCGCGCAGGGCGCGCAGATGGCGGCGGGCGCGCAGGGAGAACGTCAGCGGCTCGGGGAAGCCGCCGGTCCACATGGTCGCGACCTCAAGCGCGTCGACCCAGTCGCGGTACTCGTCGCGTGCCGGGGTGCGGAAGGGGTCGGGCTGGCGGTAGAGGTCGAGGCTGGGCAGCTCGGTCAGGCTCAGCCGGCCGTCGTGGGCCTCGTCCTCGTCGAGCACGGGGTACGGCTGGGAGCCGATGACCTCGACCCGGTGGCCGAGACGGGCCAGCTCGCGCGACAGGTGTCGTACATAGACGCCCTGCCCCCCGCAGAACGGGTTCCCTTTATAGGTGAGAAGCGCGATGTCGAGCGGTCGCTCGCCGTCGGCGGCGAGGTCCTGTCGGGGACCCGCCTCCCTGGCCTCAGCGGTCACTCTGGGCCCCCTTCTCCCTGCGTTTTCCGCGAGACTACGTCGGGACGCTAATCTAGAACAAGTTTCAGACTTGATCGTTCAGGAGGCTCTGAATCTACCGGCAGGTAGCGGCACTGTGAGCAGTGGATCAGGTGATTCGCGCCACGGCGGGACCCCTGCCATGCTGTCTGATCAACAGCCCTCACCGATGCCCTCACCGACTGTCACGGAGCGGGACCCATGCCTGCGCAAGCCAAGGTGGAAGCCAGTACCGTTCGCCCGGCCACGCCGCCCCTCACCGAGCGGCAGGAGGCCCGTCGGCGGCGGATCCTTCATGCGAGCGCGCAGCTGGCCAGCCGGGGCGGCTTCGACGCGGTGCAGATGCGGGAGGTCGCGGAGTCCTCACAGGTCGCACTGGGCACGCTCTACCGCTACTTCCCGTCCAAAGTGCATCTACTGGTCGCCACCATGCAGGACCAGCTGGAGCACATGCACGGCACCCTGAGGAAGAAGCCCCCGGGGGGCGAGACGGCGGCGGAGCGGGTGGCGGAGACGCTGATGCGGGCCTTCCGCGCCCTCCAGCGCGAGCCGCACCTGGCCGACGCCATGGTCCGGGCGCTGACCTTCGCGGACCGCAGCGTGTCCCCCGAGGTCGACCAGGTCTCCCGGCAGACGACGGCGATCATCCTGGACGCGATGGGCCTGGAGAACCCCACCCCCGAGCAGCTGTCCGCGGTCCGCGTCATCGAGCACACCTGGCACTCGGCCCTGATCACCTGGCTGTCGGGCCGCGCCTCCATCGCCCAGGTGAAGATCGACATCGAAACGGTGTGCCGCCTGATCGACCTGACGGGTCCGGCAGGCGGGGAGTCGACCCGCGGCTGAGGCCGCGGCCGTCCACGCTCACAGCCCAGCGGGCACGAAAAGGACCTACGAGACGGGTTCCCTTCGCCGGCATTGCCCGGATCAGGTAATGGGGGTCGCTCTCAGGTCCGACTACTACCTTCGAGCCTCTCAGCCCGACCGTCGACGTCGGCACCAGCGGATGCTTTACGCGTCACGCCAGAGTCGGCTACTCCGGTCGAACTCCCTCACTCGCCCCGTAGGCCAAATACCAGTATAGAACGGATACCGTCTGATAGAACCGCCCAAATAGGAATTTTTCAGTCCTCCGGCGGGAACACCGGCTCCCCGCTCCCGAGCATCGTGATCACGATGGCCTCCACCGGACAGCCCTCCGCCGCCGCCAGCACCCGCTCGTTCGCGTCGGCGTCCGGCTCCACCGGCCGGGACTGTCGGCCGGTGTCGAGGCGGAAACCGTCGGGCGCGTGGTGGACGCACTGGGCGGAGCCGATGCAGACGGAGCGGTCGACCTCGACGTGCCAGCGGTCTCCCATGCCCTAGCCCTCCCAGCCGGCCGGGAGGTGGATCATCTTGTGCTCAAGGAACTCGCCGTACCCCTCGGGCCCGAACTCCCGCCCCAGACCGGAGTTCTTGTAGCCGCCGAAGGGGCCGAGCATGTCGAGGCTGAAGGTGTTCACCGAGTACGTGCCCGTACGGACCTGCCGTGCGACATCGATGCCGTGCGCGACGTCGGCCGTCCACACGCTGCCGGACAGCCCGTAGTCGGAGTCGTTGGCGATCTTCACCGCCTCCGGCTCGTCTCCGTACGGCAGGAGGCAGATCACCGGGCCGAAGATCTCCTCGCGGGCGATCCGCATGGAGTTGTCGACGTCGCCGAAGAGCGTCGGCTCCACGTACCAGCCGCGTTCCAGCCCCGGCGGGCGCCCGCCGCCGGTGAGGATCTTGGCGCCCTCCTCCTGGCCGATGCGGATGTAGTCGAGGTTGCGCTGCTGCTGGCGGCGGGCGACAAGCGGGCCGACCTGGGTCGCCGGGTCCAGCGGGTCGCCGACCTTGAGCGCGCTCGCGGCGGCGGCGAGGGCGTCCGCGAACTCGTCGTAGCGGGAGCGCGGCAGGAGGATGCGGGTCTGGGCGACACAGGCCTGGCCGTTGTTCATCCAGGCGGCCGAGACGATCCCGGGCACCGACGTCTCGATGTCCGCGTCGGGCAGGACCACCGCCGCCGACTTGCCGCCGAGCTCCAGCGTCACGCGCGTGAGATTGCGGGAGGCCACCTCCATCACACGCTTGCCGGCCGCGACCGAGCCGGTGAAGGACACCTTGTCGATCCCGGGGTGCCCGACGAGGTGTTCGCTGACCTCGCGGTCGGCGGGGAGGATCGACAGCACGCCCTCCGGCAGCCCGGCCTCCTCGGCGATCTCACCGAGGAGGTAGGCGTCCAGCGGTGACTCGGGCGACGGCTTGAGCACCACCGTGCAGCCGGTGAGCAGGGCGGGCGCGAGCTTGGCGGCGGCGACGAACTGCGGGACGTTCCACGGGACCACGGCCGCGACCACGCCGACCGGCTCGCGCCGCACCAGGATCCTGCCGAGGACGCCGTCACGCGTCTCCTCGTACGTGAAGTTGCGCGCGACCGTGATCGCCGCGTCCCACACCATCATCGCGCCGAGCGCCTGAGCGAGGACGCTCCAGGAGTACGGCGAGCCATTCTCGGAGGAGATCACCCTGGCGATCTCCTCGTGCCGGACGGCGATCGCGTCCTTGATCCGGGTGACGACCTCGATCCGCTCGTCCAGGCTCATGCGCGGCCAGGGGCCCTGGTCGAAGGCGGTGCGCGCGGCGGCGACCGCCCGGTCCACGTCCTCGCGCGAGGCGTGCGGCACGCGGCCGATGACCTTCTCCGTGTGCGGGGAGATCACCTCGATGACGTCCTTGCCCAGGGGGTCGGTCAACTCCCCGCCGATGAACAGCTGTCCGTGTTCCACGAGCTCGGTCATGGCCGACTGCCTCCCCGGGGGCTGTGCGCGTCTGACGATCCATCAGATAGGGAACTGATACCAGCTACGCCCGGGGGAGTCCACGGATGCGACGAGGGACGGTTGGTAGACTCGGGCTCCCATGAAAACCTGTTCTAGTTATAGTGGCTGAAACGCGGTGATTGGGGAGCCCATGGCGCAGGTGCACGACCACGGTGGAGGCGTCCGTTCCCTCCAGGTCCCGATCCCGGACAACCCCCTCGGCCACACCCTCGTGTACGTCGTCGACACCGACCGCGGCCCGGTCCTCATCGACACCGGCTGGGACGACCCGGCCTCCTGGGACGCCCTCGCCGAGGGCCTGACGGCCTGCGGTACGTCCGTCGCCGAGCTGCACGGCGTGGTGATCACCCACCACCACCCCGACCACCACGGTCTGTCGGGCAAGGTGCGGGAGGCCTCGGGCGCCTGGATCGCCATGCACGCGGCCGACACGGCGATCGTGCGCCGGACCCGCGAGACCCGCCCGGAGCGCTGGTTCACGTACATGGCGGCCAAACTCGTGGCCGCCGGCGCCCCGGAGGAACACGTGGCCCCGCTGCGCAACGCCCGGCGCCGCACCCTCCCCGGCCTCTCCCCCGCGCTGCCCGACCGGGAGATCGTCCCCGGTGAACTCCTCCCCCTGCCCGGCCGCCGGCTGCGCGCGATCTGGACGCCGGGCCACACCCCGGGCCATGTCTGCCTGCACCTGGAGGAAGAACACCCGTCCCGGCTCCCCGGCCACGGACGTCTCTTCTCGGGCGACCATCTGCTCCCGGGGATCACCCCGCACATCGGCCTGTACGAGGACCCGGACGACACGACCGTCACCGACCCCCTCGGCGACTACCTCGACTCCTTGGAACGGGTCGGCCGTCTGACCCCCGCCGAGGTGCTCCCCGCCCACCAGCACGCGTTCACGGACGCGCCCGCCCGCGTGCGGGACCTGCTGGCGCATCACGAGGAGCGACTGGCCGGGCTCCTGGCCCTGCTCGTCGTGCCCCTCACGCCCTGGCAGCTGGCCGAGCGGATGGAGTGGAACCGCCCCTGGGACCAGATTCCCTACGGCTCACGCACCATCGCGGTCTCGGAGGCCGAGGCCCATGTCCGCCGCCTGGTGAAGCAGGGCCGCGCGGAGGCGGTGACGGGGAGCGAGCCGGTGACGTACGTGGCGGTGTGACGCGCCTGCGAGCGTCTCGTCCTGGACTTCGTCCGCCGCCTCGACCTCGGTGAACCCGGTTCCGTCGCCGAGCTGTTCACCGAGGAGGGCACCTGGGAGTGGCCGGACGGGCCGGACGGGCCGGACGGCGGACGGCTGGTCAAGGGCCGGGAAGCACTGCGCGAGTACTTCGGCTCCCCCCGGCCGACCGCGTCGACGGGTACGAGGGCGGCATGGTGCCGTCCGGCCCGCCCGTACAGGTCGGCGACTACGAGGACATCTTCCGTCGCGTCCACGACCGGTGGCTGCTGGAGGCCCGGGTGCTGCACCTGCCGTTCGGCGGGCCCACCGCGCGCACGGCCCGCCGCTAGGACACCAGCGCTCTTATCAAGTCCTCGGCAGCACCCAGGAGTTCGACCTCGCGGCGGCTCATCGTCGGGTTGGCCGCGCGGCGGGCGCGGGCCTCGGTGAGGCCGGGCTGCGTGAGGGCGGAGGGGTCGGCGAGCAGGGCCGTGAGCAGCGCGCGGGCCGGGTCGGCGATCGGCTCGGCGCCTACGGCGACCTGGGCCAGGATCAGCGCGGACATGCCCCAGTCGAGGCCCGGCCGGCCGTCCTCCGCGTTGGTCCAGTCGATGACACGGGGGCCGTCCGGGGTGAGGATCACGTTGTCCGGGTGGAGGTCCAGGTGCAGGACACGGGCGTCGGGGTCGGCGGAGTCCCGGGCGGGCACGGCGTGCAGCCGGCGCAGCAGCCCGGCAAGCATCGCGCCCCCTTCCTCCGGCCCGATCGAGCCCGCCAGCAGGGCTTCCAGCATCGTCGGCCCGGACAGCCGCTCCAGCACCAGGTCGGTGCGCGAGCCGGAGGGCCGCACCCGGGGCACGGGATACCCGTGGTCCCGTACGTACGTCATCACCTCACCCTCGGCGGCCGCGTCCCCCCAGCCCTCCCGGTCGCGACGCAGCACCCACGCCTCGTCGATCTCGTACACGTCGGCCGAGCGGCCGGAGCCCAGCAGTCTCCCCGTGGTCGTCATGGCGTGACCTTAGCCACAGGGCCCGGAGGCAATGCCCCCTGCCCACGACCACCCCTGAGCCCTCCGATTACGTGCCGGTAGAGTGACCGCGTCGTCATCACACCCGTACGGGGGAAAGCCGGTGCAATTCCGGCGCTGACCCGCAACCGTGAACCGCCGCAAGGGCGGTGAGCCGGACCGCCTCGCACGGGACGTTGACCGGCTCACGTGCGCCGGGGTCCGCCCGCGCACGGCACCGTCGAGGTATACGGAGCCGAGCCGCCCGGGGTGTCCCGTGCTGCCCGACTCCCCGCAGGGAGAGGCACCCGCCGACCATGAACGTACGCCGCAGTGCCGCGGTGCTGGGAGCCGTCGCCGTGATCGGCACGGCCACGCCCGCCACAGCCGCCGACCCGTCTGCATCCGCGTCCCCGTCGACGGCCCTCCCGTCAGGCCTGTACGGCACCGCGGACCCGAAGTACGACGGCGTCTGGCGCCAGTCGCTGGCGATGATCGCCCAGCGGGCGGTGGGCGTGACGCCCTCCGGAAAGGCCGTGGACTGGCTGGCGGAGCAGCAGTGCTCCAACGGCGCCTTCACCGCCTTCCGCGCCGACACCTCGAAGCCCTGCGAGGGAGGCGGCGCGATGTTCGACACCAACGCCACCGCCGCCGCCGCGCAGGCCCTGGTGGCGGTCGGCGATCACTACGGCCAGGCCCGCGAGGCGGTGGAATGGCTGAAGGGCCAGCAGAACAAGGACGGTGGCTGGGGTTACACCCCGGCCGGGCCCAGCGACACGAACTCCACCGGCGTCGTCATCGGCGCGCTCACGGCGGTCGGCGACGACCCCGCCGTGCTGCGCTCGTCCGGGAAGACCCCGTACGACCTGCTGGCCAAGTGGTCCATACCCTGCGACGAGGACGGCGGCGGCGCGCTCGCCTACCAGCCGGACAAGAAGGGCAAGCTGGCGGCCAACGCGGACGCGACGGCGGCCGGTGTGCTGGGCGCGCTCGGGAAGGGGTTCGTGACGACCCGGGGCAAGGCGCCGGAGGAGGGCTACAACTGCGCCGACTCCGACAAGAAGCTGACGCCGAAGGAGGTGGCTCGCAACGGCGCCGCGTACCTGTCGGACGCGACGCACGACAAGGGCCACCTGACGTCCGCGCTCCCCGGCGCCAAGGACCAGCCCGACTACGGCAACACCGCCGACACGGTCGTCGCGCTCGCCGCGCAGGGCTGGACCGAGCAGGCGACGAAGCCGTACGCCTGGCTGGAGAAGAACGCCCTCCCCTGGGCGAAGCAGAGCGGCCCGGCGGCCTACGCCGAGCTGATCCTCGCCGCGCACGCCATGGGCAGGAGCCCGTTCGGCTTCGGCGGTACGGACCTCGTGCAGGCGCTCAACGCGACCGGGCCCGCCCCCCAGCAGGTCAAGAAGCCCACCGGACTCCAGGTCGCGAAGCCCGACAAGTCCGACTCGGGCCACGGCGTCTGGTGGATCGTCGGCACCGGTCTGGTCGCGGGCATCGGCGTCGGCTTCCTGATCAGCGGCCGCAGGAAGCGGCAGCAGCCGTGACCGCCGTCCGCCGTGCCGTGCCGCTGCTGCTGGCCGCGCTCGTCCTGTGGGCGTCCGCGGCCCAGGCCGAGGCCGTCGGCTACCGCTACTGGTCCTTCTGGGAGCGCGACGGCCACCGCTGGACGTACGCCACCCAGGGCCCGTCGACGGCCCGTCCCGTCGACGGGGACGTGCAGGGCTTCCGCTTCGCGGTGAGCGAGGACTCCGCCGACGCCACCCGTCCGCGCGGCACGGCGGACTTCGACACGATCTGCGCCGGCACGCCCGCCGCCAAGGGAAAGAAGCGGGTGGCGCTCGTCATCGACTTCGGTACCCCCACGGACGCCCCGTCCGGCGAGACCCCGCCCGCCCGCCGCACGGCCTGCGCCCGCGTTTCCGGCGACGCGACAACGGCAGAGGCCCTGGCAGCGGTCGCCAAGCCCCTCCGCTACGACACCAACGCCCTGCTGTGCGCGATCTCGGGGTATCCGGTGAAGGGGTGCGGGGAGCAGGTGAGTGCGCAGAAGAAGCCGACAACTGCCACCGGGAAGGCGACGACACCGGACCAGCACGGCCCATCGGTGGGACTGCTGGCCGGGGTGGGTGTGGTCGTACTGCTGGGAGCGGCAGCGGTGTGGCAGGCACGACGTCGTGCTTGACCGCGGCGGCACCCCGCCGGCACCGGTGAGCGTCCCCACCCCCCGCCACCAGCGCCGCGGCACACTGCACCCCGGCGCCTGGTGGCTCTGGTCCCTCGCCCTCGGCACCGCCGCCACCCGCACCACCAACCCCCTCCTCCTCGCGCTCCTCGTCACGGCCTCGGCCTACGTCGTGGCAACGTGCCGAAGCCGAGCGCCGTGGTCCCGCTCCTACACCGCCTTCGCCAAACTCGCCGCAGCCGTCCTCCTCATCCGTCTCGCCTTCGCCCTGCTCCTCGGCTCCCCCATCCCAGGCACGCACGTCCTCGTCACGCTCCCCGAAGTCCCGCTCCCCCACTGGGCGCAGGGCATCCGGCTCGGCGGCGAGGTCACGGCGGAGGCGCTCGTCTTCGCGCTGTACGACGGCCTGAAACTGGCCACGCTGCTGATCTGCGTCGGCGCGGCGAACGCCCTCGCCAACCCGGCCCGCCTGCTGAAGTCCCTGCCCGGCGCGCTGTACGAGATGGGCGTGGCCGTGGTCGTCGCCCTCACGTTCGCCCCGAACCTGGTCGCCGACGTCCAGCGGCTGCGTGCCGCCCGCCGGCTGCGCGGCCGCCCGGACCGTGGCATACGCGGGCTGCTGCAGGTCGGACTCCCGGTCCTGGAGGGCGCGTTGGAGCGCTCGGTCGCGCTGGCCGCCGCGATGGACGCCCGCGGCTACGGCCGCAGTGCCGACGTCCCCGCCCCGGTCCGCCGTACGACCACCGCGCTCACCCTCGGCGGTCTGCTGGGCGTCTGCGCGGGAACGTACGGACTGCTGACCGCCGAGGGCGGCACATACGGACTGCCGGTCCTGCTCGCCGGAGTCGCCGCCGCCCTCGCGGGCCTGCGCCTCGGTGGCCGCCGCACCCTGCGCACCCGCTACCGCCCCGACCCCTGGGACCTGCGCGCCTGGCTGGTCGCCGGTTCCGGTGCCGCGGTCGCCGCGCTGCTCGCCCTGGCGTCCGCGAGCGATCCCGAGGCCCTGCACCCGGGTGTCGTACCGCTCACCGCGCCCGCCCTTCCCCTGTGGCCCGCGGCGGCCATGCTGCTCGCCCTGCTCTCCGCCTTCATCGTCCCCAAGGAGCCGTCGTGATCCGCTTCGAGGATGTCTCCGTGACGTACGAGGGGGCGGCCGAACCCGTCGTCCAGGGCCTGGACTTCGAGGTCCCCGAGGGTGAACTCGTGCTGCTCGTCGGTCCGTCCGGTGTCGGGAAGTCCACCGTGCTCGGCGCGGTCAGCGGGCTCGTCCCGCACTTCACCGGCGGCACCCTGCGCGGCCGTGTCACGGTCGCCGGACGGGACACCCGTACGCACAAGCCGCGCGAACTCGCCGACGTCGTCGGCACGGTGGGCCAGGATCCGCTCGCGCACTTCGTGACGGACACGGTCGAGGACGAACTCGCCTACGGGATGGAGTCGTTGGGCCTCGCGCCGGAGGTGATGCGGCGCCGGGTCGAGGAGACCCTCGATCTGCTGGGCCTCGCCGACCTGCGCGACCGGCCCATCGCCACCCTCTCC
Source organism: Streptomyces sp. NPDC050625 (assembly GCF_040654755.1). Classification (NCBI taxonomy): domain Bacteria; kingdom Bacillati; phylum Actinomycetota; class Actinomycetes; order Kitasatosporales; family Streptomycetaceae; genus Streptomyces; species Streptomyces sp. NPDC050625. The sequence continues at coordinate 164,794 of NZ_JBFAIQ010000014.1, forward strand.
GGCGGCCAGCGCCAGCGCGTCGCCATCGGCTCCGTGCTCACCCCGCACCCCAGGGTGCTGGTCCTCGACGAACCGACCTCGGCGCTCGACCCGGCGGCCGCGGAGGAGGTGCTGGCCGTGCTCCAGCGTCTCGTCCATGACCTCGGTACGACCGTCCTGATGGCCGAACACCGGCTGGAGCGGGTGATCCAGTACGCCGACCGGGTGGCCCTGCTGCCCGCCCCGGGCGCCGCGCCGGTCCTGGGCAGCCCGGCCGAGGTGATGGCCGTCTCCCCGGTGTATCCGCCGGTGGTGGACCTGGGCCTGCTGGCGGGCTGGTCCCCGCTGCCGCTGACCGTGCGGGACGCGCGCCGCCGGGCCGGGGAGCTGCGGGAACGGCTCGTCGGGCGCGAGGCGCCGCACACGACAGAGACAGAGACAAAGACAGCAACAGCGACAGCGGCGGCCGCGAACGTGCCCGCGCCCCGTGTCCCCGCTCCCCGCCGGTTCCTGCGCCGGCGCGCCCCCGAGGTCGCGTCCTCGCAGGTCGCCGAGGTCGGCTCGCTCGCCGTCCGGCGCGGTCGCGTCGACGCGCTGCGGCAGGTGGACCTCTGCGTCGCTCCCGGCGAGACGGTCGCCCTCATGGGACGCAACGGCGCCGGGAAGTCCACACTGCTGAGCGCGCTCGTCGGGCTCGTCGAACCGTCGGCCGGATCGGTCCGGGTGGGTGGCGCCGTCCCCCATCGCACCGCTCCCCCCGAGCTGGTCCGCCGCGTCGGCCTGGTGCCGCAGGAGCCCCGCGATCTGCTGTACGCGGACACGGTCGCCGCCGAGTGCGCGGCCGCCGACCGGGACGCGCAGGCCGAGCCGGGCACGTGCCGTGCGCTGGTCTCCGGTCTGCTGCCCGGCATCGGTGACGACACGCACCCGCGCGATCTCTCCGAGGGCCAGCGGCTCGCGCTCGCCCTGGCCGTCGTACTCACCGCCCGCCCTCCGCTGCTCCTGCTGGACGAGCCGACCCGCGGTCTGGACTACGCGGCGAAGGCGCGCCTGGTCACCGTGTTGCGCGGGCTCGCCGCCGAGGGGCATGCGATCGTGCTGGCCACGCACGACGTCGAGCTGGCGGCCGAGATCGCCCACCGGGTCGTCCTGCTCGCCGAGGGGGAGGTCATCGCCGACGGCCCCACGGCCGACATCGTGGTCTCGTCCCCGTCCTTCGCGCCCCAGGTCACCAAGATCCTGGCGCCGCAGCAATGGCTCACAGCCGCCCAGGTGCGGGAGGCACTGGCATGACCCCGCAGGCCCGGCCGATCCGCCTCGGCCCCCGCTCCACCACCGCCCTCGCCCTGGTCGGCGCGGTCGGGGTCGTCGCCTTCGGGTGGCCGTTCCTCGCGCCGCCCACCTCGCGGCTCAGCGCCCATGCCCAGGACGCGCCCTGGCTCTTCGCCGGTCTGCTGGTCCTGCTCGTCGCGGTCGTGGCCGCGACGCTGTCCGAGTCGGGACTCGGGGCGAAGGCCGTCGCCATGCTGGGGGTGCTGGCGGCGACCGGTGCGGCGCTGCGGCCGATCGGCGCGGGCACCGCCGGGATCGAGCCCATGTTCTTTCTGATGGTGCTCAGCGGACGGGTCCTCGGCCCGGGCTTCGGCTTCGTCCTGGGCTCGGTCACCATGTTCGCGTCGGCGCTGCTCACGGGCGGGGTGGGCCCCTGGATGCCGTTCCAGATGCTCGCCATGGGGTGGTTCACCATGGGCGCCGGGCTGCTCCCGGGGCCGGACCGGCTGCGCGGCCGCGGCGAGCTCGCGCTGCTCTCCCTCTACGGCTTCCTCGCCGCCTTCGCCTACGGCACGGCCATGAATCTCGCGGGCTGGCCCTTCATGGGTGCCCTCGCCTCGGGCATCGCCTTCGACCCGCACGCCGCGGTCCCCGCGAACCTGGCCCGTTTCGTCGCGTACTGCCTGGCCACATCCCTCGGCTGGGACCTGGGCAGGGCGGTCTGCACGGTCGTACTGACCCTGACGCTCGGCCCGGCACTCCTGAGGGCACTGCGCCGGGCCACCCGCCGGGCCGCCTTCGAGACCGCGGTCACATTCGACCCGCCGGCCCGGTGACCCCTGTGTGAGGGCGTGTGCGCGGACCGTCGGCGGGGCGGTGAAGCACCCCACATGACGCAGGTCACCTACGATGCTCGACCGTAGGATGACTTGTCCGATTTGCCCGACAGCGCACCCCATCCGACCTGCACATTGAGACCCACGCCACACAAGCGACCATTCCCCCCGATGCGGCCACAACTAGTAAAAGGGGTCATTGCGGACGCGATTCGGCCCTGCTTCTCTGGACGACGTCGCAAGGCGCCACGAACCCCCCGGGGGTCGCGGCGCCGACGTACGGCCCGACCGCGCACCACACGGTGACGGTGGCGGCCTACGGCGGCTCCTTGTCCCCGACGAAGAGGTTTTCCGTGTCCGTCTCTTTCATCCGCCGCATCGCTTCCCCGAAGAAGGCTCTCACCGCTGCCGCTCTGGCCGCCGCCACGACCGGCATGGTGCTGACCTCGGCTCCCGCCCAGGCCGCCACCACTGCCTCGCCTTCCGACGCCCAGGCGATCGCGCACAAGATGATTCCGGACGCCGCGCAGTACAACGCGTTCAGCAAGATCGTCGAGCATGAGAGCGGCTGGAACGTCTCCGCGACCAACGCCTCCTCCGGCGCGTACGGCCTGGTCCAGGCCCTGCCCGGCTCGAAGATGTCCTCCGCGGGCGCCGACTGGAAGACCAACCCGGCCACCCAGATCAAGTGGGGCCTGGACTACATGAACTCCCGCTACGGCAGCCCGGTCGACGCCTGGAACTTCTGGCAGGCCAACAGCTGGTACTGAGCCACCCCCTCATTCGGCATCCGCGTCCGCACCCTCGCCCTGTACCGGGCGGGGGTGCGCGCGCATGTGCGGGCGTGGGTCCCGTGGTGGACTGGCCGGGCAGCACCCTGCCCGTCCGGCCGACCGGAGGACCCATGACGACGGAGGCACCGGACGCGCGGACGCCCGACCCGGAGGCGCGCGGAGTGCGTCTGCTCCCGGTGCTGCTGGTGCTGACGGTGGTGAGCGGCCTGATCGACGCGGTGAGCTTTCTCGGTCTCGGGCACGTCTTCACCGCCAACATGACCGGCAACGTGGTGGTCCTCGGCTTCGCCGCGGCCGGTGCGCCGGCCTTCTCGGTGGCGCACACGGTGACCTCGCTGGGCTGCTTCCTGGCGGGCGCGACGGTGGGCGGGCGGCTCACGCTGTGGTCCGGCGGATCGCAGCGAACGCGCACGCGGATCACGCTCGCCGTGGAGGCGGCGCTGGTGGGCGTGGCGGCCGCGGCCGCGTTCGTCATGCCGGACCGCAGCGGCACCGCGTACACGCTCATCGCCCTCACCGCCTTCGCGATGGGCCTGCGCAACGCGACCGTACGCAAGCTGGGCGTGCCCGACCTGACGACCACGGTCCTGACCATGACCCTCACCGGCCTGGTCGCCGAGTCCCCGCTCGGCAGCAACACCGAGCGCCGGGCCGTACGCCGCATCGCCGCCGTGATCGCCATGGTCGCGGGCGCCGCACTGGGCGCCTGGCTGGTGCTCCACCACCACCTGTGGATCGCCCTGCTCATCGCGGCACTGGTGTCGGGGGTCCTGGCGGTGGTGGCTTCCGGGAGGGAGTGATCGCGGGGGAGGCAGGGGCCGGGGCGTAGGGAAAGGGGTGCACCTGCCTCCCTCGGGACGGGCCGGCGGCGCCGGGAGCCGTCGGCCCGAGTTCAGGGGTCAGTCCGCGGTGACCTGGAGTTCCTTGACGCCGTTGATCCACGCGGAGCGCAGGCGGCGGGGGTCTCCAGCCAGGCGGAGACCCGGCATGGCGTCGGCTATCGCGTTGAAGATCAAGTCGATTTCCAGGACGGCCAGGGACTTGCCCAGGCAGTAGTGCGGGCCGCCTCCACCGAAGCCGAGGTGGGGGTTGGGATCACGGGTGATGTCGAAGGCGTCGGGGTCGGCGAAGACCTCGGGGTCGTGGTTGGCGGAGGCGTAGAAGAGGCCGACGCGGTCGCCCTTGCGGATCAGCTTGCCGCCCAGCTCCGTGTCCTGAGCGGCCGTGCGCTGGAAGGAGTTGACCGGGGTTCCCCAGCGGACGATCTCCTCGGCGGTGGTCGACGGGCGCTCGCGCTTGTAGAGCTCCCACTGCTCGGGGTGGGTGAGGAAGGCGTGCATGCCGTGGGTGGTGGCGTTGCGGGTGGTCTCGTTGCCCGCGACCGCCAGCATCAGCACGAAGAAGCCGAACTCGTCCGAGTTGAGGTTGCCCTCGTCCTCGGCCGCCACCAGCGTCGAGACGATGTCATGGGCCGGGCACTGCTTGCGCTCGGCGGCCATGTTCATCGCGTAGGCGATGATCTCGGTGGCCGACTCCGCGCCGACCTCCTCGGTGATCGCGTACTCGGGATCGTCGTACGAGATCATCTTGTTGGACCAGTCGAAGATCTTGGCCCGGTCCTCCTGCGGCACGCCGATCAGCTCGGCGATGGCCTGGAGCGGCAGTTCGCAGGCGACCTGGGTGACGAAATCGAAGGGCCCGGACTGGGCGAGGGCGCCCTGGACTATCGCATGGGCGCGGGAGCGCAGGCGCTCCTCCAGGGCCCGGATGGCCCGTGGCGTGAAGCCGCGCTGCACGATCTGGCGGACCCTGGTGTGCTCGGGCGGGTCCATGTTGAGCAGGATCAGCCGCTGCGCGTCGATCGCGTCGCGCTCGATGTGCTCACCGAAGCGGATGATCGCGGTGTTGAGGTAGGAGGAGAAGATCTCCGGGTGCGTGGAGACGTACTTGACGTCCGCGTGCCGGGTCACGGCCCAGTAGCCGTCGTCCGCGAACCCGGCCAGGCCGTGCGGCTGCGGGATCCAGCGGACCGGTTCCGCCCGGCGCAGCTCGGCGAACTCCGGGAAGGGCACGCGGTGGTGCAGCAGGTCGGGGTCGGTGAAGTCGAACCCGTCGGGCAGCGCGGGGCAGGAGGGCATCGGCGACTCCCGTCATTCTGACGGTCCATCAGGAATTGAGGGTTGCCGCGAAGGTAGTAACGGGTTCTACAAGTCGCAAGACATCCGGCGCACCCAATTGCGTGCAGGAGTCGTGCAGATCGCAACTTCGGAGGGTGCACGACCCTTGCGGCGACGGACGCTCTGTCAGCAGACTTCAAGCAGAACTAGAACGCGTACTAGTTCTGCGTGGCGGGCCGGGCCGGGACGCCCCTGCGCCGCGCGGGTTGACCGAGGAAGGACCTCCCCCATGGCCGCGGAACCCGTGATCGTCGAAGCCGTACGCACCCCCATCGGCAAGCGCGGCGGCGCGCTCGCCAACCTCCATCCCGCCTACCTCCTGGGCGAGACCTACCGTGAACTCCTCGGCCGCACCGGCATCCCCGCCGACTGCGTCGAGCAGATCGTCGGCGGCACGGTGACCCATGCCGGCGAGCAGTCCATGAACCCCGCCCGTACGGCCTGGCTGACCATGGGGCTGCCGTACGAGACCGCCGCGACGACCGTCGACTGCCAGTGCGGGTCCTCGCAGCAGGCCTCGCACATGGTCGCCAACATGGTCGCGGGTGGAGTCATCGACGTCGGGATCAGCTGCGGTGTCGAGGCGATGTCCCGGGTGCCACTCGGCTCCGGCTCCAAGCACGGGCCGGGCAAGCCGTTCCCCGACGAGTGGAACGTCGACCTCCCCAACCAGTTCGAGGCGGCCGAGCGCATCGCCCGGCACCGGGGCCTCACCCGCGAGAACGTCGACTCCCTCGGCCTCCTCTCGCAGGAGCGGGCGGCCGTCGCCTGGTCCGAGGAGCGCTTCAAGAAGGAGACGTTCGCCGTCCAGGTGCCCACCACGGAAGAGGAACAGCACGCCGGGCAGGGCATGTGGCGGCTCGTCGACAAGGACGAGGGACTCCGGGACACGTCGATGGAGGCGCTGGCCGGGCTGAAGCCGGTCATGCCGACGGCCGTGCATACGGCGGGCAACTCGTCGCAGATCTCCGACGGAGCGGCCGCGATCATGTGGGCGTCCAAGCGGATGGCGCGGGCGCTGAAGCTCCGGCCGAGGGCAAGGATCGTCGCCCAGGCGCTGGTCGGAGCCAACCCGCACTTCCACCTGGACGGCCCGATCGACGCGACGAAGGCCGTGCTGGGCAAGGCCGGGATGTCCCTGAAGGACATCGACCTCGTCGAGATCAACGAGGCCTTCGCCTCCGTGGTGTTGAGCTGGGCCCAGGTCTTCGAGCAGGACCTGACGAAGGTCAACGTCAACGGCGGTGGAATCGCCCTCGGGCACCCGGTCGGGGCGACCGGGGCCCGACTGATCACGACAGCCCTGCACGAACTGGAGCGCCGGGACAAGGAGTTCGCGCTCATCACGATGTGCGCGGGGGGTGGGCTGGCGACCGGGACGATTATTCAGCGGCTGTAGCGGTCCAGGTCAGGAATGCGGTGAAGGTGGCGGGTGCGAGGGTGAGCACCGGGCCGGTGGGGGTCTTGGAGTCTCTTACGGCTACGGTGGCGCAGGAGGCTTCGGCGATCTCTACGCATTCGCCGCCTTGGTCGCCGCTGTACGACGCCTTACGCCAGGCCAGGGCGCCGATGGGGGCGCATTCGACGCAATCGCCGCCCTGGTCGCTGCTGTAGCTGGACTTACGCCACCGAATCGCGTTGCTCTCCATAGCGGTCCTCCATCACGCGCCGGATCAACTCCGCCGAGTCCCGGAGGGACAGAGCGGCGGCTTGGAGATGATCGTATCGGAGCGAGCAGTCCTTGACGGTGTTCGGATTGGCGGTGGGATGCCCGCTGCCGTAACCCTCCGTATAGACGATGGTCGGGTCACCCGCGAAGCGGTAGACGTTGAACGAGCCTGTAAGTCCCGCGTGCGCCCCGGCCGAGAACGGCAGGATCTGGACGTTGATCCGGGGGTTGCCCTCGAAGGACAACAGGTGGGCCAGTTGGCCGCGCATGGTTTCGGCACCGCCGATTTCCTGGTACAGCGCGGCCTCGCTGAGGACCATCCAGAAGACCGGCGGCTCCTCCTTCTCGAAGATGCGCTGACGGGCAAGCCGTACTGCGGTCCGGTCGTCGAGGTTGGTCTCGTCGATCGTGCCGAGCGTGGCCCTCACGTACTCCCTGTCCTGCAACAGGCCGTGAACCATGCCCATTTGAAAGGTACTGATCTCGGTGGCCCGCGACTCCAACTCCGCCACCTGCTGAAACCACGCCGGAAGTTGGCTGCGCATCACCAACGTGACGAGCCGGGACAGCAACCCGCCCGTCCCCAGCGCCGCATCCGCCCGCTCGCTGAACTCCGGCGTCGGCAGTTTCCGGGCCGTCTCGATCTGGCCGACAAGCGACCCCGTGTAGTTGATGATGTCGCCGAGCTGTTTCTGTGTCAGCCCCGCCGCCTCCCGGTGCCGGCGCAGCTCGAAGCCGTAGTAGTCGAGCGGCGAGGCGCCCGGGTCGAGGACGTTGATGTGGGTCACGCACGGTCCCCTCTCGCGCAACTCGGCCCACGGCGGGACGTTGTATCCATTCCGTAGCCCAGCGTAGTCGCGCGACGTCAGTCTCGTACCGTGAACTACCACTTCCCCCACTACCGCATGAGTCTCACCGTCAGCGACCACTCGGTACGGCACATCCGCCGCATCGTCCGCTCGCTGCTGGACGACTGGGAACTCACGCATCTCACCGACGCCCTGGAGCTGGGCGTGAGCGAGCTGGTCACCAACGTCGTACGGCATGTCCCGGACCGCCGCTGCTCACTGCTGGTGCTGCGGCAGACGGCCGGAGTACGGGTGGAGGTGACCGACTGTCATTCCCAACTGCCGTTGATGCCGAGTGAGTTGGACCCGGAGTCGGAGAGCGGACGCGGACTGGCGCTGCTCGATGTCGTGGTCGGCAAGTGGGGCGTTACTCCGTGGGCCGAGGGTGGCAAGACGGTCTGGTTCGAGTGCGGAGACAAGTGACCGTTGGGGCCACTCGCTTCTTGGCGAGTGGCCCCAACGGTCACGTGCTGCCGACGGGCACTCTGCCTGCCTCTTGGGCGGCTGTCACCGCCTTCACTGTTCGTGCCCTCGGGCCCTGGAACAGGTACGCCAGCCCGAACCCCGCCGCCACTACGACCGCGCCGCCCACCGCGTCCAGTACCCAGTGGTTGCCGGTCGCGACGATCGCCGAGACCGTGAAGAACGGGTGCAGCAGGCCCAGTGCCTTCATCCACCACTTGGGGGCGATGACCGCGATCACGACACCGCACCACAGTGACCAGCCGAAGTGCAGTGAGGGCATCGCCGCGTACTGGTTGGTGAGGGCGGTGAGGGTGCCGTAGTCCGGCTTGGAGAAGTCCTGGACGCCGTGGACCGTGTCGATCATGCCCAGGGTCGGCATCAGGCGCGGCGGGGCCAGCGGGAAGAGCCAGAAGCCGACCAGGGCGAGGAGGGTGGTGAAGCCGAGGGCCGAGCGGGCCCAGCGGTAGTCGACCGGGCGGCGCCAGTAGAGGACGCCCAGGATGGTCAGCGGGACGACGAAGTGGAAGGACTCGTAGTAGAAGTTGAAAAAGTCTCGGAGCCAGTCGACCTTTGCCACCGCGTGGTTGACCGCGTGCTCGATGTCGATGTGCAGGAAACGCTCGATGTCGAGGATGAGGTGGCCGTGGTGCTCGGCCGTCACCCGGCCCTCGGAGTTGCTGCCTCCGGTCGCCGCGAGGCGGACCTGCTGGTAGGCCGCGTAGGTGACGCGGATCAGCAGGAGTTCGAGGAGGAGGTTCGGGCGGGTGAGGACCCGGCGGAGGAAGGGGAGGAGCGGGATGTTCCTGAAGCGGGCCGGGACCTGTGCGGCGTACTCCGTCGGGACCGGCGTCTGGTAGTACGGCGACGTGCGGGACAGGAACGGTACGACGGTGGCGGCGGCCAGGGCCGCGAGCAGCACGATGTTGTCCCGCAGGGGGTACACCACCGACATGTTCGGCAGCATCATCTTGGCCGGGAGCGTGGTGACCAGGACGACGGCGATCGGCCACACGTACCGGTCCGAGGCCCGCTTGCCGACCCGGCCGACGACCGCGAGCAGCACCCACAGCAGCTGGTGCTGCCAGGTGGTGGGCGACACGGCTATCGCGGCGCAGCCGGTGACGGCGACGGCGAGCAGCAGCTGCCCGTCGCGGGCGTAGCGCACCGCCCGGTGCAGGCCGAGGGCGGCGACGCCCGCGCCCAGCAGGAAGAAGAGGCCTATCTCCAGCGGGCCGGACAGGCCGAGGCGGAGCAGGGCGCCGTGCAGGGACTGGTTGGCGAGGGCGTCGGCCTTGCCGCCGAGTCCCGCGCCCGCCATGTGGTGGACCCAGTAGGTGTACGAGTCGTGCGGCATCGCGGCCCAGGCGAGCGCGGTGCCGGTGGCGAAGGTGACACCGGCGGAGGTGGCGGCCCGGCGGCGCTCGGTGAACCACAGCAACGGTGCGAACAGGAGCACGGTCGGCTGGAGCGCGGCCGCCACGCCTATGCACAGACCGCCGGCCCGTTCCCCGCGTACGACGAAGCAGCCGAGCAGCACGAGCAGGACGGGGATGATGCTGGTCTGGCCCAGCCAGAGGGTGTTGCGCACCGGCAGGGACAGCATCAGCAGGCTGATCGCGACCGGTGCGGCGAGCAGTGAGGTGCGGCGGCCGACGGGCTTGGGCAGGGCGCGGGCGGCGATCAGGCCGAGCGCGACGACGAGGAGCAGGCTGCCGAAGGTCCAGGCCCAGCCGAGGGCCTGTTCGGCGGCGCGGGTCAGCGGTTTGAGGACCAGTCCGGCGAAGGGGGTGCCGGTGAACTGCGTCGAGTCGTACAGCGAACCCTTCACGTGCAGAACGCCGTTGGGGCCGACCCAGGTCTCCAGGGCCGTCAGCCGTTCTCCGCTCGGGGTGGTGAGGACGACGGTCAGCTGCCGTATCGCGAGGATCGTGGCTATCGCCCACAGTCCCAGCCGGGCTGCCCTCAGGCGTTGGCCCGCCACCGTGCCCCCGAAGGCATCCGCTGATCGTCCGCCGTGCTCCACGTTCGCGTTCGCCACGCCTCGTCGGCCTCCCGCCCCGTTCGTCCGATGCGTGTCACGCACCGGCTTCCCTTTGCGAACCCTCAGGTTCGCACCACCCCCGGAGTGAGACGCAGGCTACCCCCGCTTCACCTGACGGCCGCCCTCCTTTTGTCCGGATGACGATAGTGCGAGGGGGGTTCGGTTGCTTCCCGCGAACGCGACAAGGATCACATCAAGTTGTCCGAAAAGGGGCGCGACAGCGGGCCCACTTATCTGCGGGACAAGGGGCGGCGTGGCGGGCCGGCGGGGCCCGCTGGAGAGCGGCTGGAACCCGTGAGCCCCGTCCCGCCGTCTGAAGCCCTGTCCAGTGGGAGAGTCGGTCGTGGGGGAAGGCGTCGGGCGTGGGTGAGGGGCTGTGGTGGCGGCGGGGGCTGGCTGTGTTGTCGGCCTTGCTGGGGATTCAGGTCGGGTGGGTCGTCGCCCCGGCCTACGCCTGTGGGTGTGGGGCGATGGTGCCGGAGGCGCAGCGGCAGATCAGTGTTTCCCGTGAGACGTCCGTGCTGCGTTGGGACGGGCGGCAGGAGCAGATCGAGATGCGGCTGACCGTGCAGGGCGACACGGACCGGGCCGCATGGATCATGCCGGTGCCGCACCGGGCGGACGTGGACCTCGGCGACCCGGCGCTCTTCGACCAGTTGGAGGCCGCCACCGCCCCCGTGCACCGCACCCGGTATCACTTCTGGCCCCAGGAGGGGGACTGGCCGCTCGACGGCGCGGGCGACGACAGCGCCGGGGCGCCGCCCGCCGTGGGCGCCGCCCCGCCGCGTGTCGGTGTCGTCGACCGTCAGCGGCTCGGGCCCTTCGATGTCGCCCGGCTCACCGCCACCGATCCCGACGCCCTGGACGGCTGGCTGCGCACCAACGGCTTCACCTTCCCGACCCGGCTGAGCGACGCCCTTCAGCCGTATGTCGACCGGCGCTGGGAGTACGTGGCGGTCAAGCTGGCCCCGGAAGCCGCCGACGCCTCCCTGAACGGCGCCCTCGACCCGATCCACCTGATCTTCGCCGCCGACGAGCCGGTCTATCCGATGCGCCTGTCCCGGCTCGCCCGCACCCCGCAGTCGCTCGGCCTGTACATCCTGGCCGCGCACCGCATGGAGCCGCGCGGCGCGATCGGTGGCGAACCGCCACGGGTCCTCTTCGCCGGGCGTCCTGCCACGACCACGGGCCCGCTCGGCCGCCTCGCCTCGGGCACCCCCTATCTGACCGCCGTGGCCCAGGAGTTCCCGCAGCCCTCCCGTATCTCCGCCGACCACGTGCTGCGCCGGACCGCCTCGGACACGCCGTACCAGCAGGTGATCTACCAGGACCGGCTGCTGAAGGTGGCAGGGATGCCAGTGTGGCTGCTGACGATCGGGGGCTCCCTGGTCCTGGCCGGCGCCGTCGCCGTCTTGATCGCGGTCCGGCATTCGCGGCGGCCCGTCGTACCCCCGCCGCCGGTGCACCCCCCTGCGCCGATCGGCTGACAAGGAACGGGGGCTCCGGAGATTCGCTGACACGGAACCGGTGCGCGACTACCTTCGTTAGGGCAGCTAGTTAGAAACTCTAACTAGACACGAAAGGCAGTAGGTGCATGAGCGGGTCGCAGCTCTGGGACGACGTCGACTTCTACTTCTCCAGCCACCTCGCGCCGGACGACGAGGCGCTCCAGGCGGCGCTGCGCGACAGCGAGGCCGCCGGACTCCCGCACGTCAACGTCACGGCGAACCAGGGCAAGTTTCTCCAGCTGCTTGCCCAGATCCAGGACGCCCACAACATCCTGGAGATCGGCACGCTCGGCGGCTACAGCACGATCTGGCTCGGCCGCGCCCTCCCGGCGGACGGCCGGCTGATCTCCCTGGAGTACAGCCCCAGGCACGCCGAGGTCGCCGTCCGCAACATCGCCCGCGCCGGCCTGGAGAAGGTCGTCGAGGTGCGGGTGGGCGCGGCCCTGGACTCGCTGCCCCAGCTGGCCGACGAGAACCCGGCCCCCTTCGACCTGGTCTTCATCGACGCCGACAAGGTCAACAACGCGAACTACGTGGAGTGGGCGCTGAAGCTCACCCGCGCGGGCAGCCTGATCATCATCGACAACGTGGTGCGCGGCGGCCGGGTGGTCGACGCGGCGAGCTACGACGACCCGGACGTCCGCGGCAACCGCGCGGCCATCGAGCTGATCGGCGCCCACCCCCGGCTCACCGGCACGGCGATCCAGACGGTGGGCAGCAAGGGCCACGACGGGTTCGCACTGGCCCGGGTGCTGGCCTGAGCCGGACTACACCCCCCGGCCGACGGATCCGCCGGGCTTCCGGCCCGTGCTCTACACCTCGTGGTAAAAGCCCACGTTGACGCTGCGCGGCCCGGTGCGGTCCTGGATGATGATCTCGCCGGAGCCGCCCCGGGGCAGCGGCACGGTCCCGCCGTAGGCGACGGACTGGGCGTACTCCCCGACCACCAGTCGCACCACGGACGACGGGTCGGGCTGCGAGCCGTGCAGCCACCTCACCTGCCAGCCCCCGTCGGGCCCGCACAGGAACTCCAGGTGGACCCGCGAGACGAACAGCCAGTCGTCGGGTGTGGCCAGACGGCACACGGACCCGTCCCGGCCGACCCTCAGCACGGCGCCCGGTTCGCTGGGCGCGTCGGCCATGAGCATGCCGGCCGTGGCGCCCGCGTCCGCCGCGGAGACGGTGGCCATGGTGAGTTCGAGCACGTGTGTTCCCCCTGAAGTGCGCTTGACCTGTTTCCAAGTGTGCCTCTACAGCCGCCGCATGATAAATCGCCCGGCCCCACCGCGTCCGGCACAATGGACTCATGACCGAGCGAAAGCCACCGGGCGTCCCGTTCGAGTCCTGGGTCGACAAACAGATCCACGATGCGCAGGGGCGCGGCGAGTTCGAGCAACTTCCGGGCGCGGGTCAGCCGTTGCCGCCCGGCACCGACACGACGTACGACGAACTGTGGTGGGTCAAGCGCAAGATGGCCAGGGAGGGTCTGGCGCTCCTGCCCCCGGCCCTGGCCCTGCGCAAGGAGGCCGAGGACGCGCTCGCGGCGGCGTATGCGGCGCCCTCGGAGCGGATCGCGCGCAAGATCATCACCGATGTCAATGTCAAGATCCGCGACATGATGTTCAAGCCGCCGCCCGGTCCCCCGCTGGGCAAGAAGCCGTACGACGTCGAAGAGGTCGTACGGGAGTGGCGCGAGCGGCGGGAGAACGGGGCGGCGGGCACGGACGGGGTGTAGCTCGGTCCGCGAAACGGCGCGGCCCCGTCAGAGGTCGCGCATATCCGGTTGCGCAGGGTCGGCCCGTCCGCCTGACAATGTCCTTCGTGACCTGGACCATCGATCCCGAGCCCTTCGACTCCCCCGTCGCCGCCGCGCTCTGGCGGGCGTACTACACGGAGGTCAGCGACCGCTGGTACCTGCTGCACGAGGGGCACCGGACCGAGCCCGGCGAGCTGGAGCGGGAGATCGCCGCCGCCACCGGCGCCGAACTGACCCCGCCGGACGGGCAGTTGCTGGTGGGGCGGTACGACGGCGCACCGGGCGGTTCCGCAGGCGTACGGCTCCTGGACCCGGCCACCGCCGAACTCACCCGGGTCTTCGTGCGCGGGGAACTGCGCGGCAAGGGCGGCGCGGCCCTGCTCGTGGCGGCCGCCGAGGACGCCGCCCGTGCCCTCGGCGCCACCCGGATCGTCCTGGACACCCGGGGCGACCTGGTGGAGGCCCGCGCCCTGTACGCCCGGCTCGGCTACACGGAGACGGAGCCGCACAACACCGACCCGTACGCGGAGCACTGGTTCCGCAAGGAACTCAGCTGATCCCGGCCGCAGCCCCGCCCTGCGGCTGCTCCCGCTGCGAGCCGCACATCTGGTCGGTCAGCTCCTTGACCAGGCGGTCCAGGTCGGTGGGCCGGCCGGGCCCCCACCAGTCGCCGAGCAGTTCGGCCAGCGACTCCTCACGGGCCCGTGCCAGCCGGTCGGCCACCTCGCGTCCCTCGTCGGTCAGGCTGAGGTCGAGGCCCTCGCGCAGGGCGAGCCGGCGCTCCTCGACCTGGCGCTCGGCGTCGAGGATCACGCTCAGCGGGACGGCACAGCTCCCGGCGAGCACGCCCGGCTCCACCGAGCCGTACTTCCGCATCCGCAGCAGCAGCCAGCTCGCCGCGGGCAGCAGGTCGTAGCCCGCCCGCGCGGTGATCTTCCGGTAGATCTCCCGCTGCCCCTCACGGGTGCCGAGCACCGACAGCGCGCGGCACACCTCGTCGTACGAGGACCGCTGGACCGGGTTGGTGGCGAGGGTCTCCGTCACATCGGGCGCGGTGACCGAGCCGCGCAGCGTGTCCTCCTTCAGGAACCACGCCAGTACGAAGCCGAGGAGGGCGACCGGAGCGGCGTACAGGAAGACGTCGGTGATGGAGACCGAGAAGGCGTGCAGGGCCGCCGGGCGCAGTGCGGGCGGCAGGGCGGCGATGCCGCGCGGGTCCGCCTGCAGCGTGCTCGCCGACAGGCCCGCGGGGAGACTTACACCCCGGAAGGCGGCGGTCAGTTGCTCGCCGAGACGGCTCGCGAAGATCGTGCCGAAGACGGCGACCCCGAACGAGGCCCCGATCGACCGGAAGAAGGTCGCTCCCGAGGTGGCGACGCCGAGATCCTCGTACGACACGGCGTTCTGCACGATGAGGACCAGGACCTGCATCACCAGGCCCAGGCCGAATCCGAACACGAAGAAGTACGTGCTCATCTCGGCAGTCGAGCTGTTCTGGTCCAGCTGGTGGAGCAGGAGCAGACCGAGCGTGGTGACGCCGGTGCCCGCGATGGGGAACACCTTCCAGCGCCCGGTCCGGCTGACTATCTGCCCGGAGCCGGTCGAGGACAGCAGCATGCCCACCACCATGGGCAGCATGTGCACACCCGACATGGTCGGCGACACACCGTGCACGATCTGGAGGAAGGTCGGCAGATAGGTCATCGCGCCGAACATGGCGAGGCCCACGATGAAGCTGATCACCGCGGAGAGGGTGAAGGTGCGGATGCCGAACAGCTTGAGGGGGAGCACGGGTTCGGTGGCCCTGCGCTCCACGGCGACGAACAGCACGGCGAGTACGACGCCGAGCACCGAGAGACCGATGATCTGCGCCGATCCCCAGGCCCAGGTGGTGCCGCCGAGCGAGGCGACCAGGACCAGACAGGTGGCGACCGCGGCGATCAGGAAGGTGCCGAGGTAGTCGATGACGTGCTGGGCGGACTTGCGCGGGATGCGCAGCGCGGTGGCGATCACGGCGAGCGCGACGACGCCGACGGGCAGGTTGATGTAGAAGACCCAGCGCCAGCCGATGTGTTCGGTGAACAGCCCGCCCAGCAGCGGGCCGAGCACGCTGGTCGTCCCGAAGACCGCGCCGAACAGCCCCTGGTAGCGCCCGCGTTCACGGGGCGGCACAAGATCCCCGACGATCGCCATCGACAGCACGATCAGCCCGCCGCCGCCCAGCCCCTGCAGCGCCCGGAAGCCGATCAACTCGCCCATGTTCTGGGCCATGCCGCACAGCGCCGAGCCGATCAGGAAGATCACGATCGCGATCTGGAACAGCTTCTTGCGCCCGTACTGGTCGCCGAGCTTGCCCCACAGCGGGGTCGCGGCGGTCGAGGCCAGCAGATACGCGGTGACCACCCACGACAGGTGCTCCAGACCGCCGAGGTCACTGACGATGGTCGGCAGCGCCGTCGACACGATCGTCTGGTCGAGCGCGGCGAGCAGCAGACCGAGCAGCAGGGCGCCCATCGGGACGAGGACATTGCCGGGGACGTGCCCCGTGTCCTTCGGTTCCTGCGCCGTGACGTGCGTGTCCAGCGTCATGAGACCTCCCGGGGCTCTCGCGACTCCTTCCATCGTGATCGGTGTCACCCGTTATGGCCCGTTGAGCCGCATCACGATGTGAGGGACCTCTGCATATTCTCGGGAGTTCGTGAGGGGAGGGACGACTACGTGACTGAAGCGAAGGGCCTCCAGTGCCCGGAGTGCGGGGCGCCGAAGGGGCCGGGCAACACTCCGTCGTGCGACTGCGCACAGCGGGCGTCCGACGCCCTGCGCGACACGCGTACGGCGGAGGCGGCTGCGGCGGAGGACTTCAATCCGCTGCGGATACGGCCGTACGTCGAGATAGAGGGGCCAGCGACGGAGGGGCCTGCGTCGGAAGGGCCTGCGTCGGAGGGGCCTGCGTCGGAGGGGCCTGTGTCGGAGGGATCCTCGTCTGCGGGATCCGCCGAGAGCGAGGGAGTCACCCAGCCGGTCCCCGCCCCCGAGGTCACCGTGCCGCTGCACCCGGTGACCGTGACCGGGCCGAGCGGCACTGACCTGCGGATGTTCGAGCCGGGGCGGGACGAGCCGGGCGAGCCGGGCGTCGGGCCGGAGGAGGAGCGGCGGCCGCGCCGGTCCCGCCGGTCCCGCCGTGCCCTGGTGCTCTCCGCCGCCGGAGCCGTGGTCACGGTCGTCGCGGCGGCCGGTTTCGCGAGCGGGCTGTTCTCGTACGAGACTCCGTCGCGGGACGGGGCCGCACCCCGGGAGGTACGGGAGAGCGTGCCCGAGGCCACGACCGGAGCGGCGTCGGAGCGGGCGTCCACGGCGGCGGCGTCCGCGCCCCCGACCTCGGCGTCGGCCTCGCCGTCGGCAACGGTGTCCGCGAGTCCGAGCCCCTCGCCCACGCCCTCGAAAGCGACTCCGTCCGCGACCCCGTCCCGCTCGGCGACACCGACCCAGACGGCGACGGTCACCGGCACGGAGAACTCCCCGCGGCCCACGTCCGCGCCGGTGCTGCGCCGCGGTGACCACGGCCCGGAGGTCACCGAGCTCCAGCTCAGGCTGCGCCGACTGAACCTCTACCTCGGCGATGCCAACGGCAGCTACAGCGGCCAGGTCGAGGACGCCGTGCGCACCTTCCAGTGGGCCCGCGGCATCGACTCCGACGAGCCCGGCGTGTACGGGGCGGCCACGCGGGCGCAACTGGAGAAGGAGACCCCGGAGCCGTAGCGCCGTACCGGCCTGTGCGAGCTTGTCGAGACGCCGGGGCCTGGAACCCGACTGCCGGCGGCGGGCGTGGATAATGCCCGGCGTGACTTCAGAGACAGACCGCCCCAGGTGGTGGTTCGGGCTTCGCGGCTTTGCGTTCTTCCTGGTGGGCGGCAGCCTCGGCTTCTTCGCCTACGCGTTGGTCTCGCATCGGCCGGGCGGGGCGCCGTGGGCATGGTTGCTGCTCGGAGCGATTGTCTGCGGGACGCTCAGTGCACTGTTTCCGAGGCGGCGTCGGCGTTGAGCCACGTGCCGCGCTAGACGGTATGTAGGCGCCGGTCGTGGGCCCGGGCCTCGCTCGCAAGTTGTCGTGGGTTGCCGGCCGGGCGCAGCCTGGCCGGTAGTGCCTACATTTGCGGGAGGCCCAGTGTTTTCTGAGCGTACGAGCGTCGGGTTGGATGTGCATGCCCGCAGCGGTGACCGGGGAGTTGATCCGCTGTCGGCTCACGCCGCAGCATGCTGACGTCCTCGGGTGGATCAGTCGCCTGCCCGGTCCAGCCGCGGTGGCCTACGAAGCCGGCCCGACCGGGTTCGGCCCGGCCCGGGCGCTTTCGCTGGCGGGGATAGGCTGCGAGGTACTCGCGCCCTCAAGGCTGCAGCGTCCGGCGGGCCCGTCCATGCCGGATGCCGGACGCCGGATGCCGGACGCCGGACGCCGGACGCCGCGAGCTTCCGGCAAACCTTCCGGTCGATGCACTAGCCGACGTGCAGCCGGATCGTCCCGTCCCCCGCGGACTCGGCCCTGACCCGTGTCAGGTCCTCCACGACCACGTCCGGCCCGTGGAACCGGGCCCGTGCTCCCACCCCCACGACCCGCATCCCGGCGGCCCGGCCGGCCGCGATGCCCGCGCCGGAGTCCTCGAACACGATGCAGTCGGCGGGGTCGACGCCCAGTTCCGCGGCCCCCTTCAGGAAGCCCTCGGGGTCGGGCTTGCTCGCGCCGACCGACTCGGCGGTGACGCGGACGTCCGGGAGGCCGAGCCCCGCGGCGGCCATGCGGGCCGTCGACAGGGCCACGTCGGCGGAGGTCACCAACGCGTGCGGAAGCAGGCGCAGGGAGGCCAGGAACTCGGGCGCGCCGGGGATCGCGACGACGCCCTCCACGTCCGCGGTCTCCTCCGCGAGCATGCGCGCGTTGTCGGCGAGGTTCTGCTCGACGGGCCGGTCCGGCAGCAGGACCGCCATGGAGGCGTGTCCTTGGCGCCCGTGCACGACCTTCATCACCTCGTCCGCGTCCAGCCCGTGCCGCTCGGCCCAGCGCCGCCAGATCCGCTCCACGACGGCGTCCGAGTTGACGAGGGTGCCGTCCATGTCGAGCAGGAGGGCGCGGGCGGTGAGGACGGTGGGCGTGGCGGTGGACGTGGCCGTGGCCGTCATCGGCAGCTCCAAGGCGCGGAGGGAAGGACAATGCGCGGAGAGAAGGACAAGACAAGGCGGCCCCGCCCGCCGGTCAGGGAAAACGGGCGGGAACCACTTTGTTCCTCTACGGTACAAAACCCGGCGGGATCCCGCCACCTCCCCCGGCGAGCATTCACCTGACGTTCAGCTCAGCCCGCCACGGCCTCCCACAGGCTCCACACGCCGAGCGTCAGCATCAGCAGCGCCGCGATCTTCGTGATGAGCCGCAGCGGCACCCGCTTCATCAGGGCCTTTCCACCGACGATGCCGAGTCCGGCGACCGCCCACAGGGCGAGCACCGCGCCGAGGCCGACGGAGAGCGGGGCGTCGTAGCGGGCGGCGAGGTTCGCGGTCATGATCTGCGTGAGGTCACCGAACTCGGCGACCAGGATGAGCATGAAACCGGTACCGGCGACCTTCCAGAAGGACTGGTCGGCGGGCTTCTTGATCTCCTCCTCGTCGTCGTCCTTCTTCAGCAGCATCGCGCCGCCGCCGAGGAAGAGGACGCCGGTCAGCGCGTGCACGATCTGCTGGGGCAGCAGCGTCAGCACGCTGCCGGCCGCGACGGCGAGCGCCACGTGCAGCAGGAAGGCGGCGGCGATACCCGCGAAGACGTACGAGGCCCGGTAGCGGGTGCCGAGGACGAGGCCGGTCAGCGCGGTCTTGTCCGGCAGTTCGGCGAGAAAGATGACGCCGAAGACGAGCGCCGTCACGGTGATGCTGATCAAAGTTCCTCAATCGGTCGGGGCTGCCCCACCGAGAGTGCTGTGCGTCACACGGAGACACCTCGGCATGGCAGCACACTGCACCCGTGACGTGGGGGCACGGGCGTGCACTGCTTGCCGAAGGTCTCGCTGGCCGGTCTCGTGACCGAGGTCCGGCTCCGGGCGCCGGCTCAGGCTGGCTGAGCAGTATGTCGACGGTCCGGCGAGGAGCTACTCCCCTTCTGCGCCACCCATCGTACGCGACGGAAAGTTCGACCGTGAACCTTGTCGTGTCATGAACGCGTCACTAACTTCTTACCGAACACTCACCCACCGGCAACGCGGAGCCGGGAGCATTCCCTCGCCCGCGCTCCAACACCCCCACCCCACAAGGGAGTTCGCATGCCGAAGTTCTACGCGCGTCGACGCCTCAGCATACTCGCGACGCTCACCGGTCTCATAGCCTCCGCCGCACTGTTCAACTCCCCGAGCGCCTCCGCCGCCCTCCCCACGCCGGTCAGCGCCGCCACCGCCCGCAGCTATCTCTCCCAGCTCACCGTGGCCACCGAGAACCGCACCGGCTACAACCGGGACCTGTTCCCGACCTGGATCACCATCAGCGGCACCTGCAACACCCGCGAGTACATCCTCAAGCGGGACGGTACGAACGTCGTCACCGACTCCGCCTGCACCGCCACCAGCGGCAGCTGGTACTCCCCCTACGACGGCGCCACCTGGACCGCCGCCTCCGACGTCGACATCGACCACCTGGTCCCGCTCGCCGAGGCCTGGGACTCCGGCGCCGGCAAGTGGACCACCGCCCAGCGCCAGGGCTTCGCCAACGACATCACCCGGCCCCAGCTGCTGGCCGTCACGGACAATGTGAACCAGGCCAAGGGCGACCAGGACCCGGCCACCTGGATGCCGTCGCGCACGGCGTACCGCTGCACCTATGTGCGCGCCTGGGTCCAGGTGAAGTACTACTACGACCTCTCGGTCGACTCGGCCGAGAAGACCGCGCTGACGAACTACCTCGCCAGCTGCTGATCGCGGAGGTCTGTCCACCCTCCCCCGTCGTTCAATACCGTACGGATCACGACGACGGAGGTGAGCCGGAGGGGCGCGCCGGGTCGAGAGGGATGGGGGTCCCCCCTGCTCGAACGAAGTTGAGAGCTTGGGGGAGCGCGGAGGCCCGAAGGGCTGAGCACGATCGCCCTCTCGACCCCGGCAGACAGCGCCCCGAAGGTGAACGGACCAAAATAGAGGGCGGGCGCCGTGGCCGGACTGCTTTTGGGACCACTGTTGAGGTACGCCGACGGCTCGTCCGCGACCGTCTGGGTCGAGACGAGCCGTCCGTGCGGCGCCGAGGTGCGCTGCGCCGACGGTGCCGGTGGCACGGCCCGCACCTTCCAGGTCGCCGGGCACCACTACGCCCTGGTCCCGGTGACCGGACTCACCCCGGGCACATCACCGTCGTACGAGGTGCTGCTCGACGGCACACGGGTGTGGCCGCTGCCCGACTCCCGTTTCCCGCCCTCCGTCATCCGCACGCCCGCCGAGGGCGATCCGGTCCGTGTGGTCTTCGGCTCCTGCCGCTGGGCCGCGCCCCCGGGCGACGGCAACGATCCGGCGGGCCCTGACGCCCTGGACGCGCTGGCGGCGCGGACGGCCGCCGACCCCGGCGGCGAGCGCCCCGACGTGCTCCTCCTCCTGGGCGACCAGGTGTACGCCGACGAGGTCTCCCCGGAGACCCGGCGCTGGCTCGCCGCCCGGCGCGACCTGGACGACCCGCCCGGCGGCGAGGTCGCGGACTACGAGGAGTACACCCGCCTCTACTACGAGTCCTGGCTCGACCCCGAGGTGCGCTGGCTGCTGTCCACCGTGCCCAGCTGCATGATCTTCGACGACCATGACGTCATCGACGACTGGAACACCTCCGCCTCCTGGCTCGCCGACATGCGCGCGACCGCGTGGTGGCAGGAGCGGCTGCTGAGCGGTCTGATGTCGTACTGGGTCTACCAGCACCTCGGCAATCTCTCGCCCGGTGAGCTGGCCGCCGACCCGCTGTACGCGGCGGTGCGCGAGATCCCGGACGCCACGGACGTGCTGCGCGCCTTCGCCGCCGGGGCCGACACCGATCCGTCCTCGGTCCGCTGGAGCTACCGGCGCGACTTCGGCCGGGTACGGCTGCTCATGGTGGACACCCGGGCGGCCCGGGTGCTCGACGAGGAGAGCCGCGCGATGCTCGACCCCGGCGAGGCGGCGTGGCTGCGCGAGCAGGCGCTCGGGGACCCGGGCTCGTACGACCATCTCCTCGTCGGCACCTCCCTGCCCTGGCTGCTGCCGCATCTGGTACACGACGCCGAGACCTGGAACGCGGCCCTGTGCCGGGGCGAGCGCGGCGCACGCTGGGCGCGCTTCGGCGAGGACCTTCGCCGCCGGGCCGACCTGGAGCACTGGGCCGCCTTCCCCGCCTCCTTCACCACCCTGACCGAACTGTTCGCCGAGGCCGGAGCCGGGCCCGGGGCACCGGCGACGGTGTGCGTGCTGTCCGGAGACGTGCACCACGCCTATGTTGCCGAGCCCTCATGGCCGGCCGGCGGCCCCGGCGCCCGCGTCCTGCAGCTCACCTGCTCCCCCGTGCACAACGCCGTGCCCCTGTCGCTGCGGCTCGGTTTCCGCTTCGGCTGGAGCGCCGCGGCCCGGCTCCTGGGGCGCCGGCTCGCCCGGCACGGCGGCTGTCCCGCACCGCCGGTCGACTGGCGCAGGACGGGCGGCCCTTGGTTCGGAAACCAGCTCATGTCCCTCACTCTGCACGGCCGTTCGGCGCGGCTGAGGCTGGAGCGGGCGCGAGGGGACGGGTCGCTGAGGACGGTGGAGGAGTCCTCCCTCACCCCTTCATGAGGCCTTCATGAGAGACAACTGCGATGTCGAGATGTTCCGTCGCGATATTCCGTCGCCCGGCCGGGCCCGAGTTGACAGACTGTACGAATACATGAGCCCCCCGTGACCCTTCTGTCACACCCCAGGCGTACGCTGTATGGCTGTTATCGGGGGAGTAACGGGGAGTAGTCGTGTTCGAAGACGTGGTGACGCTGATCGTCGGCCCATGGATCTATGCCGCGGTCGCCGTTTCGGTGCTGCTGGACGTCTTCCTGCCGGTGCTGCCGAGCGGGGTGCTGGTGATCACGGCGGCCACGGCGGCGGCCGCGGGTTCGGGCGCCACGGGGCATGTGCCGGACATCCTGACCCTGATCCTGTCCGCGGCCACCGCCTCGGTGCTGGGCGACCTGGTGGCGTACCGGCTGGCCTGGCGCGGCGGTGAGCGGCTGGACCGTGCGATCGCCCGTTCCCGGCGTCTGGCCAACGCGCAGGAACGTCTCGGCGCGGCTCTCTCCAAGGGCGGCGGTCCGCTGGTGATACTCGCCCGATTCGCCCCGGCCGGCCGCTCCATCGTCTCGCTGTGCGCCGGCGCGGCACACCGCCGGGCCCGCGACTTCGTACCCTGGTCCGCCCTGGCCGGCCTCTCCTGGGCCGTCTACAGCGTCGCCCTCGGCTACTTCGGCGGCCAGTGGCTGGGCGCCAGCTGGCTGGCCACGGCAGTGTCCTTCGCGGCACTCTTCGGCGCGGGCGCGGCCGCGGCCTACCTGATGCGCCGCCGTCCGGAGACTTCGGAGGCGTCGTAACGGGGACGGGGACGCTCCGCTGGGGCCGGCCACCAAACTCCGGTCCGCCACGGGACACCACGCACGGTGCCGCGCCGCCTTGAGGGCGCGGGAAGTGGCCCCCGCTCCGTCCGGAGGCGGTGCCGCACCGAACCTGACGCGACGCCGACCGCAGGCCTCCTCGCCGGGGGCGGACCGCACCACTCGCCGAAGGACCCGTCGGGCGCGCCCTTCGGGCGGGGGGACTCCGACAACGGGACCCGGGGCGCGGGCCTGCGGGCCTGCCGCAGCGACGTTGCTCGCGGCCCGACCGTACGGAGACGGCCGCCGCATCTGATTCGGCGCCGGCCGGAGGCCCAGCCTCGCGGCCCCACCCTCAGCAGCAGGCCCGCGTGCCCGGCCTTCCGGAGGGGCTGCGTGTGGCTCGGGGGTGTCTGGGGGCGGTCGCCGTCGGCTCTCGTGGGCCGGCAGGCGCCACGTGGCTCGCACGACCGGCGGACTCCCCACGGCACCGCCCGGCCGACGGGTGGCCCACGGTCCCACAAGTACCGGCGGGTGTCCTGCGACCCCGATAAGCCAGCAGGCACCCCACGGCCGCAAGCCCAGCCGACGCCCCCCGACCACGCTCGGCCGGAGGCCTCCCGCGGCCCCGCTCGTCAGGCGCCGTCGCCTTTCGCGGCGCGGCCCGGCCCGGCCCGGTTCGTCGGGTCGGTTCTACGCGCTCGTACGTGCCGTCTGGCCTCGGATCTCCAGGGTTTCCAGCAGCTCGGCGGTGGCCTCTGCGACGGCGTCCACCGCTCTGTCGAACGCCTCCCGGTTGTGTGCGGCCGGTGCCCGGAAGCCGGACACCTTTCGCACGTACTGCAGGGCGGCGGCGCGGATTTCGTCCTCCGTGGCCTCCTCGGCCAGCGCAGGCGGGCGAAGTGTCTTGATGCTGCGGCACATGCCCCCAGTCTCACGCACTCCCGCGCGTCCTGGAAGGATCTCCCGTGAAGGCGGCCACCGTTCCGGGGCCGACCCGACGAGAGGAACAACCACATCATGGCGAACGAACGACTCACCGTGGCCGTCCTGGGCCCGGGCGGCATCGGCGGCCTCCTCGCGGGCCTGCTGGCGCGTGCCGGCCATCGAGTGATCTGCCTGGCGGGAGACGAGACCGCCGACGCCCTGCGCACCGGTGGAATCCGCGTCCGCAGCGGCCAGTTCGGTGACTTCACCGCGCCCGTGGAGGCCGACACCGAACTCCGCGAACCCGTAGACGCCTGCCTGGTCACGGTCAAGCACACGGCACTGGACGCGGCCCTCACCCGAGTCCCGCCCGGCGTTCTCGGCGACGCCCTTCTCGTACCGTTCCTGAACGGCGTGGAGCACCCCGCGCTGCTGCGCGCCCGCCACCGTCCCGACCGCGTGGCCCCTGCCGTGATCCGGGTCGAGTCCACCCGCCTCGCGCCCGGGCTGATCGAGCACGGCAGTCCCTTCACCGAGATCGACCTGGCCGGCGACCCGGTACCCCGCCCGCTCCTCGACACGCTCGCGACGGCCCTGGGCGCCGCCGGTCCGGTCACCCGGGTCTGCGAGGACGAGACGTCGGCCCTGTGGGCGAAGATGTCGTTCCTCGCCCCGTTCGCCCTGCTGACCACCCGATACGAACTGCCTCTCGGTGACGTACGCACGCGCCACCGCGAGGAGTTGACGGCCCTCGTCGCGGAGACCGCGGCCGTCGCCACCGCCTGCGGCGCCCCCGCGGACCCGGCCGGGGCGCTCGCCCGCTACGACGCCTTCCCGCCCGGCACGAAGTCGTCGATGCAGCGCGACGCGGAGGCGGGACGTCCGCTCGAACTCGACGCCATCGGCGGCGCGTTGCTGCGCGCGGCCGAGCGCCACGGAGTACCCGTTCCGGTGACGGCACGCCTGGTGCGGGAGTTGCGGGACTCCGGCCACTGAGGCACGTGAACGGGCAGCGTCACCCTGTCGACAGCCACCACGCCGACACCAGGTGCACCACCCCTAGCGCACCCGCCGTGACCAGCATCCCCGGGTTGCGGCGGGCCGCGCCGATCGCCGCGTCGCCCAGCTGGGCGGCACCGGAGACGATCAGCACCGGGACCAGGGTCCCCCAGGAGCCGAGGGCGACGAGCGTCAGGACCGCCGCGCTGAGCGGGATCGCGCGGACGGCATAGGCGCGGGCGAAGAAGACGACTCCCGAGTTGAGCGGCTCGCCCGTGGCGAGGGCCAGGGACGGCCGGGCCAGGCCGACGCCCGCGGAGACTCCCGAGACGAGCGCCACGAGTGCGTTGAGGAGGCCTGTCAGCAGATGCGCGGTGTGCGTGGTCAACTTCATCACCCCGTGAATCATTCTGATTGAGAATGGTTCTTGAAAGGTACCATCCCTGGCATGAACGAAGTCAAGGGGCCCGGTGGACTGCCGCACACGCTCACCTTCCGGCTCGGCACACTGGGCGCGGTGATCGGCGACCGGTTCGCCGAGCGGATCGAGCGGTACGACCTGAAGCCCAAGCACGTGGGCCTCCTGACGGCCCTCACCCAGGGCTCGTTCGCCTCCCAGCAGGACCTGGCGGGCCGCCTCGGCGTGGCCCCCAGCCTGGTGGTCTCACTCGCCGACCACCTGGAACGGCTCGGCGCGGTCGAGCGCGTGCGCGACCCCGGCGACCGCCGCCGCCAGGTCCTCACGCTCACCGACCGGGGCCGCGAACTACTGGCCCACTGCGCCACCGAGGCCCGCGCCCTGGACGCCGAGATCACCGCCCACCTCACCGCCGACCAGCGCCGACTCCTCCATGCCACGCTGGGATCGCTGGCGGCCTCGGCGGGCCTGCCCACGGAGTGAGCACTCGTTCGCATGAACCTCCGGAACGAACTCGCCTCCCAAAATCGAACAGGCGTAGCATTGCCGCGTGGCTGCGATCCATGACTTTCCGAGTGACCTCCTCGCCGGTCAGGAGGAGTTGCATCAGGTCCGGGCCGAGCTGTCGGCCCTCCTGAAGCGCCTCCCCTGGTCGGTCGTGCCGCTGGACGGATTCAGCGACGACAGCGGCTGGCGGAAGGTGGAGCGCCCCGCCTCCCCCGGCTGGACGGCCGACGAGCAGGCCGAGGTGGAGAAGCTGAGGCAGCGGGAGCACGAACTCGCGGTGTTCGTGAGCGGTCACCGCTTCTGGGCGGAGGTCGCGGAGGCGGACCGGGTGGCGGCCCGGATGACGCTGAAGCACGCGCACGAGCGCCGCGAGGACGCGGGCGACTGACAAGAAGACCCCGGCCGTCAGCGGCCGGGGTCTCTTCCTGTGTGGGCGCGGACGGTTTCGAACCGCCGACATCCTGCTTGTAAGGCAGGCGCTCTACCCCTGAGCTACGCACCCAGGACGAGTCGACAGCCTACATTGCCCGGGGCACTGTCCCGCAAACCTGTATCGGTGCAGCCCGCGCGGGCTGCGTCGGGGGGTTGTCCCCACCTCGAATACGGGAGCCGCCCGGATCGGCTCCCGGGCCGCCGATTCCTACTGTCGATGACATGACCTCCACCGCCCGAGCCGGCCGAACCGCCCCCGTCCGCCGTACGGCCGCCGCGCTCGGCGTCACCGTGCTCCTCACCGCCGCGCTCTCCGCCTGCGGTGACTCCGCGGCGGACGACAAGCATCCCGACCACCGTTCCTTCGCCCTGCACGGGCACACCCTGACCATCGACTCCGACGACTCGGCGCTGGAGATCGTCGCCGCCGGCTCGAACAAGGCGGGGACGGTCGAGGTCACCCGCTGGTTCAAGGGCAAGGTCGTCGTGGGCGGGGACCCCAAGGTGACCTGGTCGATGAAGGACGACCGGCTGGCGCTGCGGATGAGGTGCTCCGGGTTCATCGCCGACTGCTCCGCCAGGCACCGCATCGAGGTGCCGCGCGGCATCGCGGTCAAGGTGGAGGACGGCGACGGCAGCGTGCGGGCCCGCGGGTTCACCGACGCGCTCGGCATCCGTACCCACGACGGGTCCGTGCACGTCACCGACTCCACGGGGCCGCTGGAGCTCCACTCCGACGACGGCTCGGTGCGCGCCGAGGTCTCCTCGCCCCGGGTGCGGGCGACCACTCATGACGGCTCGGTCCGCCTCGAACTCGGCGCCGTACCCGACCTGGTGGAGGCCACCAGCGCCGACGGCTCCGTCACGCTCGCGCTGCCCCGGGCCACGTACCGGGTGACGACGAGGACCGGCGACGGCGCGGTGGACGTCTCCGTGCCCCGCAGCGACTCCAGCCGCCACGTCGTCTCCGCCCGCACCGCCGACGGGAAAGTCACGGTGCGAACCGCGAACTGACCGGCTCGTGTGTTCGTCTTCAACGGGTGGGAGAATGACACCACCCAGGGCGAACCACAGCACGGGAGAGGGATGTGACGGCGACACCGGCGACACCCGAGCAGCCGTATTCGCCGTCCGCACGGCCCCGGCGCGGCCCCACGGCCCTGCGGGACGCCCTCACCCTGATGGGGCTGCCCGTGCTCGCCGCCCTCGCGCTGCCCGCCGCGTTCGCCGGCGGCGGTACCCGGCGCTGGTTCGGCGGCCGGTCCGAGAGCCAGCGGGCCGAGGCACAGGCCGCCAAGGACGCCGCCGCGGCCGCCTTCTACGAGCTCGACACCGCCCAGCGCGATCTGCGGATCTCGATCGAGACCATCTCGGCCGTCGACGACTCCCCCGCGGCCCGGCGCGCCGTCACCGACTTCGAGGCGCTCGGCCGCCGTATCGACGAGGTCAGCAACCGCTACATCCAGGCGATCGACGCGCACGACCTCGACCGGGACGACCTGGAGGCCTCCGTGGCCGCCCGGGCCCGCTCCGAGCTGACGGCGGCCAAGGACGAGCTGGTGCGGGTCAAGCAGGAACTGGACCGCTTCGGCAGCGGTCTCGGGCCGCTGCTCGGCAAGGCCGAGACCCAGCTGGCCCGGCTCGCGCCCGCCGTGGAGCGGGCCCGCCAGTCGCTGCTGGCCGCGTCCAACGCCCTGGACGCCGTACGGGGCTCGGGGCTGACGGCGGACGACCTCGCGGCCCGGCTGGCGGCCCTCGCCCCCGAGCTGACCAAGCTGAACCAGGGCGCGGGGCAGCACGGTGTGCAGCAGACGCTGGAGCGGGCCGAACGGGTGCAGCGGGAGGCCGAGGCCGTCCGGGTGGAGGCGGAGCGGCTGCCGGAGAAGGCGGCCGAGATCGACCACCGGCTGGTGTCGCTGCGCACCCGGGCGCAGGCCCTGACCACCCGGGCCGGCCAGGTCGACCCGGTGCTGAGCGAGCTGCGGCGCCGGTTCGCGGCGGCCTGCTGGCAGGACCTCCAGCACGTGCCGCAGCAGGCCGTGGACAACGTGCGGCAGGCCGAGCTGAAGCTGAAGGAGGCGCAGGCTGCACGGGACGCCCAGCGCTGGCCGGACGCCACCTCGCTGTTGTCGACGGTGCGGGCGCTGCTGAACACCACCGACGAGGCCGTGTCGGCCGCCGGTGACCGGCTGAACCGGCTGAACGCCGTGCAGAAGGACCCGCAGCAGGAGATCGACCGGACCCGGTTCGCGATCCGGGACGCCCAGCGGCTGGCCATGACGGGCCGTACGACCCCCGACCCGCGGCACGCGCGGCCGCTCGACGACGCCGTAGGCCGGCTGGAGCGGGCGATCGCCGGTCTGGAGGGCCGCCACCCCGACTACTGGCACTTCCTGACCGAGACGGAGGCCGTGCGGCAGACGGTGGCACGGGTGGTGGCGCAGATCCGCGAGGATCGCGGGGGTCCCGCGCACTGAGCCGTTGCCGCCGGGGCATGGCGGGCGGATATTGGGAGAGACGTACGGCCTGGGCCGGTACTCACCCGCACAAGGAGGCGGACATGGCCTCGCACGCATCGCAATCGGACACTCGGCGGCGGATCAAGTTCGACGAGCACCTTCCCGTGGACCACCGGCTGAACAAGGTCTACCGGGTGGGCGCCGGTCTGATGGGCCTGTTCCTGCTCGCCTTCGGCATCCTCGGCCTGACGAACAACATCGGTTTCTTCGACACCGGTGGGAACACGGCCATGGGGCTGAACACCAATGGCGCGCTGAGCGTCCTGTCCGTCTGCGTCGGGCTGCTGCTCTTCGTGGGCATGGTGATCGGCGGGAACTTCGCGTCCACGCTGAACATGACCCTGGGCATCCTGTTCCTGCTGAGCGGGTTCCTGAACCTCGCCCTGCTGGACACCCCCCACAACTTCCTGGCGTTCAAGATGCAGAACGTGCTGTTCAGCTTTGTGGTGGGCATCCTGCTGATGGTGTTCGGGATGTACGGCAGGGTCGGTTCCACCCTGCCGGACGACAACCCGTACTGGCGGGCCCGCCACCCCGACGCGGTACGGCCGGAGCAGCGGGACCGGCCGGATCAGGTGCGGTAGGCGTAGAACGCGGCGGTCGGGTACGACGCGACGAGGCTCGCCACCGACCGGTTGTAGGTGTTGGTGGAGTGGTACGACACGTACGGCACGCCCTGCGGGCTGCGGTAGGTGACGATCATGGAGTGGTCCTTGGACCCGTCCTTGTTGAAGTCCATCTGCAGCACGTCGCCCAGGTCCAGCTGGTAGACGCTGGCGAGGCTGGTGACCCGCTTCGAGGACAGCGCGAACCAGGAGAACTCGTTGACGCCGACGAACGAGTCCGACTGGATCTCGGAGTTGCCGAACCACTTGTGGAAGTCGTACGTGTAGCCGGGTACGTGCTTCCAGCCGCCCGCCTTCAGGGACTGGCTGACGAAGTTGGTGCAGTCGCCGCCCGCGCCCTGCCCGTTGTAGTCCGGGTAGTCGGGGTTGTAGTTGTTCCAGTACTTGGCCGCGTACGCCACCATGGCCTTGTAGTCGTAGCCGCTGGCGGTGAAGTTCTTCGGGTTGGCGGGCCCCGGCCACGAGGTGGCCGCGCGGGGCGCCGAGGGCGGGCCGTCGTCGGCGGGGCTGGCCTTCACCGCGACGGTCGGCTGCTTGGCCACCTGGTTCACCGCGAGGTATCCGTTGTCCGTGTCCCGGACGTCGGTCAGCTGCCAGTCGCCGTGCCGGTCGGCGCGGAAGGTCAGCTCGTGGTGGGCCTGGAAGCCGGTGGTCTTCGGCTCCTTGCCCTTGACCTTCGCGTAGGTCAGCGTCGTGGTCTCGGTGACGTCGGCCTTGGCCGTGCGGCCGGTCACCCGCGTCGCGTCCAGCGTGACCTTGGTGCTGCCCGCGCTGTACTTCTCGCCCAGCTTGGCGAGGCGGGACTTGCGGCCCTGCAGTTCGGTCAGCGCCGAGTTCTCCTGGCGCGACTGCGTGGCGGACAGCTTGACGTCGCCCGAGAAACCGGACGTGGCCCGCTTCTTGTGGCCCCCGTCCACCAGGGCGTCCGTGCGGTCGGTGAAGACCGCGTCGGCCAGCTTCTGGAAGGTCGCCTTGGTCGCGGCGTCCACGGTCGGGTCGTCCACCACAGCGGCGCCCGCGCTCCAGTTGGGCACCAGGGCCACTCCGGCGACGACCGAAGCGGCGGCCACCGAGACTATTCCGGCACGACGGCCCTTACGGCTCAATCTTCTAGATTTCAATGATGTTCCCCTCTACACCGGTACACCTACCGGGGGATGGCATCTTCGCACGGCATGTGTGTCGGTTGTGAAGGGGGTTGCACAAGTGGAATCACCAGTGCTCGGACGTCACTTGACCACCGTCGACCAGTCACCCGGCGACTGTGCCGGATCCAGGCTGCGCAGGTTCGCCAGCGTCTCCGGCTTCTGCACGTCCATCCAGTCGGCCAGCTCCTTGAAGGAGACGCACTTGACGCCCTTCTTGGTGCAGACGTTCTTGACGACCTGGTCGACGGCCTTCATGTAGATGCCGCCGTTCCAGTCCTCGAAGTGGTTGCCGATGAACAGCGGTGCCCGGCTGCCGTAGTACACGCGGTTGAAGCCGGCCATGTAGGCGTCGACCGTCTGCTGCTCCCACTGCGGGTACGACGCCGGGTTGCCGTTCGTCTCACCGTCGGACTGGTTGTAGAGGAAGTTGAAGTCCATCGACAGGGCCTGGATCTTGTCCCCGTACGGCAGCAGCTGCAGCGGGAAGTTCCAGATGCCGTTCTTCTTCGACGGCCATATCTGGAAGTCGCCGGTGGAGCTGGCGTCATAGCGCCAGCCGTAGCCCTTGATGGCCTTCAGCAGGTTCGGCTGGCCCTCCAGGCAGGGCGCGCGGCCTCCGGTGACCTCCTTCTTGAAGTCGAAGGGCAGCGGGGGGATGTCCGTGTAGCCGGTGTTGGTCTTCCAGTTCTCCACGAGCGAGAAGAACTGGTCGATCTCCTGCTTCCAGTCGTCGACGCTCCAGTCCTTGCCGCTGCCCTTGGTCTCGCAGAAGTGGCCGTTGAAGTGGGTGCCGATCTCGTTGCCCTCGTTGTACGCCAGGCGCAGCTGTTCCAGGGTGGTGCGGATGTGCTCGTCGGTGGGGTAGTCGATGGCCGCGGCGCCGGGCTTGTGCTGCGGCGGGTGGTACAGGTCCTTCTTGCTCTTGGGCAGCAGATAGATGCCGGTGAGGAAGAAGGTCATATGGGCGTCGTACTGCTTGGCCAGCTCCCGGTAGTGGGAGAAGAGCTCGTCGTCGCCCTGCAGCGCGCCGTCCCAGGAGAAGACGACGAACTGGGGCGGCTTCTCACCCGGCTTGAGCGGTACGGCCTTCAGCTCCCCCTTCTGCGGGCCCGTGTAGGAGGTCGAGCCGTCGCCCAGGATCTTGGTCTTGCCGTCCCACTTGGGCTCCTTGCCGGTCTTCGGCGAGGCGGCCCTGGAGCCCTTGGCGGACGCGGCGGGTGCCGTGTTGTCCTGGCGGACCAGCGCCAGGAAACCGGCGACCAGCGAGGCCACGACGAGGAAGGCGGCCAGGGTCATGACTTCCGGGCGCGTTGCGCGGCGGGCTGGACGGCGGCGGGCGCGGTCCCGACGGCGACGGCCGGAGGGCTGCTTCCTGTTCATGGGCGGCTCATTCTGTGCGGGGTTGGGAGGTCGTCGGGCCATCGAGGTCAACCGAGGCCCGTTGCCTTCGCCCATATGACGTACGGAACGCTGTCATTGGTTGTACCGGCCAGGCCCTTGAGCGGAAGTGGTTCCAGACTCTTGGCGAGGTCCATGCGGTAGACGACGACCGCGGTCGACACGGAGTCGGCCGTCCCGGCGTACCAGGCGGCGGTGTCGTTCTCGGTGGTCCCGGCCTTTCCGCCCGCCGGGAGGGCGGCGCCGGTGCGCCCGGCCGTCGGCGCGGCGGGGCTGGCCGCGCCGGGGTGGGCGGTCAGCAGGGAGTCCGTCAGCGCCTGGGAGACCTCCTGGGCCACCTTGGCGCCGACCGCCCGGCGCTCGGTGGGGGTGTCCATCCTGACCACCGAGCCGTTGCGGGTGATGCGGAGCACCGAGTACGGGTCGGTGTGCTGCCCCTGCGCGGCGAAGGTGGCGTAACCGCTCGCCATCCGGATGGCGCTGGGCGTGGAGTTGCCCAGGGACATCGCGGGCACCTGCGGTCCCATGCTGGAGGGGAGCAGGCCGGCCGCCTCGGCGGTCTGCCGGACCTTGGCCAGGCCGGTGTCCATGCCGAGCTGCATGAACGGCGTGTTCACCGACTGGGCGAGCGCCTTGCCCAGGCTGATCTGCCCGTAGGACTGCCCGCCGTCGTTGTGGGCGGCGACCCGCTTGCCGCTGCGGTCCCAGTACGGCCCCTCAGGTGTGGTGACCGGGACGCCGTTGTCGCCGTTGTAGAGGGTCTGCGGGGTGACCGGGGTCGCGGGGCCGCTGCGGGTCTTGTGGACGCCGTGCTCCAGACCGGCGGCGTAGACGAACGGCAGGAAGGCCGAACCGGCCTTGACGGTGGACGCGTTGGACTCGTTGAAGCCCTGCGTACGGTGGTCGGGGCCGCCGTACACGGCGATGATCCGGCCGTCGGTGGCCACCGAGGCGGCGCCGTAGTGCGCGGTCTTCACGCCCTTCGGGTCGTCCTGCTTCGCCTGCTTGCGGGCCTTGGTGACGGCGTCGGTGAGCCGGGACTCCCGCTTGCGGTCGAAGGTCGTGTAGATCTGGTAGCCGCCGAGGTCGAACTGCTTGTCCGAGATGTGCGCGGACTTCTTGGCGTACTGCTGGGCCAGCTCCACCAGGTAGTCGCTCTGCTTGCCGGTGTCGTAGACCCGGGCCGTCTTGAGCGGTTCGGGGAACGTCCGGTACTTGGCCCGCTCCGCCGGCGACAGCTTGCCGATCTTGACCATGCGGTCGAGGATCCAGGTCCAGCGCTCCTCGGCCCGCTTGTGGTTGGCCGCGCTGAGCGTGGGGTCGTAGAGTCCCGCGCCCTTCAGCAGGGAGGCCAGCATGGCGGCCTCGCTGGCGTTGAGCTTGCTGACGTCCTTGCCGTAGTAGGCCTGTGACGCGCGCTGGATGCCGTACGTGCCGCGGCCGAACCAGCTGGTGTTGAGGTAGCCCTCGAGGATCTCGTCCTTGCTCATCTTGTTGTCGAGCTTGAGGGCGATCATCGCCTCGGTGAATTTGCGGCTGATGGTCTGGTTCTGGTTCAGATAGACGTTCTTGACGTACTGCTGGGTAATGGTGGAGCCACCCTCGGTGTCCCCCTGGCCGACCGTTCTCCACAGCGCGCGGGTGATGCCCTTGACGGAGATTCCGGGGTCGGAGTAGAAGCTCTCGTTCTCCGCCGCCAGCACGGCCCAGCGCACGTCCTCGGGTATGTCCTTGAGCGGCATGGCCTGCCGCTGCACCCAGCCGGTGCGGGCCATCGGCGTCCCGTCGGACCAGAAGTAGACGTTGTCCTGCTGGGTGGCGTACGTGTTCAGGTTGGTCGGTATGTCCGTGGCGGCGTAGGCGACGACCAGGAACAGGCTGAGCAGACCGAAGGACGTCAGCCAGGCGCCCAGCCACTGGCGCCAGGAGGGCACCCAGCGGCGCCAGCCGCTGCGGCCGGGGCGCGGATAGCGGGGTCTGAGGCGGCGGGCGTACGGGGCGAGCGGCGCGAGCCGGGGGCCCAGGGTGTCACGCAGGCCGGTGAGCGCGGCGACGAGGCGGCCCCGGGGAGTGGGGCGGGCGCTGCGCCGGCGGTCGGCGCGGCCGCCGGAGGCGGTGGGCGGCGGTGGAGGCGGCACGCGGATCTGCATGGTGGCGTCCGCGCGCAGGGCGTCGACCTTCAGATGAAGGGTCTCGTCCGGATCCAACGGCACACGGGCCCCGGCCCGGGCGTGATCCTCGCCCTCCGGGTCGCCCGTCCGCTGTGATGCGTCGGTCACGACTACGTCTCCCCTCGCACTCGGTCTTGCGCGCGTGGGTTGAGACTCAGCGGGTGGCACAGCCGCGGTGGGCGCAGCGTCACGAGCCCCCCTGTTCCCCCGGTCTTACGGCTCCTCGCGGCCTGCCTAAATTATCAGCGATCTTTTCAAAATCTCCGCACAAGTATCGGACAGAGTCGAACACTCATGAAATTCTGAGGTGTAGTGATTACTGTCACGCCGGTTAACCTGTGCTTATGCCTCGCTACGAGTACCGCTGCCGGACCTGCGGCGACACGTTCGAACTGAGCCGTCCCATGGCACAGTCCTCCGCCCCCGCCGCCTGCCCCGCCGGCCACGACGACACGGTCAAGCTGCTGTCAACGGTAGCCGTGGCGGGTTCGGCCTCCGCACCCGCCCCCGCACCCCGTGCGGGCGGCGGCGGAGGCGGCTGCTGCGGCGGGGGCTGCTGCGGCTGACGCTTCCCGGTGAGGCAGCCTAGGACGGCCGCCGTACCGTCCGCAGGAACTCCCGCAGGATCCGCTCCCCGGCCAGCACGCCCCGCTCGGGCAGCGCGCTGATCGCCGGTGCGGTCCAGTCGGCGTCGGCCAGCTCGCCGTGCGCCGGGCGCCAGCCCCGGTCGGCCGCGAGCAGCAGGTCGGCGTCGAGCAGGGAGTCGCCGGCCGCCAGCGTGAGGTCGGCGCCGGTGCGGCGGGCGACCTCACGGACCGCCGCGCTCTTGGTGAGCGGCTTCGGCACGGCGTAGATCTTGCGGCCCTGCAGGGAGACCGTCCAGCCCCGGTTCTCCGCCCAGACCGCGAGTTCCTTGACCCACTCCTCGGGCAGCAGCTCGCGCTCGACCACCAGATAGGCGAAGAGGTCCTCGGCGATCCGGTGCTTGCGCACCCAGGCGGGGTCGGCGGTCTCGGCCAGATGTGCGCGCACCTCCTCCAGCGGCGCGCACTCGTCGGCCAGTCGGTCCTGCACGCGCGCGTGCCAGTCGGGGTCCGAGACGCCGTCCACCAGCAGATGGCCGCCGTTGGCACAGATCGCGTACTTCGGCGGCGGGCCCGGCAGGTTGATGCGCAGATACTGCTTGCGGGTCCGGGTGGTCGTCGGCATGAACACCGCCGCGTCGCCGAGGTCGGCGAGCAGCTGCGCCGCGGTCTCCGTCATATAGGACAGCGGCCTGCTCTCGTGCACCTCCACGCACAGCAGCCGGGGCGCCCGCGCGTCCGGCATGGTCAGCGCGAGGGCCGCGGCGGAGTAGATCAGCGTACGGTCGAGGTCGCTCGCCACCAGCATCGGCATCAGACCGTCACCGCCTTGCCGTCGGCGCCGGTCGCGCCGCGCGTGTACCGCGGGTGGATCAGCCCCACGCAGGTGTACGGCAGTTCGCCGACCTCCTCGACGGGCACCCCTCTCTGCTCGGCCAGCAGCCGGACATGCTCCAGGTCCGGGCCCGCCCCGGCGCGGGCGAGGATCTTCCAGGGCACCCGGCGCAGCAGCACCCGGGTGGTCTCGCCGACACCGGGCTTGACGAGGTTCACGTCGTTGATGCCGTACTCCTTGCTGATCCTCTCGACCGCGGCCCAGCCCTCCCAGGTCGGGGTGCGGTCGGCGGCGAGGAGTTCCTTGACCGCCGTGTCCACGGTGTCGCCGACCTCGGGGAAGCGCGCGGCGACGGCGTCCAGGAAGGCCACCGACACGTCCACGCCGGCGAGTTCGCGGTAGAACTTGGCGCCGTGGAAGTCGTTCGGGCCGACCAGGTCGGCGCGCAGGACGGTGCGTGAGATCAGGCCCGAGACCGTCGAGTTGAGGCAGGCCGACGGGATGAGGAAGTCCTCGCGGGTGCCGTACGTCCGCACGCACGAGCCCGGGTCGGCGAGCACCGCGATCTCCGGGTCGAAGCCGGTGATCCCGTCGCCCGCCTCGA
Organism: Streptomyces sp. NPDC050625; assembly: GCF_040654755.1. NCBI lineage: Bacteria > Bacillati > Actinomycetota > Actinomycetes > Kitasatosporales > Streptomycetaceae > Streptomyces > Streptomyces sp. NPDC050625. The sequence goes on from NZ_JBFAIQ010000014.1 coordinate 200,893, forward strand.
ACTCCTCGATGGCGTCGGCGAGTTCGCGGGTGATCGCGCCCTTGCCGGTCCAGCCGTCGACGAAGACGACGTCCCGCGGGTCGTGGTGCGCGGCCAGCCAGCGCAGCGCGTTGGCGTCGATGCCGCGCCCGCGCACGATGGACACGGCGTAGTGCGGCAGATCGAGCCCGTGCCGGAACCTGGCCCAGCGGCGCATCAGCACACCGACCGGGGTGCCCGCGCGGGCCAGGGAGACCAGCACCGGCCGGGGCGACCGCTCGGCGATCACCGCCTCCGTGACCACGCCGACCGCCCGGGCGATCCGTTCGGCCGAGGCCTCCAGGGCCGCGTGGAACAGCTCCTGGTACTGCTCGCTCGGCTGGTACTCCACCGGCAGCGACTCGGCGTAGTGCGCGCCGCCGCTCTGGATCGCCTCCTCGCGCTCCTCGGTCGGCGCCTCCAGCGTCACGTCCGAGAGGTCCTGCAGCAGCCAGCCGACCTCGTCGGGCGCGTACGAGGAGAAGGCGGGGCCGCGGAGGGGCTCGGGCAGCATGGCGGGCCTTTCGGGTACGTACAGGGGCTCGGGCACGTACGACGGTACGACGGCGAGCAGAACGTGCGGTGTGTGCGCGGCCAGTTGGGCCAGCAGGCCGTCGGGGGCGTGCAGTCGGGGCGTGTCGGCGGCCGAGTCGACCACCGCGACGACGGCGTCGAAACCGGCGCCCGCGACGTTGTAGGCGTAGCGCTCGCCGGGGCCGTCGGCCGGGTCGTCGTGGGCCGGGAAGACCAGGCGGGTGCGTATCGCGTAGCCGGGGTCGTCGACGGCGAGGACGGGCGAGCGGGTGGTGGTGGAGTAGCGCACCTCGACGTTCGCGACCTGCTCCAGCTCGCGGGCCAGCCGCAGGGGCGCGTACATCAGTTCCTCGAAGCCGAGGACCAGGACACGGCGGGCGCCGGCGGGTATCGCCTCGGCGAGCCGCGCGGCCATGGCGGGCAGGGCGCCCTCCAGACGGGCCCGGTGGGCGGGTGTGAACCCGTGCCGTCCGCCGTCGGGCAGAGCGCGCGGCCAGTGGAGGTCGACGCGGGTGATCCGGCCGTCCTCGGCCCCCGCTGCGGGCGCCTCCCGGGACTCGTGGCGGGCGACCAGCTCCTGCCCCTTCTCCAGCACCCCCTCGGGCAGTCGTACGGTTCCCGAGGCGGCGGCGACCAGGTCCACGCGGGCGCCGATCTCCCGGGCGAAGGCCGCCAGGCGTCCGGCGTCCGCGGGTGAGCGCATGTCGACGAGGGCGACCACGACGTACCGCCCGCGCGGGTAGCGCTCGTGCAGGTCGCGGATGGTGTTCAGGACCGTGTTGCCGGTGGAGAACTCGTCGTCGACGAGGACCAGCGGGCCGTCGCCGGCCAGCAGCGCCGGGTCCTCCGGGAGCAGCAGGTGCGAGGTGGCGTGCGAGTGCGACTCCTCGAAGCCGCCCGCCCGGGCGACACCCGCGACCGGGCGGCGGGTGGAGTGCAGATAGGGGGCGAGGCCCAGGCCGTCGGCGACCGAGTGGCCGAGGCCGGTGGCGGTCTCCGCGTAGCCCAGGACGACGGCCCTGGCCGCCTCCTCGTCGCCGAGGAGCTCGCGCACCCTGCGGCCCAGGGCGAACCCGTGCCCGTACACCACACCCGGCGACTGCGGCACGTGCTTGCCCAGCACATTGGAGACGAGCAGGTGCGCGCGCTTGGGGTTGCGGCGCAGCGCGAGCCCGAGCAGGCCCGTCAGCGTGTCGTCGCCCGTCAGTCCGACCCCGAGTCGCTCGGCGACCCAACTGCCGGACCAGGCCCCGTTGTTCACTGCCTTGTTCATGCGTTCCTTGGGTTGGGCGGTGGTCAGCCGGGGATCCCGGCGGCGAGCAGCTCCACGAAGCCGACGTCCTCGTTGGCGACACCGAACACCTCGGCGCGCAGCATGGTCCGCTCGGCCCAGGCGCGGTGCGGCTTCACTTCGTTCATCTTGTTCGTGTAGGCGGACCTGAGTACACCCCCGCCGCCGCGTTCCGGCCGCAGAATGTCCTGGGCGTCACTGAACTCTTCGTGACTGACCACTGACAGTGCGTGCACCGGCAGGACGTGCGAGGGGTGGATGCAGGTCTTGCCGAGCAGTCCGTTGGCCTGGTCCAGGGAGATCTCCCTCAGCAGCCCGTCCATCGCGTGCTCGATCAGTCTCTCGCGCAGCTCGACGGCCTGCCCCTCCAGGAAGGGGCTGTGCCGCAGCATCGGCTTGAACATGCGCTCGGGGACCCGGAAGTACTCCCACACCGGACCGGTCACCGTGAACCCGGTGCCGTCGGCCCGCCCCAGCATGTTCACCACGTCGGCGATCACCGAGGCGATGATCTGGACGTCGTACGCCGTCATGTCGGGGGCGCGGCGCAGTCCGTACGAGGAGCAGAAGTCCGTGACGCCCAGGCGCAGCGCCAGCACCCGGTCGCGGTACTTGTCGACGGCGCGGGCGATGCCCTCCAGGGCGTCCACGCGCGATTCCCGGTACATCAGCTCGGGCGTCTCCAGGACCGGCATGCCGAACAGCCGGCGCCCGCTGGCCGTCTCCGCAGCGGCCAGCGCCTCCAGGAAGGGGATGCCGCGCTCCTCGGTGAACTTCGGGAACACGAATCCGGACAGCAGCCGGACGGTCGCACCCAGGCGTCGTACGAGGTCGGAGATCTGTTCCGGGTTGCGGACCCGGATGAAGAGCAGGGGCAGGTCCACGTCGGCCCGGGAGTCGAGGTCGGCGAACTGGCGTACGAGGTTCTGCTCGCCCTCCAGCACGTCCTCGTCCCCGATCGAGTCCTCCAGGCACAGCACCATCGAGACCACGCCCAGTGAGGCCTGCTTGACGATGTCGTCGGCGAGCCTCGGCCTGGTGGCCGGGCTGTACAGCGTGGCGCCCAGGGCGGCGGAGAGCAGCCGGGCCGGGGAGTCGGCGGTGAACTCGCACGGCTCCTGGTGGAAGAGGCGCTGCCGCACCTCAGGGGCGATGTGCCCGAAATGACGCATAGAACTCCCCCGTGGCGCAAGGCAAGCAACTGGATTTGGTGGACAGGTGGCCGGTAATAGTACGTACGGCTCCATGTCATGGGTTCCCGCCAGGCATGAATTTCCGGTAACGCCGGCAAACACAGCTCTGTCGGTCGTGGTTACCCCGCATTGTCGTGAGCAGGACCGAGAAGGCAGGATGACCGCATGACGCACGCGATGTTGAAGGGGTCGAACGTCCCGCTGGAAGCCACGACGGTGCGCGCCGTGCTGCGCTGGACGCCCGGGCAGGGGGTCCCGGATGTCGATGCCTCCGCGCTGCTCCTCGGCCCCGACGGTCGTGTGCGCTCCGACGAGGACTTCGTCTTCTACAACCAGCCCCGGCACCCCTCCGGGAAGGTGTGGCGGCTCGGCAAGAAGCGTATCGCCGAGGGCCTGACCGACACGATCCAGACGGATCTCGCCGGTGTCGAGACCGGCGTCAGCCGTATTCTCCTGGTCGCCTCGGCGGACGGCGTCACCTTCGAGCACGTACACGCGCTGCGCATCGTGCTGTACGACGCGTCCACCGTCGACGGCGAGCCGCTGGCCCTCTTCGACATCAAGCCGGAGACCGGCGCCGAGACCGCGCTGATCTGCGGGGAGCTGTACCGGCGCGGCGAGGGCTGGAAGTTCCGGGCGCTCGGCGAGGGCTACTCCAACGGTCTGAAGGGCCTGGCGACCGACTTCGGCATCTCGGTGGACGAGTCCGAGGGGGCCGAGGAGCCGCCCCAGTCGCTGCCCCTGCCGCCGGAGCAGCCGACGATGCTGCCGACGCAGGCGGCGCAGTCGGCGTACGGCTATCCGCAGCAGGGGACCTCGCAGGTGGCCCAGCCCCAGCCGGCCTACGGCTATCCGCAGCCCGCCGGCGGGCCCGCGTACGGCTATCCCCAGGCACCGGCCGCGGCGGCCACGTCGGCCCAGTCCGGCTACGGCTATCCCCCTCCGGTGACGGCGGCCCCGAACCCGGACTTCAGGCTGCCCCCGCAGGGCCCGCAGTTCATCGGCCGCTGAGGGTCACTCCACCGCCTTGGTCTTGTAGCCCCGGCCCCACTGCAGCCCCCAGCCGTAGAGCCGGTCCAGCTCGCCCTGGAAGCCGTAGACGAACTTCACCTCGCGGCGGACGATCAGTTCGCCCTTGACGTTCTCGATCAGCACGACGGCGCAGGAGCGGGCCTGGGGGTGCCGTTCGTCCAGGCCGATCTCGATGCGCGGGCCGTTGCTGGGGTAGAGCGTGACGATGGCGTGGGTGCGGTCGAAGGCCGGGGTCTGGTCGTAGATGTAGACGAAGACCAGCAGCCTCTTTATCTCCTCGCGGTGGTCCAGGTTGACGTACATCGTCTCGCCGGACGCCGACCCGAACCGGTCGTCGCCGCTGAGTTTGACGTACGGCGGTGAGTTGACGTCCCCGAGGTAGTTGCCGAGCGGCTGGACGACCCCCCTGGTGCCGTCCGTGAGCTCGTACAGGCAGCCCAGGTCGAGGTCGACGTTGACCATGCTCTGCCCGTGGCCCAGCACCTCCGCCGGCTTGAGCGCCTTGAAGGGGTGCCGGAACAGACTGGTGCGCTGGATGCCGCCGAAGTCGGACGTGCGCATGCGCCAGGTCAGATTGACGCGCAGATGCCCGGTGGCCGCGTCCTGCTTGGTCAGGGACACCTGCTGGTGCCGCTTGGTGAGCTGGATCGAGTTGGTGGCGGCACTGCCCGAGTCGAAGTCGGCAGCCCGGCCGCCCAGCAGCCCGTCGAAGAAACCCATTCCCGCCCCCATGCCCGCCTGCGTACCCATGACACAAAACCGCGGGGCGGCCGCCGTCGGCCGCCCCGCTGTGAGCGTTCCTCACCCGGAAGGTGATCACACCTGAACGTGAGACACCCCGGATGTGAACCGTGTCCTAGACAGACACCTCAGCCTTCTCGTCCGAGCCCTCTTTTCCCTCGGTCTCCGCCAGAGCGCGGTTGCGGCGGACGGAGGACCAGAAGGACCAGGCGATCAGGACGACGCCGACGAGGCCGGTGATGACCTCGTTGATCTGGTGCTGGATGGTGACCATGAGGATCACGGCCAGCGCGCCGATCGCGTAGTGGGCGCCGTGCTCCAGGTAGACGTAGTCGTCGAGGGTGCCCTGGCGGACCAGGTAGACGGTGAGCGACCGGACGTACATCGCGCCGATGCCCAGGCCCAGCGCCATCAGGACGATGTCGTTGGTGATGGCGAAGGCGCCGATCACGCCGTCGAAGGAGAAGGACGCGTCCAGGACCTCCAGGTAGAGGAACATGAAGAACGCGGCCTGGCCGGCCAGCACCACGGGCGAGCGTTTCTTGCCGGTGCGCGCGGCCTCTTCCTCCTCCTCGTGCTCCCGCTCCTCCTCTTCCTCCAGCTTGTCCTCGAAGTAGCCGGAGAGACCGCCGACGATCATGTATGTGATCAGACCGGCGATACCGGCGATCAGCACCGTCTGCGCCTTGTCGACATGCGCGCCGCCGTGCTGGTGGGCGTGGGTGGCGAAGGTGAAGGAGGTGATCAGCAGGACGATCAGGGAGATGCAGACCGACAGCATGTCGACCTTGCCGAGCTTGGCCAGCGGCCGCTCGATCCAGCGCAGCCACTGGATGTCCCGGTCCTCGAAGATGAAGTCGAGGAAGATCATCAGCAGGAACATGCCACCGAAGGCGGCGATCGCCGGGTGGGCGTCGGTCACCAGTTCCTGGTAGCGGTCCTTGTTGTTGAGAGCGAGGTCGACGGCCTCGACGGGGCCCATCTTGGCGCTGATGGCGACGATCACGACCGGGAAGACCAGTCGCATGCCGAAGACCGCGATGAGCACACCGACCGTGAGGAAGATCTTCTGCCAGAAGGCATTCATCTTCTTCAGGATTCCGGCGTTGACCACCGCGTTGTCGAACGACAGGGAGATCTCCAGGACGGAGAGGATCGCCACGATACCGAAGGCCTCCCACCCCCCGTAGAAGACCGCCGCGACCAGACCGAGCGCGGTAATCGCGAACGACCAGCCGAAGGTTTTCAGAAGCACTGGCTACCCAATCGTGTGTGTACGGGTCTCCCCCGCGCCGTACTCGGCTTTACTCATTGTTGACCCCGAAGTGTAGGGCCTGCCCCTCAAACGGGGCCAGGAGGGGCGCCCGGCTCCGGAACACACAGGTCCGAGATGGTGTGGCCAGCCGTCGGGGCCCTCTACGAGACGTTGACCCCGAAGTCCAGGGCGATGCCCCGCAGCCCCGACGCGTACCCCTGTCCGACGGCCCGGAACTTCCATTCGCCGCCGTAGCGGTACAGCTCGCCGAAGATCATGGCCGTCTCGGTGGAGGCGTCCTCGCTGAGGTCGTAGCGCGCGAGCTCCTGGCCGTCGGCCTGGTTGACGACCCGGATGAAGGCGTTGGAGACCTGGCCGAAGGTCTGGCCGCGCTCGTCCGCCATATGGATCGAGACCGGGAAAATGATCTTGTCGCAGACGGCCGGGACCTTCAGCAGGTCGACCAGAATCGATTCGTCGTCGCCCTCGCCCTCACCAGTGAGGTTGTCTCCGGTGTGCTCCACCGAACCGTCCGGGCTCTTGAGCTGGTTGTAGAAGACGAACCACTCATCGCCGAGCACCCGCTGGCCCTGGCACAGCAGCGCGCTGGCGTCCAGGTCGAAGGGGGCTCCGGTGGTGGAGCGTGCGTCCCAGCCGAGCCCGATCAGCACGTTCGTGAGATTCGGTGCGGCTTTGGACAGGGAGACGTTGCCCCCCTTGGCGAGCGTGACGCCCATGATGCTGGTCCTCCCCTAGGTGGTGCTTCTTCGGTTGTCCTGCACGTCCGGCGCCGACCGTAAACGGTGCGGCGCCGGACGAGGCGGTCACATCTCAGACGTTGACGCCGAAGTCCTGCGCGATGCCGCGCAGGCCCGAGGCGTAGCCCTGGCCGATGGCACGGAACTTCCACTCCGGGCCGTGCCGATAGAGCTCGCCGAAGACCATGGCCGTCTCGGTGGACGCGTCCTCGCTCAGGTCGTAGCGGGCGATCTCGGCGCCGCCGGCCTGGTTGACGACCCGGATGAAGGCGTTGCGGACCTGGCCGAAGGACTGCTGACGGTTCTCGGCGTCGTAGATCGACACCGGGAAGACGATCTTGTCCACGTCGGCCGGGACCGTCGCCAGGTTGACCTTGATCACCTCGTCGTCGCCCTCGCCCTCACCGGTGAGGTTGTCGCCGGTGTGCTCCACCGAGCCGTCCGGGCTCTTCAGGTTGTTGAAGAAGACGAAGTTCTGGTCGCTGCCGACCTTGCCCGACGTGTCCAGCAGCAGGGCGCTGGCGTCGAGGTCGAAGTCGGTACCGGTCGTGGTGCGGACGTCCCAGCCAAGACCGATGAGGACCGCGGTCAGACCCGGGGCCTCCTTGGTCAGGGATACGTTGCCGCCCTTGCTGAGGCTGACTCCCACGAGTCCCTCCATGTCGTGTCCAGGGGCGGGGAGCCCCGAGGTGCTTCGGATACCGGATCAACGATTCGATCCTAGTGAGGGGTTCCCGCTGCCCGCAGGCCCTGACCCCGAAGAATCACAGGGTGTCGAGCGCCTTCACGTACTCGTTCAGGTCCCGCGCGTCCGGCAGGCCGTTGAGCACGGTCCACCGCACGACGCCTTCCTTGTCGATGATGAAGGTCCCGCGGACGGCGCAACCCTTGTCCTCGGCGAAGACGCCGTAGGCGCGCGAAATGTTGCCGTGCGGCCAGAAATCGCTCAGCAGGGGGTACTCCAGGCCCTCCTGCTCGGCGAAGACGCGCAGGGTGGGGACGGAGTCGTTGGAGACGGCGAGCACCTGGGTGCCGCGGTCCTCGAACCTGGGCAGGTTGTCCCGCAGCTCGCACAGCTCACCGGTGCACACGCCGGTGAAGGCGAAGGGGTAGAAGAGCAGCACCACGTTCTTCTCGCCCCGGAAGTCGGAGAGCTTCACGGTGCGGCCGTGGTTGTCCTTGAGTTCGAAGTCGGGCGCCTTGTCGCCGACCTGGATCGCCATCGTCGTGCATCCCTTCGGAGGGGCTGTTCGGGTGGCACCACCCTACGCAGCCGCCCCCGGGGCGCGGCGGCGCCGGGCTGGGCTTTCGGCCCAGCCCGGCTGACATCAGCCCGTCCGGCGAGGGACGGCGGTCACTGCTCGATCAGCGCTTGGACTTCGCGGCCTTCGGCGTCACCAGACGCGAGCCGCTCCAGTCCTTGCCCACACTGACGCTCTTGGAGGCCGACAGCCCCGCCGTCACGGCGGCTTCCGAGATGTCGCTCGGCTCCACGTACCCGTCACGGCCGGTCTTCGGCGTGAGAAGCAGGATCGCGCCGCCCTCCTCGATGTACGTGGTGGCGTCCACCAGCACATCCGTCAGGTCGCCGTCCTCGTCGCGGAACCACAGCACCACGGCGTCCGCGACGTCGTCGTACTCCTCGTCCACGAGTTCGCTGCCGATGACTTCCTCGATGGACTCGCGGAGCTCCTGGTCGACGTCGTCGTCGTAGCCGATCTCCTGGACCACCTGCTCGGGCTGGAACCCCAGCCTGACGGCAGGGCTCGTCCGCTCCTCCGCGTGGTCCGCGGTCGCGCTCACGGGTTGCCTCCTGATCATGTCTTGGTAACTATCTCAGCCACGCGCGTGCGCGAAGCATTGGCCGTAGTCCACACGGGCGGGACGGATCGCGCAAGTACCCGGCCGTTCAGACCGCCGAAACGGTGACGATCCCGGCCGTGTCGCCGCAACTCCTGGCAGCCCTCCCAAACCCAGGGTGACCCACACCACATTCTTCTGCACCCTTGTGCCCGCTTTGCGAGCTTAGGAACCCTCTGTGAATCACCCGGTAGTGCGGCGCTCGAACGCCTTTGCCAATCACGTCATACGCTGGGCGTAGCGTTGCGTTTTGGCCCGAGCCGCCCGAGTACGGCTTGAGGGAGACCGTACGGACGTCTCGGTTACCACCGAGTAGAGATGACGTGGGCCTCCCCGAGGTACACGATGGGGGACGGTGCTGGCACAAGGGATACGCCCGAGAAAAAAGCCCAAGCAGAAGCGGCCCTCTGACAGGTAAGGAACAGCGTGGCTTCCGGATCCGATCGCAACCCGATCATCATTGGCGGCCTTCCGAGTCAGGTACCTGACTTCGATCCCGAAGAGACCCAGGAGTGGCTCGACTCCCTCGACGCCGCCGTGGACGAGCGCGGCCGGGAGCGGGCCCGCTATCTGATGCTCCGCCTGATCGAGCGCGCCCGCGAGAAGCGCGTGGCCGTACCCGAGATGCGCAGCACGGACTACGTCAACACGATCGCGACCAAGGACGAGCCGTTCTTCCCCGGCAACGAGGAGATCGAGCGCCGCATCCTGAACGCGACCCGCTGGAACGCCGCGGTGATGGTGTCCCGCGCGCAGCGCCCCGGCATCGGCGTCGGCGGCCACATCGCCACGTTCGCCTCCTCCGCCTCGCTCTACGACGTGGGCTTCAACCACTTCTTCCGCGGCAAGGACGAGGGCGACGGCGGCGACCAGGTCTTCTTCCAGGGACACGCCTCCCCCGGCATCTACGCACGCGCCTACCTGCTCGACCGGCTCACCGAGCTGCAGCTGGACGGCTTCCGCCAGGAGAAGTCGAAGTACCCGAACGGGCTCTCCAGCTACCCGCACCCGCGCTCCATGCCGGACTTCTGGGAGTTCCCGACGGTCTCCATGGGCCTCGGCCCGCTGGCCGCGATCTACCAGGCCCGGATGAACCGCTACATGGAGGCGCGCGGCATCGCGGACACCTCCAAGTCGCATGTGTGGGCGTTCCTCGGCGACGGCGAGATGGACGAGCCGGAGTCGCTCGGCCAGCTGTCCATCGCGGCGCGCGAGGGCCTGGACAACCTCACCTTCGTGGTCAACTGCAACCTGCAGCGGCTCGACGGCCCGGTGCGCGGCAACGGCAAGATCATCCAGGAGCTGGAGTCGGTCTTCCGGGGCGCCGGCTGGAACGTGATCAAGCTGGTCTGGGACCGCACCTGGGACCCGCTGCTCGCCCAGGACCGCGACGGCGTGCTGGTCAACAGGATGAACACCACGCCCGACGGCCAGTTCCAGACGTATGCGACCGAGTCCGGCGCGTACATCCGCGACCACTTCTTCGGCGACGACCACCGGCTGCGCGCGATGGTCGAGCACATGACCGACGACCAGATCCTGCACCTGGGCCGTGGCGGTCACGACCACCGGAAGATCTTCGCGGCGTTCTCGGCGGCCAAGGCGCACAAGGGCCAGCCGACGGTGATCCTGGCCAAGACGATCAAGGGCTGGACGCTCGGCCCGAACTTCGAGGGCCGCAACGCCACGCACCAGATGAAGAAGCTGACGGTCACCGACCTCAAGGGCTTCCGCGACCGGCTGCACCTGCCGATCTCCGACAAGGAGCTGGAGTCCGGCCTGCCGCCGTACTACCACCCGGGCCGGAACTCGGAGGAGATCCAGTACATGCACGACCAGCGCAAGAAGTGCGGCGGGTACGTCCCGACGCGCGTCGTGCGCTCCAAGCCGCTCGCGCTGCCCGACGACAAGACGTACGCGGGTGTGAAGAAGGGCTCGGGTCAGCAGTCGATCGCGACGACCATGGCCTTTGTCCGGCTCCTCAAGGACCTCATGCGGGACAAAGAGCTGGGCAGGCGGTTCGTGCTGATCGCACCGGACGAGTACCGCACGTTCGGCATGGACTCCTTCTTCCCGAGCGCGAAGATCTACAACCCGCTCGGCCAGCAGTACGAGGCGGTGGACCGCGACCTGCTGCTCGCGTACAAGGAGTCGCCGACGGGCCAGATGCTGCACGACGGCATCTCCGAGGCGGGCTGCACGGCCTCCCTGATCGCGGCCGGCTCGGCCTACGCGACACACGGCGAGCCGCTGATCCCGGTGTACGTCTTCTACTCGATGTTCGGTTTCCAGCGCACGGGTGACCAGTTCTGGCAGATGGCCGACCAGCTGGCGCGCGGTTTCGTTCTCGGCGCGACCGCCGGCCGTACGACGCTGACCGGTGAGGGTCTGCAGCACGCGGACGGCCACTCACAGCTGCTCGCTTCCACGAACCCCGGCTGTGTCGCCTACGACCCGGCGTACTCGTACGAGATCGCGCACATCGTGCAGGACGGCCTGCGCCGTATGTACGGCAGCGACGCGCAGCACCCGCACGGCGAGGACGTCTTCTACTACCTCACCGTCTACAACGAGCCCATCCAGCACCCGGCCGAGCCGGCGGACGTGGACGTCGAGGGCATCCTCAAGGGCATCCACCGGATCGGCGCGGGCACGGCGGGCTCCGTCACGGCGCAGATCATGGCGTCCGGCGTGGCGGTGCCGTGGGCGGTCGAGGCGCAGCGGATCCTCGCGGAGGACTGGGACGTACGGGCCGACGTCTGGTCGGCGACCTCCTGGAACGAGCTGCGGCGCGAGGCCGTGGCGTGCGAGCAGCACAACCTGCTGCACCCGGAGGAGGAGCAGCTCACGCCGTACGTCACGCGCAAGCTCAGCGGCTCGGAGGGGCCGTTCGTGGCCGTGTCCGACTGGATGCGGTCGGTTCCGGACCAGATCGCCCGGTGGGTGCCGGGGACGTACCAGTCCCTCGGTGCGGACGGCTTCGGCTTCGCGGACACGCGGGGCGCGGCTCGCCGCTTCTTCCACATCGACGCGCAGTCGATCGTGGTGGCGGTGCTGACCGAGCTGGCGCGGGAGGGCAAGGTCGACCGTTCGGTGCTGAAGCAGGCCATCGACCGGTACCAGCTGCTCGACGTGTCGGCGGCGGACCCGGGAGCGGCCGGCGGCGACGCGTAGCGCCGCGGTTGCGCGGCTTGAGCGGCTCTTGAGCTGCTGAGGGGCGGTGGGGCTCGATGCTCCACCGCCCCCGCGTTTTCCTTACGATGCGGGCATGGAGGAACAATCGGCGCAGGCGCGATGGGAGCGGCACACCCAACGGCCCCTGCTGGCGCTCGCGGTGGCCTTCGCCGTCGCCTATGCCGTGCCGATCGTGGACAGTTCGGCGGGGCACTCCCTGACGGCCGCGTGCACGGTCGTGGAGTGGGTGGTGTGGGGCTCCTTCGCCACGGACTATCTGATGCGGCTGGCCCTCGCGCGCGGGCGCAAGGAGTTCGTATGGACGCACTGGCTGGACCTGTGCGCGGTGATACTGCCGATCCTCCAGCCGCTGCGGCTGCTGCGGCTCGTCTCGACGCTGCTGCTGGTGGGGCGGCGGGCGCGGATGGCCTCGCAGATCCGGCTGACGACGTATGTCGCGGGGTCGGTCGTCGGGTTGCTGATGTTCGGGTCGCTGGCCGTGCTGTCGGTGGAGCGGGAGTCGCCGAACGGGAACATCCGGACGCTGGGTGACGCCGTGTGGTGGTCGTTCACGACGATGACGACCGTCGGCTATGGGGATCATGCGCCGACCACCGGGCTGGGGCGGATGATCGCGGTCGGGCTGATGCTGTCCGGGATCGCGTTGCTGGGTGTGGTGACCGCGAACATCGCCGCGTGGTTCATCGCGCGGTTCGAGAAGGACGATGTGGAGGAGCGGCGGCAGACCGAGGCGATCGAGTCCTTGGCCGCGGAGGTACGGGGGCTTCGGGCGGAGGTGGCCGCGTTGACTGCGTTGGCTTCGGCGGGGGAGGCGGTGGAGGAGCGGCCGGGGTAGGGGGGTGAACGGTGCTGGGGCTGGGCGGGGGGTGGTCGCGCAGCCCGGCGTTGCGGGGTGCCTCCCCCAAGCTCTCAACTTCGTTCGAGCAGGGGGGACCCCCATCGCCCACCCGTGCCGCCCTGGGGGTCCCCCCTGCTCGAAGAGC
>NZ_JBFAIQ010000015.1:0-209122 GCF_040654755.1 Streptomyces sp. NPDC050625
GGCGGCTGCACGCTCACCGGGGAGTGCGCCACCGCCTGCCCCAAGGGCATTCCGCTGATGTCCATCACGAACATGAACAAGGAGTGGCTGCGGGCACAAAGGCGTGCGGGGGCCTCGAAGGCTTCCTGACCCCGCCTCCTCGGACTGTCCGGACACATTGAGTACAGGGTCGGCTACTCTGCTCCAATGGAGTGGGGTAGCAGGCACCAGGCCGCGCGGAACAGTACGGTGCAGTCACTCGTCGTGGACGTGCACGATGGCCGTAAGACATTCACAGAGACCGGGTGCCTTGGTAAAGGCGTCTCGTCGTCCATGTAGGGATTCAGGCTCATGCTGGGAAAGGATGCGGGGCAGTCAGGCCCCGACCCGGACACAACCCTCCCAGATCAGAATCTGCTGATGTCGGTGGCCTTCAGGATGCTCGGCTCCACGCATGACGCGGAGGACGTTGTGCAGGAGACATACACCCGCTGGTATGCGATGTCCGCGCTGGATCGCGCGGACATCAAGTCTCCGTCGGCCTGGCTCGTGCGCGTGGCGGGCCGGATCTGCCTGGACCACATCAGCTCCGCGCGTGTCCGCAGGGAGAGATACACCGGTGAGTGGCTGCCTGAGCCCCTGCCGGACAGTGCGGCGTGGAGCAGCGTGTGGACTTCCGAGCGTGCTCAGGATCCCGCCGACCGAGTTGCGCTTGACGACTCCATCTCGATGGGCATGCTCGTTCTTCTGGAGTCCCTCACGCCGGCGCAGCGGGTGACGTTCGTCCTGCACGACGTGTTCAAGTTCCCGTTCGCTGAGATCGGCACCATCGTGGGCCGTAGCACGGAGAGCTGTCGCGCCCTGGCCGTGGCGGCGCGCCGGCGGGTCAACTCGGCGCACCGCCACGAGGCACACCTGCATGAGTATATGCAGGTGATCAGTGAGTTCAAGAAAGCGTGCCAGACTGGCGAACTCGATGACCTGATCGAGTTGTTGGACCCGCAGGTCACTGCGCGGGCGGACGGCGGTGGACATGTCCGCGCCGCGCTCAATCCCATCCATGGCGCGGACAGGACGGCGCGCTACCTGCTCGGCATCTTCCAGAAGGAACCTCGAGTCGCCGTGGCACTGGAATGCGTGGAGAGCGTCGGAGGCCGTCCGGCGCTGGTGGGACGGGTCGACGGAGTGGTCGTCGCGGTCATCTCCCTGCATGTCACGCAGCGCGGCATCAGCGATGTGTGGCTCACTCTGAACCCGGAAAAGCTCGGCACCTGGTCCTGAAGACGGGTGACGTGCGCCACGGAGCCCGTCCCTCACAAAAGGGCGGCCGGGATCGGATGCGGGTCACCGCCGGCTCGACGAGCTGCGTCACGCCCGGCGAGTATGCCTTGGCCCATCGTAGGAGGATCGATGTGGACGAACCGGATAGCCCAGTGGGTGACGGATGGAGGGCCTGGGGTATGCGGGGCCGTCCGAGGTGTTCTGCGCGGCGAATGTGCACGGTAACCCCAAGACTGACCTACCGTGTACGGACGGTTTCTGCACAGGCTCACCCGGTTGTGACCGCCAGTGGGCTGACCCTCATGGCCGAGGGCGATCTCGCCCTGGTGGGCCACGCGGACACTGTCTTGCTCCCCGGAGCCGATGGAGTCCCACACTTGCCCACGAGCGCTGTAGAGGACCTGGGGGCGCTCGGCCGGTGGGGCCAAGAGAGTTGCGGCGGTGTCCACAAGAGTCGCGATTTCCTGACTGCGCGGTGCGTGCTGGTGAGACAATCCTGCGGGACGGTCACGTCGTGACGTGTGGTGGTGGCGCTTCCACCCTGGACCTGGCATTGGCGCTCGTCACCGAGGACCAGGGAAGAGAAACCGCTCGCCGCGTCGCGAGGGCGCTGACCGCTCGGATGCAGACGTCGGGAGTTCAAACCCAATTCGCTGATGTGCTGGGCCGTGAGTCCCGGCATCACGCACTGCGCCGCGTCCAGCACCGTGTCGTGGAGGACCGGTTCGAGTCCACCTCGCCTCTCAGATTCGTCAGTACGTCCCTCGACGCCGCGACGATTGCTCACGAAGTGGGATTCGGGACTGAAAGCAGCATGAGCGGGGCATTCTCTCAATTCCTTCACGTGTCACCGTCAGAGTTCGCTGCTGTGCTGCCTCACGGGAACGAAAAGGGCCGCGTTGAACACGACTAGAAGGCTGAGCAGGACCACGTTGAGGATCTTGTCGGTCGTGTTGTACACGTGCAAATGCTGCATGTGGAAGATGAAGTGAAGGACGTTGAAGACGAGCCACACAGACGCCGTGATCAGGACAACGAGTGTGTTGTGGGCGTAACGGATGGCGAACAGGCTCAGGACCCCCAGGGCCAAGAACATGGCGCCGTCGTCCTTGGCGAGGTGCATGTTGTAGGGACCGAGCTGTGGCAGCCAACTGAACCCGAAACCTGGGAAGTTCTCGTACCAGTGCTTGGGCGCGAAGTAGGCCCATCCTCCGGTGTAAAGGCCCAGCAAGGCCAGGACCGCCAGCAGCGCACGCCGAATTGCAATACTCATACCTACTCCGAACCTGAGGATGGATGTTGCGCCGGCGGTGTGATCTCGACCTTCATATATGGAAGAGAGGAAAGAGACGGACGCTGGCGTACTGCCCGACGGTGCGAGATCTCGACATCCGTGCCTACGGCGAGCAGTACGGCAACGTCCTTTTGCCTCAGCTCATTCGTACCCGGTTCAGGTGTCAGGCCGGGTCGAGCACGAAGTCGTAGGTGACTTCCAGGCCGTTTCCGTCCGAGGCGGGAACGGGGTCGAGGATGAGTTCGGGCTTCACGGCGGTGGCGATGTCGTCGGTGACGTGCTCGCCCCCCTCGAAGTACAGCTGGGTGGTGATCGTGTGATGGCCGGGGGAAGCGATCTTGAAGTGGAGGTGGGCCGGACGCCAGGCGTGCCAGCCCGCCGCGGAGATCAGATTGCCCGTGGAGCCGTCGGTGGGGATCTGGTAGGGCGCGGGCAGGATGGTGTGGATGCGGAAGGTGCCTTCGTCGTCGGCGGTGACGACGCCACGCAGATTCCACTCCGGCAGGCTGGGCGCGAACTGGGCGTAGTAGCCGGCGCTGTCGGCCTGCCAGACGTCGAGGACGGCCCCCGGCAGTGACTTGCCGTCGACACCGCGCACCTGGCCCTGGAACAGCAGCGGGGTGCCGGCCTCGCCGTCGCGCATGGGCAGGGTGGCCTCGGCAGGCAGTGCCGGGGCCCCGGGGACGTAGTAGGGGCCCTCGATGCTCCCCTTGCTGCCCTGGCGGCTGTCGTTGGCGACCTGCTCGACGACGTGCTCGACGAACACGTCGAGGAAGAGCGGCCACTCACCGTCCAGGCCGACCTGGATCATCCATGCCTTGAGGGCGTCGTACTCCTCGTAAGTGACCTGGTGGCGTCGGATGACGTCGTGGATCGCGGTGAGGACCTCGGTGGCGAGGGTGCTGACACGCTCCTTGCTGGTGGCGGTCTCCACCTTCTGCTTCTGGCGGAAGCGCTCGGTCGCCGATGCGCCCGATTCGGCCGCGGTGGCCTGCGATTCAGTGACTTCAGTCATGTCCGGCTCCTGTTTCCTGACCAAGGGTGGTTGTGACCGTGCTGATCTGACGTCGGCGTGCTTGCCTGTCAGAGGTCCTGGCGGTAGTGCTGGAGTTTGCCTTCGTCGATCTCGAGGCCGAGGCCCGCGTTCTCACGGACCCGGAGGGTGCCCTGCTCGATCCGGAGTGGCTCGGTGAGCAAGTCGTCGCTCATGTCCAGAAAGTTGGACAGTTCGCCGGCCCTGCGCGCTGTCGACGCGAACGCTGCGCCGAAGGCCACGCTGCACAAGGAGCCGATCTGGCTGTCGATCTGGTTGCCCATCACGACTTCCACACCGAGTCCCTCGCACTGATAGACGATGCGCTGTGAGTACGTGAATCCGGTGCGGGCCGTCTTGACGCTGATGCCGTGCGCGGCGCCGCCCAGGATTTCCCGTGTGATCTCTGCCGGCCGGGCCGTGCTCTCGTCCGCGTAGAGCGGGATTCTGCTCTGGGAGGCCAGCCACTTGCGTCCCAGGACATCGTCCGCGGGGCAGAGTTCCTCGGCGAAGGTGAGGTCGAGATCTTCCATCTCGCGCAGTGCGCGGGCCGATTCGGTGGCCGTCCAGCCGCGGTTGCCATCGATGTAGAGCTCGACATCGTCGCCGAGAGCTTCCCGCAGAGCTCGGCACGCGGCGACGTCGAGTCGATACGGCTGCCGGCCGACCTTCACCTTGAACGTGGTGATGCCGTATGTGCCCTGCACCCGTTCGGCCTCGGCGACCAACTGGTCGACGGCGGTGAAGCCCAACATGTGGGACACGCGCATGCGGTCGGCGAAACCGCCCAGCAGTTGCGTCACCGAGACGCCCAGCGACTGGCCGATGATGTCCCACAGTGCCATGTCGATGGCGGCCTTGGCGGTGGGGTTGGCGATGGTGCGGCCGAGGCGGGCGTGGATCACCTCTCGGTCGAGGGCCGACAGGCCCAGGATCTGAGGCGCAAAGATCGTGTTGATCACGGCGATGATCGAAGCCTGGGTCTCTCCGTAGGTGAAGGGGCGCGGTGGCGCCTCCGCGGTGCCCGTGAGACCCGAGTCGGTGCGGACGCGCACGAGAACGTGCTCGGCCACCGAGACTTCTCCGCTCGCGAAGCGCAGCGGTTTGCTGTAAGGAATCGCGTACGGTATCGCCTCGATACTGGTGATCTTCACTTCAGAGTCCGTCCTCGGTGGATAAGCGATGCGGGGTTCGCCCGGTCATCGACGGATGAGCGGACTGCGCACGACGTGGGTGCCGGCGGCGCGGTCGGCGGAGTCGAAGAAGTCCTCGCGGTAGATGTTGCGAGGAAACAGCCGGGCCCTCATCAGGGCCTTCATCGTGTCGGCCACCATGGCCGGACTGCCGCATATGTAGGCGACGTGCCCGGAGGCGCGCGGGTAGTCCTCGGCCAGCAGCGCGGGTACGCGGCCGCTGCGTCCTTGCCAGTCGTCACGTGAGAGCGCGGGCCGGAAGGTGAACCAGTCATGCTCCGTCTCAAGCGCCTCGAACCACTCGCGGTCGTACAGGTCGTTGCGTGTGGCCACCCCGTGATAGAGCGTGACCTGGTGCTCCGCACCCGTCTCGGCGATGTGCCGGACGATCGACTTCAGTGGAGCCAGGCCCGTACCGCTGCCGAGCAGGAGGATCGGCTCGTCGCGCAGCGGCCGGAAGGAGAACTGACCGTAGGGGCCGGAAAGCGTCACCCGGTCCCCGGCGGACAGGTATTTGAAGATCCAGCCGTCCGTGCAGACTCCGTGTTCGGAGCGCTTGACGTGCAGTTCGACCCGGGCGGGCTCGGCGGGAGTGCTGGCGATGGAATACGGCCGCTGCTCTCCATCGGGCCCTTCGAGCAGGATGTACTGCCCGGGGTTGAACGCCAGTGGTTCGTCCAGGCGGATGATCAGCCGGCGTACATCCGGAGCGACGTCCTCGACGCTCTCCACGGTTCCGGCACGGTCGCGCACCGGATGGATGTCCACGCCCTCCTCAACGTCCACCTCGCCTTCGACGACGAGGTCACCGCACGGGCGTGCCACGCACAGCAGTGCACAGCCGTCGTCCCGCTCGCTCTCCAGCAGGGCGTACGGCGACGCGTCGCCGAGGTCGGCCTCCCCGTCGAGGATCTGGGCCTTGCAGGTGCCGCACGTACCGTGTGTGCAGGCGTGCGGCAGCCAGATACCTTCGCGCAGGCAGGCATCCAGCACCGTCTGGTCCTCGCGGCACTGGATCTCGGCACCGAGGGGTTCGATACGGATGGTGTGCGTTGCGGTCACTGTCCGGCTCCCGCCGTGAAGCTGAGCAGCGCCTTGTGCCCGATGCCCAGCTCCGTGAGCGGGGTGGAACCTTCCGCCTGCAGCGGTTCGTCGAACAGCAGCCAGTCGCGTACGGAATCCGGGTCGAAGTCGGGGTCGGACGCGGCCCAGCCGTGCACCATCGAGGTGACGAATTCACCGAACGGCGTGGCCTTGGGCGCCCTGAAGCAGGCGGCCGAGCAGAACAGAGGGTTGCCCCGCCAGTAGACGTACACCAGCTGGTCGTCGCCGAACAGCTCGGCCCGGTCGGCGGACGGGAAATTGTATTCGTACAGTGCCTTGACGCTCATGTCACGCGCCCTCCTTCGACGTGGCGGAGCTGTGCCACTCGGCCCAGGAGCGCTGGTCGGGGGACCCGGTGTATTCGCCGTTGTCGCCCTCCTGGATGCCGTACCAGGCGAGAACGTCCGGCACGGTGGGGCCGCCGCAGTTGCCCTGGTAGATCTGGTGCACCGGCAGCCATGCCTGGACGTACTTCTCGGGCTCGCGTTCGAAGATCCACTGGCAGCCGTCGCTGCACGTGTGGAAGGTCTCGTCGCGGAAGGTGCTGCGCCGGAAGGAGATCTGGGAAGCGTCACCGGTCTCGGTGAACGCCATGGGCACCTGACACACCTGGCACAGTTGAGGCAGTCCCTGGAAGAACACGCGGCCGCCGGACTCCTCGATCCGCTGATGCTTCTCCCACGTCGGCCGGTAGGAACGGTCGAAGGTGCCCGGATACTGCTCCGAGAGCCAGTCCATGTGCCCGGCGTCGGGGGTCTGGGTGGTGAAGGACGCGGCGAACGAGAAGTTGTGCAGGACCTTGTAGACCTGGTGCGAGAGGTGGTCCTTCTCGGCGATGGCGTCGTTGACGTGCCGGGGCGGCTTGATGCCGTAGTACTCGAGGTCGGGGAAGAGGCCACCGAGCATCTGATCCTCGAAGTACAGCTCGAACGCCTCCCGCCAGCTCATCACCGGCTTGGGCAGCATGTAGTCCATCATTCCGGCGACCAGGGCGGACATGCGGTACGCCCGCCAGAACCACTTGTCGATCCAGTCCTGGATGATCGGCACGTTGTCCTCGTCCTGCTCCAGCAGGAACTTGATGGCCTCCAGGCCCAGGGTCATGTGCCGGCTCTCGTCGGACTGGGCGGAGAAGCCGAACGACATCGTCGGCATGTCGCCGTTGAAGCTGGCGCCGCTCATGAACGGCACGAACAGCAGGTTCGTCAGCAGATACTCGAAGCTGAAGGAGATGGAGATCAGGAACTCGAACGGCCCGGCGGTCATCGCGTCGTCGAACAGCGACTTGGGCACCGACAGGTACCAGACCCGGTCGTGCATCTTCGACCAGCTGTGGAAACCACCGTAGTACTTGTTGTAGTTGCTGATGGTGTGGATCTGCGTCTGGCAGTGACGCAGCTCGTCCACGCTCTGGCACAGGGCCGCGAACCTCGGGGCGGGACCCTCCAAGTAGCGGGCCAGATAGGCGAAGTGACGGTGTGCCGCGTACTCGAGCGGGGTGACGCCCTGGATGAAAAGCTTGATGGCGTTCAGGTAGCTTGCGTCGGAGAGCGTCAGGTGCCCCTGGCTTTGGGCGAAGCTGTCCAGGACCGCGTACAGGCGCTTGTCCTTCTCGGCCTGGTACTTGTAGTAGGCGTCCACGGTGAGCCGGAACGGGTCCTGCCAGCCGTCCCAGTCGTGGATCTTTATGCCCTCGTAGCTGGTGTACGGGAAGAGCTGCTCGCGCGAGACGTAGCTCGGCTCCCAGTCGAGGTCGCGAGTCAGCAGCGCGTAACGCTCCTTGAGCGGCAGCTTCCTGGCCGACACGGAGGACTTCTTGGTCGGAGTGCTCATCTCAGTGTTCCCAACTCACGATGATCTGGTCGTCGTCCCACTCCGAGAAGTTGCCGGTGTAGGACACGATGGCGAGTTGGAACTCCCCGGTCTCCCACTCCCGGCCGAGCCGAGTTTCGACGGTCAAGCGGTTGATGACGATGCGGCTGGCGGCCTGGAGCTTGACCAGCCCCGGCATGTGACGGAGAGTCAGATTCGGATTGTCGGCCTTGATGGCCTCGATCAGCGCCCGGTTCTCCTCGGATTCCTGGATGTCGATGGCCACTTGGCGCAGGGTCCCCGCGGTCATGCTGCACCTCCGGTGATCTTGGCCCAGGCGACCGTACGGGATTGGATGATCGCGGCCAGGGATGCCTTGCTGCCCGACTGCGGGATGCTGTCCTCCACGACCGAGACCAGCGACGTCACCGCGTCCTGGACGCGGTCCGACCAGACGTCGTTGATGCGGGCCAGGGCTGCCCGGTTCGCCTCGGCGTGGGAGGGGTCGTTTGCCCACGCCGTGATCAGCGCGTCGAGCCACTTGCGCTGGTCGGTGAACCATGTGAACAGGTGCTGGGAGACCAGGCTGTAGGCGCCGGCCCCGCCGAGCAGGGCGGTCTCGTCCAGTCGGTTGTAGAGCAACGGATAGACCAGGGAGTCGATCAGATCGACCGCGAGCAGGCCCTCCGCCCAGTCCTCGACGATCATGATTTCCTCGACGAGGCGGCGCAGCGGTTGGAGATGATCGGCCTCCAGCCACTGGGCCTTGGCGACCTGAAGTACTTCGGCCGCCCCACCGCCGGCCGCGATACCGAGCCGTGAGAGCATCTGGGCGTTGCCGATTCGGTCGAACGCGGCGAACGTGCAGCACTGTTCCAGCGAGGTGCCGTATGCGAACCGGGCGCCCGCGACGCTGACGAGCTGGGCTCCCGACTCGTAGTGGCGCAGCGGGACGACCACCGAACTCAGGACCGTGCCCCACTCCCTGGGCAGCTTCACCAGAAGGTCGCGCTGCTCCAGGTAGGCCAGTGTCTTGCCGAATTCGTCGTGCAGAGCGGCTCGGTTGGTGATGTACGGTGTGTAGTAGTACTGGCGCGGATCGGTGTAGCTGTAGGGATCGGTGAGCCTGAGCTGCGAGTACCGCTCGTCGTACAGCTCGCGGTCCTGGATCCAGGTGGGCCGGTAGTGGAAGTTCTCCCGCGGCTCCACGTCGAGCGTGGCTTCGAGATAGCGGCTGGCAGGTTGGTCGCCGAGGCGTTCGATGACGTTCTGATAGGTCTGGCGCTTTGGCTCGATGACCTGGTAGCGCAATTCGTACTGCATGGTCGTCTCCTGCAGACGTCGGCGGCTTCAGGGGCGGGGGGAGGTGGTGATCAGGCTGAGCAGGAGCGACTGGAGCTCGTCCTCGGTGGTGAGCTGCAGCGGCTCGTCGTCCGGCAAGCCGGGAGCGATCAGCCGGCCGACGGCGGTGTGGCCGTGGACCTCGGTCTGTACGCGGGCCGAGCTGTCGCCGAACCCGATGGTGAAGGCCAGGTTGCCCGGTCCGGCCTCGTCCACCAGGCTGAAGGTGGTCCCGTGCTCCCTGAGAATGGCGTTCGCTTCGCAGACCAGCTGTTCGGCGAGGGAGCGGACGAGAACCTGGGTGTCGGTTGCTTCGGCGACCGCACGGCTTCGACTGGGTTCGGTCGCCGGCTCGGTCGCCCGTTCCCCTTCGAGAAGAGCGATCACGGAGAGCATGAACGGCGTCATCGGCGTTGTCCTCACGTCGGCTTCGAGCACGGGCGGAGTGACCAATCACGCCACAGCAAGCGGTTCATGGTCCGCGCCGCGATGTGCGGTGGCTCGAGTTTCACACCGCCATTGACCCGGCGTGAAATATCGATTAAGGATCCATTGGGACGTCACACATCTCAATCGCCGTGACGCCAGGTCGGCCGAGTGCCAGCGTGTGTGAAACCCGACGCAGGTATCTCCGCGGGCTGTGTCAGATACTCGTCGGCCGTCCCCCGCCGAGAAGCGTCCGGATCCGGGTGAGCACCCGCTTGACCAATGGCGATTCATCGCCGGTGCGCGCCGCGACGGCGAG
The DNA here is from genome assembly GCF_040654755.1 of Streptomyces sp. NPDC050625. NCBI lineage: Bacteria > Bacillati > Actinomycetota > Actinomycetes > Kitasatosporales > Streptomycetaceae > Streptomyces > Streptomyces sp. NPDC050625. The sequence continues at coordinate 9,783 of NZ_JBFAIQ010000015.1, forward strand.
GGCGACCTCCTCGGTCGTACCGGCGAGCGGCCGGTACACGGCACCCGTGACGGTCAGGTGTTGCACCGACGCGGGCACCAGCGCGACACCGAGCCCGGCCGCGACGAAGGAAACCAAGGTTGCAGTCTCGCCCACTTCCTGCACGGACGAGGGCCGAAACCCCGCGCGCTGACAGGCGTCGTAGATGGCATCGTGCAGGACCGAACGATGGTGGGAGGGGTAGCAGATGAACGGCTCGTCCCGAAGTTCTCGCAGCTGCACGCTGCCGGATCCGGTCAGAGGGTGTTCCTCCGGGAGGACGGCGATCAGCGGCTCCCGGCGAAAGACCATGACCTCCAGCTTTGGATCACGCACTGGTGGACGCAGAAAGCCGATGTCAAGGCTTCGGTCCTCGAGCGCCTCGACCTGGCTCGGAGTGAGCATCTCGCCCTTGAGATCGAGCTCGACCCCAGGCATCTCCTGGCGCAGAGTGCGCGTCAGCATCGGCAGCAGTTCGTATGTCGCCGAGCCGGTGAAGCCGATGGACACACGCCCGGCGAGTCCCGCCGCGACCCATCCCGCCTCCTCGCCGGCCGCGTTGATCGCCGCCAGGATGCCGCGTGCCCGCTCGAGGTATCGAACGCCTGCGGGTGTGAGTTCCACCTTGCGCGTGGTGCGGACCAGCAGGGGGACGCCGAGTTCGGCCTCCAGCTGTTTGATCTGCTGCGAAAGCGGTGGCTGGGCGATGTGCAGCCGCTCGGCCGCCCGCCCGAAATGACATTCCTCCGCTACCGCGACGAAGTACCGGATGTGTCGCAGCTCCATGGACCGAGGATAGGCGCCGCGTCGCGGCCAAGCGCCGACCGAGTCCTCTGCACGCCACATGCTCCCTAGCTGCAACACGGGACCCACCAAGACGCGCAGGCTCCTAATGGTGCTGATTTTTGTATTTCTGTTGGACGCGGATGATGGCCCACACTCACCCAACGGCCTGACGAACAACTTTCGAGGAAGTCCACATGGCGCACTCTCCCACCGCAGACCGCGCCGACGTGGTCTTCGCCGGCTTGGTGGCCGATCCCCAAGGTACTCCCATTCAGGGTGCTGTCGTCACTGTCAATGGACGCCGGGTGCATGCCGATGTCAACGGCGATTTCGAGGTTCTGGTGCTGTCGGGCGAGCGGATAGCGGCCACAGCGGTCGCCGAGGGCTTTCACGACACATGTGTCCGAATCGCTCCCAACCCGGCCTGGTGTCTCACTGACGGCACCCCAGTGGTCGTACACCGGTTCACGCTCGACACACGGGCGCCGCGCTGAGGCCCTGCGACGAGACAGGCGATCTCGAAGCGGCAAGAAGACGCGAAGCAAGTACGAGCATGACCAACACGAAGGAGAAGCGAATGCCTCACGTCCTCGTCATCGGCGGCGGGTTTGCCGGTGTGTGGGCCGCCGCCGGTGTCATGCGAGCGCGTCGCGAGGTCGGCGCCCGAGCCGCCGACGTGCGGGTGTCTCTCATCGACGCCAGCGACGACATGGTGATCCGCCCCCGTCTGTACGAAGCTCATCCTGAGCAGATGCGGGTCCCGCTCGACCGGGTACTCGGCCCCATCGGAGTACGGCGCAGCGCGGCCACAGTGACGGAAATCGACACCGAGAGGCGCGTTGTCACCTCGGTGAACCGGGCCGGTGAAACACAAGTCACCGCCTACGACCGCCTCGTCCTGGCCACCGGCAGCAAGGTGATCCGACCGCCCTTCGCGGGTGCCGAGGACGTGTTCACGGTCGACACACTTCCGGAGGCCGCCGCGCTGGAGGCCCATCTGAACCGGCTGCGAGCCGGCCACGACCAGGCCGGCCAGTACACGGCCGTGGTCGTCGGCGCGGGCTTCACGGGTCTGGAGGTGGCCACGGAGCTGTGCGGCCGCCTGCGTGCCATCGCACCCCCCGGGGTGGAGGCCAGCGTTGTGCTCGTCGAGCGAGCCGACGCTGTCGGTCCCGAACTGGGGCAAGGTCCCCGGCCGATCATCGAGCAGGCCCTCGACAAGCTCGGCGTCCAGGTGCGTCTCGGCATCAGTGTCGAGAGCGTGACCCCGACCGAAGTACGGCTCTCCGAAGGCAGCACCGTCGCTGCCTGCACCACGGTGTGGACCGGCGGAATGGCCGCGAGCAAGCTGACAAGTCAGATCCCCGGACGCCGCGACCGGCTCGGAAGGCTGCACGTCGACCAGTACCTGAGGGTCGACGGCGTACCTGATGTGTACGCGGCCGGAGACACCGCAGCGCCATACGCCGACGACGACCATGTGGTGACGCAGAGTTGCCAACACGCAGTGCCCCAGGGCAAGTTCGCCGGCCACAACGTCGGCGCGGACCTGCTCGGGCATCCCATGGTGCCGTTTGCGCCCGACCCCTACGTCACCTGCCTCGACCTCGGTCCCGCCGGCGCGGTCCTCTGCAGCGGCTGGGAGCGGGAGGTCGTGAAGAGCGGAGACGCCGCCAAGCGGCAGAAGTCCAACATCAACGCCGAGTGGATCTACCCCCCGGTCGACGACGGAGAGAAGATCCTCGACTGGGCCGACCACCGGACCACCTGGCCGATCGAGGAGACGGTCGCAGCAGCCTCTGTCTGATGCCGCCCTGGCAAGGGGCAGGGGTGTATGGAGCGAGTGGCCACGGATCCGCCTTGCCGGTAGACCGGCATGACGGCAGTGGGGCAGCCGAACGCGGCTGACCCGTCGGCCCGGCGTCTCAGGGGCAACAACAGCGCCGTGGGGTCCTCCGCGCGAGAACCCCACGGCAACCCCGACCACAGGCGTGTGCACCTCCCCTTCAAGCATGTTCGGCACGTCCCGGACAGGGCCCATCGGTGCCTGTCAGGCGGATCACCAGGTCGAGCCAGCCTTCTTCCAGCCGCCGCAGCGGCATGTTGCAGTGCAGTGTGAGGTGGTGGACCAGGGCAGGATCGAGGAATCCCAGCAGGGTCCGCGCGAGCAGGTCGCAGTCCGCCTCGGGCACGGCCTGGCGCAGCAAGGCGGTGACGTACTCGTGGTGGGCGCACCGGGCTGTTGCGGTGAAGCGCTGCTGGGGTCGCGGTTCCGCTGCCAGTTGCAGTTCCAGATCGTCCGCCGCTCGGCGCAGCGCAGCCAGACCGAAATCCCTCAGCCGTCCCACGGCCGCGTCGGCGCAGTCCAAGGGAGGGGAGTGGCTGAGGAATCCGGTTTGAAAGGCATTCTCGGACTGATCCAGCAGTGCTGTCATCAAACCGGTGCGGTCCCCGAAGCGCCGGAAAACCGTGCCTTTGCCCACTGACGCCGCCTCAGCGACCGCTTCCATGGTGAGGTTCTCTGCTCCTCGCTCGCGCACGATGCTGGCAGCGGCCTCGAGGAGCAGGGCATGATTACGCGCGGCATCCGCCCTCAGGCGTGAGTCACTTCTGCGTGCAGGTGACATGTCAGCAGGATCTCTCGATTCGTAGGCGTCACCTTCTTCACTGCTCGAGCGGCCTGTGGGGTTCAAAACGATCAAGGGGCTGACGGACGGAGCCGGTGTCGCGAGGACTCAAGGACGGACGACGATGCGGCCCTTGGGCCGGTCGGCGCCCTGGGCAGATTGGAGACGGTGCGCTTGGGCGGCCTCGGCGAGCGGCAGCGTCGCGCCGATCCGGGTGCGCAGACGTCCTGCTGCGAGAAGCCGGTTGATCAGTGCCGCGGCGTCTGCGAGGTCGCTGACGGAGGCATTGCTTATCGCGAAGCCGTGGATGGAGATGTCGCGGGTGTAGAGCTTGCCCATGGGGACTGTGGGCCGGGAGTTGAGCCCGGACATCACGATGACGCGTGCGCCCTGGGCGAGTAGCGGCAGCATTCCCTCGATGTCGTTGGCGCCGGTGTTGTCCCAGAACAGGTTCACCCCTTCCGGGGCAGCCTCGGCGATGACGGCGGTCAGATCGGGTGTGCTGTAGTCGACGACGGCGTGGGCGCCCAGGCCCAGGCAGTATTCCGCGTCGCGCTTGGAAGCGGTGGCGACGACCTTCGCGCCGGCTGCGGCGGCCAACTGCACGACGGCACTGCCGACCCCACCCGCGGCGCCGGTCACCACGATGGTGTCCCCGGCTCGCAGCCGGCCGTCGCGGAACAGGCCCAGGAACGCGGTCGCCGCGGTGTGGAATACGGCGACCGCCTCGGTCGGTGAAACCCCGTCCGGGAGCCGGTACAGGCGCTCGACCGGGACGGACGCCCACTGGGCGAAGGCCCCCTGGCGCCCGTTGTGGCCCAGGCTGTTGGACCAGACACGGTCTCCGGGCTGGAAGCCGCTGACGCCGGGGCCGGTCGCGGTGACCGTGCCGGCGAGGTCCCGGCCGATGATGAACGGGAACGGCGTGTTCGTGCGGTAGGCACCGGACCGGACGAAGGTGTCGACGTGGTTGACGGCGAGGGCGTCCACGTGCACGAGGACGTCGGTGGGGCCGAGCACGGGCACGGGCAGGTCGCCGATGGCGATGGTGTCGGCGGGGCCGTACGCGGTGATGTAGGCGGCCTTCATGACGGATGGGGTGTCGTCCATCTGATCTTCCTGATAGTGGTCTGCACAGCGAACGTGGTAGGTGCCCCCGGCGCGGGTTCGTCCCCGCGCCGGGGGCACCGGTCTGTCAGCTCCCGTCGCCCTCGGGCGTGACGACGAGGCCGTACTTCTCGGCCCAGGACTGCGACAGGACCGCCTCATCGATGTGCTTGACCGTGTAGGCCGGTGACAGCACCGGCAGGATCCGCTCAACGTGGAGCAGGACCACTTCGTTGGCGGGGTAGCCGGGGCCGTTCTGCTCGAGCAGCCAGTTGTTCAGCCACTCGTAGGCGGGGTGGCCCGGCGGCAGCAGTTCGACGGTGCCCTTGAAGCGGTAGCCGCGACGGCGGATGAAATCGACGGAGCAGATCTCCAGGCGCGGGTCCCGGCGCAGGTTCTCCAGAGTGTGCGGAGAATCGATGTCCATGAAGATCAAGTGCTGGTCGTCGTAGACACGCACAGATCCCTTCGGGGACAAGCTCGGCGATCCGTCCTCGTCGACGGTCGAGGCGAACGACAGCTTTGCGCTGTCGACGATGTCCCGCATGTCGGTGGTGATCAGGCTCATATTCACTCCTGCAAATGCTGATTGTTGTACTGAGGGTGGCCCGAGGGGTGGGTGTAGGGGACGCCGGGGATGGAGCCCGTCAAAAGGTCGGCGTCACGTGTTTCGGCGACAGCGCCGGACAGGTCCGCGTCTCGTGTCTCGGGGCCGAGTGCGGCACCGGCGACGATGAGTACGCCGCCGATCGCCAGGAGGACCAGCGGGGTGTACTTCATCGGCATGAGAGCGGACAGCGCGGTCTGGTAGAAGACATAGAACGCGGGCACGATCACGGCGGCGGTGTAGCCGAGTCCATAGCCGCTGGACCTGACGCCGACGTGGAACCGCTCGATGATGTACGTGGTGACGACCCCGAACGTGGACACGACGATCAGCACCAGCGCGATGGTCACGACTGCGATGAGGGCGAAACCGGTCACCGCTTTGGACACCAGAATCCCGTACAGCACCGGTGCGGCGGTCGCGGTCAGGGCGCCGGCGATCAGGAAGAAGGGCCGGCGGCCGATGCGCTGGCTCAGTGTCCCGACCACCAGATAAGAAGCAGCCAGTAGCGCGTACGCGACCACCATCAGCCATGTGACCTGCTGATCGGTGAGTCCGGCAGACCGCTTGAGGGCTCCTGGCAGTACTGCGCCGATGACGTTGAACGCCAGCCACAGGCCGCTCATCAGAATGAAGACCTGCAGGAAGCCCCGCAAGTTCGGGCCGCGGAACAGCGAACGCAGCGGTGCCTCGGAGGTCTTGGGGGCCTGCTTCCAGGCGTCGGATTCCTCCAGGTTGCGGGAGATCCACGGGACCAGTCCGAGCGCGAGCAGCCCGCCGATCACGAAGGGAATCCGCCAGCCCCACTGGACGTAGGCGGAGCCGATGCCATCGGCCGGCATGGCCTTCAAAAGAACCATCGTGATGAGCGCGATGGTGCAGTAGGCCAGCGGGAATCCGGTCATGATCACCGCACCCACCAGGCCCCGACGTGTGTGGGGGCTCTGCTCCAGGGCCAGTGGCGTCGCGGCCGTGTACTGCCCACCCAGAAAGATGCCGTCGGCGAATCGCAGGAAGATCAGCGCGAAGGTGCTGACGAGGCCCACGGCGCCGTAGCCGGGCAGGCACGCGATCGTGAGGGTGACCAGGCCGAAACCCCTGAGCGCGATCACGGAGGCCCGGCGTCTTCCGGTTCGGTCGCTGATGTGCCCGAAGATCACGGCGCCGATGGGCCGGCCCAGCAAGGTCGCGGAGAAGACCAGTGCGGTGATGATCTGACTGGTCGTGTCCGATACGTTGGTGGGCTGGAAGAACACGGCGGCCGGAGCCAGCACGATGACTGGCAGGTAGACGTCGAACATGTCTACCCACAGGCCGGCCCAGGCGCCGGCCACCGCCTTGCGACCCTTGACGGACAGTCTTGCGGGTGTTGTCGCGGTCGCGGTCATCTACGCCCCCACTCGTCCCGACCCGGAGGCCGTGTCGATGCCTGCGTGGTCGTACTGCTGGCGGTCGGCGGGATCAGTCGGTACGGTCGCGGCTCGGATGTCGTCGTGGGGGCGACGGAACCCGGCATCTTCATTGATGTCGATCGTCATGGGAGTCTCCGGCGTTCGGTGGTGGCTGCCCTCGCTGATGGCGCTGCGACGGCATTGGTCCAGGCCACGCCGACGCTGTAGGCGCCGGCAGACCCACGGGTGCCGCTTCGTCTGTCCCACACCGTAGGTCGGGAATTCTGCAAGACGACTATTATTCTTCTGTGAAGAACAAGCCTCCGTACATGATCGAGTCGGTCGACAACGCGCTGCTCGCACTCGAACTGCTGCGGGACCGGGGCCGGGTGCGGGTCAGCGAGGTCGCAGACGAATTGGGGATCGCCCGCTCCACGGCCCATCGGCTGCTGTCGATGCTGGTGTTCCGCGACTTCGCCGAGCGTGACGAGAATCGCGGCTACGTCCCCGGCCGGGCCCTCTCGGCTCCGAACGGGGACGGACGGGCCCAATACCTGCGCCGGATGTTGCTGCCGGCCATGGAGGCCCTGTGTTCGCGGGTCGAGGAGACGGTCAACCTGATGGTCCGCGTCGGGACACAGATCCGTTTCCTGGCCTCGGTCGAATCGTCTCAGGTGCTGAGAGTCGGTGACCGGCAGGGCGCTGTGCTGCCGGCCCGCGCGACCTCCGGGGGCAAGGCTCTGCTCGCCGAGCTGAGCCCCGCCGAGATCACCTGCCTGTATCCCGGCGATGAGGGGCTGGACGAGCTGGTGCGGGAGCTGGACGAAGTCCGAGCGCGTGGTTATGGGCTCAACCTCGAGGCAACCGAGACCGGTGTGGTGGCCGCCGGCCGGTGTGTGAACGACCGCAGCGGCAGGGCAGTCGCGGCGCTCAGCATCGCCGTTCCCGTCTCCCGCTTCCACGCCGGGCGTATCGAGCCGTTGGCGAATGCGCTGCGTGAGTGCACTGATCGGATCGCCCGCGACCTGCCGACGCTTGGCTGACCTCCAGGGTCGGCTGCCGGAATCGGCAGGCCCGGCTGTCGGGGTGATCAGTCCAGCGTGGCCAGATCCGTTTCCACGGCGTGCGCAGCAGCACGCAGCTTCGCGACCAGGCGTTCGAGGTGGGCGGGGTCGTAGCGGGTGCTGGGCAGCGCCACCGACACACCGGCGACCGGGACTCCGGCCCGATCGTGGATCAGTACACCGACCGCGATCAACCCGCTCTCGGAGAACCCGTAGTTGACGGCGAAGCCGCTACGCCGCACCCGGGCCAACTGGCCCCGCAGCACGCGCAGGTTCGGCCGCTCGCCAGGACGATCCTGGTAGCGCTCGGGCGCGTACATCTCCTCCAGTTGCCCCTCGTCCAGGCCGGCGAGCATGAGCTGCCCGGTGCTGGTGCGATGGGCGGGGAACACCATGCCCTCGCGCGAGCCGACCCGCAGCGCCTGCTCGGATTCGACGCTGGCGATGAACCGCACCGTGTCGCCCGTGCGGATGCTCAGGTTCGCGGTCTCGCCCACTGCGTCCGCCAGCCGCCGCAGGTGTGGCAGCGCGGCCTTGCGCAGCCGGGAGGTCTGAGACTGAGAGTAGGTGCCCAGCTCCAATACGGGGCCGGCCCGGTAGACGCGGTTGTCGTCCTGCACCGCGAAGTCCCGGTAAACAAGCATCGACAGCAGCCGGTGGGCGGTGGAGCGAGCGACGCCGAGCCGCTCGGCGGCTTGCGAGACGCTCATGGGGCCCTCCAGCTGCAGGACCGCGGCCAACCGCAGGGCATGGTCGACGCTGGCGATCGCGTAAGGCGGTGGTTTCTTGAATGGCTTGTCCATCTCAGCCTCCAGTTCTGCGCACCAGAATCTACATGCCACACTGCAGAACCGGGACCAGTCTGTTGGACATGACTACATCTTCAACTCCTCCGACCGCGCCGCTGCGTCTGCCAATGGTGGATTCCGCGGATCAGCCGGACGCCACGCCCGAGCTGGCGCAGCTGTATCGCGGCTTCGAGCAAGAGCTACTGGTGCCGCTGTGGACGCAGATCGGCGACCTGATGCCGACCGAGCCACACTCGAAGGCGATAGCGCACCTGTGGCGCTGGGAGCGGCTGCGCAAGCTGGCGGCCCAGGCCGGAGACCTGGTCCCGGTCGGCCGCGGCGGCGAGCGGCGCGCCATCGCGCTGGCCAATCCGTCCCTCGGCGGCAGGCCGTTCGCCACGCCGACCCTGTGGGCCGCCATCCAGTACCTGATGCCCGGCGAGGACGCCCCCGAGCACCGTCACACCCAGCACGCCTTCCGCTTCGTCGTCGAGGGCTCGGGCGTGTGGACGGTCGTCGGTGGCGACCCGGTGCCCATGAACCGCGGTGACTTCCTGCCGCAGGCGGGCTGGAACTGGCACGCCCACCACAACGCCACCGCCGAGCCGATGGCCTGGATCGACGGCCTGGACATCCCGTTCCAGTACGTAACCGAGGCGCAGTTCTTCGAGTTCGGCCGGGACGAGATCAGCGACGCCGAACGGATCACCCCGGAGCGGTCACGATCCGAGCGCCTGTGGGCCCACCCGGGCCTGCGTCCGCTGTCGGCCACCCCCACGACACCGGGCAGCCCGCTGCTGTCGTACAAGTGGGAGTACACCGACGCGGCCCTGCGCGACCAGCTCCTGCTGGAGAAGGAGGGTTTCGGCGGCACCGTCGAGCCCGGCCATGCCGCGGTGCGCTACTCGAATCCGCACGACGGCTCCGATGTCCTGCCGACTGTCCGTGCCGAGTTCCACCGCATCGCCCGCGGCGCCGAGACCGCGCCGGTTCGAGAGACCGGCTCGTCGGTCTACCAGGTCTTCGACGGCTCCGGAGTGGTGAGCGTCGGCGATGTGTCCTGGACCGTCAGCCGCGGCGACCTCTTCGTCGTCCCGTCCTGGGTGTCGTTCTCCGCCAAGTCCGAAGCGGGTGCCACGGACTCCGACTCCAGCGCCCTGGACCTGTTTCGTTTCAGCGACAGCCCGGTCTTCGAGGCCCTCAAGCTCGACCGCACTCACGTGGCAGGAGGCACCCGATGAAGCTTGCGACACTGCGCACCGGCGGCACGACCAAGGCCGTACGGTTCGATGGCGAGACGCTGATCGACCTCGGCTTTCCGGACGTGGGCACCTTGCTGGACCAGGACAGCTGGGCAGAGCTGGCCGCGTCCGCCACGGGTACGGCGTACCCGGCGGCCGGCGCCGACTTCGCGCCCGTCGTGCCCGCCCCCTCCAAGGTCGTGTGTGTTGGCCTCAACTACCGCAATCACATTCAGGAGATGGGCCGCGACCTGCCCGAACACCCCACGTTGTTCGCCAAGTTCGCCGACTGCCTGATCGGCGCGCATGACGACATCATCCGCCCCGAGGAGACCGAGAAGTTCGACTGGGAGGTCGAACTGGCAGTCGTCATCGGTCGCCAGGCGCGCCGGGCCCGCGACGCCGAGGCGGAGGCGGCGATCGCCGGCTTCACCGTCCTGAACGACATCACCTGCCGCGACTGGCAGTTCCGCACCCGCGAATGGCTCCAGGGCAAGATGTGGGACTCCAGCACCCCGGTCGGGCCGTGCCTCGTCACCCCCGACGAACTGCCCGGCGGTGTCCGTCCCGCCCTCGACGTACGGCTGTCCGTCGACGGAGAGGTGATGCAGTCCGACTCCACCGGCGATCTGCTGTTCGACCCGGTCGACCTCGTCGAGTATGTCTCCACGATCGTCCGGCTCAACCCCGGCGACATCATCGCCACCGGCACCCCCGGCGGCGTCGGCCACGCCCGCAAGCCCGAGCGCTATCTCCTCGGCGGGGAGACGATCGTCACCGAGATCCAGGGTATCGGCCGTCTGGAGAACCGCATCGTCAAGAACGGGACCGAGGCGGTCAAGTGATGGCACGGCATCCGCGAACCTTCATCGACGCTCGCCGCTGGGCGGCGTTCGGCACTGATCTGCTCACCCGTACGCTCTCCGACGACGAGATGTGGCTCAGCGCTCGTACCACCCTGCCCGACTGGAACCGCCGCCAACTCCTCGCTCACCTGGCTGGCAACGCTGACGCACTGGGCAATCTCGTCCGATGGGCCGCCACCGGCGAGAGAGCGGACATGTACGACTCGCCTCAGGCGCGCGCCGCGGGCATCGCGCGCGGACTCGCCCTGCCCGCCGACTCCCTCCTGTCCTGGCTGCGGGGCTCCGCCGAGAAATTGAACGCGGGCATGGACGCCCTCACAGAAGCCCAGTGGTGCGTCCCCGTGGTCACCGCCCAGGGCCGTTCCGTGCCGGCGTACGAGATCCCCTGGATGCGTGCCCGCGAGGTGCTGGTGCACTTCGTCGACCTCGCCGACGAGGGCAATTTCGCCGATCTGCCGGTCGACTTCCTGCGGGCCCTGTGCGATGACGTGATCGCACGCCGCTCCACTCTGCCCGGGACGGCTCTGCTGCTGGAGGCCAAAGACACCGGCGACTGGTGGAAGCTGCCCGGCGAAGGCGTCCCCGTCACGGTGACAGGCCCGCTGCACGAGATCACCGCCTACCTCACCGGTCGGCCCCACAACCTGATCAACAACTGGGACACGCCGGCGCCCCGCCTGGGCCCCTGGCTCTGACCATCGCCACGGACCTTCCGGATCTCCCGGAACCGCATGCAAGGGAAACCACCATGAACACCAACAACAACAGCGTGGACCGGCCGGACGTCGTGGTCGTCGGCGGTGGCATCGGCGGCCTGGCCGCAGCCCTCGCCCTTACCCGCACCGGCCTGCGCGTGCGGGTGCTGGAACAGGCCTCCGAGTTCGGTGAGGTGGGCGCTGGTATCCAACTTGCACCCAACTGCACCCGCATCCTCGACAAGTACGGCCTGCTGGATGAGGCCAGGAGCCTTGGGGTCGTTCCCGAGCGCCTCGTCATGCGCGACGCCGTCGACGGCCGTGATCTGACCAGCGTGGACCTGCGCGACCTCGAGAAGCGCTACGGCTCCCCCTATCTGGTCATCCACCGCACCGACCTGCATGGCCTGCTCCTTCGGGCCTGTCGCAGCGCCGGAGTCGACCTGCTGACCAACCACCTAGTCGTCGGCTACGACCAGACCGATGACGGTGCCGGCGTCCGCCTTGCCGATGGCACTGTCCACGAGGCCCCCTTGGTGATCGCCGCCGACGGGATCCACTCCGTCGCGCGCCGTGATCTGGTCGGCGATGATGTAGTCAGCTCCCGCTATGTCGCCTACCGCGGTGCCTTGCCGGTCGAGCAGGTGCGCGATCATGGCATCGACTTTGCCGAGGACCAGGTCGTCGTCCATGTCGGACCGCAGTGTCACTTCGTGCAGTACCCCCTGCGCGGCGGCACTGCCGTCAACCAGGTCGCTGTGTTCGAATCACCCAAGGCTCGCGCGGGTGAAGAGGAATGGGGCACCCCCGACGAGCTCGACGGCGCCTTCGCTGCAACGTGTGACCACGTCCTCAAGTCCATCGGGCTCATGTGGCGGGACAAGTGGTGGCAGATGTCCGACCGTGACCCCATCAGCACCTGGGTCTACGGCCGTATCGTCCTGCTCGGCGACGCCGCACACCCCCCACTGCAATACCTTGCCCAGGGCGCCGTCATGGCCATCGAGGACGGCTACGTCCTCGCGCACCACCTCGCCGAAACCGGCGTCGACCACCCGGCCGAAGCCCTGGCCGCCTATGAAGCCGTTCGCACCGAACACTGTCGGCGCGTCCAGACCACCGCTCGCGTCTGGGGCGACCTCTGGCACCTCGACGGGGACCGACGCCTGCGCCGCAATGAAATCCTGCGCGAGCGCAGCACCGACGACTACAGCTTCATCGACTGGATTTACGGCCCCACCGCGCTCACCCCCGAGCAGGAGCCCGAGATGTTCGTCCCGATCCCGCTCGAAGGCGCCACAACGGTGCGCTAGACCGAGCCGTCTGCCCCGCTGCCCGGTGGGCCCCGCACCGAGGACGCCACAGTCCCGGAAGGTGCCTGCCGGGCTCAGGTCCCGCCTCTTCCTCGGGCCGGCGGCCGTCGGTCGGGGCCTGGCGCGCACTGCAGTGCCTGCTCGAAGACGTCGCCGTCCACGTGCGCCCAAGGACCAGGGCGAGCCGTGTCAGAAAGGACACGGGCTCCTTCGCCTGGTCCAGGGCATGGCTGAGGGAGAGCCAGACCCGCTCCAGCGGTGAATCGTTCGGTTCGGCGGGCCGTGTCGCGTTGGATGCGCAGGGAGCCGCGCTCTGACCCAGTTGGTGCGGCATGCGCTCGAGGCCCGAGCACGGCGGCAGCCATCTCCCGTAGTAGCGGGAGCTCGTCCTCGTCCATGTCGACGCCAGTGGTGCTCATCCTGTCCGGGCCAGGCAGTCCTCACCTTCATCGTGATCGCCGCGTCGCCTGCCCGTTCTGATGCCCTGGCCGCTGCCGGACCTGAGCGTCGAGGCCAACCGCCCCACATGGGCCTCGGCATCTCAGGCTCCACGAGCTGTTCCCCGGTGAGGACAGGAAGCAGCACGATGCGGTCGCCGAACGCCGACTGGTGCTCGGCGATGCCGCTGTACTGCAATGCCCTCGGCGACGAGTGCGTGGTCGAGACGCCCGTCGTACGAGGCCCAGCCGCTCGCCGAGTTGGTGTGGCTGAGTCTGATTGCGCGTCGCCGACTTCGTGGACTTCTACGCCTCCGAGCATCATGCCGCGGGCGATGCCATCGGGTTCGGAGAGGTACGGGCCCGTATCGTCCCCTCGACGCACTGAAGCGGCGCGGTCCATGTCCGGTCGGGCCGCGTTGAGAAAGACATGCCGCGCAACGTCCGGCCCTGCGCCAAGCAGCGGCTTTCTCGTGGTTGGAGGGAGTGGGGGATATCCAGCGGGCCCAGGTGCGGATCCGTCTTTCAGGTTCGGAGAATTCATTCTGATGAAGCCGCCTGATGCTTCCGCCAGTGTGACGGCCCTCACCTCACGTTTGATCCGGCTGTGGCGTCATAGCTGTGTGCGCAGCCTCTCGGAACGGACGATCACCAGGTCGCCGCCGGCCGACGCGCTGCAGCACCAACCGTATCGACGAAGGAATTCCTCGTGAGTGCTCCAACCTCTGACTCCGGTGCCCAAGCCGACGCTGTCGAAGATCTCGAGCCCGTGGACGCAGCCCGAGCGCTGGTCCCCCTTCTCGCTGGTGAAGCGCAGAGCGCAGAGACGGCCGGCAGGCTCACTGATGCAACTACCACAGCTCTGCTGCGATTTGGCCTGTTCCGGCTCGGGACACCCGTCGCGCACGGAGGTCATGGCGCGGACGTCCGCACGGCCGTAGATGTCTGTGAGGAACTGGCGCACGGATGTGCCGCCAGCTCCTGGATAGTCGGAATCGCCTATGGGAGTAGCCTATTTGCTTCCCAGCTCGCCGACCCTGAGCGTGCCATGGTCTGGAAGCACACACCAGACACTGTGGTTTGCGGCACCGCGGCCCCTTCGGGAACTGCGCGGCGTGTGGACGACGGTTGGTTGCTGCAGGGCAAGTGGTCTTGGCTGTCTGGCATACACCAGGCCCAGTGGACTCTGCTCGGCTTCACTTCGACGAACGGTGACGGCGAGACGGAACGACGCATGGGCCTGGTCTCGACGTCTGATCTGGTCATCGAGGATTCATGGCATGTCGCGGGGATGCGGGGAACGGGTAGTAACTCGGCCATCGCACAGGACCTCTATGTGCCGGATCCTCTCGTGATCTCCCTCGACGACATGGCCGACGGGACGTACTGGCGCCGCCACCGGGACGAGCCCCGAGTCACGTTCCACCTCTCCAACAACCTGCCGCTCGTCGGGACGATAGTGGGCATCGCTGCGCACGCACTTCAGAAGGTCGTTGAGACTACGACCCAGGGGAAGCGGGCAGCCTCACCACTGCACCGTCTGGTTGCCGAGTCCCCTTCTCATCAATTGGCCCTGGCAGACGCTGCCATGCTTGTCGACACCGCACGCCTTCACCTGACCCACGCCGCGGACGCGGTGGACACCGAGGCTCGGTCAGGCCGTAGCCCCGATCTCCTTGAGCGAACTCGCATTCGTGTGGCTGCCGCTTACGCCGCCTCGTCTGCGCGGCAGGCAGTGAATCTGCTGATTGATACAGCCGGCGCGGGAAGTCTCACGGACGGATCCGAATTGCAAAGGGCGTGGCGTGACATCGAGACCGCCTCACGTCATGCTGCGTTGCACCTGGGCACCAGCAAGGAGATCTATGGTCGCGCACTATTGGGCGCTCCCCTCCCGGCAAGCCCACTTCTTTGAGGAAATAGCACAGGATATGGGATGAACCGTGGTGAACGGCTGCGCGATTTCTGAGGCCCAGCCGCTGGAACGACCAAGCCAGTACCTGCCGACACAAAGAGGGCAACGGTGCCACCAACCGTTTGAACCTCTCAGCCGCTGGGTGCCGTGTTGAGAGTGTCCCCCTGTGGAGAGCCATCACGAGGGGCCCCGGCTCCGATGTGCCAGAGCCAACTGCCATCGGAGCCGGGTATCGGAGGGCAGTCACCTGCAGGTGACTGCCCTCCGCTTTGTGGTGTGATGACCCCGGTGAATTTTCGCCCGCGTCGGCCTGGATGTACCTGGGCCGGGGTCGGTTCCATGACGGTGCTATGCCTTTCTTCACGTCACACCGGCATCTTCCCAATCGTCGTAACCATTGAATGAGCTCACGCGAGTCTGAGAGAAGAGTTCAAGGTGTCGATTGGTCACACCCGAGATCAACATGGATCGTCCCGTGGCACTCAAGCGGATTGCCTGAAGCCCGACACGCCTTGCCGTGCTGCGCCGCCTCCCTCGGGTGGGGTGGCGTGGACACACACGCTGAACGGCGCATCGAAGAATGCCCCCCACGTCGTCCCGGCCGAGCTTGCGGTCTCCTGGGCCAGCCCGGCTACCGAGGGCACTGGATGACTGCACAGACCTCGCGCCGGCTTGCCCGCAGTGCGCCGTGCGACCCGGCCCGCCTGACCCCGGCATTGCCACCCGCCTATGAGGCGTTCTGCGCGCTCAACCGCGAGGGCTATCTCGACTACGCGCGCGTACACCTTCCGTCCGCACAAGCCCACCAGCTGGTGCGCAGTGTCCTGGGGGAACTCGCCGTCGGTTGGACGGGCATTGTCAGTCACCCCAGTCCGCCCGCCCGCGCGTGGGAGCTGATGCGCAGCCGTGTCCACACGGTGGCCCGCATTCCGCCGGTGCTCGAGACGTGTCCGGCGCAGCAGTACGACGCACTGGTCCTCAACTGCCGCCTCGGATACAGCAGCATGGCCGCCGCGTCCGTCATCGGTCTGGATGCGAGCAAGGTCCGTTATCTGGTCCTGTCCGCTCCGTCGGAACGCCGTCGTGCGGTACGGCATCTGCAACCACGATCCGCGGTCTGCCAACTGACCTGAGCGCCATTCTGTATCCTGCACATGGTGACATAAAGTGACATAGTCGCCGCCATGCGTGTCGTCAGCCACCGGTGGCCATGCGACGGCGAGGACACGGATGTTGCCGCCTTCTCTTCGGGTCTGCCGCACCGCCGGCACTCCGGCTGATTGCGTTTCCTTTACTCTCCGTGACTTGAACGCAGAATATGAGCTGCCCCGGCTCCACTAATAATCATTCAACCGCGTGACCTGCGGCGTTCTGGCTAGGAGAATTTTGATCCCGCTCTGCGAACACGAGGCTAGTGTTCTCTGCCACACCCCAGTGGAGACCAGCGGCGAGGAGTTTCCGATGTCCACGATCGCTCAGGGCCTGATCGATATCAACACTGTCTAGATCACCGTCAGCGAGACCCCTGAACTGCTCTACGCGGCCTACGCCGTGGAGCACGTTCCTTGTGCCGCCCCTGGCACACAGCCACCCTCAGCCACAGATGGCCCTACCCGCATAACCCCGCACCCAGCCGTTCACCACATAGTCAAAGGGAATCCCATGACGGAACGAATGAACTACTCGGCCGTTGCCCCCGACGCGTACAAGTCGATGCTGGCCATGCAGAAGTACCTCGCCTCGTCGTCGATCGACAGCACCCTGCACGAACTCATCAAGATCAGGGTCGCCCAGATCAATGGCTGCGCCTACTGCGTCTACGTTCACACCCGCGAGGCCCGCAAGCTGGGTGAGGACGAGAACCGGATCTACGCCCTGCCGGTCTGGCGCGAGTCCCCGGCCTTCACCGAAGCCGAACGCGCCGTGCTCGAACTCGCCGAGAGCGTCACCCTGATCTCCGAGCATGGCGTCCCCATCGAGACATGGGACTCGGCGCGCAAGTACTTCGACGAACAGCAGATCGCGGACATCCTCCTCGCCATCATCACGATCAACGCCTTCACTCGCCTCGCGGTCTCCACCGGAATGGTCCCGGGGCAATCCAAGCCCGTCATCCAGAAGTAGCCCAACGAGCCAACGGCAGGCACACCCCCGCCAACCGTGCCACCTCACAGGGGCCATTCTGCCGCTGACTGATCACTCCATCTGGCGAAGTTACGTCGGATCATTCCTCATTCAGAAGCTCAGGTGATCCCCAGAGCTCAGAAACGCGAGACTTCACCCCTCTCAGTCTCTCTGCCTGTACATGAACCCTTGCATCCCGGTCTGCCCGAGGCAGTAAAGCGACGTCTACGCCCTGTCATCGGGTCCACTATGCGCCTTGGGTGGCACGCCAAGCCAACCAGCGCGACGCGAGCTGGACTCCTACTCCAATGAAGGATTGGCTATGTCTATCTCAGCTACAGGGCGAAGGTCTGAGCAAGAAGTGAAATACGCGAAGCCAGAGGGGAAACGGACGTCTCGAGCGGCGTTCTACGGTCTCCTCGTCGACTACTGGGAGATCATGCTTCCGGTCGTGGCGCTTGGCCCCGCCATGGGCTACTTCGTCCCGGAGGACCTGCCGGCGCAGACGAAGGCCACGCTGACGTTCCTCACCTTTGCAAGCGCCTTTCTCGGGCGGCCGCTGGGAAGCATCATCTTCGGTCACCTGGCGGACACCCTCGGCCGTAAACGCACAACTGCCTTGTGCTCAGTCGGATTGGGCCTCTCAGTTCTCCTCGTCGCGCTGCTTCCGGGCCACAACGCCATCGGTCTCTGGGGCCTCGCCGGAGTACTCATTCTGCGGCTGGCGGGCGGAATCTTCATGGGTGGGCAGTACACGGGCGCCAATCCGCTCGCGATGGAGTCGGCCGAGAAGTCACGTCGTGGCATCGTGGGAGGCTTCATCGCGTCGGCATGGCCGGTGGCCTATGTCGCCGTGTCTCTGCTGACGGCCCTCCTGGTCGCAGTACTGCCGGACGGGTCGCCCGCATCCGCCTACTCCACCTGGGGTTGGCGTATCCCCTTCGTGTTGGGCGCGATCATGGGGTTCGCCCTGTTCCTGTACGTCCGTAGGACGGCGGAGTCGGAAGTGTGGGCCGCGAGCAAGAGCAGTACGGAGCAGCAAAAGCGCTCCCGGTCGCCGCTTGTGGAACTGTTCCGCGGGGACAATCTGCGTAATCTTGCGCAGGTCTTCCTGCTCATGACGGGCATTTGGTTCGCCATTCAGTTGCTGACCGTCGCCCCCACGGGACTGCTGATCTCGTACATGGGGATCCCCAGCCAGCACGTCATCTGGGGACTGCTACTGGCCAACGTCGTGCTCTTCCCCTGTTACCTCCTCCTCGGTGCGTGGGGGCAACGGTTCGGCCGCCGCAAGACGCTGATCGTGTCTGGCATTCTGACCGGAACGGTGTCTGTGGCTTCGATGATCGCCATGCTGCGGACCATCAACTCTGATGGACCGTTCTGGCTCGCGATGGTCTTCTACACCGTCAGCCTGTGCATCAGTGTCGCACCTAATGCGATCATGATTCCGTATGCGTGTGAGCGCTTCAAGACCGAGGTGCGCGCGTCGGGGTATGGCATCGGTTACACGCTCGCGGTTGTTATTCCGGGGCTGTACTCCTTCATTCTCGTGGGGCTCGGTAAGTTCATTCAGTACGAGTACGGGGTCGTGGTGCTCCTCGCAGTGGGCGCGGTGTGCGTCGTTGCCGGGGCCGCGCTCGGTCCGGAAACGAAGGACACCGATCTCTGAGGACGCCCAGTCAAGTCGCGGCGGACGCTGCCGACTGGCCCAACCCCTTTCGTCGGGAATCGAGGATCAGCACAACCCAGAACGTGGGGCGGCAATCTGGACCAGCCGCCCCACGTTCTTTCGACCGAAGAGTGGTGCTGAGTGAGACGACGATCACGCTCGACCCTTCGGTGGGCGTGGACCCCGTTTCGCTTACCTGACAGTGACGAACTGACCGCAACCCTTGGAGACTCGGTCGGCACCGCAATTCGCCTCCATGCCTTGGCATGAGCGACTCCAACCGCGCCGGCCGGATGAACCGCACGGACATCTACAACCTCGACTCCAGGGGAGGCCTTGCGCAGACAAGTAGGAAGAAAAGGTGTTGCGGTCGTCGGCACGGCCGCAGTGGTGACCCTCGCCGCGACTCAGACCAGTTCCGTTACCCATGAAGGCCGAGCCGAGCGCGGGCGACGCCATGCAGCCCACGACCAAGCGCCACATCGTGCTGATCACCGGTGACCGTGTGCGGCAATGGACGCGTCGTGGGCATGCAACCCGAGAAGGGCCGTGAGCGCATACCCGTCCAGGTCCGCAGGACCGGCGGACACACCCTCGTGATCCCTGCCGACGCGGCCCCGCTGGTGGCCGTTGGCACAGTCGACCGGCGACTGTTCGACATCGCTGAGCTGGACAAGGCCGCGACCCGCAAGGCTCAGCAGAACGGTCTGAAGGTCATCATCGCCTACCAGCACCGCGTCCGCGGCCAAGGCAGACGTCCGCGACGCCGGCACCTTGCGCCGTACGCTCAAGTTCCTGAACGCCGACGCCGTGCAGTGAAGAGGGCACGGCCGGCCTCTGGGACGCCGTCACCCATGGCGGCCGGGCCGCATCAGGCATTGCCCACGTCTGGCTCGACGGCTTACGCAAGATCGCCCTCGACAAGTCCGTCTCGCAGATCGGTGCTCCCCGTGCCTGGTCCGCCGGCCATGACGGCAAGGGCGTCAAGATCGCGGTTCTCGACACCACCCACCCGGACCTGGCGTCGCAGGTCATCGCATCCAAGAACTTCACCGCAGCAGCCGATGCCACCGACTAGTCCGGCCATGGCACACATGTTCGCGGCCATCGCGGCCGGCACCGGAGCCAAGTCCGTCGGCAAGTACAAGGGTGTCGCCCAGGGCGCCCGCATCCTCAGTGGCAAGGTCCTTGACGATTCCGGCGCTGGTGACGACTCCAGCATCATCCCCGGCATGGAGTGGGCGGCAGAGAAGGGTGCCGATGTGGTCAATCTGAGCTTTGGCGGCAGTGACGCCGAGGACATCGATCCGATGGAGGCGGAGATCAATCGGCTCTCCGCGGAGAAGGGCATCCTGTTCGCTGTCGCCGCAGGCAACGCCGGCCCCGAGACGGTCGGTACGCCTGGCACTGCGGACGCCGCCCGAACCGTCGGTGCGGTCGACGACAGCGACAAGCTGGCCGACTTCTCCAGCACGGGCCCGCGCGTCGGCGACGGCGCCATCGAGCCGGACATCACCGCACCCGGCGTCGCGATCACAGCCGCCTCCGCCTCGGGCAGCGTCAGCGCCGGCCAGTTCGGCGAGAACTCGCCCGACTGTGGGACGCTCGACGGTACGTTGGCACACAGAATCGGCTAGAGCAGGTGAGGACATCCATCGGAAGGACGGTCGATGCGCCATGCCGCACACTCGCGCGCTCCCGGCCAGATCCGTGCTGGGCGACGTGGTTCTTGGGGCGTGCTCGCCACCGGTTACGGTTCCGGAAAGCGGGTCTCGTGCACTTCCCGTCGGATATCGGAGGTGACCGCGACCGTGGCGGGGGACGACGAAGCCGCACTGGACGAGAACGGCGGAGGCGCCGCCGCATTCCCGACGGGGCTGGACCTGCTCGTTGATGCGCCCTCTTTCGTTGGATGCCGCAGTCCCCGGCGGTCGAATCCTTGCCGCTGCGTGCGGTCAGGTCCATGTACACCTGCTCCGTGGAGACCTGGACGTCGCTCAGCCGGTGCAGCCGGACGTGGCCTTGGTGGGTCAGGTCGCCGATCTCGGCGACGGTGTGGCCCTCGAAGGTGAGTTCCGCCGAACGCGGACGTGTCGACGCTCACCGCGTCTGTCGTCATCAGGCGACGGACCAGCCTCACCCGCTCCCGGAGTCGGGCACCACGGCGCGTGCCGAGGCGGGGAGAGGCGGCGGCAACCGGGAACTCGGCCTTGGAGGTGTCGCTCAGCAGCCGGTCGCGTCCGCTGACGAGGAGATGGTCGGCCGTCTGTCGGTGTGCGGCGGGATCACGGGGAGCCGTGAGTCAGGACGGGGCGGCCCCCATCCCCGAACAGCACCCTGCACCACATGTCTGTTCGCGGTGGCCATATGAGAACAGGGCTGCACGTCGGCCTTGGCGTGTCTCGCAACTCCTGGCTTCGCACCTCGCTCGGTCCTCAGGTCAGGGACATCCTGGCGTGTTTCGTTGAGAGGTACAGGTCCGTCACTACAGGTGTGACCTCAACCCCCTGCACATGTATGCCTTGCGTATCCGAATGGCCGACAACATGTGGGACGTGGAGACATGACGTGAGACACAAGCACCAGTCCACATACACTAAACTTGATCACGGATCGGTCGCCGCGGCTTCTGTACAGCTGTTATTGCATGGCAGCCAACCAAGATACGCTCCGCCTCTATGGGAATTGCAGGTGCAAGGCTCGACGACCGCCAAACGCCCTATTGCGCATCGGATGACACTGGGTTCGGCGCCCCCTCCTCCCTTGGACGCATGCCGCCCAGGCCGGAACTGCGGCGCGCTCATGGGGCATTGGGGGAGTAGTCGTGACTTGCTGATCACACCTCCTCATAGACGGGTCTGCCGCGTCAGGGTATTTGGTGGGTTCCACCTCACATGTAGTTGCTGATGCAACTCCATCGGCTGAGCCGTCGATGTTTCATGTGTCTCTTCCGTCAAGGCTCTTGACAGGAACTCTTGAGGAGCACAGCCTTTGGCAACGTTGTCATAGTCGAGCCACGCGGCCATCAACCGCTCGGCCTATCGGCTTCGTTCTGCGATTGGAACCCTCGTTCATGGCACATCAGGTGGATGAAACGCGTCATCCTTCACGTCGATCCATCGTCGGTGCAGGCTCGACTCTTCTGGCGAGCCTGGGACTTGGAGCCATTCTGCCCGGCATAAGTGTGGCTGCCGAGTCCGTGGGAGCTCAGGACCGACCGACCCCGTCAGGCGAGCTGGCAATCTACCGTCCCGTCGAGGTGTCATCGACGGCCTATGCGCCCACTCCGCCTGAATTTGCCGTCGATGGCATCACCATCCGCGGAGTGCGCGGCACGGGCTGGCGGGCCGCAGGCGGTGACCCGCAGTGGATATCCGTCGACTTGCAGGCTGCCTGTGAGGTCACCTGGATACGGCTCACCTTCGAGGCGGACGCGAGCGACCCGGTGTTCATCCCACGTCCGAGTGGCAACTGGGCCGATGGCACCACGGGCAAGGAGATCCTCTCGAGCTATGCGGTCGAGTTCGTGGTCGAGACGTCTGCCGATCACACCTCGTGGACCAGTGTCTACCGCACCACTGCCGGCGCCGGTGGGGCGGTGGAGATCCAGCTGCCCCGACCGGTGACGGCGCGCTGGGTACGCATGACGGTCGGTAAGCGCTCCAGCTCCAACCCGCTGGGCCTGAACGGCTTCGAGGTGCATGGGACCGCCAAGGGCCACCGCCCCGTCACCACAGGCTGGACCGACTGGGGCACCCACGACGACGAGGCGCCGCGCCTTGCGCTCGCCGATGACGGAACGGTTCCTCTCGAGTCCGGCTGGACCCTCACCATGGACGACTGGGCGGAGGGCGAGGGCGCCGAGTTGTCGAAGGCGGGCGTGGACACCAGCCGCTGGCTGCCGGCCACAGTCCCTGGCACGGTCCTCGCCTCCCTGGTCGACCAGGGGAAGCTGCCGGACCCGGTCGCCGGTCTGAACAACCTGCGCATCCCCGAGGCTCTGTCGCGCCACGCCTGGTGGTACAAGCGCGGCTTCGAGCTGCCCCGCGGTCTCCGGAGCGGATCCGGCCGCAGGATCTGGCTGGAGTTCGACGGCGTCAACCACAAAGCCGACATCTGGCTCAACGGCGAGCACGTGGGCGGATTGACCTACCCCTTCGCCCGCTCTGCCCATGACATCACGCGGCTGCTCGCGACGAACGGTGAGAACGCGCTGGCAGTGAAGATCACGCCGATGCCCGTTCCCGGCAGCCCGGGTGACAAGGGCCCGGCCGGCGAATCCTGGGTGGACGCGGGGGCGGGGCAGATGAACCTCAACTCGCCCACCTACCTGGCTTCGTCAGGCTGGGACTGGATGCCGGCCGTCCGCGACCGCGTGGCCGGCATCTGGAACCACGTACGGCTGAGATCGACCGGCGATGTGGTCATCGGTGACGCCCGGGTCGACACCGTGCTGCCCAGGCTGCCCGACACGTCGCTCGCCGAGGTCACCGTGGTCGTGCCGGTCCGCAACGCCGCGGCCGACGACCGCAAGGTGACCGTGTCGGCCGCCTTCGACCGGGTTCGGGTGGCGAAGACCGTGACAGTCAAGGCCGGTGAGAGCACGGAGGTCGTCTTCGCGCCCGACGCGTTCGGTGTCCTGCGTTTGAAGAACCCCAAACTGTGGTGGCCCAACGGCCTGGGCGACCCGGACCTGCACGATCTGACGTTGGTCGCGGTCGTCGGCGGTACCGAGAGCGACCATCGCACCGTCCGCTTCGGCATCCGTCAGTTCGGCTACGAGTACGACACTCCGCTGCCGTTCGCCGCCACAGGGAACACGTACACGCAGTCCGTGGACTTGGGCAAGCAGCAGGCCCGCTACGTCCGGATCAAGTGCCTCACGCGGGCGACCGGATGGGGAAACTCGTTGTGGGCGCTGTCGGTGTTCGACAGTGACCGGCCCGGTACGGACCTTGCCCTGCATGCCGAGGCGACGGCGTCCAGCAGCGACGGGGACGACCACGGACCCGGCAACGTCACCGACGGTGACTCGGGGACCCGCTGGTCCTCGGCCTACCAGGACAACGAGTGGATCCGTGTTGACTTGGGCTCACGGCAGTCCTTCGACCGCGTCGACCTGGTATGGGAACAGGCGTACGCCGCGACGTACGTGGTGCAGGTCTCCACCGACGATGCCACCTGGACCGACGCGAAGGCCGTGGACAACACGGTTGTGCCGCTGCCGATCAACTTGGGTAATGCCAGTTTGCAGATCGAGGACTTCGATTCCCGCACGGCTCGCTACGTGCGAATCAACTGTGGCATCAGGCATACCAGTTGGGGCAATTCGCTCTGGTCACTGTCGGTGATCGACAGTTCTGCACCCGGTACCGACCTCGCACTGCACAAGACAGCCACCGCCTCCACCGAGGAAAGCGGAAATCCCGCCGCACATGCAACGGACGGCAACCGGGGCACCAGGTGGAATTCGCAGTACGAGGACCACCAGTGGATCCAAGTCGATCTCGGTGAGCCCAGGAAGTTCGACCGGGTGATCATCCTCTGGGAGCCGGCCTACCCGAAGACGTACGTCATCCAAGTGTCGGACGACGGCGACAAATGGACCGATGTGAAATCCGTCAGCAACGTCCCGGACCCGTTGAAGATCAGCGTCAACGGCGTACGGGTACTGGCCCGCGGCGGCAACTGGGGCTGGGACGAGCTGTTGCGGCGTATGCCGGCCGAGCGCATGGACGCGGCGGTGCGCATGCACCGGGACATGAACTTCACGATGATCCGCAACTGGGTGGGCAGCAGCGACCGGGAGGAGTTCTTCGCCGGCTGCGATGAGCAGGGCATCCTCGTGTGGAACGACTTCCCCAACGCCTGGGGGATGGACCCGCCGGACCGCGACGCCTTCAACGCGATCGCACGCGACACTGTGCTCCGCTACCGCATCCACCCCTCCGTGGTCATCTGGTGTGGCGCCAACGAGGGCAACCCACCCGAGGCGATCGACAAGGGGATGCGCGAGGCGGTCGAGCAGCAGGCGCCCGGCATCCTCTACCAGAACAATTCCGCCGGCGGCATCATCAACGGTGGTGGTCCCTACAACTGGGTCGAACCGGAGAGATACTTCGACCCCTTCATCTACGGCAGCAAGAGCTTCGGATTCCACAGCGAGATCGGCATGCCCGTCGTATCGACGGGCGCGAGCATGCGGAACATGACGGGCGACGAGCCGGAATGGCCCATCGGGGGCGCGTGGTACTACCACGACTGGAGCGAGCGCGGCAACCAGGCGCCGCATCAGTACAAGGCGGCCGTCGAGGCCCGGCTCGGCGCGACCGACGGCCTGGACGACTTCGCCCGCAAGGCCCAGTTCCTGAACTATGAGAACGGCCGGGCCATGTTCGAGGCGTGGAACGCCAACCTCTGGGAGGATGCGTCCGGCCTGTTGCTGTGGATGTCCCACGCACCCTGGTACAGCACGGTCTGGCAGACCTACGACTACGACTTCGACGTCAACGGGATGTATTACGGGGCTCGCGCGGCCTGTGAGCCCCTGCATGTCCAGGCCGACCCCGTGAAGTGGCAGGTCGTTGCGGTCAACCACACCAGGCAGGCGCTGGAGAACGCCACGGTGTCGGTCGACGTCCACGGCCTGTCAGGACAAGCACTCGGCCGCACCCGAACCACCCGCGTCAACGTGGCGCCGGCGTCGAAGACCGAGGCGTTCGCCGCGGCCTGGACCAGCGACCTCCCCGACCTCCACCTCCTGCGACTCACCCTCAAGGACGCGGCAGGACATGTGCGCTCCCGCAACACCTACTGGAGATACCGGTCGCCGGAGGCCATGAAAGCACTCAACACCCTCAAGCAGGTGTCGCTGGCCGTGTCGATCACGCGTCTGTCGCACTCCGGGACCCGCAGGACCCTCACCGCCACAATCCGCAACCGTGGATCGGTCGTCGCCGCCATGGTGCGACTGTCCTTGCTCGACGACAAGCAGACCGACCGTCTGCTGCCTACCCTCTACAGCGACAACTACCTGTGGCTGCTGCCGGGAGAATCGCGGACCGTGACGCTGTCGTGGCCGGACAATCTCCCGCACAGCGATCATCCGGTACTCCGAGCTGAGGCCTACAACAGCCGGACCACGACGGCACGGTCATAGAGTTCATCGGCACGGTCACCCCGCGCGGTTGGGCGGGGTGACCGTGCCGATGTGTACAACCGACCCGTCGCGATATGCCTGTACAGGCATGATCATGGCCTAGTTCTGCATTGGACGGGCATGGTGGCCCCCGTCACCATGTATGGAACGTGCCCGGCACCTGAGGATGAATCCCATGGGATCGGCGTGTCGCCTGCTCGACTGAGAAACGAAGAGGAATCCAGATGAGTACGACCCCAGGCAGCTCATACGCACCTACTGACCCCCACGCCCTGATGTTCCGAAAGGCTCTTCGGCACTTCCCGAGCGGGGTCTCCGTGGTGACCATAACCGATGGTGACGGTGTCCACGGGATGACGGCCAGCTCATTCGCCTCCGTCTCTCTCGACCCGCCGCTGTGCGCCGTCAGCGTCAACAAGCCTGGCCGCATGCACCAGTTGCTGGAAGCCGCAGATGGCCACTACGCCTTGAGCATCCTTGCCCAGGGCCAGGGTGCGATCGCGGACTTCTATGCCCGTCAGCCGTGGAGTGTGGCTCTGGACGTGGAGATGGACTGGCGTCATGGCTGCCCCACCATCGGCGGTGCCCTGGCGTGGTTCGTATGCAGGAAGTGGGCGGCCTATGACGGCGGCGATCACACGATCTTCGTCGGGGAGTCGCTGATGTACGGCTCGACCGAGCAGGACG
Source organism: Streptomyces sp. NPDC050625 (assembly GCF_040654755.1). NCBI lineage: Bacteria > Bacillati > Actinomycetota > Actinomycetes > Kitasatosporales > Streptomycetaceae > Streptomyces > Streptomyces sp. NPDC050625. Next base: position 36,280 of record NZ_JBFAIQ010000015.1, read on the forward strand.
ATCACCGGCCACTGGTCTGGCACCACTCCGAGTACCACGATCTGGGCTCACAGTTGGCCCGCGCCGGACGGCCTTCGATCACGACTCGGGGTTGACCCTGCCTTGACGGCGGTTCCCGTCCACCTCGATGGCCTCCGCCACCAACTTGTCGATCAGTACTCGGGCCGAAGGCGTGAGCGTGCGAGCGGTGGGCAGCGTGATGCCGACGCTGTGGCCCACGGGTTCGAGTGACATCGCCAGCGCGGAGAGGCTCGGGGCGTCCTCTGTGAGCAACCTCGGCAGGGCCGCGATGAAGTCGGTGTCCTGGAGCAACTTGCGCACCGTCAGGAACGAGGTGGCCTCGACGCGATTGGCCGGCAGCGGGCATTCATGTTGCTGGAAGAACGCCTCCAGCTCTCGACGCAGTGCCGTCTCCGGGCCGGGAAGAATCCATGGATAGTCGGCAAGCATCCTGAGATCCAGGACGCGCTCGTCGGCCAGCGGATGTCCGTCGCGCACCACCAGTACAACTGACTCGTCGTACAGTTTCCGGCGGCTGAAAGCCTCATCCGATGTCTGGGTCAGCCTGCCGACGATCAGATCGAGCCGACCCGCTGCCAGCTCCGCCAGCAGCGACTCGGGTGTCCCGTCGTGCACCACAACGGTCAGGTTCGGGCGTTCGGCTTTGAGGGCTGCGATGGCGCGGGGCAGCAGTACGTTGGATCCGAACAGATGGGTTCCCACCAGGACCGTCCCGCGTTCGGCGTAGGCCAGCTCCATCACGTGCTGGGCGGCCTGGCGAGCCTGCGCAAGCATGGCGCGGGCGTGCTCGGTGAAGGCCTCTCCGAACACCGTGGGCGTGAGGCCGCGTGGCCCGCGCTCGAACAGCTCGACCTCGAGGATCTCCTCGAGTTCCCGCAGCCCGCGAGTGGCGACCGGCTGGGTGACGTGAAGCTCGGCGGCCGCACCGGTGATGGTGCCGCGTCGGGCGACAGCGTCGATCAAGACGAGATGCCGGAACTTCAGCCGACCGTCCAACAAGTGTGGCAGTTCGCTCGGGCCCACTGATTCCTCACCGTCCCCTTGTTCGTATGGCCATGGGTACAGGTATAGCAATTTAGGTATGCCAAGGAAAGTCATTGGCATTTGTCAGGCATGGCGCGGTGCGTTCATGCTCAAGTCAACCGTCCGATATCGGAGACAGGGAGAAGCCAGTGATCGCAGAGGCGGCCGTGCTGCGCAACTTCATAGGCGGGGAATTCCTCGACGACGGCGACCGCTTCGACAAGGTCAGCCCGGTCGACGGCTCGCTCGTCGCGACCGTTGTCGAGGCCGACGCGGCGATCGTCGACCGGGCTGTCCGCGCCGCACGCCGAGCGCTCGACGGCCCGTGGGGCGGCTTTTCCACCGCCGACAGGGTGGCGCTGCTGCGGCGGATCGCCGACCGTATCGATGCCCGGTTCGATGATCTTCTGGCGGCGGAGGTCGCCGATACCGGCAAGCCGGTTCCGCTGGCCAGAGATCTGGACGTCGCACGCGCGGCGGCCAACTTCCGTGCAGCCGCCGACATGGTCGCCGCCGCCGGACTGGACTCGTTCCTCACGGAAGGCCCGGCCGGTCGCGCGCTGAACTACGCTCTGCGCAAGCCTCTCGGCGTCGTCGGTGTGATCGTGCCCTGGAACCTGCCACTGCTGCTGCTGACCTGGAAGGTCGCTCCCGCTCTCGCCGCAGGCAATGCCGTAGTGGTCAAGCCGTCCGAGGAGACACCTTCCAGCGCGACGCTACTGGCCGAGATCATCGCTGAAGCCGGCGCTCCGGACGGTGTCTACAACGTAGTCCACGGGTTCGGGATCGATTCGGCCGGTGAGTTCCTCACCCGCCACCCCGGCATCGACGGCATCACCTTCACCGGCGAGTCCCGTACAGGGTCGGCGATCATGCAGGCAGTGGCGCCGCGGGTGCTGCCGGTGTCTTTCGAACTCGGCGGAAAGAACGCCGCCGTGGTGTTCGACGACGCCGATCTGGAGCGCACCATCGAGGGGCTGGCCCGGTCGACGTTTCTCAACACCGGTCAGATCTGTCTGTGCACGGAACGCATCTATGTCCAGCGTGGAGTCTTCGACGAGGTCGCCGCGGCACTCGCCGAACACGCCGGAACGCTACGTTTCGGCCGGCCCGAGGATCCGGCCACCACGACGGGCCCCCTGATCTCACGACAGCATCGGGAGAAGGTGCTGGCCCACTATGACCTTGCCGTGCAGGAAGGAGCGAAACTCCTTGCCGGCGGCGGTACCCCGGAACTCGGTCCCGAACTCGACGCAGGCGCGTGGGTGCAGCCTGCACTGTGGACCGGTCTGAACAACTCCCACCGCACACTCCGTGAGGAGATCTTCGGCCCGGCTGCCGCTCTCGTGCCGTTCGACACCGAGGACGAGGCGGTACGGCTGGCGAACGACAGTGACTACGGCCTCGCGTCCGCGGTGTGGACGAAGGATCTTGAACGCGGCCACCGCGTCGCGGGAGCCCTGCGCGTCGGCATGGCGTGGGTGAACACCTGGTACCTGCGCGATCTGCGGTCCCCGTTCGGGGGATCCGGACTCTCCGGCATCGGCCGTGAGGGCGGCATGCACTCGCTGCACTTCTACACCGAGCCGACCAACATCTGCATCCATCTGTGAGGACCGTGTGACCACCGTGAGCGAATCCGCGATCGACGCCGCCGTCGAGCGACTGATGTTGGCCGAGCGCGCCCGCAAGCCTGTGCCTCCCGTGCGCGACATACTCGGCGCCGACGACATCGACGGGGGCTACGCCGTGCAGAGCCGCATCATCGACCACAAGATCAGCAGTGGGCGACGGATCACCGGCCGCAAGATCGGACTCACGGCACAGGCGGTACAGAGCCAGTTCGGCGTGTTCCAGCCGGATTTCGGCGTACTGCTGGACGACATGGTGTTCGGCGACCGGGCAGAGATCCCGCTCGACGACTTCCTTCAACCTCGGGTGGAGGCCGAGGTGGCATTCGTCCTCGGCACGGATCTTCCGGCCGGGGGGACGGTCGTGGACGTCATACGTGCCACGGAGTTCGTGCTGCCGGCGATCGAGATCGTGGATTCGCGGATTGCTGACTGGGACATCCGGATCACCGACACCGTGGCGGACAACGCTTCCAGCGGGGCGGTTGTGCTCGGCACCCGCCCGATGCCCCTGTCCGAGGTGGATCTGGCCGGCGCCGGAATGGCGCTCGAACACAGGGGAGAGCCGATCTCGACCGGTGTGGGCGCGGCCTGTCTCGGCTCGCCTGTGAACGCCGTGGCCTGGCTGGCCGGTGAGGTCGCACGACGCGGAGCCCCGCTGCAGGCCGGTGAAGTGATCCTGGCCGGCGCGTGGGGACCAATGGCTCCGGTCGACGGCCCCGGAAGCTATCTGGCCCAGTTTCAGGACATCGGCGAAGTCCGGGTGAATTTCGTGACCGGACACGAGGAAGGAGGAAGGCGATCGTGAGCATTCCCGTGGCGATCATCGGGTCGGGCAATATCGGCACCGATCTGATGTTCAAGGTCAAGCGGCTCTCAAGTGAACTCGAGGTCGCGGCGATGGTGGGCATCGACCCCGAGTCCGACGGACTCGCCCGGGCCCGTCGAATGGGCGTCGCGACCACCCATGAGGGTGTGAAGGGCCTCCTGGCGATGCCCGAGTTCGCCGACGTCCAGCTGGTGTTCGACGCCACCTCCGCCAACGCACACCTGCAGAACCACGAAGCGGTGAGCGCGCACGGCAAGCAGATGGTCGACCTGACACCCGCGGCGATCGGACCCTATGTGGTACCGACCGTCAACCTTGAGGAGCACCTCGACGCACCCAACGTCAACATGGTGACCTGCGGAGGTCAGGCGACCACACCCATCGTCGCGGCCGTGTCGGCGGCCGCCCCCGTCGCCTACGCCGAGATCGTCGCCTCCATCGCGGCGCAGTCGGCGGGTCCGGGTACTCGAGCGAACATCGACGAGTTCACCGCGACGACAGCCCGGGCACTGGAGACAGTCGGCGGGGCGGGCCACGGCAAGGCGATCATCGTGCTGAATCCCGCCGAGCCTCCCCTCACCATGCGCGACACGGTGTTCTGCCTGGTGGAGCAGTCCGGCGAGGAACTCGATGAGGCCGCTGTACAGACATCCGTGGCAACCATGGTCGCCCGGGTCCAGGAGTACGTGCCGGGCTATCGCCTCAAGCAGGAAGTGCAGTTCGACCGCGTCGAAGAGCCGTGGCTGCCGGCACTGGGCAGGCCCTTTCGCGGCATCAAGGTGTCGGTCTTCCTGGAAGTCTCCGGTGCAGGGCACTACCTGCCGGAGTACGCAGGAAATCTCGACATCATGACGTCGGCTGCGCTGCGGACCGCGGAACGCCTCACGCAGGCCCGTATGGAAGGAGCAGCCAGGTGACCGGTGCGGGAACCGAAGCAATCTACGTTCAGGATGTGACGCTTCGCGATGGCATGCATGCCATCGGACACCGCTACAGCGTGGACCAGGTACGCGAGATCGCCGCCGCGCTCGACGCGGCCGGAGTGGCGGCCATCGAGGTCGCACACGGCGATGGCCTGGCCGGCTCCAGCGTGAACTACGGGCACGGTGCGGCGTCGGACGCGGCATGGATCTCGGCAGCCGCGGACGTGGTCCGCCGGGCCACGCTCACCACACTCCTGCTGCCGGGCGTGGGTACCATCGACGACCTGCGGGCCGCCCGGGACCTCGGTGTGCAGAGCGTGCGCATCGCCACCCACTGCACCGAGGCCGACATCGCCGTCCAGCACATCGAGTGGGCGCGCGACAACGGTATGGACGTGGCCGGCTTCCTGATGCTGAGCCACATGAACACACCGGCCGGACTGGCTCAGCAGGCGAAGCTGATGGAGAAGGCGGGCGCCCACTGCGTATATGTCACCGACTCAGGTGGCAGGTTGACGATGCGGGACGTGGCAGCACGTGTGGACGCCTACCGGGAAGTCCTCGACGCCCGGACACAGATCGGCATACACGCCCACGAGAACCTGTCGCTGTCCGTGGCCAACAGTGTCACCGCGGTGGAACACGGGACCCACCGGGTCGACGCTTCACTGGCCGGTCAGGGCGCCGGCGCGGGCAACACCCCCATCGAGGCGTTCATCGCGGTCGCCGAACTCATCGGCTGGGATCACGGGTGTGACCTGTTCGCTCTTCAGGACGCCGCCGAAAATCTGGTCCGCCCCTTGCAGACACGTCCGGTGCGCGTCGACCGCGAGACTCTCACGCTCGGATTCGCCGGGGTGTACTCCAGCTTCCTGCTGCACTCCGAACGAGCCGCACGCCGTTACCACCTGGATGTACGGGACATCCTCGTGGAAGTCGGCCGGCGCGGCCTGGTGGGAGGCCAGGAGGACATGATCGTCGATGTCGCCCTCGACCTGATCGCGGCCAAGGGCAAGGAGGTGGCGCAGGCATGAACGGTCCCTCGACCCAGACCTTGGTCGACTCCCTCGCCGTCCGGCTGGACGACGCGGCGGTTACCCGCACCCCGTGTGCGCAGCTGTCCGCCGATCACGAACTGTCCGTGGACACCGCCTACGCCGTCCAGCGGGCCGTTGTGGAACAGCGCCGGTCACGCGGTGAGTACACCGTCGGCGTCAAGCTGGGTTTCACCAGCCGGGCGAAGGCCGCACAGATGGGCGTCGACGACGTCATCATCGGCCGCCTCACTTCGGGCATGATCGTCGCCGACGGTGACGAAATCGATCTCGGTGACTACATCCACCCGCGTGCCGAACCGGAGGTCGCCTTCAGGCTGAACCGGGACGTTGTTCCCGGCACCGAAGCGGCGGCCGCTTGGGACCTGGTGGACGCCGTCGCCCCTGCCGTTGAGGTGATCGACTCACGGTACCGGGACTTCCGGTTCGACCTCAGCGATGTGATCGCGGACAACACCTCCGCCGCGTCCGCGGTGCTGGGACCGTGGCGGTCACTCGGCGACATCGCCAATCGCGGGGTCGTGCTCGAGTTCGACGGAAGGATCGTAGGGACGGGTTCGACCGCCGCGATCCTGGGGGATCCATTGCGCGCGGTGTCCGCCGCTGTGCGGATGGCGCACCGTTACGGAATATCCCTGTCCGCGGGCACCGTTCTGCTCGCCGGTGCGGCGACCCCCGCCGTGGCACTCCAGGCGGGCACCACCGTCCAGGCCACCGTCTCGGGCCTCGGCCGGGTTCGGTTCTCGGTGGCTTCGCGAGAGAAGGCATCTGATGACTGAGGCACGAGTCGTCGAGGGCAAGGCGACCCCGCGAGGACGCTTTCCGCACCTCAAGGTGGCGGGCGACCTCGTGTTCGTGTCCGGCACGAGCAGTCGGCTGCCGGACAACACCATCGTCGGGGCCGAAGTCGACGCGATGGGAACCACCTCGCTCGACATCCGTGCCCAGACAACCGCTGTGATCGAGAACATCCGCGACATCCTCGCCTCTGTGGGGGCGGGCCTCAGCGACGTGGTTCAGGTCACGAGCTACCTCGTCAACATGAACGATTTCGGCGGCTACAACGAGGTCTACGCCCGCTATTTCGACGAGACAGGACCGACGCGGACGACGGTGGCCGTGCATCAGCTGCCACACCCTCACCTGCTGGTCGAGATTCAGGCGGTGGCCTCTTTGCCCCGTAATCATCCGGAACGGAAGGATGCGTCATGACCGAGATTCCCCCTGTTTACAACTTCGCCCGGTGGGTCGAGGAGAACCAGCACCTGCTCAAGCCGCCGGTCAACAACAAGCAGATGTGGGTGCGCACCGACGACTTCGTGGTCCAGGTCCTCGGCAGCCCGAACCAGCGGACCGACTTCCACGTCGACCCCTACGAGGAGTGGTTCTACCAGGTCAAGGGCAACATGCATGTCAACCTCATGACCGATGAGGGCCTGCGGACCGTCCACGTCCGAGAGGGCGAGATGTGGCTGCTGCCCGGAAACGTGCCCCACTCGCCGCAGCGGCCCGAACCCGGCTCCATCGGGCTCGTCATCGAGCGCATCCGCGAAGAAGGCACTCTCGAGAAGTTCCAGTGGTACTGCCCCAACTGCGAAGCCCTCATTCACGAGGTGGAGTTGCAGGTACGCGACATCGTCGAGGATCTGCCGCCGGTGTTCACCCAGTTCTACGAGAGCGAGAGCGCACGTACCTGCCCAAAGTGCCGGACCGTTCATCCCGGCAGGTCCGCCGCATGAGCCAGGTGATTGACGTCCATACGCACTACGTTCCGCGCGGCTGGCCCGCGTTGAGCGACAAGGACGACGTGCCGTGGCTGCGGATCGACAGCGAGCGGGAGGCGACCATCATGGTCGGCTCGAAGGAATTCAGACGGATCGCTGACGACTGCTGGGACGCCCGTGTGCGACTGGCGGACATGGGCGGCGACAGCGTCGACGTCCAGGTGGTGTCGCCGACCCCGGTGTTCTTCTCCTACGACCGGACACCCGCAGAAGGCATGAAGATCGCCAAGATCTTCAATGACGTCGCCCTGGAGATCTGCGACCCCGCTCGCCACCGTCTCGTGCCGTTCTGCCAGGTGCCACTGCAGGATCCCGAGCTTGCCTGTGAGGAGCTGGACCGTTGCCTCGCAGCCGGTCACCGTGGTGTCGAGATCGGCAACCATGTCGGAGACCGGGACCTCGACGACTCCGGAATCGTGATGTTCCTGCAGCACTGTGCGCAGGTCGGGGCACCTGTCTTCGTACACCCGTGGGACATGCCCACCTCACCCCGGCTGAACCGGTGGATGTCGCAGTGGCTGACCGGCATGCCGGCCGAGACACACCTGTCCCTGCTGGCGATGATTCTCGGGGGTGTCTTCGACAGGCTCCCGGAGACGCTCAAGATCTGCTTCGCACACGGTGGCGGATCCTTCGCCTTCTGGCTCGGGCGACTGGAGAACGCGTGGTACGAGCGACAGGACCTTGTCGGAGTCTCGGAGAAGCCGCCTTCCCAATACACGGGACGGTTCTCCGTCGACAGCGTGGTGTTCAACCCTGCGTCCTTGCGCCTGCTCGTCGACGTAGTCGGCGTGGAGAACATCATGCTCGGCAGTGACTACCCCTACCCCCTTGGCGAACGGCCGGTCGGGCAGGTCGTGCGTCAGGCGGAATTTCTCTCGGACACCGACAAGGAGCGCCTCCTCGGCGGTAACGCCGAGTCGTTCCTGTCGCTTCCCGCCCGGCAGGAGGTCTGATCGCCATGTCGGCTTACAACGCGTACCTGAAGGCGGATGTACTGCACTCCTTGCAGGAACCTGTCACCGACACCGAAGGTGAGCAGTCGTTCCTGGTGATTTGCCAGGTGCAGGAGCTCTACTTCTCTCTCATCTGTAGTGAACTCCAGTTCGCGGCACAGCACTTGCGCGGCGATGATGTGCCGGCCGCCACGGCGTCGCTGCGACGCGCGGCCGATCACTGGGGCGGGCTCAACGCCTCCTGGCGGTCACTGGAGTGGATGACGGCAGGTGACTTCCTGCCGATCAAGGCAGGACTTGGCTCGACGTACGGCAAGTCCTCGTCCCTGCAGTCGTGGAAATTCCGCGAGCTCGTGATCCGGCTCGGGATCAAGCAGCCAGAACTGGCGCATCCGGTCGCCTCGATGACGTCGGAACATGCCAGGCTGCTGGAGATTCTCAAGTCGCCGAGCGTGTACGACGAGGTATTGGCCGTGCTCCATCGACGTGGCCTCGCCATCCCGGACAGGATCCTCAACGGTGAGCCGGAAACACAGCACGAGGCACACCCGGACGTTGCGCGCGCCTGGACGGCGGTCTTCTACGGCGGCGATACCCGCCTGGCCGACCTGCGCGCATGCGGCGAGGAACTGATGCGCGTCGCCGAAGGATACGGCCAGTACGAGCACCTGCACCTGGTGGCGACGCGACGCACATTCGGCCACCGGCCCGCCTACTACGGGACCAGCGGGCTCGACTGGCTCTCCGAGCAGGCGCGCAAGATCCCCTTCCCCGACCTCTGGCTCATGGAGCCAGAAGCCTCCTAGCAGAACACCTGAGTCTGGTGAAAGGCACGCACATGCCGGAACTCACGATCCTCGCCCTGTCGGGAAGCCTGCGGAAGGAGTCGTACAACGCCCGACTGCTCACCGCCGCGGAATACCTCGCGCCACCGGAGATGGTCCTCGACCGCTTCCTCGATCTGGCCGCGATTCCACCCTTCAACGAAGACGCCGAACACCCCGCACCAAGTGCCGTGGCCGACCTGCGACGCCGGATCAGCACGGCGGATGCCGTACTGATCGCCACACCGGAGTACAACGCAGCCATCCCTGGCGTACTGAAGAACGCGCTGGACTGGCTGTCCCGTCCTGTCGAGTACGGCCCACCCGTCCTCGAGCACAAGCCGGTGGCCATCATCGGCGCCTCGCTGGGCCCACTGGGCACCATCCGCGCGCAGCTCGGGCTGCGCATCGTCCTCCACAAGATGGACGCGAACGTACTGAGGCAACCCGAATTCGTCCTTCCGTACGCCGCCCAGCATCTGACCGCTGACGACGGGCTGTCCGGAGACACACCGACCCAAGCGATTCTCCGGAAGGTCATCGAAGGACTGGGCGACCTGGCCCGAAACCAGCGAACGATCAGCTCAGCCGACTAGCGGCCGTCGCCTCGGACCGCCACCCACGGCATCTCCCCCACAGTGAGGTTCGCTGTTCACATCCCCGATCAATCCGCTCATCGGAGTTCCCATGGATCAGCAAGCTCCCCAACTCGTCCCACGTCAGCAACTCAGAAAGAACATCCTTGTCAGCGTGGCGGGATCGGCCATCGAATGGTACGACTTCTTCATCTACGCATCGGCGGCGGCCCTCGTACTGAACAAACTGTTCTTTCCGACCGTCGACTCCGTGGCGGGTACCTTGCTCGCACTCAGTACCTTCGCTGTCGGATTCCTGATCCGGCCGGTGGGGGCTGCGCTGTTCGGTCACTTCGGTGACAAATTCGGCCGCAAGCCCACCCTGGTCGCCGCCATGATGACCATGGGGGCAGCAACCACGGCGATCGGTTTGCTGCCCACGTACTCCGCGATCGGCGTCGCAGCGCCGATCCTGCTGGTCGCGTTGCGGTTGCTTCAGGGGCTGGCGCTGGGCGGCCAATGGGGCGGCGCCGTGCTGCTGGTGACAGAAACCGCGCCCGAGGGCAAGCGGGGACTTTACGGCAGCTTCGCGCAGCTCGGCGTACCGATCGCACTGATCTGGTCCAACCTCATGTTCCTGGCCCTGTCGGCACTGATGTCGTCGGAAGCATTCCTGGCATGGGGATGGCGGATCCCCTTCCTGCTGAGCGTTTTCCTCATCGGAATAGGTCTCTTCGCGCAGTCGCGTATCGAGGAGACACGCTCGGCGAAAACGGCCCCGCGGGCGGAGAAGCCCAGACGTGCGCCCCTGCTCGACCTGCTGCGCACACACCCGAAAGAGATTCTCATCGCCGCCGGCGCAACGGTCATCAACGCCGCCGCGTATTACATCCTGACGGTGTACATGCTGTCCTACGCCACTCAGACGCTCTACCTTCCCCGGAACACCGTTCTGGTCGGTGTCCTGGTCTCCGCTGTCGCTTCCGGGGTGGCGATCCCGTTCGCCGCGGCCTTGTCCGACCGGATCGGTCGACGCAAAGTCTTCCTGACGGGCACAACGCTCTTGGCGGTCTGGGTGTTCCCGATGTTCTTGCTGGTGAACACGGGATCCGGAGTGCTAATCGCGCTCGCCCTGGTCGTGGCTCAGATCTTCTTCAGCCTCACCTACGGGCCCACACCGGCACTGTTCTCCGAGATGTTCGGAGCGCAAGTCCGGTACTCCGGAGTGTCCGTGGGGTACCAGATCGGAGCGGTGGCGGGCGGCGCGATGGCCCCCATCATCGCCACCGCCCTGTACGCAGAGTTCCACACAACCGTTGCCGTGGCGCTCTATCTGTTGCTGATGGCGGCGGTGTCGTTCCTTGCCGTGTTCCTCTGCGCTGAGACCGTGCGCGGCGAGGTCGCAACAGTGACGTTGACGCCCAATCACGCTGCCGCCAAGGTCGAGTGACCTCTGCCGCCGGGTCCGCGGTCCCGCCGCGGACCCGGCAACAGGCGGCCGTGCCGCACGGTCCGTGCCAGACCCAGGTGCGGAAGGGCGCAGATATGTTGGTGTGTGTCGGCGACGCGCGAAAAGTGGTTCTGGATCACTTTCAGTGCCGGAGCCATGAGGGTCACCACGACCGTGATCACGAACGGCTGTGGCTGATGTACTCCTCCAGGACTTGTGGTTCCACCAGATCAAAGGTGTTGTAGTCGAAGTGTCATCCCCGAGGCGAGTTGCTGGCCGGCCGGGCCGGTTCCCGCCTGTCCCACGCCCTGGCGGCCAAGGTAAGCCACTCGACCCTGCTACGGCTGGTCCGCCGCCTGCAGGACCCCGAGACCTCAACACCGCGGGTGCTCGGGGTCGACGACTTCGCGCTTCGCAAGGGCCACAACTACGGCACCATCCTGCTCGACATCGAAACACCAGCCCGTCGACCTGCTGCCGGACCGCAGCACTGCGAGTGTGGCCCGGTGGCTCGCCGAGCATCCCGGCGTCGAGGTGATCTGCAGGGACAGCTCCACCGCTTACGCTGAGGCCGGACGCCTCGGCGCCCCGGACGCGGTGCATGTTGCAGATCGGTGGCACATCTGGTCGAACCTCACCGAGGCCGTCGAGAAGACCGTCGTCCAGCACCGTGCCCTGCTGCGCGAGCGCCAGGACACCACCGCCGCAGCTGCCGAGGCCATGGAAGGGCTGCACCTCGACTTGACTCCCGCGGGGCCGCGGACCACCGGCCGCCTGGACGACCGGGTTCGCGAGCAGCACAAGGCCGTTCACGCTCTGCTCGAACAAGGCATTGCGATGCGGGAAATCGGGCGGCCGGCTGGGACTGGCCCGCAACACCGTGCGCCGCTACGCACACGCGGCGAGTGCGGATGAGCTCCTGGTCGGACAGTGAACCGGCCGCACCAGCATCCTCGCCCCCTACAAGCCCTACCTGCACCGGCGGTGGGCCGAGGGCTGCACCGTCGCCCGCTGCCTGTTCGAGGAAGTACGCGAGCGCGGCTACCCCGGCGGCGAGAACGTCGTGAAGGTCTACGTGGCCAAGCTCCGCGCGGACTTTCCACCCACCCCGCCCCGCAAGGTTCCGTCCGTGCGGGACGTGACCAGCTGGCTCACCCGCCATCCCGACCGTCTCACCGACGACCAGGCCCAGCAGCTCAAAGCGATCCTGGCCCGCTGCCTCGCCCTCGACCGAACCGCCCACCATGTCCGCGAGTTCGCCGAGTTGATGAACGACCGGCAGGGCAAACACCTGGACCAGTGGATCACCCACGTCCAGGCCGACGACCTTCCCGCCCTGCACACCTTCGTCACCGGCCTGGGCCAGGACCTGGACGCAGTCGTCGAGGGCCTCAGCCTCCGCTACAGCTCCGGAGCCGTCGAGGGCCAGAACAACAAGATCAAGATGCTCAAGCGACAGATGTTCGGCCGCGCCAACTTCGACCTCCTCCGCAAGCGGGTCCTGCTCACCGCGCGCGGCCGTTCATGATCACGGTTGTGGTGACCCTCCGTGGCTCCGGCACTGAAAGTGATCCAGAACCACTTTTTTGAGGCGCGTGTGTGGCGCTGGTGACCGTAGACTCGCGGCGGGTGATCGAGACGGCAAGTGGGCGTCGACTGGGGTCGTGGAAAGCCGATGCGGGTGCCAGGACGCCTCGGACTTCCGCGAGTGTCCGTGCCGTCAACACCTTGAACTCCTTTGCGTGCGCCGCTCGCTCACTCGCCGGGGGGTGGGACGACTCCCTTGCGGACGACGATCCCTCCGTAGAGTCGGCGTTCACCGGTGACGACCACGACATAGGCATCGAGGGCCATCGCCTTGAATTCGGCGGGCTGGATCGCGTGGACTTCGGCATCAGGGACGTGCTGGTCGACGATGTCGCTGAACTCGGCGAAAATCGGCAGAATATATGATGGGTCGTCGTAAGCAATCATCCGCCAGGTGCTTTCCGGTTCGTCCTTCTCGACGGGAAGGACGGACAGGACCGCTTCGAGCGCGTCAGTGGCGGTGACACCGTCGAGGCGTATCACTCTGTGCTTGGACGGATCGCACGGGAAGTTGGCGTCGACGATGGCGATGTCCTGGCGGTGTCCCATGGATCTCAGCGCGTGCAGAAGGTCGGGGGACAGCAGGGGGTTGATGCCGAGCAACATGGAAGTCTCCGAAGATATGCGTGATTACGGTGCTTGGAGGCAGGCGGTCGGACCGGGGGGAATGAGCGACGTGCCGTCGATGCGCAGGCTGTTGCCCGTCCAGCTCACCCCGGACAGGTCCTTGACCACGGTGTGGGCCGAGGTGTTGAGGGCTGTCCGGCCCACGCCCAATACGTGCCGGGCACCTGCCGCATGGCCGGCACGGATGCCGGTGGGACTGTCCTCGACAACGACGCAGGCTCCGGGACGCACACCGAGGCGGCGTGCGGCCTCCGCATAGCCGTCCGGTGCGGGCTTGCCGCGGGCGACGTCTTCGCCCGTGATCAGGGTGTGAGGCCGGGGCAGGCCCGCGGCCTTAAGGCGCGCGGTTGCCAGTGCCCCGGTCGCGGAGGTGACGAGTGCCCATTTTCCGGTGAGGGCTGCGAGGAGCGCGGCTGCCCCCGGGATGGGGGTGCAGCGCGCGGCCCCGGCGATCTCTATGGTCTCGATCCTGGCCAGAGCTTCCTGATGCCGTTCAGGCGGGAGGAAGAGCGCGATGGTGTCCGCGGATCTTCTGCCGTGGATTCCGTCGAGGACTCGCGAGGGTTCGAGTCCGTATTCGGCGGCCCATTGTGTCCAGGCCATCTCGCCTGCCGTGGTGGAGGCGACGAGGACACCGTCGCAGTCGAAGAGGACGCGATCACATGTCAGCTCGAGGGACTGGGTCTCGGGTGACCTGTCGGTTGCGGGACGATCCGGCGCAGTCGGTGTACGGCCGGCCGTCACGGCTGGATCACTGCCTTCAGACAGGTGGAGTCATTGGCTACCGTCCGGATCGCCTCGCCGTATTCGGACAGCCCGAAGCGGTGCGTGACGAAGCCCTCGGCACGTACGCGGCCGGTCCGAAGCATGCGCACGGCCCGGTCGAATCCGTAGGAGCGGGCGAACGAGCCCTTGATGGTGAGCTCACGGCGGAAGATGTCGTAGGGCCGGAAGGGCACCAGCGCCTGCTCGGCTGTCATCCCGTACACCAGCATGGTTCCGCCGTTGCGCAGCAGACTGGTGCCGTGGCCGATGGCGTCCACCGAGCCCGTCGCGTCGATGACGATGTCGAATCCGTCCGGGGCGATCTTTCGCAGGGGAGCGACTGAGGTGGCGTCGCCGGTGAAGCGGGTTTGTACGGTCTCGTCTGCTCCGTAGCCGGCGGCCAGTTCGAGTTTGAACGCCGTCGACGACGCGACGGTCAGCCGGCCGCTGCCTCCGCTGCGCAGGAGCTGGGTGAGGATGAGCCCCGTGGGGCCTGCCCCGAGGAGCAGCACGTCGCTGCCGGTGGGCGCGTCGAGGACGTCCAGGCCGTGGACGGCGCACGAGATCGGCTCGGCCAGTACCGCCGTGTCGATGTCGATGTCGTCGACGGGGTGGCAGCGGGTCGCGGGCGCGACCATGAACTCCGCGAAGCCGCCTGGTGCTGTGTGCCCGAAGGCACGCATGAAGTCGCAGAAACCTGGCTGAGCCCTCTGGCAGGAGGGGCAGGTGCCGCAAGGCACCATGTTGTCCACCGCCACGATCTGGCCTGTCGCCAGATGGGTTACGCCGTCTCCGAGTTCTGTGACTTCGGCGACGACCTCGTGACCCGGGGTGAGTGGGTACACCGGTCCGAACTCACCGTGATGGAGGTGGACGTCGGTGCCGCAGACGCCCGTGGACCGGACGGCCAGTTGCACTTCGCCTGGACCCGGCTGGGGGGTGTCCAGGTCGGCGAGATAGTGCACACGTGCGTGGTCGTAGCGAATGGCGTGCATCGTCTTGCTTTCCCTTGTGTGTAAAGGCTGTGGACGGCGGCTAGAAGGCCTGGGCACGTCGGCGTGACAGTGCGTCAACTGCTGCGGCCAGGGCGAGGACCAGGCCGGTGACGATGGAGACGATGGCGGCGGGCTGATCCACCAGGCCCAGGCCGTTCTCGACCACCGCGAGGACCAGACCTCCGAGTACGGCGTTCGAAAGGCGCCCGCGCCCGCCGAACAGCGACGTGCCACCGATGACCGCGGCACCGACCGCGAACAGGAGGGTGTTGAGGCCTCCTGCTGAGGGGTCGACGGATCCGACCTTCGACGAGTAGACGATGGCGCCAATGGCTGCGAAACATGAGGAGACGACGAAGACACTCCCCTTGATCCGGTCGACGTTGACGCCGGCCCGGCGGGCGGCTTCCGCGTTGCCTCCGACGGCGTAGATGTGCAGGCCGTACTTGGTTCGGCTGAGAACGTAAGTGCCGGCCACGAGCAGCACCAGGACCACGGGTACGACATAGGGAACGCCGGACAAGTGGTGGCCGGGGTTGGTGGATCTGTTGAGTGTGAGCAGCCATGTGGCCAGGGCTCCCAGGACGACCACCGCGGCGATTTTCAGCAGTATGAGCGGCATGGGCTGGGTGTGGTTCCCCCGGCGTGTCCGTGCGAGATGGCGGCCGATGGTGACAGTTGAGTATCCGGCCGTGACTAGGGCGTAGAGGAGCCAGCTCTGCCAGACGTCGAGGTTGCCGTTCGCGACGTTGTCGAGGATCGGCGAGGTGCGGATGCCGAGCACTCCTCCGGTGCCGATGAGCTTGAGGATGACTCCCTGCCACGTAAGGAAGAGCGCCAACGTGATGACGAAGGAGGGGATTCGTACCTTCGCCACGAGGAAACCGGTCAGGGTTCCGATGGCTCCGCCGACGGTGACGGCGAGCAGCATCTCGATCCACGGATTGCCGGTGAATCCCGCCAGCATGAGGAAGATGGGCACCGCCGACAGCACTGCGGCGGCCCATAGCCGCATCGCCACTGCGGCCGCGATCGCGACGCACAGCACGACGATGAACGTGTAGAAGACGGTGGTTCCCATGCCGGTGAGGAGATTGCCGTCGCTCGTGTAGTGGAGTGCCAGCACGGCGGCGGTGAGACCGGATGCGGTCCCCGCCGAAACGTCTATCTCAGCGGTGATCAGAACGAAGACCAGACCCATGGAAATGATCATCGTGCCGGCGCTCTGGGACAGCAGATTCGCCAGATTGGCAAGGGAGAGAAACACGTCCGACACGGAGGCGAAGACGGTGACGAGGACGGCCAGGCCGAGCAGGGCGGGTATCGAACCCAATTCGCCTGCGCGAAGCCTGGAGAGATAGTCCCGGACCGCCTGGGAGGTTGACCGTGCGGCAGTGTCGTCGCCGAAGTCCGCGAGCCGTTCAGGGCTGTGAACAGGGGAGAGGGTGTCCATTATCAAGCTCCTACGAACTATGCGACGTCCGTCGCCGCGGCCGGCAGGCCCATGCCGCCTGAGCGCCCGGTGGTGATGAGCTCCACGACCTTGCTTTGAGTTACGTCCTTCGTCTTCACCTCGGCGACGAGCCGCCCCAGGTGGAGGACCGCGATACGGTCGGCGACTTCGAAAACGTCGGAGAGGTTGTGGCTGATGAGGACGACGCCGCGACCCTGGTGAGCCAGCCGCCGGACCAGTTCCAGCACCTGCTTGGTCTGGGCCACTCCCAGCGCGGCCGTTGGTTCGTCCAGCAGTATGACCTGGCTGTCCCACAGCACCGACTTGGCGATGGCGACGGTCTGGCGCTGCCCCCCGGACAGGGAGGACACCGGGGTGCGGACCGTTGTGACGGTTCGCACGGACAGTGACGTGAGCGTTCGCCGGGCCGCTTCCTCCATTCCCGCTTCGTCGAGCCTCCAGCTGCTTCCCCGTTCGCGACCGAGGAACATGTTCTGGACGATGTCAAGGTTGTCGGCGAGAGCCAGGTCCTGGTAAACGACCTCGATGCCGAGATGGGAGGCGGCGCGAGGGTCATTGAGGTGCACTTCCTCGCCGCGGAACCTGATCACGCCGGAGTCGATCGGGTGAATGCCCGCGATGCACTTCACTGTGGTCGACTTGCCCGCGCCGTTGTCGCCCACCAGCGCGATGACTTCACCCGCGCGGACGGTGAAGTCCACCTCGTGCAGTACCCGCACGGGCCCGAAGGCCTTGCTCACCGCGCAGAGTTCCAGAAGCTTCTCGGTCATGCCATGTTCCTCGGGGTCGCGGCTCGGGCAGGGATGTCGGTCAGCATCCGTTCAGGAGATGCCGAGCTCGGCGCAGGTCTTGGCGAGATCTGCGGTGCACAGCTGCTTGGCGGTCACATAGCCCTGGTCGACGACCTGCTTGACCTCGTTCTTGCCGACCGACTGCGGCTTGAGGAGCACTGACCTGATCTTGGCCTTGGTCACGGGGTCCACCGTGGTCTGCTTCGCATAGGCGTCGGCGCCGCCCGTGTCGCCATTGGCCAGGGCCACGGCGAGCTTTGCCGCCGCGTCGGCTTCCAGCTTCACGGCTTTGAAGACGGTCATCAGCTGGTCGCCACGAAGGATCGACTGCAGGCCGCTGAGTGTCGCGTCCTGCCCGGTGACCGGCACTGATCCGTTCAAGCGGTTCTTCTTCAGGACGGTGATCACGGCGCCGGCCATGCCGTCGTTGGCCGCGATCACGCCGTCGACCCGGCCGTTGTTGGCGGTGAGGATCTGTTCGAACGCCTTCCCCCCGAGCTGGTTGTCCCAGTTGGGGGTGTACCGGTCACGGACCAGCTTCAGCGTGCCCTTGTCGTACAGCGGTTGGAGTACCTTCATCTGGCCGCGGTGGAACAGCACGGCGTTGTTCTCGTCAGGTGCACCCTCGATCTGGATCACCTGGGCACCCGGCTTGTCCTTGAGGGCATCGATCAGGGCTCGTCCCTGCAGTTCGCCGACCTGGACGTTGTCGAAGGAGACGTAGTACTTGGTGCGTCCCCCGGCGTTGAGCCGGTCGTAGTCGACGGTGGGGATGCCGGCCCGCTCGGCCTTGGCCTGAACAGCGGCGCCGACTTTGGCGTTGGGGGAGGCGATGATGAGGGCCTTGACCTGGGAGGCGATCATGCCGTCCGCGAGATTGGCGAACTTCTGGACGTCTCCCTGGGCATTCTCCACCTTCGCCGCGTAGCCCTCGGCCGCCAGTGCCTTGACGAGGAAGGGCTTGTCGAAGGACTCCCAGCGTGCCGATGTCGCGGTTTCGGGGAGGATCACGCCGATGGTGCCCTCGGTGGCACCTGCGGGCGGCTGGGTTCCTGAGCCGTCCTGGCTGTTTGAGGACGGTGCGGTCGAATTGGCTCCGCATGCGGCCAGGAAGAGACTTCCGAGCCCCACCGCTGCCGCGGTGTACAGGCCGACCGATCTGCGGCCTCTGCCGCCACGTATCGTTTCCATTGCTTTACTTTCGTTTCGAGCTTGCGAAAACTTACGTCTGGTCGTGAGTGTTAACTAGCCCAGGGTGGGTGTCAACCGGTGTGCAGGGCTCGATTCGATGCTGGATGCTCCTTTTCGAAAGGCGTGGGAAGCATTCGAGGGATGCCGTGCGAGCGGTGCCGGTGGACATGCGATACCGGGGTCCGGCCCGTGCAACCGTGAGAAACACAGCGGTCGGGTGATGGCACTCAGCCATCACCCGACCGCGAGTCGTCGGATTTGTCCTTGACCTGCCTAGGCCCCGACGACCTCCAGCCGCACACCGTGCGCATCGCACAAGGCGCGAACGTCGTCACCCGCTGCTTCCGTGACGATCATGTCGATGCGGTCCAGGGTGCAGACCGTCACGAAGTCGTCGATGCCGAACTTGCTGCTGTCCATCGGTACGATGACCCGCCGGGCGCGCTCGAGCACCGCTTGCTTGACCTGGGCCTCGGCGACATCGGCGACCGAGATGCCGCTGCCGCTGAATCCACTGGCGCTGATGAAGGCGGTGTTCACCGTGAACCGCTGCAGGGTTTCGAGGGCTATCGGGCCGACGAGTGAGCCGCCGAGGGAACGGACCGATCCCCCCAGGAGCGTGTGGCGGACATCCCCGCGATCGGCAAGTGCGCCGGCCACTCCCAGTGCGTTGGTGACGACATTGACGTGAGGCTGATCCAGTAGGTCAGCGATGCGCTGCACCGTTGTTCCGCTGTCGAGGAACAGAGAATCGCCGCGGGCGATCTCCCGCAGACACGCCTTGGCAATCAGCTCCTTGGCCTCGGCATGCAGTGTGCTCCGGTCGTCGATCGTGGGCTCCACCTGCGGACGCACGGCGATGGCCCCGCCGTGCGTCCTCCTGAGCTTCCTTGCTTGCTCCAGCAGGCTGAGATCCTTGCGGATCGTAGGTTCGGACACCTTCAACGCTGCCTGCAGTTCGGCGATGCGGACCCGCCCTTGGGCCTCGACCAGGGCGAGGATCCGCTGTCGGCGTTCCTCGGCGAAGAGGTGCTTCTCGGTGGTGCTCATATGGGGAAGCTATCAGCCTTCGAATTGTTTCGTTAGGTACTGAGTCAGCCTCTTCTTGATCGCCAGATCGTGCTCGGTGGAGTCCACATGCTTTCTGGGTACGGTGTCGAGGCTCGCGCGGGGCAGCCAGCTGGCGATCGTGCTGCCGATCTGCTCGGCGTGCACCGGATCGTGCGGGGCGACCAGTACGAGTGCGGGCACGCGAAGGCGTTTGTAACTGTCGCGGTCGGGCAGCGGCAGGCTGTGCGGCATCTCCGCGAGCACGCGAGCGTGCGCCACGGCATTCGGCCGCGTGAACTGGCCAAGCACGGACAGCGCCATGGCCGGGGCGTGGTGCTCCAACTCACGGTGGGTCGCGGTCTTTTGATAGGCGTCCTTTCCCGCGATCGGCCCCCGCCGGCCCAGAAGGCCGGCGACGGTTTCGAAGACAGCCAGGTTCGGCGCCGGACTCACGTCCAACCAGGACGGGCGGATGAGCACCATACGTTCCACCAGGTCCGGTCGCTGGGCGGCGAGTGCCAAGGCGACACCGGCGCCCATCGAGACACCTGCCACGGTCACCGGTGTGGTGCAGCGATCGGCGGCGGCGAGGGTGTCCAGCAGATCGGCGACCAGAGCGGCGAAGTATGGGAAGGACACGGGCTCGTGGTCCAACAGGTCCGTCGCCCCGTGGCCCGGCATCTCGGGAACGATCCGCTGGAGGGGGGCATCGGCGGGAAGAAGGCCGAGCGCCTGGTGCCGGTCGCCCCCCAAGCCGTGCAGCAGGACCACGGGATCGCCCTGGCCCACCACGGTATGGGAGACAAGTCCGTCGCGACGGTTTGGCCCCGGCCATGTGGTCACGGGCCGACTCCTGCGGCCGCGTGCCGATGCACGAGGTCGTCGCGTACGCGGCGGGCGTCGCCCTCTGTGGCGTCCTGCACGATCACAGGCACCGGATCGATCTGCGCGAGCAGGCGAAAGACCAGGTCGTAGTCCATGCTGCCCGCCCCTGCGGCCGAGTACCCGCCGTCGACCACGTCCTTGGCCTGTGCCCCGATGATGCGGGGGCCCAACAGGTCGACGGCTTCCTTCAGGATCTGTTCCTGCTGGTGAACCGTGCTGGGGGTCAGGAGGTTGGCCGGGTCGAAGACGATGCCGATCGGAGCGGAGTCACCGAGCTCCGCCAGGAGCCGGGCGGCATGCTGCGCGTCGCGCACCACGTTTCCCGGTTCCGGTTCGACGCCCAGCACGACGCCGGCTTCTGCCGTAGCGGGCAGGAGTTCGTCGAGTGTGGCCCGCAGGTCCTTCCACGCGTCGCTCGCGCCGTTCGCCGGATGACCGCGCCACATGTCGTCCGGATCCCGCGTTCCGGTGCACAGGGTGACGACGTCTGCCCCCAACAGCCCGACATGGCTGATGAGCCGACGGGCTTCGTCCGTTTGTTTATTGCGTTGCGTCGTATCCGGGTGGATGACGTTGTAGGTGCAGGAGACGCTGGGAATGCCGATCTTGGCGGCGTCGAATGCCTGCCGGACGGAGAGGAAGGCCGAGCGCGGGACTCCACCCGCGAGCGTGGGCAGTCCCAGCGCGGCGAAATTCCAGTGGCCCAGTGCGTATCCTGCCGCGCGAACAGCATCGGCGACTTGTTCCGGGCTGGTGCGTCGGAAGGTCCTGGCGAAGATGCCAAGCCTCGCGGACAGGTCCTCAGCCGTCACAGCAGGACCTCCGTGCCTGTGGAGGCGGACGCAGCGACGGCGGCGATGAGCCGTACGGCTTCCAGGCCGTCCTCGACGTCGGGCTCCGCCGGCCCATCGGTTCGTACCGCATGCGCGAACGCTTCCAGTTGGCGCTCATAGGCGTCTGTGTCGGCGAAGACCGGGACGAGGGCCGCCCCGTCCGCGTCGCTGTACGCCCACACGTCCGACGCCCTGCGGAAGAACGGGAAGTGCGTGTTCACGCTGATCTGGCCGGTGGATCCGAAGACCTCGATGCCCTCGGCTCCGTCTCCTGGCACGTCAACCGTGATCACAACGGTTCCCACCGCCCCGGAGGCGAGGGTGACGAGCAGGCTCCACGCGTGGTCCCGGCCGTATCCCCGGTGGATCGCGGTCACCGATCTGACGTCGCCCAGCAGGAAACGGACGGTGTCAAAGATGTGCGAGCCGTGAGTCGCCAGCAGATAGCGTTCCCGGTCGGCCTTGTGACCGGCCTCCACCTGCCGCGCCTGCGCGTCGGCGAACACATGGGGAAAAAGCGTCGCCTCGACTCCCGGCCGGATGGTCCCGATGCGGTACCAGGCGTTGAAGGACCGGACCTCCCCCAGCTTGCGCGCCACGAAGTGACGGGCGTACTGCAGTCCAGGATCGTGCCGCTTCATGGCACCGACCTGAAGCTTCAGCCCTGACTGTCGGCTCAGCTCGACCAAGCTCTCGCAGTCCTCGGTCGTCGAGGCCAGGGGCTTTTCGACAAGGACATGTTTGCCTGCCTTGAGCGCCGCCTCAGCCAGCTGGTGATGGAACCTGTCCGGAGCGGCGATGAGCACCGCTTCGATGTCGGGATTCGAAAGCAGGGTCTGGGGGTCGGTCGTGACAATCGGTACGCCGTACCGCTGTGCGACGGCTCGAGCCACTTCGTGGCTGGGATCGCATACGGCCATGAGCTGTATGTTCTCGGCCTTTTCCAGGGCCGGAGCGTGGGCCACCTGCGCGATGCGTCCGCATCCGATGAGAGCGATGCGGAAGGGCGCGGCCCCGTCCGCCCGGCTCTGAACCTCAACCGCCACATCCTTGGCGTTCCTCGTTGCCACACTCTGCGCGCTTGACACCAGGGACACCTTCCTATTTGGTTCAACCCGAGAGCGAATCGAAAGTATTCGAGTTCAACCAGAACAGATCGTAAGCTGGCTGTCAACCTTGTACCTCACCGCCCCCCTATCGAACGGAAAGCCCTGCTGTGCACAACAACAACCGCGAGGTGCTTGACGTGCCCTCACTCGGAATCGACATCGGAGGAACGAAGATCGCCAGTGGGCTGGTCCACTCCGACGGCACTGTCCACGAAGTGCGGTCGCGACCGGTAACGGGCATGGGGGAAACCGCACTCCAGCAGGTCCTCGACGTGGCCCGGAGCTACCTGGCCGTGCATCCCGTGGCGCATGTCGGGGTAGCACTGCCAGGGGGTGTGGACCCGAAGACACGTGTCGTGACCACCGCCCCGAATCTGGGCTGGACGGACATGTCCCTTGCACAGCGTCTGAGCGCGGCGTTGGACCGGCAGGTCCATGTCGAGAACGACGCAAACTGCGCCGCGTGGGCCGAGCACCGGTTCGGCGCCGGGCGGGGCAGGACGAACACGGTGCTGATCACGATAGGCACCGGCATAGGCGGCGGTTTGGTCGTCAGTAACCGATTGCTCGTGGGCCACCACGGCCTGGGCGCGGAACTCGGACACATTCCGCTGGTGATCGGTGGCCACCCGTGTAAGTGCGGGGCCAGTGGCTGCTGGGAGCAGTACGCCAGTGGTTCCGCCCTCCGAGCCGAAGCCCGGCGCCGGAACTGGCGTCCGGGACCGGTCACGGGCGAAGAGGTGCTCCGCGCTGCGGCGGACGGTGACCCGGCCGCCGTGCACATCGTCGAGTGGGTCAGTGGGCACCTCGCCCATGGGCTCACGACCATGGCAGCCTTCCTCGATCCGGGAGAGGTGGTACTCGGTGGCGGGCTGGGGAGCGACAAACGCTTCGTCGAGTACGTGGACACGGCGCTTGCCGCGTTCCATCCCTCCTCCAGCCGAGGACACGTCACGGTCAGGCCCGCGGAGCTCGGTATCCACTCCGGTGTCATCGGAGCCGCGGACCTCGCCGCCACAATCCACGGATCCGCGCACTGCTGACCCCTCTCATGGACGTCAGGGATTCATCTCGCGAAGGAGAGCTCCGTTACCACTAGGACCGCAGCCGCGGCGGGCCACCGGCTACCCCCTGGCCGGGAACGGTTGGCCCGAGATCCAGGGGTCCCTGGGGATCCCGGTCGCGGTCGCGCGCACGTGCGTGCGGAGCTGTAGGACAACGACGAAGCGGGCAATGCCGGCGCCCAACGAGCCGTCGGCGCGACTCGCTGCACGTGGCCTTCGTGTGACTTGCCCGCCGATCCGTCGGCAACCGCTCAGTTCAATGCGGTGTGCACCGCACGGGCGATGGCGGGGCGCCTGTCCAATTCCGCCTGGATCTCGGCCAGAGTCTGGGCCGCTAGCGCCTGCCGCCAGGCGTCCTCCGCGCGGACCATGGCCGCCTTGACCGGGCAGGCCTCCGTGGGTTGCGGTTCGATCTCTCCCGCTCGGCCGCAGCAACGGATTTCGGCGCAATGGAAGAGTCTGACGTCACCCTCGATCGCCTGGACGACGTCGAGAAGGGTGATCCGCTCGAGCCCTCTCGCCAGCCGAAACCCGCCGTGCGCGCCGGGGATGGATGTGAGCAACTCTGCCTTGACCAGCAGCTGCAACTGCTTGTTCAAGTAGGTGGCCGACAACCCGTGCATTGCGGCGAGTTGCCCGTTCCCCACCGGGCCGCCTCCGGCCATGTGGAGGTTCAGCAGTGTGTGCAGGGCCCACTCGACGCCCTTACTCATTCGCATGATGTGGACATTTTATGTCCTGGTGAAGCCGTGAAGCCAACAGGCAGACGAACCGGAACCTTGACATGGAACATCCAGGATATCTACTGTCCAGGTTCGGGTCGTCCTCGCCCATGGCCGGCCTCGGGTACTCCCAGAGAGGTGCACAAGACATGACACACATCCTGGTGATCGGCGGCGGATTCGCGGGCGTCTGGAGCGCTGCCGGTGCCGTGCGGGCCGCCCGGGCCGCGGGCAAGGCCGGCGACCACATCCGCGTGACACTGATCAGCGGGGGCGACGACCTCGTTCTCCGGCCCCGGCTGTACGAGGACGATCCGGAGCGCATGCGCCTGTCTCTCGACCGTGTACTGGGTCCCATCGGCGTCCGCCGACTGACAGGAACCGTCACGAGCATCGACACAGCCACCCACACCGTCCGCGCCGTCACCCGCCTCGGCGAGGATCTGGAGCTGGACTACGACAAGCTGGTCCTGGCTGCGGGCAGCAGGCTGGTGCGTGCGCCGTTCGTCGGCTCGGAAAACCTCTTCGACGTAGACACCCTGCCGGCCGCGGCGGCGCTCCACCACCATCTGCGGCGCCTGCCGGAGCGCGCGGCGACGGCCGGCCGCTACACCGTCGTGGTGGTCGGCGCCGGCTTCACCGGCCTGGAAGTCGCCACGGCCATGGGTGAGCGACTGCACCACATCGCCGATGCGCACGGGGCGGGCGAGGAGGTGCGCGTCGTCCTGGTCGACCGCGCCGACGTCCTGGGCCCGGAACTCGGCGCTGGGCCCCGCCCGTACATCGAGTCAGTCATTGACGAACTGAAGGTCGAGAGCCGACTGGGCCGCACGGTGGAGTCCGTGACCCCCGACCAGGTCATCCTCTCGGACGGCGAAGTGATCCCAGCGGTCACTGCCGTGTGGACGGGCGGCACGATCGCCAGCCCGCTGACGACGCAAATCCCGGGCGAGCGCGACGGCCTGGGTCGGCTGAGCGTCGACGTCCACCTCAGGGTCAAGGGCGTGGCCGACGTCTACGCGGCCGGCGACACTGCTGCGGCGGTGGCCGAAGAAGGCCACCACACGATGCAGAGCTGCCAGCATGCAACGCCCATGGGGAAGTTCGCGGGACACAACGTGGTGGCGGACATCCTTGGCGCCGAGCCCCTTCACTTCGAGCCCGACCCCTACACCACGTGTCTGGACCTCGGGCCCGGCCATGCCGTCGAGACGCGGGGCTGGGCCCGTGTGATCGAGCTGACCGGAGAGGAGGGCAAGGCCCGCAAACAGATCATCAACGGATCCTGGATCTACCCGCCGGTCGACGACCCGGAGACGATCATCGCGCACGCAGGACGCCTCGCCAACGGCGCGAACGAGCAGAGGGCAGCAGTGCCGAGCTGCTGAAGACCCTCGCTGCCGCCCTCGTGGTGGTCAACCGGCCCGGCGCGTTGGTCTGGGCACCGGCCTCGACACCCGCCCGGTCGAGCGTGCGGGCACTGGTCTCCCTGTGCGCCGGACCGCGGCACGTAGGGAGACCAGGCGCGTCCGGTGCCCAGCCAAGTCCTGACCGGCACTGGTTCCGCGGGAATGGCAGCCGGCTCGCTGTTCTTCAAGGCCATCCCCTGGATCGTGGGCCTCGTCTTCTGTGCAGGTATCGGGCTGGGCCTCTATCTGCGGTCGCGGCACCCGGAGCCCTACGAGATCCTCGGCCGGATCGTGCTGGAGGACGCCGGCAAGCGCACGGACGAAGGCCAGCAGGAGGCATCCGTCAGCGCCTGACAGCGGCCGGGCCGGCTGCCGGGGTTGCGTGCTGACTCACGACATACCCATACCTGAAACCGGCCCGGCCATCGCGTCCCCTTACCGCTCCGAGTCCTGCTCGGGCTCAGCCCGTGCCACATCCTGCTCAGCACACCTATCGTGTCTCCGGAGACGGCGATCACGTGGGAGTCAAGGCAGGGCAGTCCACCATCGGGCAGCCCACGCTTCCAGTGTCCGGTGTCGTCAGGCGACTTCGCCCAGCAGCCAGGACAGTTCGCTGTCGAGATCCTGAGATGCTTCCTCAAAGCCGGCCGGCACCAGGTGATACGTCCGCCCCAACCAGGGCGTCACCACATCCACAGGCACGGTGAGCAGTGCCTGCCCCTCGGGTGAGAACAACTGAAGACACAGGAGTCCTGACTGCTCAGCGTTCCCTGGCCATATCCGTACATCACCGAGCCCGCTGGGCCGGACCATACCCTCCGCAAGCAGGTCGCGTGCGAAAACCCAGCGGATTGACTCGTGCCCCTCGACGGAGAAGGTGATGTGCACGGAATACGGATCCCATGAACGGTAGGAGAGACGAGTGGGCACAGGGACGATTTGTCCCGGGGGCACCACAAGCTGCATGATGCAATCAAGTTCGGCGAGAGCCATGCTGTTACTCCATGAAACGGGAAACGTCGCTGGGCCTGGGCCCCTAGTGGTGCTGGCTGCCCGCATCGGAGTGCACCTCGCGTGGCAGAGGTTGAGGCTGCAGGATGTGGCCTGCTGCTCTGCCGCTCGCTGTTGCTCCGCGGCCGGCTTCACCTCCCACCAACCGCCAAGAACCTACGCCTGGTCAAAGAAGAAGTGAATATCCAGCCTTCGTGACATAGGCCATTGCGTGTCGGTCTGCCATGCGAGATGTGTGGGAATAAAAGCTGACTGAGCGGAATAGGTCGAACGTGGTCTCGAGCCTCCGTGAAGCGTTCAGATAGCCCCAACGCCACACAGCTCCGGGGTTTTAGAACTACTGTCGAGTTCTACTGTGGAGTACAAGGCATGAGGTGTCCCGAAGGTGTCGTTGAGGGAGCCCGTTTCGAACGGCATCCGTCCGATTCAGGCTTGGGTAACACTCGCTGGCATCGCCGGGGTTGTCGCCGAGGCTGCGTGCGTGAAAGGTGAGGATCTGGCCGCTGTCCTTGAACTTGCGGGCGACGGCGTCCTCGACGTGCTTCTGTCCCATTCGGGACCGGCCGATCAGGACGATGCCGCATTCCAGCCGATGGCCATGGCGACGGCCCTGCGGGGTGTGCCCAGCGGACCGATCCGCTGCGAGGCGGACCGGGCGAGCGGGCGGAGATCACCAGCAGGACGTCCAGGTGCATGGACTGCCGCAGTGTGTTGAGGCCACCCCGGATGGCAATCAGCATCTGCCCGGTCGGCCAACGGGAATGTCGAAACTGTGCGTGATGATGTGCGGGTGCAAGTGCTGGACCAACTGCACGACTAGAACACGTGGTGACCCGATTCGGCCGCTCACGCTGGAGGAGCGCCAGGTCTGCGACGTGCTTGCGGTGGCGTCGTCGGCTGTAGTCGCCACCGGTGCAAGGACGTTCGGCGCGGATGCCCTGGCCGTGAAGGTGCGAGGTGGGCTTGGCACAGGCCGTCGGCGGGGACCGGCCCATGGCGGCAGCGCTTCTGCGACACCGCCTCTGTCGCTCGGCAGCTGTCGATCCGGGAGAGCCCCGGTCACTCAGCCACCGGCGGCTGTGGTCCGCCGCAACAGCACCCCTGGCACTCCTGGCCACAATGGTCCGCGTCGCCGGGTTGGGACGACATTCCACGCCTTCGGTTACCGCATGGGGCTGGGCAGCACACGATCACTCATGCCTACCGAAGCAGGTGAGTACCCGAGGGTGTGACGGCCGCCCGGGCGCGGGGCTGATTGGGGACTGGAACATGGTGCCCTCGCTGAAGCCGTCCCAGAGATGGGCACAGGCGTTTGGCAGCACACGCAAGGCCAGGTCAATGGGAATCCGGTCGCGTGCTGCGACCAGAACACACGTAGCTGGCGGCTACAGGCTCCCGTGAGGCCGCGATCCGTCACGTCTGCCGATCGCCCCCCAGTGACTCGCCGGGGCCGGACATCGCACTGCATGCAAGGAACGCCACGCGGTTAAATCCACATCTCAAATGTAGCTTTAGTGTTCGCCCGACTTCCTGGCAGGTGGATGAAAGTGAATGCTTACCCCGAGGTCCCCGACCCGGCAGCCTCGACCGGGCCGACACGGCCGGCGTTGTCCGGCAGATCAGACGTCGAGACACTCGTGGAGGCCTTCTACCGGACCGCCTTCGCCGACCCTCTGATCGGCCCCATCTTCACCGACGTGGCACGGATGGACCTGGCCGCACACATGCCGAGGATGTGCGACTTCTGGGAGTCGGTGCTCTTCAGGGCGGGCACCTACCACGGCAACGCCCTGCGCCCCCACATGGAACTGAACCGGCTGACAACCCTGCGCGATGAACACTTCACCAGGTGGGTCTCCATCTGGACCGCCACGGTGGACTCCCTCTTCGTGGGGGAGGCGGCTGAGGTGGCCAAACTCCAGGCACAGCGTGTCAGCGCGTCGCTCCAGCGCAGGCTCTGTGGCGGCGGGCTCCTGAGCCTGCCGTCGACGGTTCCGCGACTGTGATGTGGAGCACTGTGACTCACACCTGAGCGGCTTGCGTCGTCGACCTTCCGACAGTAACTCGTCACATTGGAAGGAAACATCCGCTATGTCTGCCGATCGTGCTCCGGGGAGGTGGACCCGGGCTGTGACGGCCCGGCCACGCCTCTCCCTACTCATTGTTCTTCTGTTCACGGTCCTGGTCGTCATCGCCGGCAGTGGTGTGACCGAACGGCTGAGCAGCGGTGGCTGGGAGGACCCCAATTCCGAGTCCGCGCACGCGACGGAGACGCTGGAGCGCGAGTTCCCCGCTTCGCAGCCCAACTTGGTGCTGCTGCTGGACACGGGTGGCGCCGGTGTGGACGGCACCGGAGTCGCTGCGGCTGCGGAGGACCTGACCAAGAAGCTCGGTGAAGAGTCCGAGATCACCGGCATCAACTCGTACTGGACGTCGAAGTCCCCGGCTCTGCGCTCCGACGGCGGCCAGAAGGGGATGATCACGGCGCACGTCGAGGGCGACGACAAGGAAGCCTTCGAGGTGCTGGACCGGATCGAGCCGCAACTCCGTGGCCGACAGGGTCCGGTCGACGTCTCGATCGGTGGTCCGGTAGCCGTGCGCTACGAGATGCAGGAGATCGTCCGGGACGACCTCCTCAAGGCGGAACTCATCGCCTTCCCGATCACCCTCATCCTGCTGATCATGGTCTTCGGCAGTGCGATCGCAGCCCTGCTGCCGCTCGCCGTCGGTGTGGTCGCAGTGCTGGGCACCAACGCGGCACTGAGCGGGATCACCGCCTTCACCGACGTATCGGTCTTCGCCCAGAACCTGACCACTGCCCTGGGCCTGGGTCTGGCCATCGACTACGCCCTGTTCATCGTGCGCCGCTTCCGCGAAGAACTCGCACTGGGCACCGATCCCCGGGCGGCCGTGGCGGTCACCGTGCGCACGGCCGGCCGCACGGTGCTCTTCTCGGCACTGACCGTGGCCGTGTCGCTCTTCGGGCTGCTGCTGTTCCCCCATGGCTTCCTGCGCTCCTGTGCCTATGCGGGCATCGCCGTGGTCGTCCTCGCCGCGCTGGCCGCGATGGTCATCCTTCCCGCCGCACTGCTGCTCCTCGGCCACCGGGTCAACTCCCTCGACATGCGGCGACTGTGGAACCGTAAGCCCGCGGGTACCGCAACGGCCGAGAAGTCCACCGGCTGGGCTCGCATGGCCAGGCTCGTCATGCGACGTGCCCCGCTCTTCGCAGTCGGGACCACGGTGTTCCTCGTCCTGCTGGGCACCCCCTTCCTCAACGTCAACTTCGGCACCACCGACGACCGGCAGCTGCCCACGTCCGCGGCGTCCCGCGTCGTTCAGGACGAGATCCGTCGGGAGTTCACCAGCAGCCCGAGTGGCCTGGTGCTGGTCTATGCGGACGGCACGTCCACCGTGCGGGACCTGGGCACCTACAGCAGCGAGCTCTCCCGTCTGCCCGACGTGGTCCAGGTCGACGGGCCGGCGGGCCAGTACAAGGCCGGTGAGCGTGTCGGGGAGCCGGCCGCGGCGCTCGACGAGAACGCCTCCTCCCCCCGCGCCCTGATCTCCGTGGTGCCCGCCAGCGAGCCCGTGGACGCCGCCAGCCAGGACCTGGTGCGCGACATACGTGACACACCTTTCTCGGACAGTGCCGAGGCCCCGGAGATCTCCGTCACCGGCCCCGCTGCCTCCCTGGTCGACTCCAAGGACGCGATCGCGGAGCGGATGCCCTGGGCGCTGGCCCTCCTTGTGGTCATCACCCTGGTGCTGATCTTCCTGCTGACGGGCTCGGTGCTCATCCCCATCCAGGCCGTCATCCTCAACGCCCTCAGCCTCACCGCCATGTATGGCGCCCTCGTCTGGGTGTTTCAGGAAGGACACCTGTCCGACCTGCTCGGCTTCACCGCGACCGGCGACATCGAGACGACACTGCCCGTCCTGCTGTTCTGTGTGGCCTTCGGCCTCTCCATGGACTACGGGGTCTTCCTCCTGTCCCGTATGAAGGAGGAGTACGACAAGACCGGTGACCACCGGGAGGCCGTTGTCTTCGGACTCCAGCGGACCGGCGGCCTGATCACCGCAGCGGCGATCATCCTGTCCGTCGTGATGATCGCCATCGGCAGCGGACGAGTCGCCGGCTCGAAGATGCTGGGCCTCGGTATCGCGCTCTCGGTGCTGATGGACGCCATGGTCGTACGGAGTCTGCTGGTGCCGTCCATCATGTGCCTCACCGGCCGTGCCACGTGGTGGGCCCCGGCGCCGCTGCGCCGCTTCCACGACCGCTTCGGCCTCCGGGAGTCGGACGAACCGATGGGGGAGACACGTGAGGTCTCTCCGGGCGCCGAGAACGCCCGCCCCTCCGAGGCACCGGGTGAGCAGGGCGAACCCGTGACGACGACGGACAGGGTAGGAAGCTGACGGGCTAGCCCGCGACCACCTGTGCTCCGCGTTGTGGGTGCCGGGCCCCGGGTGCCCACAACGCCGAGTCATGTCAGGAACAACGTGAGGTATGTGGCCGGCCCTCGGGTTTGTGTGACTTGGATCATAATCAGCAGGAGTTGTCGCGCTGCGCCATGTCCGCGCCGTCGTTCATGTAACAAGCCAGAGAGCCCGCCGACCTGCCGGTCGCCGCCGTCGCAGTCCGCGAAGATGTTGCGCGCGCCGGCCAGGGTGATCACGGCGTTGGCGACCTCGCGGTTGCACACGGCGTTGGGCTGTTTCGTACCGGCGTCGTAGTCGAAGAAAACCGGGCAACGGGCGCTGTTGCGCGCCCGGTGGGTGCCAGCTGTCGTCAGGCGACAGCGGATCCCCTGGGCGGACCTCGGGAGGTGATCGCGTGGACGAGGAGAAGGCGCGGTACGGGGTTCCAGAGGTGTCGGAGGGCGAGGGGGAGGGGGAGGGGGCGTCCGACCGGGGGAGCCACGGCGAGGACAAGGCGCAGGGGTGCCGCCAGCCGGGCCGCCACAGTGCGCAGAACGCGGAACGTGGCCTGGTCGCCGTACGCGAGCCACAGACCGCTCAGCACCGCGGCCAACAGATGTGAGGTGAGCATGCCGAACGTCGGCGAGCCGGACAGAGAATGGCCAACATGTGTCCCGCCCGATGCGGACACGTGGGCCGCGTGCATGTGCATCGACCCCATCCCGGCACCGGATGTCGCCGGGCCCGCGGACGGTGACTGGGCCAGGGAGAAGACGATGTGCAGCGCCCCCAGCCCGTGCGGGCGACGGCAACCGCGCTGACGGCAAGGGCCGATGGTGGCAGGCTCGCCCCGGACATCTTGGTGTGGCCGAGGGCGGCGAGCAGCACGGTCACGGCCGCGAACAACCCGGCCCGTACCGTGCGGGCACCCCACCCAGCGGACATGGCGCCCCATCTTGGCACCAGAACGTGTGAGCTGTGGGCCGTGAGACGCAGTCCACAGCCCGTAAATCCAGATGGTGGATGCAATATTGCTAGGGTGCGGTTGTGCGACTGACCAGGTACACCGATCTCGCCCTGCGGGCCGTGATGCGTCTGGCTGTGATGGACGGTCAGGAACTGTTGACCACAAGGCAGCTCGCGGACGGCGTGAACGTCCCGTACACACACATGGCGAAGGCCGTCGCCCACCTCCAGCACCTCGGGGTGGTCGAGGCCCGGCGAGGACGCAACGGCGGGCTCGGGCTCACGGAGACCGGCCGTGCCACACATGTGGGCGCACTCGTGCGGGTGCTGGAGGGCGACCGGGAAGTGGTCACCTGCGAGGGAGACCAGCGGTGCCCCCTTGCCGGCGCCTGCCGTCTGCGGCGTGCCCTGCGTGAGGCGCAGGAAGCCTTCTACGCCTCGCTCGATGGTGTCACCATCGACGATCTGGTCGCCTCGCCGACCGGCCCCGTGCTGCTATCGCTCGGCCGCCCGCGGGGCTGACCTCCCGGCCCACCAGTTCCCCGTAGGCGACCGCCACTACCAACGCCGCCGCGACCAGCTCGTCGGCGCCGTGGGCGCCGGAGACCGTACCCTCCGCTGACGTCAGCCGGTCGGTCACCTCGACCGCCGGCGCTGCGGGCACTGCCTGCCACGCCGGGCGCACTCGTCGTCGGATACGGATCGCTGTCCGACGCCGCCTGGCCCACGAAGCTCTACACGCTTGTTCGGTTTCTTTTCTGAGCCCGCGCTGATGAGTGGGATGCCGGACCGTGTACCCGAATAGATGTGACAACCGTCACCTCACGCTACTCCGGACTGCGTCGTCAGAAGTGCAAGCGCGTATTTATCGCGTTCTTGTTCGGCGCCCACCGATGGTCGGTCTTATGGCCTGCGGAGCGCACGCCCGACTTCTGCTCCCCCTTGGAGGAAAAATGCCCGGACCGATAGAGCGAGAAGGCGAGTGGGACGGCCTTGGCCCGCTCACGCCGCGGCGAGTCCTCCGATGACGTCCGAGATCCGGGAATCCGCGCCCGAGTCCGCGGCTGCCCGCAGCGTCCGTCTCCTGGGATCCGCCGCCTACGGATTCACGATGGCCAGGGTCAGCGAACTCCAGAACGAGTTCGCCAACTGGCAGCCGCTCTCCTATAAAGCCGCCCATCCAGAAGCCTGTTGGACTCGACGGGCACATCGAGGCACGCTCGACACGGCAGTGATGTGTATCACACCGTTCTGTTCGACCTCAGGCCCTGGGCCACCTCGTGCCGGTGATAGGTAATCCCTCACTTGTTGGAGACCCCATGGGCACCGTCCCGACCGCCTCGCTCTCAGGGCCCCTCGCTCCCGGCGCCCACTCCTTCAACATCGGCGGCATCACCCAGCGCTACCACGTCTTCGGCAGCGGTCCCGTGTGCGTCGTCCACCCGGGCGGCCCCGGGATCGCTTGGGACTACATGCGAGTGCCGGCGCTGGAAGAGCGCCTCACGATGGTCTACGTCGAGCCCATCGGCACCAGCCCGGACAACCGTCTTCCTTCGCACCCGCACGGCTACACCCGCGATCGCTACAGCCGCTTCCTGGAGGTGACGATCAATCGGCTCGGTGCCCCCAGGGTCCACCTCCTGGGTCACTCCCACGGTGCCCTCGTCGCCGCCCACCACGCCCTGCATCGTCCCGAACGGCTGGCCGGAGTTGTGCTGTACGAGGGGGCTCCGGTCCACAGGGCCGGTTTCCACTCGGAGGCGGAACATCTGCTGACGCTGCTAGTCCAGTTCACCGGCCAGTGGAGGAAGGACGACCAGCCCGAGTTCCTCAAGGACGGACTCCACGCGACGTTCATCTCGGGGCTGGACGAGTACCTCGTGCCCGAGATCATGGACGACCGGGCCGAGCTCGCCTCGCTGACCGTGCCGGCCATGGTGATCGTCGGAGGACGCGGAATCGGCGACGGACCCCGACTGGGACACGAACTCAACGAGATCATCCCGGTCTCGCAACTCGTGACGCTGGAGAACAGCGGGCATGTCGGGCACGTCGAGGCCCCTGAGTCGTTCACCGCCGCCGTCCGGGACTTCGTCCTGGGCGGCGCGTAGGGGCGTCGGGCTACTTTGGCTCGAAGGTGCTTTCTGTTGCAGTTGTGACATGCGTTAGTCACGTCCAGGAGGGCTGTCCCGTCATGTCTGTGACGCCCTGCATCACCTCAACGACCGGGACAACCGTCACTCGGTGGCTCGAAAATGTTGCCGGTCTCCTGGGTGGCGGCTTGGAGTGAGGGCCAGGCATGCAATTGGGCCAGGAGAAGGAGCCTCATGGGCAGCCCATCGCCGCTGCGCATCGTGGTCGGAGTCAGCGGATCACTCAACCGCCTCGTCGCGCTGCCACGAGCCGGCGCCGACCGACCAGTCCTCAAAGGCACCGACGACATCCCCATCGACGGGCTCGCCATCACCGGCAACCCCGGCCCGGGCGTTCGTCCGGATCGTTTGTAAGGACACCTACCTCCTCGTCATCGGAGGCCGACATCACACCCGACTCCACCGCTGACGTTCTGTCACCACCCACCACTGTCTCACTCACGTCACCTACACACTCACACACCCCGCCGCAACGCCCTGCGTAGCCGGGCTCTGTTGGAACTCCACCCCGGCGCACACCCCACAACGGGCGAGTACCCAGCCCCTCATGTGCTCCTCATGTGCCGTCAGTCACTCAGGGACGAGATCACGGAAATAACGGGTGCTGCTTCGGAGACATCAAGCCGGAACCACCTGCAAACTCTCATCCTGGAGCACGGCACGGCACTGCTCGCCTACGCCGAGAAACTGCTGAACGACCATCACGCGGTAGAGGACATCGTTCAGGAGACCTTTGTCCGGGCCTGGCACCACGCCGATCGCCTCGTGAGTACCGAGGGATCCGTACGGGGGTGGCTGCTCCCGTGCCCAGGAACCTCGCCATCTACCGATCACGCGGATTATGTGCTGTCCGCCGTCGAGATGACGGCGCTGCTGCATCACCTGTCCAACCAACACAGGCAGGTTCTCCAGCACATCTATCTTTCCGACAAGACCGTGGGAGAGACCGCGCAGATCCTCGGGATACCGGCCGGCACCGTGAAGTTCCGTCAGCATTGCGCCCTCAACAGGCTGCGCGCCAGGATGTGTTGATTCTCCCCGGTCCCACCGGGAGACAGTTGGACGTCGATGCATACGGCCCTGCTCGCTTCCGCGGTGCCCACCCTCTTCGAACCGTCCAAGCGCCTGGGCCCGCAACGAACCGACCTGCGGGGCAGGGAGCGCTGACAGCGGGGTGTGATCGCGTCCTCTACATGCCCGCCCGCGCCAGGCGCCGACCGCGCTGCGACGTGTTCACACGTGCCCTCAGGCGGCCACGACGAACAGACCGCGCGACCGCCACCACCATACGGAGACTTCTGTCGGACATCACGGGTTTCTCCTCCGGTGAGTTCATGACGTGGCTTGTCCGACGTTGTGACATGCGCCTCCCGGCCCGTCCGCGGGTTATTTGCTTCCTACGCGTCGGATCCGATGAGGGTATACGTGACCGACCGCTTCTGCTTGTGCCGCTGGATCCGGCCCTTGGCGACGAGCGACTCCAGAGTGTTCCGCACGACCTGTGGTGACGGCTCTCTGTCCGGATGTTTGTTCAGAAGCTCCTTGCGCAGGTCTTGGGCGAGCTGGGGCTGCTGATGTCCCCCGAGCAGCTCGGTCAGCAGGTCACCGAGCAGCGGCTGACGTGTGCGGCTCTTCACATCGGTCTCGTCGGCACTCCGCCTCTCCCGCGGGGGAGCGCCCTTGGAATCCGCTGGTACCGGGGACGCCGGTGAGTCCGCGACCTGCGGGAAACGTTCCGTGAGAGCCAGGATGTCGATCAGGAGTTCTTCCTCCTGTTTCAGCATCTCGATCTTCTCGGCGAGCTCTCGCTGAAGGCGCCTGTTCTCCTCCAGATCCGACGCGGCCTGTTCGAGGTACCGCGAGCGGAGCGTGGCGGCTGCTTGGCTGGGCACAACCGTTCACTCCCTTGAATCGAATGACATTACGCATAGTACCCATGAGGATGTTGGGCTCGATGCCTGGTGAGACCCGGCAGGCCTCACCAGGACATGCGCCCCGCATGATCGGCCGGTGCCGTGCTCCAGCCCCGCGCACGAGCCAGTGGAGCTGCACTACTGATTCCCAATGAAGCTGTCAACTGGTGTCGGTGACAGCGCGTGAGCATCTCAGCCGAGTGCGGCCGGGGGCGGTGGTGGGGTGGTCGCGAAGGTGCGACCGCCGCGTATGAGGGCCCACAGGACGTTCAGACGGCGTCGCGCGAGCGCGATGATTGCATACGCGAGGTTCCGTTCCCACAGCCCTGCGTCCGCGCTTCCTCGCCCTGTTGCCGGCCTCGCGGGCAGTAGTCCTTCGCCCGGCGCCCGCAGAGCGTTGACGGTGATTCCGTCTAGCGCGAGTAGTTCCGTGGACATCAAGAGGCACGGCGTGGTGTTCCACTCGGCGAGGTGGAAGTGCTCGGCGCGCTCGCTGCCCCTGGCCAGTTGCTTGAATGCCGAGCGGTCGGCCTTCGCGGTGCGCTTGGTGGCCTTCTGATGGTTGCCGGTGACCGTCACCACGAAGACGCGGGATCGCCCGCCCAGGCGCCATGCTTCGATGAAGAAGTCGGGTCGCGGCCGGGCGCCCAGGGACGGTCGAGGGCCGGAGCGTGCAAAGCCGGCCAGGAGTACGGCTTCCGCGTCCAGGGTGGAGATCATGTGGTCCGGGAAGCGGTTCCGCACAGTGCGTTCGGCTACGGCGAGCCCGAAGGCCCGCCCCAGTTCCCGTGCCTGCATGGCCCTGTAGGAGAGTTCCGGGCTCTGGCCGTCGTCGGTGAGGGCCAGGTGGCCGCTGGGGCCGGCGGCCATGGCCTGGCAATACTTCAGTCCTTGCCAGTGTTCGGCCAGCCCTCTACCGCGTCCGTGACGGGCGAGGGTGGTGGCTCGCGCGAAGACGCTCAGCAGGTCCCAGGGGGTGGAGACGAGATCCTGCCGGTCGGCGCCTCGTAACGGTCCGAGTTCGGGCTTACGGGAACTCGGTTCCTTCTCGTCCTGCTTGCGTGCGCGCTGTCGATCGATGGCGGCGGCCGCCTTGTCCATGTCCGTAACCAGAGCGGCGGTCGAATTGATACGGACTGAGATCTTTGTGCTGAGCCGGTCGAGTACCTCTTCCACAGATGCTGACATGGCTCGGCACCGTACGAGCGCAAGCATGGGCGCACGCAAGTACGCATGGGCGCTTGCGTTGCCTCAGTAAGGCGGGCACACGATCACCGGTCCGCCGGGCAGGTCACGAGGTCGAAGGCACCGTCTCGTGAGCTACACCTCGCCTGCTGCAGCGATCCGTGAGTTGTCGTACCGCTCGATGGTGGTGCCGATGAGGCTGGCGGCGACGATGCGCCTCAGGTTGGCGGGTGTCGGGGGAGCGGATGCTGCGGAGGCCATGTGCGCCACTTCCTCGTGTGCGGTGGGGACGGGTAGGTGTCGGCACACCGTAGAAATCCGCGAATCAGGCGCACATATGGCGGGGCAACATAGTTCGGGGCGCGGCTATGCATGCGGCCACCATGCCCGCTCATTGAACCCGCGTCGGCGTCACCCGGTACATGAAGAGGACGGCCCGCGCGGCGTCCTCCCGTGATGTGACGTCCTGCACTCCGTTCTCCTCCCTGTGCCCCCGCGGTGAACCTCTCGTGGAATATGTGTCCGAAGAACTGTTATCCGAGGCTCACCGAACGATCTCCCATGCATCGGACAGCATCGTTCGGCGTCGAGGACAGGGAAGTTTTTTGATGAGCACACAGAACCCGGTGGAGACCGCGGCACTGGTGACCGCTGCCCGAGGGGGCGACCCCGAGGCTCAGGACGCCCTGGTCAGTGCGTACCTCCCGCTGGTCTACAACGTCGTGGGGCGGGCTCTGAACGGCTCGGTCGACGTCGACGACGTGGTGCAGGAGACCATGCTCCGCGCACTCGACGGGCTGGGTGGACTGCGCGACCCCGAGCGCTTCCGCTCCTGGCTCGTGGCGATCGCGATGAATCAGGTCCGGGCCCACTGGCAGGACCGGCAGGTCGCGCCGGGCGCCGTTCAGGACGCCCAGGACTTCGCCGATCCGGGCGCCGACTTCGTCGACCTGACGATGGTGCAGCTGCAGCTGTCCGGCCAGCGTCAGGAGACCGCCCGGGCGTCACGCTGGCTGGAGCCGGACGACCGGGGGCTGCTGTCGTTGTGGTGGCTGGAGTGCGCCGGTGAACTGACCCGGGCCGAGGTCGCCGCGGCCCTGGAGCTGTCGCCGCAGCACACGGCGGTCCGGGTGCAGCGGATGAAGGCGCAACTGGAGGCCGCCCGCGTGGTGGTCCGGGCACTCGACGCGCAGCCGCCGTGCGAGGAACTGCGGGGCATGCTGGGCACTTGGGACGGCCGGCCCTCGGCGCTGTGGCGCAAACGAATAGCCCGGCACGCCCGTGGCTGCGCGCGCTGCTCCGGCCTGTGGAGCGGGTTGATGCCGGCCGAGGGACTGCTGGCCGGTCTGGCGCTGGTCGCCGCGGCGCCCGCGCTGCTGGAGAAGGTGCTCTCCGCCTCCGACTCCATGGCACAGGTCGGGTCGGTCTCCGCGCTCGGTGTCTCCGCACGTCACGCCACGGAGGGCACGGGAGCCGGACACCGCGCCGGGCGCGGCCGTTCGAATTCCCGTGGCGAGGCACGGCGACGCCGGCGCGTCCGGCGCCGGGCCGTCGGCGGTGCCGTGGTGGCGGCCTGTGTGGCGGGCGGCGGCCTGTGGTACTTCGGCACGGACGCCGGGTCCGACGGTTCGACCACCGCGCAGACGGCCGATGCCCCCGTGGTGGACCTCTCGGCACCGAGCGCCGTAGAGACCTCCCCGTCTGCCTCCGCGTCCCCGTCGCCGTCCGCCTCGAAGTCGAAGAAGGCGAGCGCCTCCAAGACCCCGAAGCCCGTCAAGAAGAGCGTGCCGCCGACTCGGCAGTCCGCCCGGCCGACTCCGACTCCGGCCAGCACCCCGCAGACCCAGTCGGCCCCGGCGGGCACCGTTGCGCAGGTGGTCGCGCTGGTGAACAAGGAGCGGGCGAGCGCAGGCTGCGGTCCCCTCACGGAGAACGCGCAACTGGAGAAGGCCGCGCAGGCCCACTCCGACGACATGGCAGCCCGCAACTTCTTCGACCACACCAACCCGGACGGCGTCGACCCCGGGCAGCGCATCACCGCGGCGGGCTACCGCTGGTCCACCTACGGGGAGAACATCGCCCAGGGCCAGCAGACCCCCGAGTCCGTGATGGACTCCTGGATGAACAGCCCCGGCCACCGGGCCAACATCCTCAACTGCTCGTTCAAGGAGATCGGCGTGGGCGTCCACAAGGGTTCGGGCGGCCCGTGGTGGACCCAGGACTTCGGCGCCAAGCTGTGAGGTGTGTGGTACCCGGTACGGCGCGGTACGGCCTCCGGCGAGTTCACACCGACCGACGTGGACCGAGCGCGCTGCCGTCAGCCGGTCGACAGCGGGCGGTCGGCAGTGCCGTCCTCATCGGTGTTCCGGGCCGCGGCGAGGTAGCTGTAGGCGGAGGCGCGGGAGATGCCGAGCCGGGTCGCCACCTGCTGGACCGCGCCCCGTACGGCGAACACACCGCGCCGGTCGAGGTCGCGGAACAGCTCCACGCGTTCCTCGCGGCCGAGTTGCGGCCAGGGCTTGTTCTGGCGCAGCTGGCGGGCGTCGACGATCGCGTCCAGCACCGTGCCGATGTCGTCGCCGAAGGTGGTGGTGGGGAGCGTGGTGGCGGGCGCGGTGACGCCGGCGATCTCGCCGACCAGGGCGTGCACCTGGTTCACGGCGGTCACGTCGAGGTTGATGCACAGCGCGCCGAACACCGCACCGCTCGAATCGCGCAGCACCATGGTGGACGACTTGACCAACTTCCCGTCCTGCGTGCGGGTGATGTAGTTCAGCTCGTCGCGCGCCTCGTCACCGCGGGCCAGGATCTGCATGCCGATCTCGCTCATCGACCCGCCGACGCCCCGTCCGGTGACCGATCCCGCGAGGGCGACGACGGAGTGTTCGGGCCGGCGGAAGTCATGGATCACCACCTCGCAGAAGGATCCGAGGCTCGCGGCGATCCCGTCGATCACCGGAGTCAGCGCGGCGATGATCGCGTCCTGCTCGTCGGCCGGCATGGCACACCCCTCGCGCCGCGTCACGCACCCTGCCCCGGTGGCGGGTCTGGACAATCAGTATAGGTGTTGGACAATAATTCCAGAGCCGATGTTCCGGACCGTCGAAGGGACCACGACCATGCCCGACGCCCAGCCCGTCACCCTGCAGGACGTCCAGGACGCCGCGGCGCAGATCAAGGGAGTGGCCCACCGCACGCCCGTACTGCGCTCCCGCACACTGGACGCGCTGGTCGGAGCCCAGGTCTTCGTCAAGTGCGAGAACTTCCAGCGCGTCGGCGCCTTCAAGTTCCGCGGTGCGTACAACGCCGTGTCCAGGCTGTCCCCGGAGCAACTGGCCAAGGGGGTCGCCGCCTACTCCTCCGGCAACCACGCGCAGGCCGTCGCCCTGGCCGCCCGGGAACTCGGCACCCGCGCCGTCATCGTGATGCCCGAGGACACGCCCAGCTCGAAGCTGGAGGCCACCGCGGGCTACGGGGCGGAGATCGTCACCTACGACCGTTACACCGGCGACCGGGAGGCGATCGGGGAGGCCCTCGCGGCCGAGCGGGGCCTGGCGCTCGTGCCGCCGTACGAGCATCCGCATGTCATCGCGGGGCAGGGCACCGCCGCGCTCGAACTCATCGAGGAAGTAGGGGACTTGGACACCCTGGTCGTGCCGGTCGGGGGCGGCGGTCTGATCGCCGGCAGCGCCACCGCGGCCAAGGGGCTCCTTCCGGACATCCGTGTCATCGGGGTCGAGCCGGAGGCCGGGGACGACACCAAGCGGTCCCTCGAAGCCGGGCGGCGCGTCTCCATTCCCGTGCCGCGCACCATCGCCGACGGTCAGGCCGCCGACATCCCCGGAGAACTCACCTTCTCCATCAACCGGCGTCTGCTGGACGGCATCGCCCTGGTCGACGACGACCGGATCCGGGACGCCATGCGCTTCGCGTTCGAGCGCATGAAGATCGTCGTCGAACCCAGCGGAGCAAGCGCGCTCGGCGCCCTGTTGGCCCACCGCACCGACCTCGGCCCGGCTCCCCGCAGGATCGGGGTCATCCTGTCCGGCGGCAACATCGGCGCCCAGCGCTTCGCGGAACTCCTCGGCGGCTGAGGATCACGAACCGGCCTGTCGCTGCTGTTGTTGTTCCCGCTCCTGCTCCTGCTCCCGCCCCCCTTCCTGTTCCTGTTCCTGTTCCGCCAGTCGGCGGCGGGCCTCCGACCAGTCGATGGGCAGGTCGGACGCCGGTATCTGCCAGAAGGTGAAGACCGACGCCCTCATCGAGGAGCGCAGTCCGGTCATGATCGACCGGTGCGGTTCGGTCTTCGCGTACCGGTACAGCGCGTCCTTGTCCTGCCAGGCCGACAGGGTCCAGAAGGTGCGCTTGAGGGGCTGGGCTATCAGCGAGGCGCCGTACGCACCGGGCGCGCCGGTCACCTGTTTCCATGTGGCGAGCGAGCGCAGGAAGAAGCGAGGTACATCGGAGAGCCTGCGAACCTCCAGACGTGACGCCATGACGAACGCCTCGGCGTCCGGTGCGGGCTTGTCGACGGTGGTCCAACGCAGAGTGGGCATGGCTGCCGCCTTCTCGGGTCAGGGGTCGGAGCACGACGGGAGAGAGGAACCTCTATTGGATACCTCTGCTATCCAGATTAGATAGTAGAGGTA
This sequence comes from Streptomyces sp. NPDC050625, assembly GCF_040654755.1. Classification (NCBI taxonomy): domain Bacteria; kingdom Bacillati; phylum Actinomycetota; class Actinomycetes; order Kitasatosporales; family Streptomycetaceae; genus Streptomyces; species Streptomyces sp. NPDC050625. The sequence goes on from NZ_JBFAIQ010000015.1 coordinate 78,152, forward strand.
TCCAGTTTCCAGAGCGAGGCCGATTTCGATGCGCATGTCCGAGCTGAGCCGCCGCGGCGGCGTCTCCGTCTCGACCGTCAAGTACTACATCCGCGAGGGCCTGCTCCCGCCAGGCCGGACGACCGCAGCGACCCAGGCCGAGTACGACGACCACCATCTGCGCAGACTCCGTCTGATCCGGGCGCTGACCGGGGTGCGCGGGCTGTCCGTGGGCACCACCCGGGAACTGCTGGACGCCCTGTCCCGCAGCGCGGACGACACCCACCTCACGCTCGGCCTCGCCCTGGGCTCGATCGGACCGGCCGGGGAGCCAGGAGAGCAGGCCCCCGCCGCGGCCGAAGTCGATGAGCTGGTCGAGGAGCTGGGCTGGGACGTGCACCGGTCGGCACCCGCCCGTGCCACGCTCGCCGAGACCCTCACCTCACTGCGCTCGCTCGGAGTCCCCCTGGACCGGCGTACGTTGCTGCCGTACGCGCGGCTGGCGGAGCGGACCGCAGTCCTCGACCTCGACCAACTCGACGGAATCGAGGATCCGTTGGAGGCAGCCGAACGCGCCCTGCTGCTGACCGTCCTCCTGGAGCCCGCGCTGATGGCGCTCAGACGCATGGCCCAGGAGAACGAGTCGGCCCACCGCCACGCCGGCCCCGGACCCTCACCCGCCTAGCCTCGGTCGGTGTCGCGGCGGGAGACCTCCACGTTCTCCAGGATGCCGAGCGCGTCCGGTACGAGCACCGCTGCCGCGTAGTACGTGCTCACCAGATAGGAGGTCACCGCCTGCTCGTTGATGCCCATGAAGCGGATGTTCAGGCCCGGTTCGACCTCGTCCGGCAGGCCCGTCTGGTGCAGGCCGATCACGCCCTGGTCGTCCTCGCCGGTGCGCATCGCGATGATCGACGACGTACGGGCCTCGGTGACCGGGATCTTGCCGCACGGCAGCAGGGGAACCCCGCGCCAGGCGGGCAGTCTGTGGCCGTTCACCTCGACACCGCCGAAGTACAGGCCCCGCTTGCTGCACTCGCGGCCGAACGCGGCGATCGCCCGTGGATGCGCGAACAGGAAACTGGTCTCGCGCCGCATGCTCAGCAGTTCGTCCAGATCGTCCGGCGTCGGCGGCCCGGAACGGGTGGAGATCCGCTGGTCGTAGTCGGCGTTGTGCAGCAGCCCGAAGTCCCGGTTGTTGACCAGCTCGCGCTCCTGCCGCTCCCGCAACGCCTCGACGGTCAGCCGGAGTTGCTGCTGGGTCTGGTGCATCGGCTGGTTGTAGAGATCGGCGACACGGGTGTGCACCCGCAGCACCGTCTGCGCGACGCTCAGCCCGTACTCGCGCGGCTCCACCTCGTAGTCCACGAACGTCCCCGGGATGTCCGGCTCGCCCGAGTGCCCCGAACTGAGCGCGATCTCGGCCTCTCCGGAGCCGTTGACCGGCCGGTGACCGTCCCGCCGGGCCAGATCCACGTGCGCCCGCAGATCGCCGTGCCGCTGCGCGACCTCCTGGTACGCCGAGTGCGGCAGCGCCAGCACGGTGGTGGCGGTCGCCGCGCGGGCGGTGAAATCCCAGGCGCCGTCCAGGCCCGCGAGCACCTGGCCGCCGAAGGTGTCCCCGTCGGCGAGCAGGCCGACCACCGTCTCGTCGCCGTAGGGGCCCGCGCCGATCTTCTCCACCTTGCCGTGCGCGACCAGGTAGACATGGTCGGCCGGCCGGCCCGCCGTGGCGATCACCTGGCCGGGCGCGTACTCCCGCTGCTCGAACCGTGCCGCCAGCGCCTGCAGTGCGGCACCGTCCGGGAACCCGCGCAGCAGGGGCAGTTCGCCCAGCTCCGCCGGGACCACCCTGACCTGCGCGCCGGTCTTGACGAACGTCACCCGTCCGTCACCGAGCACATACGCCAGCCGCCGGTTGACGCGATACGTGCCGCCCGGCACGTCCACCCAGGGCAGCATGCGCGTCAGCCACCGTGAGCTGATCCCCTGCATCTGGGGCTCGGACTTGGTCGTCGTCGTGAGATTCCGTGCCGCGGCGGTACCGAGGCTCTGCGGCTCCCGCTCCTCGGCACCCGCTGCAGGGGTCGTACCGGTCTCGACCGACATGGTTCCTTCTCTCCTGTAGCACCGGTGACGGCTCATGTGCCTACCGTCACCCTCCGTGTCTACAGCTACCCGGAACCGGTCACGACGAGTGATGACTTGGGAGGGCGTGCGAGGCATGACCTGCCGTGAACTGCCCCCGCACCACCCCCGGTTCCACCGCGGCCACCCGGTTGGCGGTATCCGCCTCGGCCGCGGGGCGGGGCTCGGGCGTGTGCCGGACCGGGAACGGGACCCACTTGGTGGGCCCGGCCGCCGTGTTCACGGGGGAGTGACCCGGGCCCGAAGGTGCGGGCGACCGTCGCGCACTCCCGCGCCCCCGCTCCACCCGAACGAGGATGAGCGGCGCCGACCCTGCTCATCCCTGCGGCGATCTCCGTTCACCGCGAGCACACCGTAGGCGTCGGGCGTGACCGGGACACTCCGTAATGCGTGGCCGTTGTCCGCACTCCGTACGGCGCCCATGACCCGTCTGCGGTGCTCCCCGCGTCCCCGGAGCCGGGCGCCGTTCAGAATGACCGCATGGCATGGATCTCCGGCGCGGCCGGGGCGCTGGTGCTCGCACTGGTCCTCGGCAGCATCCTGCGCACCCTGGTGGTGCCCCGCGGGCTGTACTCCGGGCTGGTGTTCCGTCTGTGGTGGGTGCTGCGCAGACTGCTGCGGCTGACCCAGCGAGGGGGCGGATACGAGGCCGTCGACCGCGCGCAGACCTGGCTCGCCCCGCTGATGCTGATCGGGATGCTCGCCACCTGGCTCGGCGGGGCCCTGCTCGCGTTCGGGCTCCTGCTGTACGCGCTGTCCCCGCTGTCCTGGGCCGCGGCCTTCCGGGAGGCGGGCAGCAGCCTGTTCACCCTCGGCTTCGCCAGCGGCGCCCGGCTGAAGCTGTCGGCGCTCGACTTCGGCGCCGCGGCCACCGGACCCGTCGTCATCGCCCTGCAGATCGCCTACCTGCCGACGCTCTACAGCGCCTACAACCGGCGCGAACTGGAGGTCACCCTGCTCCAGTCCCGGGCCGGCGAGCCCGCCTGGGGCCCCGAGGTGCTGGCCCGGCAGTGGCTGGTCGACACCGAGGGCGCGCTGCCCGAGCTGTACCGCGCCTGGGAGCGGCTGGCCTCGGACATCGGGGAGAGCCACTCCACGTACCCGATCCTGCTGACCTTCCGCTCCCCGCGCCCGCACCGCAGCGCGCTGGTCGGGCTCGTCGCCGTCATGGACGCGGCGGCCATGCAGCTCTCCCTGGCCCCGCGCGTCGCGCCGCCGGAGGCGCGGCTCGTGCTGCGTGCCGGGTTCACGGCCCTGCGCGACATCGCCCGCTCGCTGCGCATCCCGTTCGACGCCGACCCGGCACCGGACGCCTCGATCCGGCTCACGTTCGGGGAGTTCGAGGAGGCGGTGGCGAGAGTGGAGACGGCCGGTTTCCTGGCTGAGCGGTCGGCCAGGGACGCCTGGCCGCACTTCCGGGGCTGGCGCGTCAACTACGAGGCGATCGTCTACGAGCTGTGCCGCCGCTGCGACGCGGTCCCGGCCCTGTGGACCGGCCCGCGCGACTTCTCGGCCGGTCCGATCCCGCCCCGGCGCCCGGTGGACCGGCGTCCCGGCGAAGGTCGGCCGGAACTGCCCCCTGCCGAGGGGTAGTCCACCGGCCTCCGGAGGGAAGATCCCAGCGGAGGGACCGGGAGAGCGAGAGGAGCGGATGGTCGTGAGGGTCGTCCTGCTGGGCACGGCCGCGGGCGGTGGCTTCCCGCAGTGGAACTGCGCCTGTGCGCTGTGCACGGCCGCCCGGGACGGCAAACTGCCTCCCCGCACCCAGGAATGCCTGGCCCTCACGGGCAACGGGCGCGACTGGTGGCTGCTCAACGCCTCGCCCGACATCGGCACCCAGCTCACCGCCACCCCGGCGCTGTGGCCGGGCCTCGGCCCCCGCGACACACCGTTGCGGGGTGTGCTGCTGACCGATGCCGAGGCCGACCATGTCACCGGTCTGACGGTGCTGCGCGGCGCCGTGGACCTGAAGGTGTACGCGGCCCCGCCGGTGCGTGCCGTGCTTGCTCCGGCCCGTGCGGCACTGGACCGCTATGCCCCCTGGGAATGGGCCGACAGCCTGGCCGACGGCGGATTCGTGCTGGCCGGCGGCCTGGTCGTCACGGCACACCCGGTGGGGGACAAGATCCCGAAGTATGTACCGGCCCCCGTGCGGGAGCCGGACGACCGCTGGGTGACGGCGTACCGCGTGGAGGACCTGGCCACCGGGGGAGTCCTGGTCTACGCGCCCTGCGTGGCCGCCTGGTCGCCCGCCCTGGACGAGTTGTGCGCGGCGGCGGACTGTGTGCTGTTCGACGGCACGTTCTTCGCCGCCGACGAGATGGGCGCGGCGGTGCGGTCGGGTGCCGGGCAGGGGGCCATGGGGCATCTTTCCGTCACGGGTCCGCACGGCAGCCTCGCCGCGCTGGCCCGCCATCCTCGCCCGCGCCGGATCTACACCCACCTCAACAACACGAACCCGCTGCTCGACCCGGCCTCACGGGCTCGGTCGAGGGTGGCCGAGAAGGGCGTCGAAGTGCTGCCGGACGGGGCCGAGTTCGTGGTCTAGCCGGTGCTCTCCTCGGCGCCCTCCAGGGTGCGGGCCAGCGCGGCGCGTTGCAGCGGCAGCACTTCGGTGTGCAGGTCACGGCCCTTGCGGGTGAGCGTGACCCAGACCCCGCGCCGGTCCTCGGCGCAGACGGAGCGCTCCACCAGGCCGTCCTTCTCCAGGCGGGCTATCAGCCGGGACAGCGCGCTCTGGCTGAGATGGACCCGTCCGACGAGGTTCTGCACCCGGCACTGGTCGCCCTCGCGGGGCGCCTCGGAGGCCAGGATGTCGAGCACCTCGAAGTCGCTCGCGCCCAGGCCGTGCGGGTGCAGGGCCCGGTCGATCTCGCACATCGTGCGCGCGTGCACGGACAGGATGTCCCGCCAGCGCTCTTCGAGCCGGGACTCGGCCGTTGTGACTGCCATACCCGCACGGTAACACCGATTCGGCCAATCGTTGAGTGTGCAACTAGTGCGGGTGCAAGCAGACGTCCGACGCCCGGGCGGGGGGACTCAGGCGGCCGCGTCCTGGAGGAGCCCCACGAGGTTGCCGTCGGCGTCCTTCACCGAGGCGATCAGCCGGCCGCCACCGACGTCCTGCACGTCCTGCAGCAGCTCGGCGCCCGCCTCCAGCAGGCTCGCGAGCCGCGCCCGGATGTCGGAGACGTGCCAGTACGGCACGGGCCCGGTCATGCCCTTGGCGTGCCCGTTCGGGTCGAGGCCGACGTCCTGCCCGGCGTCCTTGAAGCCGACGTAGTACGGCTCGTCCGCATAGGGCTCGACTTCGAGCAGCGCCCTGAACAGGGCCTTGGCCCGCGCGATGTCCTTGACGGGGTAGATGATCGTCTGGAGGCCGGCGGTCATGGTGAACTCACTCCTTCGTGGTGCGGGACCGACGTGATCCGTCGGTGGTCCCACGCTAGAGCCGGGGAGTGCGGGGCCGCTTCTCCGATCCTGACCGGTTCCCGCCTTCGCCCCAGACAGGCTGGGGCCGCTGGTGGACCGGATCTCGTGCGCCGGACTGTCCGGCGAGGTGCGGATCTCCTGCGACCTGCGCCCCTTCCCGCGGGGTGGCGACGACGGCAGGGTGGAGGTGAGCGTGCGCGACGACGGCCACGCCCTGCGCGTGGAGGTCCTCAGCACCGGCACCAGCGTGCGCCGGACTGTCCGGCGAGGTGCGGATCGCCGTCGACCCGCGCCCCTTCCCGCGGGGCGGCGACGGCGGCAGGGCGGAGGTGAGCTTGCGCGACGACGGCCACGCCCTGCGCGTGGAGGTCCTCAGCACCGGCCCCAGCGTGCGCGGGACTGTCTGTCGAGGTACGGATCGCCGTCGACCTGCGCCCTTTCCCGCGGGGCGGCGACGGCGGCAGGGCGGAGGTGAGCTTGCGCGACGACGGCCACGCCCTGCGCGTGGAGGTCCTCAGCACCGGCACCAGCGTGCTGACCGGCTCCGCCACCGTGCGGCCGCCCGTGCCCGGGCGCCACGACGGCGCGGGGCTCGGCCTGTTGGGCCCGTGGGAGCGGGTCGCGGTGTACGGCGGTGACCTGGACGCCCGCCGACGCCTCGGCGGCGGCTGCCCTGTCCGGGTACGCATGCCTGTGGGTCGCCCGTGACAGCCGCCGCGCATGCGGAAGGCCCGCCCAGGCGGCCCAAGGCCGGGCCCGAGCGGGTGCCGCGTGTGCTGATCGTCGACGACCGGACGCTGACCAGGACCGGTTTCCGGCTGATTCCGACGGCCCGGTGCCTCGACGTGGTGGCCGAGGCAGTCGACGGCGCGGAGGCGGTGGCCGCGGCGCCTGAGCTGCGGCCGGACGTCGTCCCGATGGACATCCGCATGCCGACCATGGACGGCCTGGAGGCGACCCGGCGCATCCTCGAACAGGACCCGGACGGCCGCGTGCTGATGCTGGCGACCTCTGACCTGGGCCGCTCCACTCTCGCTCGGGGCGAGCGGCTGCCTGCCGAAGGACGTCACCCCGGAACCTCTGGCGGCGGCCGTACGGCTCGTCGCCATCGGCGGGGCCTGACAGCGGCCGTCGATCACCCCGCGGCTCGTCGAGCGCTGTGCCGCGAAGGGCGAGCGTGGGCCCACCGTACCCACCGGCCTCGCCGCGCTCAGCCCGAGGGAACTGGAGGTGCCGACCCTGATGGACCGCGGTCTGTCCAACACGGAACCCGCCCGTCAGGTCGACTCGCGGCGCACCAGTTCCGTCGGCAGGATCACCGCCGCCGGGTCCTCGCCCCCGATCTGAGCGAGCAGTACACGGACCATCTCGTTGCTGATCCGGTCCCACGGCTGGCGGATCGTGGTGAGGGCCGGGCTGACCGCGGTGGCCGCCGGGGAGTCGTCGAAACCGCCGACGGCGATGTCGTCCGGCACCCGTCTGCCCGCCCGCTGCAGCACGGTGAGCACGCCCTGTGCCATCAGGTCGGACGCGACGAACACGGCGTCCATGTCCGGCGCCCGGTCGAGCAGCAGCTCCGCGCCCGCCTCACCGCTGGCCCGGCTGTAGTCCCCGGAGACGATGAGCCGCTCGTCGATCTCGACGCCCGCCTCGGCGAGCACCTCCTTGTACCCGGCCAGGCGCTCGACACCACCCGGGGTGTCCAGCGGGCCGGTGACCACGCCGATCCTGCGCCGGCCCAGCGACAGCAGATGGCGCACCATGTCACGGGCGCCGTCCCGGTCGTCGGCGGCCACATAACTCACCTTGGAGCCCAGCCCGATCGGCTTGCCGCAGGCGACCAGCGGCACCCCCGCCTCGCGCAGCTCCTCCGCGACCGGGTCGCCGGAGTGGCTGGAGACCAGCAGCACACCGTCGACATGCCCGGCCGTGATGTACCGGGTGATGCGCCGCCGTTCGTCCTTCGTGCCCGCCAGCATCAGCAGCAGCGGGATGTCGTGCGCGGCCAGCGCCTGGGTGCAGCCGCTCAGCAGCACATTGAAGTTGGGGTCCTCGAAGAACCGCTCCTGCGGCTCGGTCAGCAGGAAGCCGACCGAGTCCGAGCGTCCGGTGATCAGGGAGCGGGCGTGCCGGTTCACGACGTACCCCGTCCTGCGGATGGCGGCGTTCACCGCCTCCTGCGCGGCGGGGCTGACGTAGTGCCCACCGTTGAGCACACGCGAGACGGTGCCCCGCGAGACGCCCGCCTCGCGCGCCACGTCGTGGATCGTCGGCGGTTTCCGCCGTCCCCCCGGATTGCCCATGGTCATGACTTTACGGCTCCGGACAGCAGATCCAGACTCCAGAACCGCTGAATGACCAGGAAGAGGGCGATCAGCGGGAGGACCGCCAGGAACGCGCCGGTGATCACCAGCGTGTACAGGGCCGGGGTGTTGGAGCCCTGCTCCAGGAGCGTGTACAGACCGAGCGTGAGCGGGAACCGCTCGTCGTCGCTGAGCATGATGTACGGCAGCAGGAAGTTGTTCCACACGGCCACGAACTGGAACAGGAACACCGTGACCATGCCGGGGATCATCATCGGCAGCGCGACCCGGGTGAAGATGCGCCACTCGCTCGCCCCGTCCATCCGTCCCGCCTCGACCACATCGGCGGGCACCGCGGCGGCCGTGTAGATCCGCGCGAGGTAGACGCCGTACGGCGAGAGGACCTGCGGCAGCAGCACGGACACGTAGGAGTCCGTGAGGCCGGCCTTGGCCAGCAGCAGGTACTGCGGAACGGCGAGGATCACCGGCGGCATCAGCACGCCCGCGAGCAGCACGTTGAACATCGTCTCGCGGCCCCGGAAGCGGTAGGTCGCGAGCGCGTAGCCGCTGAACGCCGACACGGCGGTGGACAGCAGGGCGCCGAGCCCGGCGTACAGGGCGGAGTTGCCCATCCACTGCCAGTAGATGCCGTCGCGGTAGGCGTCGAGGTCCTTGATGTTGTCGGTGAAACCGGTGCCGGGCAGGAAGGTGAAGGTGGAGAACAGCTCGCGCCCGGACTTGGTGGCCGCGATCACCACCCAGGCGACCGGCAGCAGCGTGTAGACGGCGCCGATCAGCAGGGTGACGGTCGGCACCAGCGCGATCCGGCGGCGCAGCGGTGGGCCCTGTGCGGTGCCGGGGGTGGTGCCGGCGGCCGGGGCCGCCTTGCGGACGGCAAGAGAGCTCATCGCGCTGCCTCCTGCTTGTTGCGACGGTTCGCGGCCCGCAGGAACCCGAAGGACAGCACCAGCGTGGCCAGCGCGATCAGGGTCGCCTCGGCGGCGGCGGAGTAGATGTCGCCGCGGTGGAAGGCGTCCTGGTACACCTTCATCAGCGGACTCCAGCTCGTGTTGATGGAGTTGGTGAGCGGCTTGAGGGTGGTCGGCTCGTTGAACACCTGGAGCGTCGCGATGATCGAGAAGAAGAAGGTCAGCACCAGCGAGGGCGCCACCATCGGGATCTTGATCTTCAGCGCGATCTGCAGCGGGGTGGCGCCGTCCAGCTTCGCCGCCTCGTACACCTCGGCCGGGATGGCCTGCAGCGAGGTGTAGATGACGATCATGTTGAAGCCGGTGCCGCCCCAGACCGCGATGTTCGACAGGGCGAGATAGAGCGGACCGCCGTCGAGCAGGCCGGGCTGCGGCAGGCCGAGCTTGTCGAGCACGTAGTAGAAGGGGCTGACGTCCGGCAGGTACAGGAAGCCCCACATCAGCGCGGCCACCACGCCGGGGATGGCGTACGGCAGGAAGATCGCGAGCCGGGTGAACGGGGCGAGCCGCACCTTGTCGGAGTCCAGCATCAGCGCGAACAGCAGCGCGAGGCCGAGCATCACCGGGACGACGATGCAGCCGTAGCCGAGCACGCGCAGCGCGCCGTGCAGCAGTTCGCTGTCGTGGAACGCCCCGGTGTAGTTCTCGAAGCCGGCCCAGACCTCGCTGCGGGCGTGCGCCCCGAGGCCGAGGCCGGAGACGTGTACCTTGCGGAAGCTGAGCCAGACCGCGTACCCGATGGGCAGCGCGAAGAACAGCGCGAAGAGGATCGTCGCGGGGAGGAGGAAGGCATACGGGGCCCCCTTGACCCCGTATGCCTTCCGGCTTGCGGCGCGTGTCACTGAGAGACCCCGAAGCCCTGCTTCTTCATGTCGGCGACCGTGGCATCCTGCATCTTGTCCAGGGCGGCCACGAAGTCCGACTTGTCCTTGGCGGCGACGCCGAACGCGTCGTTGAAGGTCGCGTAGGCGACGTTCACGTTCGGGCCCCATGCGGACGGCGCGGTGGTCTTCGCGATGTCGGCCGCCTTGGCGTAGAAGTCCGCCTGGTTGGAGAAGTACTCCGGCGGGGCGACGAACGCACCGCTGAGCTGGGCGGAGGTGGAGGCCGGGTAGATGCCGCCCTCCTTGGCCAGGGCGTTGAGTGCCTCGCCGTCCGTGTTCAGCCACGCGGCGAACTTGGCGGCGGCGGCCCGGTGCGTGGAGTCGGTGGTCACGGCGGTGGAGGAGCCGCCCCAGCTGCCCGTGACGTTCTCGGTTCCGGACCACTGGGGGAGCGGGGCCATGGCCCACTTGCCCTTGGTGTCGGGCGCGGCCGTGGTGAGCGTGCCCGGTGCCCACACGGCGCTGACCCAGGCGATCTCCTTGCCCGTGTTGAGCGCCTTGTTCCAGGCCGGCTGGTACATCGGCTGGTTGTCGATGACACCGTCCTTGACCAGCCCGCCCCAGAACTTGGCGACCTTCTGGGTGGCCGCGTCGTTGATGGCGACCTTCCACTTGTCGCCGGAGGTGGTCCACCACTTGGCGCCGGCCTGCTGGGCGAGCCCCGCGAAGAGGCCGGAGTCGTTGGCGGAGAAGGTGGTCAGGGACTTGTCCGGGGCCTTCTTCTTCAGCGTGCGGGCGGTCTCGGCGAACTGCTCCCAGGTGGTGGGGACGTTGAGGCCGTACTTCTTGAACAGGTCCTGGCGGTAGTAGAACATCATCGGGCCGATGTCCTGCGGCACCGCGTAGACGGCGTCCGTGCCCAGCGTGGTCTGCTGCCAGACGCCGTCGGCGAACTTGTTCTTCGCGTCGCCGACGTCCTTGGAGATGTCCGCCAGCGCGTCATTGCTCACCAGGGTCGGCAGCGCCTGGTACTCGGCCTGCACCAGGTCGGGCGCCTTCTTCGCCTTGTGCGCGGTGAGGATCTTGGTGACCAGCGAGTCGCCGGAGGCCTGCTTCTTCACCGTGACCGTGATCCGGTCCTTCTTCCCCGGCCCCGCGTTCCACAGGTCCACGACCTTGTCCATGCCGGGCGTCCAGGTCCAGTACGTCAGCGAGACCGGACCGGACTCGGTCTTGCTGTCGCTGTCGGACGAGCCGCAGGCGGCGAGGGCGGAGGCGCCGAGCGAGACGGCGACGGCGGTTGTCACGAGGCGACGGCGCTTCGTGTGCGGCATGGATCTCTCCCCTGACCTGGGTCCCCGCCCGCTGCGGAGACCTGCCATGCAGATGTGAGCGTTCACATAAGACGGGTCCTCGACTGCCGCGAGTCCCTGTCCTGCTTCTGTGAGCGTTCACAGTAGAGAAACATCCCAGACACTTGTCAATGGTTGTTGCTGTGCGGTTATGTTGGGCTCGCGCCGCCAATGATGTGTGTGCACGTTCCCAAATGATCGATTAAACGGGAGAGATCCATGCCGGAGACCACCCCCAGGGGCCTCACCAGGCTCGCCTTCGGTGGGGACTACAACCCCGAGCAGTGGCCGGAGAGCGTCTGGCAGGAGGACGTCCGGCTGATGCGGGAGGCCGGCGTCACGATGGTCAGCGTCGGGATCTTCTCCTGGGCGCTGCTGGAGCCCTCACCCGGCGCGTACGACTTCGGCTGGCTGGACCGGATCCTCGGCCTGCTGCACGAGAACGGCATCCGCGTCGACCTCGGCACACCCACAGTGGTGCCCCCGGCGTGGTTCTACCGGGCCCACCCCGAGGCACTGCCGGTGACCGCCGAGGGCGTGCGCTACGAGTTCGGCTCCCGCGGCGCCATCTGCCACAGCAACGCCGACTACCGCGCGGCCGCCGCGAGCATCACCACGAAGCTCGCCGAGCGCTACGGTGACCACCCCGCGCTCGCGCTGTGGCACGTGCACAACGAGTACGGCGTCCCCGTCTCGGCCTGCTACTGCGACCCCTGCGCCGCCCACTTCCGCCGCTGGCTGGCGGACACCTACGGGAGCGTCGAAGGCGTCAACGAGGCCTGGGGCACCGCCTTCTGGGGACAGCACTACACGGACCTGGAGCAGATCAACCCGCCGCGCGCGACCCCGACCGTCGGCAACCCCGCCCAGGCGCTCGACTACCGGCGGTTCGCCGACGCCACCGTCCGCGAGAACTTCCGCACGGAGCGGGACATCCTGCACCGCCTCTCGCCGGGCATCCCGGTCACCACCAACTTCATGACCGCGCTCAGCCAGTGCGACTCCATGGACTACTGGGCCTGGGGCCGTGAGGTCGACCTCGTCACCAACGACCACTACCTGATCACCGACGGCCGTCGCACCCACGTCAACCTGGCGATGGCCGCAGACCTCACCCGCTCCGTCGCCGGCGGCGCCCCCTGGCTGCTGCTCGAACACTCCACCTCGGGTGTCAACTGGCAGCCCCGCAACCCCGCCAAGGCCCCCGGCCAGATGGCCCGCAACTCCCTCGGCCATGTGGCGCGAGGCTCCGACGGCGCCATGTTCTTCCAGTGGCGTCAGTCGCGGCGCGGCGCCGAGAAGTTCCACTCCGCGATGCTGCCGCACGGCGGCACCCAGACACGGGTGTGGCGCGAAGTGGTCGAACTCGGCGCCGCTGTGGACTCATTGGCGCCGGTCCGCGGCACCCGTACGCGGGCCGATGCCGCCGTCCTGTGGGACTGGCAGTCCTGGTGGGCGCAGAACCTCCAGTGGCGCCCCAGCGAGGACCACGACCCGCGCGAGCGCGCCGACGCCTTCTACGAGGCCCTCTACGACCGCCACCTCACGGTCGACTTCGCCCACCCGGAAGCCGACTTGTCGGCCTATCCCCTTGTCGTCGTTCCCGCGCTGTACCTGATGACGGAGGCGGCCGGGAACAACCTCAGGGAGTACGTCGAGAACGGCGGCACGCTCGTCGTCTCCTACTTCTCCGGCATCGTCGACGAGCACGACGCCGTCCACCGGGGCGCCTACCCGGGTGCGCTGCGCGAGGTCCTGGGCCTGACCGTGGAGGAGTTCTCGCCGCTGCTCCAGGACGAGCGGGTGCGGGTCACCGGACGCGACAGCTCCGAGCTCACGGGGGACGTGTGGACGGAGTTCGTGGTGCCGCGCGGCGCCGAGACGGTGTGGACGTACGCCGACGGGCTCGCGGCCGGTCACCCGGCCGTCACCCGGCACCGGCTCGGCGAGGGCACCGCCTGGTACGTGTCGACCCGCCTCGACGCGCACGGCCTGGACGCCCTGATCGGCTGGGCTGCCGAGGACGCGCGCATCGCCCCCTGCGCCGATCTGCCGCGCGACGTCGAGGTGGTGCGCCGCAGCGGCGAGTCCGGCAGCTTCCTGTTCGCGATCAACCACACCGCCACCGACGCCAAGGTGCCGCTGGACGCGCACGGCACCGAACTGCTGACGGGCGAACGCGCCGCGGGCCGCCTCGCCGTTCCCGCGGGGGCCGTGCGGGTCGTACGCCTCGACGGCTGAGCCGGCTTCCCTCCGCCCGCGCGAGCCGGTCGAGCCGCGGGCGGAGGGGCTTGTCCTCCGGCCCCCATCGGAGCACACCCCCACCCCAGTTACGTCGAAGGGACGACGGACGATGAAGTTCCATCCCGGACGCACCATCGGAGCCCTGCTGCTGCCGCTCGCGGCCGGGCTCGCCCTCACCGCCCTGCCCGCCCAGAGCGCCCAGGCGGCGAGCACCCTGACCAACGGCGGTTTCGAGTCCGACGGCACCGGCGCGGCCGTGCCCAGCGGCTGGTCGGAGTACGGCGACACCGCAGCCTCGTTCACCGAGTCCGGTGGTCACGGCGGGAGTTACCGGCTGACCCACTACGCGTCCTCCGCCTACAAGGTGGAGACCTACCAGTACCTGTCGGGTCTGACCAACGGCACCTACACCCTCACCGCCTGGGTCCGCTCCGGCGGCGGGCAGAACTCGGCCTACATAGCCCTCAGGAATTGCGGCAGTTCGGAACAGCGCACCGATCTGCCGATCTCGTCCAGTGGCTGGATCCGTATCGTCACGCCGATCAAGGTGACCAACAACCAGTGCACGATCAGCGTCAACAGTGACGCGAACGCGGGCAACTGGATCAATGTTGACGATCTGACCTTCACGTCCGGTACGACGAGTACGTCGATCCACGGTGCCGACATCTCCTCCCTCGCCAAGAGCGAGGCCAAGGGCGGCGTCTACCGAACCGCTTCCGGCAGCACCGGGGACGCCCTCGCCATCCTGAAGTCGTACGGCATGAACTACGCCCGGCTGAAGGTCTGGGTGAACCCGGCCGACGGCTACAACAACAAGACACGCGTGCTGGCCATGGCCAAGCGCATCAAGGCCCAGGGCATGAAGCTCCTGGTCGACTTCCACTACTCCGACACCTGGGCCGACCCGGGCGCACAGACCAAGCCGGCCGCCTGGGCGAGCCACTCGTACAGTCAACTCAAGACAGACGTGTACAACCACACGTACGACGTGTTGAACGCCTTGAAGGCTCAAGGCACCACGGCCGACATGGTCCAGGTGGGCAATGAGATCAATGGCGGCATGCTGTGGTCCGAGGGGTCGACCGGCAACTGGACGCAGCTCGCCGGTCTGCTCAACTCCGGCTACGACGCGGTCAAGGCCGTCAACTCGTCCACGGTCGTCGCGCTGCACCTGGCCAAGGGCGGTGACAAGGCCGGCACCGAGTGGTGGTTCGACAACGCGGTCGCCAAGGGCGTGAAGTTCGACGCGATCGGCCTGTCCTACTACGGCTACTGGCACGGCCCGCTCTCCGACTTCCAGACCACCCTGGACGACGCCGCCGCCCGCTACGGCAAGCCGGTGTTCGTCGCCGAGACGGCCTACCCCTTCCGCCTGGACAGCGACGACGCGCTCACCAACCAGATCGACACCACCGGTGAGCTGGTCTCCGGCTACCCGGCGACCGTGGCCGGCCAGACCAAGTGGATGAACGACGTGGCGAGCATCGTGGAAGCCGTCCCGAACGGCCGCGGCCTCGGCGTCTTCTACTGGGAGGCCACCTGGACCGCCGTCACCGGCAACGGCTGGGACCCGGCCGACGCCACCTCCGGCAACGGCTGGGAGAACCAGGCGCTGTTCGGCTACGACGACAGGGCGCTCTCCTCCATGACGTGGTTCGGCCACCGCTGAGCCATCACCGACCGGGCCCGGCCGTAATAGGGGACGGCCGGGCCCTTCGGCGTCCTCCCGGGTACCGGCGCCGGTCCTGGGTACCAGGACAGAACAGCTTTCTGCCGTACGACGGTTCGGTACCGGACAAGGGTCGCGCAGTCCCGGACGCGGCGGACCGTACTGCGGGACAGTGGAACAGGCGCGTACGAGGCCAGGACGGAGGCGACGAGTTGCTGAGGAATCCCGTCGGCGTAAGGCGCCTGGACATCCTTGAGTGGCTGAAGGACCCGGCCGCACACTTCCCGCCGCAGCGCCACGGCGACCCGGCCGAGGACGGAGTCACCGCACGGGCCGTCGCCGTCAAGCTCGGCGTGCCCCGCCGCGTCGCCGTCACACACCTCGGGCTCCTCACCCGCCTGGGCCTTCTGCGGACCAAGAGGGTCCGGTACCGCACGTACTACCGCCGCGACGACGTCCGTGTCGCCGAGGTGGCCCGCATCTTCGAGAAGGGCTGGTAGCCCTCGGCCGCACGGATCGGCTGCCAGGATGGGCGGACCTCCTACCGTGAAGGGCAGGCGCACATGGGCCAGGACCGTCCCACCCCACTCGTCCCCCGCCACCATGTCGCGATCGGCGGCCACGGCCCCGAGGACGTGGTGACCGATGCCCGCGGCCGCGTCCTCACCGGTGTCGAGGACGGCCGCATCCTGCGCCTCGACGGACTCACCGACCCGGCCACGGCCCGCGTGGAGGTGCTCGCCGAGACCGGTGGCCGTCCGCTCGGCCTCGAACTCCTCCCGGACGGCGACCTGTTGGTCTGCGACGCAGAACGCGGCCTGCTCCGCGTCGGCCTCGGCGACGGCGTCGTCCGCGTCCTCGCCGACTCGGTCGCGGGGGAGCGGCTGCGGTTCTGCAGCAACGCCGTCGCCCTCTTGGACGGCAGCGTGTACTTCACCGTCTCCAGCCGCCGCCACCCCCTGGAGCACTGGATCGGCGACGTCGTCGAGCACAGCGGCACCGGACGCCTGCTGCGGCTCCCGCCCGGTGGCGGGACCCCCGAAGTGGTGCTGGAGGGGCTTCAGTTCGCCAACGGCCTCGCGGTCGCCGACGACGAGTCCTTCCTGGTCGTCGCCGAGACCAGCGCGTACCGCCTGACCCGCTACTGGCTCACCGGACCCCACGCCGGACGCGGCGAACCCTTCGCCGACGCCCTGCCGGGCATGCCCGACAACCTCTGGCGCGACCGGCGGGGCGGCCCGATCTGGGTGGCCCTCGCCGGACCGCGCGTACCCCCGCTGGACCTGCTGCACCGGACCCCGCCCGCCGTGCGCCGAGCCGCGGCCCGGGTCGCGGTACGCGCCCCGTACCGCCCGACCGGCACGATCGGCGTCCTGGCGCTCGACGACGAGGGCCGGGTCGTCCACCACCTCGCCCGCCGCCACTCCGGCTACCGCATGGTCACCAGCGTCTGCGAGACCGACGGACACCTGATCCTGGGGAGCATCTGGGAACGCGGCGTGGCGGTGTGCGAGGGTCCCGTCGCGAAGTGACCCGGCACAGGCCGGGCGGTACCCTGTTCACCCGCCGTGATCACCCGGCAGTGGGGCCGAACAGGAGACGAACGACCATGACCGCCCCGGAAGCCGAGAGCCTCCGCGTCCGGCCGAGCCCCGCGAGGCGCTCGGCCCGCCGCGCCCAGGTCCCCGTCGTCGCCGTGGTCGCGCTCGGCGGCGCGCTCGGCGCGACGGCCCGTTACGCCCTGACCCTGTGGTGGCCCACGCAGCCCGGCGGCTTCCCCTGGGCGACGTTCGTGACCAATGTCGTCGGATGCGCCGTGATAGGCGTGTTCATGGTGATCATCACGGACGTCTGGGCCGCCCATCGGCTGGTGCGGCCCTTCTTCGGCACCGGAGTTCTCGGCGGCTACACCACCTTCTCGACGTACACCGTCGACATCCAGAAGCTCGCCGACAGCGGCCACCCCGCCACGGGGCTGGCCTATCTCGCCGCGACCCCGGTCGCGGCCCTCGCCGCGGTGTGGCTCGCGTCCGTCGCGGCCCGCCGTGTCCTGACCTGGAGGCAGCCATGACCAGGCTGACGGGCCGCGCCCTGCGCCTGACCGTCTACATCGGCGAGAACGACACCTGGCACCACCGGCCGCTCTACGCCGAGATCGTGCACCGCGCCCGCGCGGCCGGTCTCGCGGGCGCCAGCGTCTTCCGCGGCGTCGAGGGCTTCGGCGCCTCGTCCATGATCCACACGTCGCGGCTGCTGTCGCTGAGCGAGGACCTGCCGGTCGCGGTCGTGATCGTGGACACCGAGGAGCGGGTGCGGGCGTTCCTGCCGCAGCTCGACGAACTCGTCGGCGAGGGGCTGGTCACCCTCGACGACTGCGAGGTCATCCGGTACGTCGGCCGTGCGGACAGTCCGGGCAAAACGGACTCGAAGGGTAAGAAGTAGTTGTGAACTGGCTGCTGGTCGTCCTCGGGGCCGTGGTCGGCGCTCCACTCCGCTATCTCACCGACCGGACCGTGCAGTCCCGGCACGACTCGGTCTTCCCCTGGGGCACTTTCGTGGTGAATGTCACGGGCTGTCTGATCCTGGGCCTGCTGACCGGCGCGGTCTCGGCGGGCGCCGCGGGCCCGCACCTGCAACTGCTGCTGGGGACGGGGCTGTGCGGGGCCCTGACGACCTATTCGACCTTCTCCTACGAGACGCTCAGGCTTTCCGAGGCGGGTGCGGGGCTCTACGCTGCCGCCAACGTCGTCGCGAGCGTGGTGGCGGGTCTCGGGGCGGCCTTCGCCGGAGTGTCGATCGCCGGAGTGCTGTGGGCGTAGGCATTTGTCAGACGCCCGCGCACAGTGAGACTGTCTACAGCACTGTCGACCAACTCCTCAGAACTGGAACCCATGAGCGCCATCTCTGTCGGTCAGGCCGTCGTCCTCGGAGTCGTCGAGGGGGTGACCGAATTCCTTCCCGTGTCCTCCACCGGTCATCTCAAGATCACCGAGGGGCTCATGAACATCCCCGTCGACGACAAGTCCGTCGTCGGTTTCTCGGCGGTCATCCAGGTCGGCGCCATCGCCGCCGTGCTCGTGTACTTCTTCAAGGACATCGTGCGGATCGTCTCCGCCTGGGGCCGCGGTCTGCGCAACCCTCAGGAGCGCTACCACCACGACTACAAGTTCGCCTGGTGGGTGATCTACGCGACGATTCCGATCGTCGCGGTCGGCCTTGCGGCCAAGCCTCTCATCGAGGGTCCGCTCGCCTCGCTCTGGGTGGTCGCGGGCTCCCTGATCGCCGGCAGTGCCGTGATGTGGGCGGCGGACCAGATGGGCCGCCACAAGCGCGGTGAGGACGACACCTCGTTCAAGGACGCGATGCTGGTCGGCTGCTCGCAGATCCTCGCCCTGCTCTTCCCCGGCTTCTCCCGCTCCGGCGCCACCATGTCCACCGCGCTCATCCTGGACCTGGACCGTGTGGCCGCCACCCGCCTGTCCTTCTTCCTCGGCATCCCGGCCCTGACCGGCGCCGGCCTCTACGAGCTGAAGGACGCCTTGGGCGCCGGCGTGGGCGCCGCTCCACTGGTCGTCGGCACGGTCGTCTCCTTCGTCGTCGCCTACGCCTCCATCGCCTGGCTGCTGAAGTTCGTCGCCAAGCACTCCTTCAACGCCTTCGTGCTCTACCGCATCGTCGTCGGCGTGGCGCTGTTCGGCCTGCTCGCGGGCGGTGTCATCGACAGCTGATCCGCGGCCGCCGGATCCGGTCGGCCCCGCGCCCCGGGCGTGAAGTCTGCTTACAGGCTTCACGCCCGTTGAATTTTTCCTTTCGGCTCCCTTGACATCAGGCGTCGCCCACCCGGAACATCTCTCCCGTGAACCTGTCAGACAGCCAGACAGGTGGAGCGGGACCGCGGCGCGTCAGCGCCATGGAAGCGGTCCTCGCCCACCTCCGCGGTGCCATCGAGCGCGGCGACTACGCCATCGGCGACAAGCTCCCCTCCGAGGCGGAGCTCTGCCGCACCCTCGAAGTCTCCCGCCCCGTGCTCCGCGAGGCCCTGCGGGCCCTGCAGACGATGGGCCTGACGGTCTCCAGGACCGGAAAGGGCACCTTCGTGGTGGCGAGCGCCGTCGAAGACCCCACCTTCGGCGACTACGCGGCCAGCGACCTGCTGGAGGTGCGCCGCCACATCGAGGTCCCGGTCGCCGGGTACGCGGCCCTGCGCCGCACCCCCGAGAACCTGGACCACCTGGCCCACCTGCTGGACCGCATGGAGCGGGAGACGGACACCACCGCGTGGGTCGCGATGGACACCCTCTTCCACCTGGCCGTGGCCGAGGCCGCCCAGAACCCGGTGTTCCGCCGGGTCATCGAGGAGATCCGGGACGCACTGGCGCGTCAGTCGGCCTTCCTCAACCAACTGGGCGGCCGCCGCGAGCAGTCCAACCGGGAGCACCGGGCCATCGTCGAGGCGCTGACCGACGGTTCGGAGCTCGACGCGGTGGAGGCCATGTCCCACCACCTCGACCGCGTCGAGACCACCCTGACCGACATCGTGCGCTCCGGGCGCACGGACACCCCCACGAAAGGCGGAGCCGAGGCGTGAGCGAGCAGCACCTCAAAGACGAGACGCGCCCGTCGTCCGGTCATGTCGACGCCGGAGACACCGGCTACAGCAAGTCCCTGAAGTCCCGGCACGTCAACATGATCGCCATCGGCGGGGCCATCGGCACCGGCCTCTTCCTCGGCGCGGGCGGCCGGCTCGCCGACGCGGGACCCTCCCTCTTCATCGCGTACGCGGTCTGCGGCATCTTCGCCTTCCTCGTCGTGCGGGCCCTCGGCGAACTCGTCCTGTACCGGCCCTCCTCCGGCGCCTTCGTGTCGTACGCCCGGGAATTCCTGGGGGAGAAGGGCGCGTACACGGCGGGCTGGATGTACTTCCTCAACTGGGCCACCACCGGCATCGCCGACATCACCGCGGTGGCCACCTACACCCACTACTGGGGCATGTTCTCCGACATCCCGCAGTGGGTGATCGCGCTGATAGCCCTGGCCGTGGTGCTCACCGTGAATCTGATCTCGGTGAAGATCTTCGGCGAACTGGAGTTCTGGTTCGCCATCGTCAAGGTCGGCGCGCTCGTCGTCTTCATGTGCATCGGCATCTTCCTGCTGGTCACCCAGCACCCCGTCGACGGCGCCACCCCCGGCCCGTCCCTGATCACCGACAACGGCGGCGTGTTCCCCAACGGCCTGCTGCCGATGCTGCTGATCATCCAGGGCGTCGTCTTCGCCTACGCCTCCGTCGAGCTGGTCGGCGTCGCGGCCGGTGAGACCGAGAACCCCGAGAAGATCATGCCGAAGGCGATCAACTCGATCATGTGGCGAGTCGGCCTCTTCTACGTCGGCTCGGTCGTCCTCCTCTCGATGCTGCTGCCCTGGAACAAGTACACGGCCGGCGAGAGCCCCTTCGTGACGGTCCTCTCCCACATCGGTGTCCCGGCGGCCGGCGGCGTGATGAACCTGGTCGTCCTGACCGCGGCGATGTCGTCCCTCAACTCCGGCCTCTACTCCACCGGTCGCATCCTGCGGTCGATGGCCGTCAACGGCTCCGCCCCGCGGTTCACGGCGAGGATGAGCCGCAGCCAGGTCCCGTACGGCGGCATCCTGCTCACCAGCGGCATCTGCGTCCTCGGTGTCGGCCTCAACTTCGTGGTCCCCGCCGACGCGTTCGAGATCGTGCTGAACTTCGCGGCGATCGGCATCCTCTCCACCTGGGGCATGATCATGCTCTGTCACCTGCTGTTCTGGCGGAAGACCCAGAACGGCGAGCTGACCCGGCCCGGCTACCGACTGCCGGGTTCCCCCTGGACCGAACTCGTGACGCTGGCCTTCCTCGCCTCCGTCCTGGTCCTCATGTACGCCGACGGCGGCGCCGGACGCACCACCGTGCTGTGCCTGCCGCTGATCGTCGGGGCGCTGGTCGCGGGCTGGTACGCCGTCCGCGGCCGCACGGCGCGCAAGTCCGCCGGAACCGGCGCGTGAACCCCGCGCCGGTCCACTCCAACCCACCAGTGATCCGGGCAGTCATGTACAGCAGTTCACCCGCGGACGCACCCCTTGTCCGTGAGCCCCTCCACGCTCCCGTCGCCCACCTGATACGCGGCAGGGTCGTGGAGGGCATCCACTACGGTTCCGTCGTCGTCCTCGGCGCCGACGGCGAGGTCCAGTTCCAGCTCGGCGACATCGAGGCCGCCTTCTACCCGCGCTCGGCCCTCAAGCCCGTCCAGGCCGTGGCCATGCTCCGGGCGGGTCTGCCGCTCGACGGCGACCTGCTCTCGCTGGCGGCCGCGAGCCACTCCGGCGAGGAACTCCACCTCGCCGGTACCCGGCGGATGCTCGAACTGGCCGGCCTCGCCGAGGACGACCTGCGCAACGTGCCCGACATGCCGTACGACCCCGTCGTCCGGGACACCTGGGTGCGCGAGGGCCGGCTGCCCTCCCGGCTCGCCCAGAACTGCTCCGGCAAGCACGCGGCGATGCTCTGGACCGCCAAGCTCAACGGCTGGTCCCTGGACGACTACCTCGACCCGGCCCACCCCCTCCAGCAGGCCATCGCCGAGATCGTCGAGGACCTCACCGGCCAGCGCATCGCCCGCGTGACGGTCGACGGCTGCGGCGCCCCGCTGTTCTCCGTCTCCCTGCACGGCCTGGCTCGCGCGCTCGCCCGTATCACCACCGCGCCGCCCGGCACCCCCGAGGCCCGGGTGGCCGACGCGATGCGCGAGCACGCCGAGATGGCCTCCGGCTCCGGCCGGGACGTGGCCGCGCTGATGCGGGCCGTGCCCGGGCTGCTCGCCAAGGACGGCTTCGAGGGCGTCCAGGTCGCGGCCCTGCCGGACGGCTGGGCCGTCGCCGTCAAGATCGCCGACGGCGCCGACCGCGCCCGCGTCCCCGTCGCCGCGGCCGCCCTCGCCCGCGCCGGGGTCGACCCCGCGCTCCTCACCGAGTTCGCGGGCGAACCGCTGCTCGGCGGAGGGGAGCCGGTCGGCTGCGTACGACCGGTGCGGGCGCTGGATCCGGTCCAGCTGCCGGCCTGCGCGTAGCGCTCCGCCGCAAACGACAGCCACCTTCTCGACCGCGGACAGGCCAGGGCCGGTGTCCATGGCCGGTCGCGCAGTACCCCGCGCCCCCTCCGGGGCGCTCGTCCCCATCCCTCAGAAAGAGGCCGCACCACCATGACGACCGTCGCCACCCGAAGCGAACACGACCTGCTCGGCGACCGTGACGTCCCCGCCGACGCGTACTGGGGCGTCCACACCCTGCGCGCGACCGAGAACTTCCCCATCACCGGCACGCCGATCTCCGTCTACCCGCATCTGATCGACGCGCTGGCCGCGGTCAAGGAGGCCGCCGCCCTCGCCAACGAGGAACTCGGCCTGCTGGAGCCGAAGAAGGCGGCCGCGATCGTCGCCGCCTGCCGCGAGATCCGGTCCGGCAAGCTGCACGACCAGTTCGTCGTGGACGTCATCCAGGGCGGCGCCGGCACCTCGACCAACATGAACGCCAACGAGGTCGTCGCCAACCGGGCGCTGGAACTGCTCGGGCACGACAAGGGCCAGTACCGGCACCTGCACCCCAACGAGGACGTCAACCTCGGCCAGTCGACGAACGACGTCTACCCGACCGCCGTCAAGATCGCGACCGTCTTCGCCGTCCGCGGACTGCTCAAGGCCATGGCGCTGCTGCAGGACTCCTTCGCCCGCAAGGCCGTCGAGTTCCGGGACGTCCTGAAGATGGGGCGCACCCAGCTCCAGGACGCGGTGCCCATGACGCTCGGGCAGGAGTTCTCGGCGTACGCCGTCATGCTCGACGAGGACCGCAGCCGGCTCGCGGAAGCGGTCGAGCTGATCCATGAGATCAACCTGGGCGCCACCGCGATCGGCACCGGGCTCAACGCCCCCGCCGGATACGCCGAGTCCGCCCGCCGGCACCTCGCCGGCATCACCGGGCTGCCCCTGGTGACCGCCGCCAACCTGGTCGAGGCCACCCAGGACTGCGGCGCCTTCGTCCAGATGTCCGGCGTGCTCAAGCGGATCGCCGTCAAGCTCTCCAAGAGCTGCAACGACCTGCGTCTTCTGTCCTCCGGGCCGCGCGCGGGCCTCGGCGAGATCAACCTGCCCCCGGTGCAGGCCGGTTCGAGCATCATGCCCGGCAAGGTCAACCCGGTCGTTCCCGAGGTCGTCAACCAGGTCGCCTTCGAGGTGATCGGCAACGACGTCGCCATCACCATGGCCGCCGAGGCCGGCCAGCTCCAGCTGAACGCCTTCGAGCCGATCATCCTGCACTCCCTGTCGGAGAGCATCACCCACCTGCAGAGCGCGTGCGTCACGCTCGCCGAGCGCTGTGTGGACGGGATCACCGCCAACACCGAGGTGCTGCGCGCGAGCGTCGAGAACTCCATCGGCCTGGTCACCGCCCTCAACCCGCACATCGGGTACTCGGCGGCCACCGACATCGCCAAGGAGGCCCTCGTCACCGGCCGGGGCGTGGCCGAACTCGTCCTGGAGAAGGGACTGTTGCCCGCCGAGACCCTCGCGGACCTGCTGCGTCCCGAGATCCTCGCGGGCAGCGGCGCACCCCGCCCCTGACCTGCTGATCCGCACCGGCGACTACGCGCCGGGACCGGCACGGAGGCACAATAGCGATCATGACAACGACGTCGTCCCGCACCTTCCTGCCGGTCCTGGAGCGCATCGCCGAGGAGATGGAGCGGACGCCCGGCCGCGGGCGTCCCGCCGACTACATCCCGGTGCTCGCGGCCTGCGACCCACGCCGTTTCGGCATGGCCGTCGCCGAGCTGGACGGCACGGTCTACGGGGTGGGGGACTGGCGGCAGCCGTTCTCGGCGCAGTCCATCACCAAGGTCTTCACCCTCGCCCTGGACCTGGCCCGCGAAGGTGACGAACTCTGGGAGCACGTGGGCCGCGAGCCCTCCGGCAACCCGTTCAACTCCCTGGTCCAGCTGGAGTACGAGAACGGCATCCCGCGCAATCCCTTCATCAACGCGGGCGCCCTGGTGGTCACCGACCGCCTCCAGACCCGTACCTCAGACGCGGCCGGTGAGCTTCTGGCCTTCCTGCGCGCGGAGAGCGGCAACCCCGCCCTGGACTTCGACAAGGAGGTCGCCGCCTCCGAGACGGCACACGGCGACCGCAACGCCGCCCTCGCCCACTTCATGGTGTCGTACCGCAACATCGACAACCCGGTGCCGGTCCTGCTCGACCAGTACTTCCGGCAGTGCTCCATCGCCGCCTCCTGCGCCGACCTCGCCCTGGCCACCGGTTTCCTGGCCCGTCACGGCATCCGCGCCGACGGCACCCGGCTGCTCACCCGCAGCCAGGCCAAGCAGGTCAACGCGGTGATGCTCACCTGCGGTACCTACGACGCCGCGGGCGAATTCGCCTACCGGGTCGGCCTGCCCGGCAAGAGCGGTGTCGGCGGCGGAATCATCGCGGTCGTACCGGGCCGGTGCACGCTGTGCGTATGGAGCCCGGGGCTCGACGAGCGCGGCAACTCGGTCGCGGGAGTGGCGGCCCTCGACCGCTTCACGACACTCACCGGACTGTCGGTGTTCTGATCCACGAGCCTTTCCGTTGCGGCGTTCCAGCCGTTTTCCGTCGCCGATCACGCTCCGGTCACGTGCAGGCCGCCCGCCGGAGGGTGGGGCGTCGCCTTCCGGCCATTCGGCGTTGACACGCTTCCCCAGTGTTGGCCATGGCTTTTCCCGTCGATCTCCGCCGCTGCCAGATACTCGGTCTGGCCGGCACCGCCTTCCTCGCGCTGGGGGGTGAGACCGCCGGCGCCCTGCCCGTCCGGGAACTGCTGGCCCCCGCCTCGGCGCAGGCGGCCCTGGGTCTGGTCGGGGTGTACTTCGGCGTCGTCCTGCTGATCGCGGCCTGGGTGCTGCTCGGCCGTCTCGTCCGCGGCGCCGAGCCGCCGGCCCCGCGCGCCCTGCTGCTCGTCCTGGCCGTCTGGGCGGCCCCGCTGCTGCTCGCACCGCCGCTGTTCAGCCGGGACGTGTACAGCTATCTCGCGCAGGGTGCCATGGTCGACGCGCACATGGACGTGTATGCGCACGGGCCCGCCGTGCTCGGCGGTCCGCTGGCCGACGAGGTCGCCCCCGTGTGGCGCAACACCGGGGCCCCGTACGGCCCCGCGTTCCTGGCCATGGCCTCGGCCCTGTCCGGACTGACCCGCGGCGAACTGCCCGCCGGGCTCGTCGGGATGAGGCTGGTCGCCCTGCTCGGGGTGGCCCTGATGGCGGCCGCACTGCCGCGGCTGGCCCGGCACAGCGGCGCCGACCCGGCCGCGGCCCTGTGGCTGGGCGCCCTCAACCCGCTGGTCCTGCTGCACCTGGTCGCGGGCGCCCACAACGACGCCATCATGCTGGGCCTGCTCGGGGTCGGC
This sequence comes from Streptomyces sp. NPDC050625, assembly GCF_040654755.1. Lineage (NCBI taxonomy): Bacteria > Bacillati > Actinomycetota > Actinomycetes > Kitasatosporales > Streptomycetaceae > Streptomyces > Streptomyces sp. NPDC050625. Next base: position 103,544 of record NZ_JBFAIQ010000015.1, read on the forward strand.
CTGGTCGCCGCGCTCGGCCGGTGGCCCGTCCTGGGCGCCGTGCTCGTGACCCTTGCCGCGCTGGTCAAGGCACCCGCCGCGCTCGGCCTGCTGGCGATCGTGGTCGTCCAGGCGCGGGCGGGCCGAAGTCCGGTGCGGGCGGTCCTGACGACGAGCGCCGCGGCCGGTGCCACCACGGTCGCCGCCACAGCCGTCGCCGGCACGGGCTACGGCTGGATAGGCGCCCTGGACACCCCGGTGTCCGCGCACAACTGGGCGCTCACCAGCCTGCTCGGCCGGGCCACCGGCGCCCTGCTCGACCACCTCGGCAGCGATCTGGCGCCGCTGGCCATTCCCGTCTGGCACACGCTCGGCCTCGTGGTCACCGCCGTCGCCGTCCTGTTCATCTGGCTGCGGCTGCGTCCGCGACCGGTGTACGCGCTCGGGCTGAGCCTGCTGGCGGTGGCCGCCTTCGGCCCGGCGATCCGCCCCTGGTACGCCCTGTGGGGCCTGTTCCTGATCGCGGCCGCCGCGCCGAGCACGTCGGTACGGCACCGGGTGGCCGCCCTGGCAGGGGTGCTCGCGCTCGCCGTCCTGCCCAGCGGCGGGCCCGCGGACATCGGCCAACTGGTGCTCGCCGTCTCCGGCGGCGTGCTGGCGGTGGTCGTCCTGTGGCAGGCCCACCAGGCGGCGCAGGCCCCGGCGCTGGGACGTACGGCATGAGAGCGCCCCAGACCGAACGCGGCCGGCTGGTCCTGATCGTCGTCCTCGCCGCCGTCGTCACCGTGTTCACGGCGACCGTGCCACTGCTGCGCGACTGGTTCGACCTGCGGGTCTACTACGGAACGGTGAACACCTGGGTCCACCACGGCGGCCGGATCTACGACTACCTGGTGCCCGGGACGGCCTACGGCTTCACCTACCCGCCGTTCGCCGCGCTCGTCATGCTGCCGATGGCCTTCGTGGGACTGCGCACGGCGATCGTCGCCTCCGTGCTGCTCAACCTGGCCGCGCTGGCCTTCGTGCTGCGCATCCTGGCCGGAACCGAGTGGCGACGGTACGGCTGGTACGGCTGGGCGCTGGCCGCCTGCGGGCTCGCGCTGTACGAACCGCTCCGTGACACCTTCAGTTTCGGCCAGGTGAACCTCCTGCTGCTGGCACTCGTGCTGGGCGACGGACTGCTGCTGGCGACCGGCCGCAGCCGCTGGGCGGGTGCCGGGATCGGCCTCGCCGCCGCGATCAAGCTCACGCCCGCCCTCTTCATCGGGCTGCTGCTGCTCGCCCGCCGGTGGCGGGCCGCGGGTCTGGCCACCGGGGTCGCCGTGGCCGCGACTGCGCTCGCGGCCCTGGCCGATCCCGGGGCCTCGCGCTTCTACTGGACCGAAGCGCTGTGGGACACCGGCCGGGTGGGCCGCCTCGACTATGTGTCCAACCAGTCGCTGCAGGGCGTACTTGCCCGGCTGGGCGCCGCGGACCGCCCGTTGTGGGCGACGGCGGTCCTGCTCGTGCTGTGCGTGTGGGCGTGGCGGACGCGCCGGGCCGTCACGGCGGGGGACTGGACGGCCGCCTTCGCCCTCACCGGTCTCGCCGCCTGTCTGGTCAGCCCGATCACCTGGGTGCACCACCTGGTGTGGCTGCTGCCGTCCTTCGCCGTGCTGGTCCGGGCCGGGCACCCGCGGGTGGCGGGCGCCCTGTACGCGGTGCTGTGCACCAGCGTGGTGTGGCTGTGGTTCGAGGACGCCTCCGGCATCGACGGATTCCTCGGCAGCAACGTCTATACGTGGATCACACTGGGCCTGCTCCTCGGGCTGCCGGCCGGTCAGCCGCGCGCGGACCGGCCGCCCTTGACCCGCAGCGCCAGCGCCAAGGCCCCGGCGCCGAGACCGGCGGCGCCGGCGATGACGCCGGTGCCGGGCCAGTCGGAATCGCCGTCGGGAACCGAGGACGCGGCCGCCGCCACCGCGCCCGTGGCCGATGAGGGCTTCGCCCGCAGCCCGTCCAGCGAGCCCACCGGATCGACCCGCCCGGCGGCCGCGAAACCCCAGTCCAGCAGTGCGCGCGCCTCCTCGTACACGGCGAACCCGCCGCCCTCCTGAGGGTTCATCACCGTCACCACGAGCGTGCGGCCGCCCTGGTGGGCGGCGGCGACCAGGGTGTTGCCGGCGTTGCTGGTGTAGCCGTTCTTGACGCCGATCAGACCGGGGTAGCGCGCCACGCCGTCCTCGCCGGTGAGCAGCCGGTTGGTGTTCTCGATGTCGAAGGACCCAGCGCCGTCCGGGAACCGGGCGTCGACGGTGGAGCAGTACCGGGCGAAGTCGGCGTTGTGCAGTCCGGCCCGGCCGAAGACCGCCAGGTCGTAGGCCGAGGACACCTGGCCGGGCGCGTCGTAGCCGTCGGGCGAGACGACATGGGTGTCCAGGGCTCCCAGGGCGCGGGCCTTGGCCTGCATGCCGGCGACGGTGCCGCGCACGCCGCCGTTGAGCGAGGCCAGCACGTGCACGGCGTCATTGCCCGAGCTGAGGAAGACCCCGCGCCACAGGTCGGCCACCCGGTACGTCCGTCCTTCCACCACCCCGACCAGGCTGCTGCCCTCGCCGACGTCCGCCAGTTCCTCCGGCCGCACCGTGTGCTGGATGCCGCCGGGCAGGACGGGCAGCACGGTGAGGGCGAACAGCGTCTTCAGGGTGCTGGCGGGCGGCAGCTTGCGGTGCGCGTCGCTCGCGGCCAGCACCTCGCCGGTGCCGGCGTCGGCCACCAGCCACGACAGCGCGGAGACCGCCGGGACCTCGGGCACCCCGGGGTGCGCTCTGACCTGTGTGCCGGACCGGTACAGGACCGCCGGCTGCGGTACCGCCGTTCCGGTGCGGGATGCGGCCGCGGCGGGCGTGAGCGCGAGGACGCCCGCCACGCACAGGGCACAGGCTGACACGGCCACCCGGGATGAGAATCCGATAGTCATATGGTCAACGTAGAAACGGTGCCGCTGTTCAGCGCGCTGCCAGGGCCGGACGGTGTCAGCGACAACCCGGATGCCGCACGGGCCGTACGGCGAACCCGCGCGCTAGCCCGTCGGCAGCGTCGGCTGGACGCGGCGCAGGAAGGTCGCGTTGTCCGGGGTCGCGCGCATCCGCTCCAGCAGGGTCTCCAGGTTCGCCGGACCGCCGTCCCGGGACTGCAGGGCCCGGCGCAGACCCCGTACGGCGGTCAACTCGGCGGGGGAGAGCAGGAGTTCCTCGCGGCGGGTGCCGGACGTGCCGAGTTCGACGGCCGGGAACACCCGGCGGGAGGCGAGCTCCCGGTCCAGGCGGAGCTCCATGTTGCCGGTGCTCTTGAGCTCCTCGAAGTAGAAGCCGTCGGCACGGGAGCCGGTGTCCACCAGGGCGGTGGCGAGGATGGTGAGCGAGCCGCCCTCCTCGGCCCGGCGCGCGGCGCCGAAGAACCGCTTGGGGCCGAGCAGCGCCGCCGCGTCGACGCCGCCGCTCAGGGTGCGGCCACCGGAGGCCGCCGCGTTGTTGTGGGCCCGGCACAGCCGGGTGAGGGAGTCGAGGAGGACGACGACGTCCTCGCCGTCCTCGACGAGCCGCTTGGCCCGTTCGATCACGAGTTCCGCGAGCGCGATGTGCTGCTTGGGCGCACGGTCGAAGGTCGAGGCGTACACCTGGCCGCGCACGGAGCGCCGCATCTCGGTGACCTCCTCGGGGCGCTCGTCGAGCAGCACCACCATCAGGCGGCACTCGGGGTGATTGCCGGCGACGGCGGCCGCGATCTGCTGGAGCAGCACGGTCTTGCCGGTCTTCGGCGGGGCCACGACGAGCCCGCGCTGGCCCTTGCCGACGGGCGCGAACAGGTCGGTGACGCGTCCGGCCAGGCCGGAGGCCGGGTGTTCGAGGCGGATCCGCTCGCGCGGGTGCAGGGGAGTGAGGTCCCGGAAGTGCCGGCGGCCGCGCAGTTCCTCGGGCGTACGGCCGTTCACGCGCCCGACCTCGGTGAGCGAGCGCTGCGCTCCGCGGACGCCCTCGACGAGGTCGCCCTTGCGCAGACCGTGACGGCGGATCAGTGCGGCCCCGACCTGGGGGTCGGAGGGTGAGGGCAGGCAGCTCTCGGCGCGCAGGTACCCCTTTCCGCCGGCGTCGATGTCGAGGACACCGGTGACGGTCCGGGGTGTCGCGGGCTGCTGCTGTACAGGGGGCTGTTCGAGTGTGGTGGTCATCGATGGTCCCTTCACGGACGGAAGACATGAGGAAAAGGGGGAGAGGGCCGCGAGAGGGAGGCGTACGTCCATGCCTCCGGGCGGCGGGAACAGCACCTCGGACGCGCTCGGACACGCTTGGCCACGAGAGACGCGAGGTGGTGCTGGGAAACCGATGCGCGCCGACCGGGATCGACGGACGGATCGGGGCGATGAGGAGAAACTGGCACCGGCGCCCACAAGGGGGCGTACACAAGTGCTGCCCGCAGAGTACCACTCGATGCGGCGGCACGCCGGTCAGTTGTCTTCAACGCGCTGTCGGCGCGAGCTATTCCCCTGTCGGCGGGATGAGTCGGATGAGCCGGATGACTCGGACGAGCCGGACGAGTTGTCGTGAATCCCGGTTCGGAAACAGGTCGGGTGAGCTTACGATCGGGCACGTCGCGTCCGGTCGTACGGCCCTCAGGAGAGCACCCGGTGGAGACCTCGCCCGCCATACCGCCGCACCGCATGGACCCCGGCGGCGGCTGCCCGCACGCCGACAACGCGCGGTTGCTGGCGCGCGGTGCCGTGGCGCCGGTCGTGCTGCCGGGAGACATCGAGGGGATGGCCGTACTCGGGCACGAGGCGCTCAGGGAGTTCCTTCAGCACCCCGATGTCGCCAAGGACGCACGGCACTTCACCGCACTGCGCGAGGGACGGATCGCCGAGGGCTGGCCGCTCGCGACCTTCGCGACCGTGCGAGGCATGACCACCGCCGACGGCGACGACCACCGCAGGCTGCGGTCGCTGGTGAGCCGGGCCTTCACCCCCCGCCGGGTCGAGGAACTGCGGCCCCGGATCGAGGAGTTGACGGCCTCGCTGCTCGACGACCTTGCGCGGGCCGCGGAGGCGGGTGACGGCGTCGCCGATCTCAGGCGGCACTTCGCGCTGCCGCTGCCGATGGGTGTCATCAGTGAACTCCTCGGCGTCGAAGCGGAGTTCCGGGACCGGCTGCACCGACTGTGCAGCCAGGTCGTGGCCACCGACATCGGACCCCGTGAGGCCGTCGCCGCCAACCGTGAACTCGTCGGCATCCTGGCCGCCATCGCCGCGGCCAAGGCCGAGCGGCCCGGCGACGACCTCACCAGCGCCCTGATCGCCGCCCGCGACGAGGACGGCGACCGGCTGGGCCAGGAGGAGCTGATCGGCACCCTGGTGCTGATGATCATCGCCGGGCACGAGACCACGCTGAACCTGATCACCAACGCCGTACGGGCCCTGTGCGGCCACCCCGGTCAGCTCGCGCTCGTCCGGAAGGGGGAGGCGAGCTGGCTGGACGTCGTCGAGGAGACGCTGCGCTGGGACGCTCCCGTCAGCTACTTCCCGTTCCGGTATCCCGTACGGGACCTGCCCCTGGACGGCACCCTCATCCCCCGGGGCACGCCCGTGCTCGCCGGGTACTCCGCCGCGGGACGCGACCGCGCCGCGCACGGGCCGGACGCCGACCGGTTCGACGTCACCCGCGCCGCCCGCCCGGACGCCGCACGGAACCTCTCGCTCGGGCACGGCGCCCACTACTGTCTGGGCGCGCCGCTGGCCCGGCTGGAGGCCACCGTCGCACTGGAGCGGTTGTTCACCCGCTTCCCCGGCCTGGCCCTCGCCGTGCCCGAGAGAGAGCTGACCCGTCACGCCAGTTTCGTCGGCAACAGTGTGCGGACGCTTCCCGTGCGTCTGCGGGGCGCTGCGCTCACGCCGATCGCGCCTCCGCCTCCTCGGTGATCAGGTCGAACTGCGCGCCCATGGCCTCCGCCAGGGCCTGGGCGCCCGACAGCGGGCGCACCATGACCATGAACTCGTCGATCAGGCCGTCCTCGTTCACATGGATGAAGTCGCAGCCGTTGATCTCCCGGTCGCCGACCCGGGTGGTGAACACCAGCGCGTGGTCGCGGCCGTCGGCGCCGGCGAGCTCACGGTCGTACCGGAAGTCTTCGAAGACCCGCAGGACCCCGCGCAGGATCGCCGCCGTGATGGCCTTGCCGGAGTAGGGCTTGAACACGACCGGGCTGGTGAAGACGACGTCCGGCGCCAGCAGCGCCTCGACGGCATCGAGATCGCGGGCCTCGACCGCCTCACGGAACGCTCGCATCGGCTCACCTCATAGTCAATTAGTTGATTAGATGCCGATGAGAATAGGCTGCGCTCGTTATCGTGTCCACAGGAACAGCACCGCCCCCTAGGCTGGCCGAATGTTCAGCCCCGAAGGACCCAGCCTCCGCGAGCTCGCCGTCCAGGCCCTGTCGTCCGTCGAGCGCGGCTACGACCTGCTGGCGCCCAAGTTCGACCACACCCCCTTCCGTACGCCGGACTCGGTGCTGGAATCCGTCGCCGAGGCGCTCACCGGGCTCGGCCCCTTCACGGACGGGCTCGACCTGTGCTGCGGCACCGGCGCCGGGACGGACGTGCTGGCGCGGGTGTGCCGGGAGAGCGTCACGGGCGTCGACTTCAGTGCCGGGATGCTCGACGTCGCCCGGCGGCAGCCCCGTCCGGAGGAGCCGCGGATCGCCTGGGTGCGCGGGGACGCCCGTGCCCTGCCCTTCGCCTCCGCCTTCGACCTGGTGGTGAGCTTCGGGGCCTTCGGCCACTTTCTGCCGCGCGAGCTGCCGGGGCTGTTCGCCCAGGTCCGCTCGGTACTGCGGCCGGGCGGTCGCTTCGCGTTCCCCGTGCTCGCCCCGCCCCGTCCGTCCCGTCCGGGTTTCTGGATCCTGCTCGGCTTCGACGCGGTCATGCGGGTGCGCAACGCGGTGTGGCGGCCGCCCTTCGTCATGTACTACCGGGCGTTCCGGTTCGGGAGTGTGCTGCGGGAGCTGGAGCGCGCCGGATTCGCGGTGGACCTGTACCCCCTGCCGGAGTTCGGACGGCGCGAGGACGGCAGCCCCCGCGCCCGGCTGGTGGCGGCGCGACGGCTGCCGTAGCCCGCGGCGTGCCTGGCGCGGGCGTGGTCAGCCCGCCGCCGGCAGGGTGAACTCGTAGATCAGCGCGTCCTGTTGGGCGTCCACCACCAGGTCGGTGATCTCCAGCGGGCGGGCGTACTGATCGTGCACGCGCCGGGTCACCCGGACCGAGGCGGCGTCGGTGGCCTGGGTGATGGAGTCCCGGTGGTGCAGGGCCAGGCCCGCCCTGCGCATCCAGTCGTAGGCCCGTCGCAGCTGCGCGGCGGCCGACCCGTCGGCGCGGTCGCGGTACCGGCCCAGCTCCTCCACCTCGGACAGCGCCACCGCCGAGAAGGACGTCACCGCGGCGCGCAGGGTGCGGCCGTCGGGCGCGGCCGACTCGTAGCGGTGCACCAGCGTCGGCCGGTGCGGGGCGAGCCCCAGGGCCGCGGCATGCTCCGGCGGCGGTGCCTCCCAGGTCACGGTGGCCCGGTCCACCGCACACGGGTCCGCGCTCCGAACGCCCACCGGGAAGGCGAGGGAGACCGGGTCCTCCACCGGTCGCCCGGCCAGTGTGGCGTGGCTGCCGCGGCGGTCGGTGGCGACCAGACCGTCCCGCCGCAGCACCTCCAGCGCCTGCCTGACGGTCTCCCTGCTGACCCCGAAGTGCTCGGCCAACTGCCGCTCGCCCGGCAGCCGTTCACCCGGCGGTACGGTTCCGTCGCGCAGCTCCGCCAGGAGCTTCGTCGCGATCCGCCAGTACAGGGGCTGGTCGTCGGTCTGCGGGTGGTCGTGAGGGGTGGTGCGGGCCATGCCGCGCCTCCTGTTGGTCACAAGACGTTTGGTCACACGACGTAGCCGTGCGGGCTCATTGCGCGACCACATCTAGCATTGGTCTAAACCATCAGGGAAGAGCAGCCCGGAGGTTCGGCCGAAACCGAACCGCGCGCGGTCCGTGTCAGAGCGCTCGGTACAGGGCGTCGACCAGTGCCATCTTCCGTGGGTCGTCGGCGATATGAGGCCCCATCCGGTTCATCGTGTAGCCCATCGACACCCCGGCGTCCGGGTCGGCAAGACCGCAGGAGCCGCCGAAGCCGTCATGTCCGAAAGCCCGCGGATCGGGTCCGTACGAACCGTTCGGTCCGCTGAGCCACAGGCCGAGCCCGACCTCCGTCTCGTGCTCGAAACCGGCCCCGAGTACGAGGTCGCGGCAGCTGCCCTGCCCCTCGCGCACCCGCTCGGCCGCCTCGGCGGACAGGATGCGCCGGCCGCCGTGGCTGCCCCGTCCGGCGAAGACGCCGTACAGCGCGGCCACGGCCCGCGCCGTGCCGTGGCCATTGGCGGCCGGGATCTCGGCCGCCCGCCACGCGGGCGTGTTGGCCTCGGCGGCGCCGGCGAGCGGATTGGCCAGCGCCGCGATTGCGGCCGGCGTCAACTGGCTGAAGATCGCGGCCTGTTCGCTGGAGTTCACCGCCCGCGGATGCACCAGCTCGGCCGCCCGCCCGGACTCCCTCTGCGGCAGGCCGATGGTGAAGTCGATACCGAGCGGCCCGGTCACCTCCCGCTCCAGGAAGGCCCCGGGGCGCAGCCCCGAGACCCGCCGTACGACCTCGCCGACGAGGTGGCCGTAGGTCAGGGCGTGGTACCCGGACACGGTCCCCGGCTCCCACCAGGGCTCCGTCGCCGCGAGCCGCGCAGTCGTCAGCTCCCAGTCGTAGAGCTGCTCCAGGGAGTGCGGTTCACGCAGGCCGGACAGCCCGGCCCGGTGCGACAGCAGATGCCGTACGAGGACCTTCTCCTTGCCTGCGGCGGCGAACTCGGGCCAGTACGCGGCCACCGGCGCGTCCAGGTCGAGCAGTCCCCGGTCGGCGAGGATGTGCGCGCACAGCGCCGTCGGGCCCTTCGTCGTCGACCAGACGTTGACCACGGTGTCCCGCTCCCACGCGCGCGTGCGTGCCGCGTCCGCCCAGCCGCCCCACAGGTCGACCACCGTCTCGCCGTCGACCGTCACCGCCACCGCGGCACCCAGTTCGTCCCGGTCCCGGAAGTTCTCCTCGAACGCCAGCCGCACCGCCGCGAAGCGCGCGTCGCAGTGACCGTGAACGTCTGGCTCGTGCTCGGACATGGGCCCTCCGTCGTCGCAGGGGGAAACCCGGGCCGCGCTGCTGCGGTCCGGGCCCCCTGAACGTACCGACTGGTCGGACTGGAGGGAAGGTGCCGGCCGGTCAGAGGAACAACGGCTTCCCCTGCCCGTCGTGCGCCGCTCAGGCGTGCGACCGCAGCCAGCGCATCTGCTCGGCCTGGTGGAAGGGGCCGCCGCCCTCGTGGTCGTTGAAGTCGTACACCTCGATGGCCTTGTCGTCGTGCGCCCAGGCATTGAAGGCGGCGAAGACCGTCGACGGCGGGCACGTCTGGTCCTCCAGCGCCGTCGAGAACAGCGCGGGGGTACGGCCGCGGGACGCGAAGTGGACGCCGTCGAAGTAGGAGAGCGTACGCAGCACGTCGTCGAACCGGCCGCGGTGCGTCTTGAGGTAGAGGGCTATCTCCCGGTACGGGTGACGGTCCGTCAGCGTCGTCGCGCGCGGGTAGTCGCACAGGAACGGCACGTTCGGGGCGACCGCCACCAGGTCGGGGACCAGACCGCCCACCGCGAGGGTGATCCCGCCACCCTGGCTCGAACCGAGCGCCACCGTGCGCGCCGCGTCCGTCAGCGGGTGCGAGCGGGCCGCCTCGACCGCGCGCACCGCGTCCGTGAACACCCGCCGGTAGTAGTAGTTCTCGGGCGCGTCGATGCCCCGCGTCATGAATCCGGGGTACGCTGGAGCGCCGCCCACCGGGTCGGCGGTGCCGCCCCCGCCGCCCCAGGCGCTGCCCTGCCCGCGGGTGTCCATCACGAAGTGCGCCCGGCCCGTCGACGCCCACAGCAGGTGCTCGTGCGGCAGCCCGCGCCCTCCGCCGTACCCCACGAACTCCACCACCACGGGCAGCGGCTCCTCGGCCCCCGCGGGCAGGAGCAGCCAGCCCTTGACCGGGTGGCCGCCGAACCCGGCGAACGTCACGTCGTACACCCGCACCGTCGCCAGACCGGCGTCGACCGGCTCGAAGCGGGCGTCCAGGTCGTGCTCGCGTGCCTCCTGGAGCGTCTTGGACCAGAAGGCGTCGAAGTCCTCGGGCTCCGTGGACTCGCTGCGGTACTCACGGAGCTCGTCGAGAGGAAGGTCGAACAGGGCCATCGCAACCGCCTTTGAGGAGTGATCCTGCGGATGATCACACCGTACGTGGGTGGTCGGAGGAGCCGAAAGGGCCCGGGTCGCCCGCGTCGGCGACGCCCCGGTTCCTCCGCCCCGGCACACACGCCCCGGCTCATACGCCTCGGCACACACGCCCCGGCTCATACGTCCCGGCTCATGCCGTCCAGCGGGTCCACTCCGGGCCCGTGCGCGCCCACTCCCGTTCCCACTCGGACATCCGGTGGCGGAGCGAGACCCGGCGTATGAGGCCGTGGCCGACGAGGGTGACGGCCGCCGCGCCGCCGGCCGCGCACACACCGACGGAGACGGTGTGCTGCCAGACCGCCACGTCGTTCGGCGGTGGGGCGACACCACGCCCCCGGGAGTCGAACCACACGTCCACCACATCACCCTGGCGCGTGCCCGCCGGGACCCGCGCCACGGCCGTGCGGGCCGCCGCGCCCGGCTGTTCCGTCCAGCGCACCGTCGCCCGGTAGGGGTGCTGCCGGCCGGTCTGCACCGAGGGGAGCTGCCGGGGCGTGCCGCCGATCACCTCGGCACGGACGCGATGCCGCTCGGCCCGCTGCGCCGCGGCCACCGTCCGGGCCCCGTCGTGGGCCCACAGGCCCACCAGCGCACCGGCCAGGGGCGCTCCGACCAGCAGCAGCACGGCGACGGTCAGCGCGATCCACGCCTCCACGACGTCCGACCGGCGCCGTAGCGGGTTGTCCCGCCAGCGCCAGCCGCGAACCCGGGTTCGCATGTCGACCTCCTCGCAGTCACCCATGCGAGCGTCCACACCGGAGTGGTACCCCGTACGGCGCAGTCGGCTCACCTCGCCGGAGGGACCGAGCGTGACAAGACCGTCCACAGCGACGCTCGACAGCCACTGGCATCCGGGCGTGCCGGCTTGCGGGTCTGCGCGTCTGCGGGTCTGCGAGTCCGTGGGGCCGTGGGTCTGCCGGAAACGGCGCGAGGTCAGCCGAAGCGTTCGATGCGGATACGGTCCACGGGCTGGCCCGCCGCCACGAGCAGCCGTGAGGCATGCTCGGCAAACCCGTTGGAGCCGCACACATAGGCTTCCCACCCACCGGTAGGCTGCTCGGCCAGGAGCGGCGCCACATGTGCGGTGGCCATACGTCCCACTGGCACACCGTCCGGCGCGCTACGGGTGAACACCGGTGTCGTCTCCGCGCCGAACTCGCGCGCGTAGATCAGCTCCTCGGGTCCGCGCGCGGACACCAGCAGTCGCAGCGGCACGGTGAGACCGCTCGCGCGGTGGTGCCGCACCATCGACATCAGCGGTACGACTCCGGAACCGGCGCCGATCAGGAGCGCGGGCCGGTCGCCGGGCCAGGCGAAGAAACCGCTCAGCGGGCCGCGCACCTCGACGGTGTCGCCCGGCCTGGCCACCGTGTGGAACCAGCCGGAGACCTCGCCGCCCTCGACATGATCCAGGGTCAGCTCGATGTGCCCGGAGTCGTCGGGTGCGGACGCGATCGAATAGTGGCGCTGCGCCACATAGCCGTCCTCGGCGGTGAGCCGCAGCATCAGATGCTGCCCGGGCAGATGCCCCGCCCAGTGCGGCACCGCGAACCGGAAGGTGGCGGCGTGCGGGGTCTCGCGCCGGATCTCCGTGAGGGTGGCCGGCTGCCATGCCGTCGCGGCCTGGCCGCTGACCGCGATGCGCCCCGGCACTGCGAAACGGGTGGGGGGAGTGAAGGTCTCAGTCACCGGAGTACCGCTGCTCCTCCCAGGGGTTGCCGCGCGCGTGGTAGCCGTTCTGCTCCCAGAAGCCCGGCGCGTCGTGGTCGAGCAGGGTGAGGCCCGCGATCCACTTGGCGCTCTTCCAGAAGTACAGGTGCGGCACCAGCAGCCGCGCCGGCCCGCCGTGCTCGGCCGCGAGCGGCCTGCCGTCGTACTCCCAGGCGATCCAGGCGCGTCCGTCGGTGAGGTCCGCGAGCGGGAGGCTGGACGTATAGCCGGTGTGCGAATAGGCCACGGCATGTGTGGCGGATCCATGGGGCCGCACCACACCGAGGAATGCGTCCAGCGAGACACCTCCGAACCGTACCCCGAACTTCGACCAGCTCGTCACGCAGTGGATGTCGCCCTCGTACACCGACCCTGGCAGGGCGTGCGCCTCGTCCCAGTCCCAGGTCCGCGGCTCGGCGACCAGTCCGTCCACGCGGAAGGACCAGTCGGCGGGCGCGAGGTCGGGGGTGACCTCGGCGGACAGGACGGGCCAGTCGTCGCCCGCGTCGTACTGGCCGGGTGGCAGCCCGGAGTTGGCGACGCGGGGGCGCCCGGTGAAGCCTCGGGTGACGTTCATGCTTCAACCGTACGCTGTCGCCGCCGGTGCTCCGTCCCTGGTCAGCGGCCCGTTCACGGCGGCCGTACCAAGTCTGCACGGGGCCGGGAATAGCCCTCGCGCGTTCGTCCTTGGCGCTGAGTGCCGGGATCGACCGCCCCGGCGGCAGCGTAGGGAGAGTGAGGAAGCAGATGCCAGAGGTGTATGTGTGCACGCGGTACGGCGGACCGGTGACCGCGGCGGCCGACGGGGGCGCCGGTGTGGCCGAGGCAGTCGCCGCATGAGCGACCCCGGCCTCGGCGGCGGCGTCCCGCACGTCCTCGACAACCCCGCCCTCGCCTCCCTGACCGGCCCGCACGCGCACTTCGCCGAGCGGCGCGGGCGTGTGCTGCGCTACCCGGTCGACGTGTCCCCGTGGCTCGCGCTGCCCGCCGAACCCGACGCGGACGACTGGGCCGATCTCGCCGCGCTGGCCGGGCCGGGCGCCGAGGTACCGCTGCCGGGCTTCCGGGGGCGGGTCCCCGCCGACTGGGAGATCACCTTCCGGGTGGAGGGCGTACAGCTCGTGGACGACGGCGTGGTCGCCGCGCCGGACGCGGAGGCGGTCCGCCTCGGTGCCGCCGACGTGCCCGAGATGCTCGATCTGGTCGAGCGCACCCGGCCCGGACCGTTCCTGCCCCGCACCATCGAACTCGGCACCTACCTGGGCATACGCCGCGGCGGCGCGCTGGTCGCCATGGCGGGGGAGCGACTCCGTCCGCCCGGCTGGACCGAGATCAGCGCGGTCTGCACCGACCCCGCCCTGCGTGGCGAGGGCCTGGCGACCCGGCTGATCCTCGCCGTCGCGCACGGCATCCGGGAGCGCGGGGAGACGCCGTTCCTGCACACCGGTGCGCGCAACACCCACGCCATCCGGCTCTACGAGTCCCTCGGCTTCCGGCTGCGCCGCCGCACGGCGTTCCTCGCGGCGCGGGCGCCGGAGCGGCTTGCGGACGGCCGGGAAGCCGTACCGGTGTCGTAGGGCGGGCGTCCGCTCAGTCGCGGTCGGCGGCCGGCGTCGGCCCCGCGTTGTACCGCTCCAGATACCCGGCGAACCGGATCAGGTCCTCCTCGGGCCAGTGTGCGAGCCGCTCCCGGAAGGCGGCCCGGCGGCTCTGGGTGACCTGGGCGAGGATCTCCTCGCCCGCCTCCGTCAGTTGCAGCACCTGGACGCGTTGGTCCTCCGGATCCGTACGGCGCTCGATCAGCCCGGCCCGCTCCAGCGCGGCCACCTGACGGCTGACCGTGGACTTGTCCAGGGCGTAGTGCGCGGCCAGGTCGGTGGCCCGGCAGCCGCCGCTCTCCTCCAGGTGCCCGAGCAGGGTGTACGACACCAGCGACAGCTCCGGGTGCATGCGTCCCGCCGAGGCGCGGGCCCGGCGGGCGAAGATCGTCATCTCGCGCTGGATGGTCTCGACGGCCGTCTCCGCTGCTGTCACGGGAATCACCTCCTCCACGTCCTAGTTGCATAGTACAACTTAAACTCTGGAGCCCCCTCCCGGACGGGGCCGAGGCGGAGGTCGAAGGGGCCGTCGGCGTCCGACCGTTGGGGTAGGGTTGCGGTCGGCCGCGGACCGTCCCGGCCGTGCGCCGCGAGGAGGTGAGACCCATTACCGCTGTGTCAGCTCGGGTGCTCTCTCCTCGACGTATTGCGGGTCACCGGCAGTAGGTGACCACGAGAGCATCCTTCGGCCCCAGGTCTCCGAAAGGCTCTCGGCTCTCATGCCCCCGTATTCCCCTGCCACCGTCGTCTCCGCGCTGCGCGCCGCCGGGTGTGTCTTCGCCGAGGACGAGGCGGAACTCATCCTCGCCACCGCCCGCACGCCGGACGAACTCGCCGCGATGGTGGACCGGCGCGTCGCCGGACTGCCCCTCGAACACGTCCTCGGCTGGGCCGAGTTCCACGGACTGCGCATCTCGGTGGGACCGGGCGTGTTCGTCCCCCGCCGCCGCACCGAGTTCCTGGTCGACCAGGCCCTCGCCCAGGCCCCGCACGCGTCCGTCGTCGTGGACCTGTGCTGCGGTTCCGGAGCGGTCGGCGCGGCCCTGGCCGCCGCGCTCGGCCGGGTGGAACTGCACGCCGCCGACGTGGATCCGGCCGCGGTGCGCTGCGCCCGGCGCAATATCGCCGCCTTCGGTGGGCATGCCCATACGGGCGATCTGTTCGACGCGCTGCCCGGCGACCTGCGCGGCCGGGTCGGCATCCTCGCGGCGAACGTGCCGTACGTCCCCACCGACGAGGTGGACCTCCTGCCGGCGGAGGCCCGCGACCACGAACCCCTCGTCGCCCTCGACGGCGGCGCCGACGGCCTGGGCGTCCTGCGCCGGGTCGCCGCCGGGGCACCACAGTGGCTCGCCCCCGGCGGCTGCGTCCTGGTGGAGACGAGCGAACGTCAGGCGCCGAGCGCCGTCGAGGCGTTCACCGAGGCCGGCCTGAGCGCCCGCCTCGCGGTGTCCGAGGAGCTGTACGCCAACGTGGTGATCGCCGTCCGGCCGTAGGCGCCACCCCGGACCGAGCCGTGTCGGCTCAGGTCGTCGTCCCGCTGCCCGTCGGACTCGGTGACGCGGTACGGTCCGGGTGGCCCCACCGCGGACCGCCGTGGCCGGGGAAGCCCCAGCGGCCGTCGTGCCGGTCCTCGCCCGGGCCCCCGCGGTCGAAGGTGCCCGCGACGGCGACCGCGGCGGTCCTCGTGCCGCTGTCGGAGCGCGTGCCGGCCAGGAACGCCTTGTCGCCCTTCTTCAGCGCGTCGGCGCCCTTGCCGGACGAGCCCTCGCGGTGCACCTCGGCGTCCGAGCCCACCGTCCAGGTCCACCGGGCGCCGTCGTCGCTCTTCACGGTGACCTGGTCGCCGTCCACCTTCTCGACCGTGCCCCGCTGCCAGGTCCGTACGACCCACTTCCCGGTGTCCCGGTCCTTGACCGTCGCCTCGCCGTGCACACCGCCCCCGCCGAGGCCGAACCAGCCGAAGCCGGGGCCGCGTCCATGGCCCTCCGGCGACGGTGACCCGGAGGGGGAGCCGGCGGCAGCGGGTACGACGCCGGTGTCCGGGCCGCCCGAGGTGGCGGCGTAGGCGACGGTGCCGCCGAGAGCCAGTGCCACGACCGTGGCCGCCACGGTCACCGCCCGGACCCGGGCCGACTGCCTCCGCCACCGTGCCCGCAGCGGCAGACCCGGCTCACGGTCCTGTCCCGGTCCGGCGATCACTTCCCATTCCCCGGCCGCCCGCGGCGGATGCGGGGGCATCGGCGGGATCGGCGGGATCGACTCCGCGGGCCCGTCGCCGGAGCCGTGCCCGTGATCCGGTTCGTGCGTCACTGCTCGCTCCCATCGGCCATGACACGCGGCATCCCGTACGCATGCCTCCCTGTGATTGTCCGATGACGCCGATAAGGGCCTGGTAACGAGTTGCTGTGAATCGGTCGGTCGGGCCGGTGCCCGCGCAGCTCAGGGCAGTTCCTGCGCCCGCGCCATCAGGAGTGCCACGTCGTCGTGGTTGTCGGGGTGGTGCAGGGTGCGCAGCAGCAGGTCGCAGGCCTCCTCCAGGGGCCGGGCCGGGTCGTCGAGGAGGGAGAGGAGGAAGTCGAGGCGTTCGTCGAGCGAGTGGCTGCGCGTCTCGACCAGCCCGTCCGTGTAGAACACCAGCTCGTCGCCGGGGGCGAAGTCGACCGTGGTGGTGGAGAACGGGACCCCGCCCACCCCGAGCGGCACGCCCGTGGGCAGGTCGAGCAGCTCGGGCGGGTGGCCGACGCGGACCCGGGCCGGGGGCAGATGCCCCGCATTGGCGATGCGGCACTGGCGCAGTCGGGGGTCGTGGACGGCGTACACACAGGTCGCGATGGAGTGGTCCAGGCCCGAGGCGATCTTGTCGAGATGCTCCAGGAGCACCGCGGGATCGAGGCCGAGCGAGGCCAGGGTGGTGGTCGCCGTGCGCAGCCGGCCCATGGTGGCGGCCGCGTTGATACCGCTGCCCATCACGTCGCCCACGACCAGCGCCGTCCTGCCACCCTCCAGCGGGATGACGTCGAACCAGTCACCGCCGACCTCGGTGGTGGCTCCCGCGGGCTGGTAGCGCGAGGCGACCTCCAGACCGGTCGTCACCGGCGGATGGCCGGGCAGCAGGCTGCGCTGCAGGGTGAGCGCGGTGTTGCGGGCGTTCTGGTACCAGCGCGCGTTGTCGATCTGCACGGCCGCGCGGGCGGCCAGCTCACGGGCGAGCAGCAGGTCGTCCTCGCCGAAGGGCGCCGGATTGCGGGTGCGTTTGAGGTCGAGGGCGCCGAGCACCTCGCCGCGCGCGATCAGCGGGACGGCCAGATAGGAGTGGACGCCCGCCCGGCCCAGCAGCACCGCCGACTCGGGGGAGCGGGCGATGCGGGGCAGGTGCTCGTCCTTCACCTGGGGTACCACCACCGGGCGGCCGGTCCGTACGCACTCGGTGATCAGGCGGTCGGGGGCGTACCGGACGAGCTGCCCGGGCGGGTCGGCGGCCTGGAGGGCGTCCTCGCCGTCCTCCGCCCGTACGGCGAGGGCGCGGATCACCGCGGGCTCGGAGGGGCCGAGCGTGCTGCGGCGGCCCTCGACCACCGCGTCGAGCAGGTCGACGGCTGCCACGTCGGCGAGTTCGGGCACGGCGACGTCGGCCAGCTCGCGGGCCGTGCGGTCCAGCTCCAGGGTGGTGCCGATCCGGGCGGAGGCGTCGGCGATGACGGCGAGGCGGCGCCGCGCGGTCTCGGCCTCGACCCCGGCCCGGTGCTGCTCGGTGATGTCCACTATCGAGGCCGCGACGCCGAGGACCGTGCCCATGGCGTCCTCCAGCCGGTACAGCGACACCGACCAGGTGCGGTCCTCGTCCGGATCCGCCGGGGTCCGGCCGACGGTGGTCCTGTCGACGAAGGGCTCTCCCGTCTCCAGGACCCGGCGGGCCGCCCCTTCCAGGGTGCCGGCGTCCACCAGCGGCAGCACCTCGGGGACCGTCCGTCCGACGTGGTCCGCGGCGGGAACTCCGTTGATCTTCGCCAGTGCCGGGTTGACCGAGACGTACCGCAGTTCGGTGTCCAGCACGGCCAGCCCGATCGGCGACTGGTTCACGATCCGCTCGGACAGCGCCACGTCCTGTTCGAGACGGCGCACCGTCGACCGGTCGGCCGCGAGACCCAGCGCGTACACATCGCCCTGGTCGTCCAGCAGACGCATGTTGCGGAACTCCACCAGCCGGGTGCCGCCGTCCTTGATCCGGACGGGGAAGGCGCCGGCCCAGCTCTGCCCGGTGCGCATCACGTCGGCGAACAGCTTGCCGACCAGCTGGATGTGCTGCTCGTGCACCATCAGACGGGCGGCGTACTCGCCGAGCGCCTCCTGGGCCGAGTAGCCGAACAGCTCCTCCGCCTGCGGGCTCCACAGCACGATGCGCCCCTCGGCGTCCAGCACCACCGAGGCCACGCCCAGCACGTCGAGCAGACCGCTCGGCCGCACCGGCCCGCCGCCCTGGGCCACCGGAGCCTCGGCTGCATTCATTCCACGCACCGCCTTCGACGGACCGTACGGCACGCCGCCCCGTGTGCCGACTCCCCTTGTTCTACCGCGCTCACACCGAATCTCCGACGCCGCCGACGAGTGTCTCCACCATCCCTCAACACGGCGGCGGGCGTCCGGAGAAGCCGCGAGGACGCGGCCACGCGGGCGTATGACCTGTGCCACGCCGCGGGGTGGACAGGTCCGGCCTGTTCATCCGCCGTTCCACTATTGGTCTGTACATGACTAGTAGGCGCCGCCAGACTGTCGGCCGAACGCCCCCACCCCGGATCCGAGGAGCAGCCCCATGCCCGCGTCCACCGCCCGGCAACGTTGTCACAGGGTCCTGACCGGACTCGTCACCCTCGCCACCGCCCTCGTCGTGTCCCTCGGCGCACCCGCCACGCCCGCCTCGGCTGCCGACACCTGGACCGAGGCCGGTTCCGACCGCGCCGACCCGCTCACCGAGAGCCAGGGCCTGACCTCGGTCGAGGTTCCGGCCGGCAGCCCCAACCGGTACACCGGCATCGGCACCGTCCCGTCCGGCGTGAGCGGCCGAGGCTGGAACCACGTGGGCGACCCCGACGCCTCCTACGACGGCTACTACGTCGAGCCGTACCAGCGGGACTCCGGCAGCACCAAGATGTTCCGGGCGCAGGCGCCGGGCGGTGCCTGGTCGGAGTACGTCCACACGCTCGACGCCGGGGAGGCCCTGAACAACGCCTGGGTCGCCATTTCGCCCGACGGCCAGTGGATGCTGGCGGGCGAGTACGGCACGATGAGCCGGTTCCTGGTCTTCCCCACCCCCGGGGCGAACCCGGCCACCTCGCCCTCGGCGAACCTCCCGCAGGTGTCCACCGTCAACCTGGACCATGCCGTGCGTGACGTCCAGGGCTGCGACTTCTCGGGCCCGACGACCCTGCTGTGCTCCTCCGACGACCCCGCCGGCACCCTCTTCGGCATCACCAAGCTCCTCCTGCGGATCGACCTGTCCGGCCGGCCGAACGGCACGGCGGACGTCTCCGGCCATGTCACGGCGCTGCGGCAGCTCCCGCTGCGCAGCTCCTGCTCGGGCACCTTCGAGTCCGAGGGCATCGACTACGACCGTCGCACCGGCACCCTGCGGGTGATCGTGATGTCGCCGGGCTTCTGTGTGCTCACGGACAGCAAGACGTACCGGTTCACCCGCGGCTGAGTCCTCGGCTGGGTCTTCGGCCAAGTCCTCGGCGGAGTGCCGCGACGGGTGGTGCGCGCCCGGAAAGTGGTGGTTTTCTTGGGGTGTGGCGCGGTTCGCGGGGAACCCGCGGTACCGCGCCGTCGCCATGAGAGGAGCGATCACGATGGCCCCTGAGCGAACGCACGACGAGTCCGTCTCCGTCGAGATCAGCGGATGCAGCAAGGAAGACGCCCGGATCGTGTTCGACGCGCTGTGCACGTGCTTCGAGTCCGACCGGTGCGCCGAGGACGTGCCGCAGCAGCTCCACGAGACGCGTCCGATGGTGTGGCTCGGCACGTTCGAGGTCACGGACGCGCACGAGTGCGCGATTCCCGCACGGCTCTCGTCCACCGTCGAGGCCGACGCGCATGGCGGCTACTGGGCGATCGACCGGCTCCGCACGACCCTGGACTCCCTCTTCACGGTGCGCAACCTGTCCTCCGCCTCGGGCGACCAGGAAAAGGAGCTGCACGTCCTGCTCGAAAGCAGGTGACCTGGGCCCGGCCGCACCGCGCGCGCAGTCGCGGAGTGGCCGGGCTCACCTCCCTCCGTTTATGCAACTAGTTGCAAAAGGCGCCCGCCGTCCTCTACAACAGAGGCGACGACACCGCGCGCACGGAGGGCCCGATGAGCCGCTACCCGCACCTGCTGAACCCCCTCGACCTGGGCTTCACCACCCTGCCCAACCGCGTGCTCATGGGCTCCATGCATGTGGGCCTGGAAGAGGCCGAGCGCGGGTTCGAGCGCATGGCGGAGTTCTACGCCGCCCGCGCGCGCGGGGGAGTGGGACTGATCGTCACCGGCGGCATCGCACCCAACGACGAGGGGCGGCCGTACGAGGGCGGAGCCAAGCTCACCACCGAGGCGGAGGCCGAGCAGCACGCCGCGATCACCGAGGCGGTGCACCGCGAGGGCGGGAAGATCGCGATGCAGATCCTGCACTTCGGTCGGTACGCCTACCACCAGGACCTGGTCGCACCGAGCCCCCTCCAGGCGCCGATCAGCCCCTTCCCGCCGCGCGAGCTCACCGACGCCGACATCGAGCGGACGATCGAGGACTACGCGCGCGCCGCCCGCCTCGCCCGGCAGGCCGGCTACGACGGCGTCGAGATCATGGGCTCCGAGGGCTATCTGATCAACGAGTTCATCGCCGCGCAGACCAACCACCGCACCGACCGCTGGGGCGGGTCGTACGAGAACCGGATGCGGTTCCCCGTCGAGATCGTCAAGCGTGTGCGCGAGGCGGTCGGCGAGGACTTCATCATCATCTACCGGCTGTCCATGCTCGACCTGGTCCCGGGCGGCTCCTCCTTCGACGAGGTGATCACGCTCGCCAAGGCCGTCGAGGCGGCCGGAGCGACGATCATCAACACCGGCATCGGCTGGCACGAGGCCCGTATCCCCACCATCGCCACCTCCGTCCCGCGTGGCGCGTACACCTGGGTCACCAAGAAGCTCATGGGCGAGGTGTCCGTGCCGCTGGTGACCACCAACCGCATCAACACCCCTGAAATCGCCGAGGAGTTGCTCGCCGGCGGGGCCGCGGACATGGTGTCCATGGCCCGCCCGATGCTCGCTGACCCCGACTTCGTCAACAAGGCGGCCGAGGGCCGGCCCGAGGCCATCAACACCTGCATCGGCTGCAACCAGGCCTGCCTCGACCACACCTTCAGCGGCAAGATCACCTCCTGCCTGGTCAACCCGCGCGCCTGCCACGAGACCGAACTCGTCCTCTCCCCGACCCGGCGGCGCAAGCGCGTCGCCGTCGTCGGCGCGGGACCGGCTGGCCTGGCCTGCGCGGTGAGCGCCGCCGAACGCGGCCACGAGGTGACGCTGTTCGACGCCGCGAGCGAGATCGGCGGGCAGCTCAACGTGGCCCGCAAGGTCCCCGGCAAGCAGGAGTTCGACGAGACGCTGCGCTACTTCCGCCACCAGCTCGACGCGCACGCGGTGGACGTACGCCTCGACACCTGGGTCACCTCCGCGGAGCTGACCGACTACGACGAGGTCGTGGTCGCCACCGGTGTCACCCCGCGCACCCCCGACATCCCCGGCATCGACCACCCGCGCGTCCTCGGCTACCTCGACGTGCTGCGCGACGGCGCCCCCGTCGGCGACCGGGTCGCGATCCTCGGTGCCGGCGGCATCGGCTTCGACGTCGCGGAGTACCTCACCGACGGCGGCGACAAGGCGAGCGAGGACCCGGCGACGTACTTCCGCAACTGGGGCGTCGACATGGACTACCGGGCACCCGGCGGCCTCGCGGCGCCGCAGCGGCCCGCCCCGCCGCGCACCGTCCACCTGCTCCAGCGCAAGCCCACCAAGGTCGGCGCAGGCCTCGGCAAGACCACCGGCTGGATCCACCGCACCGAGCTCAAGCACCGCGGCGTCAGCATGGTGCCGGGCGTCCGCTACGACCGGATCGACGACGCGGGTCTGCATGTCACCGTGGGCGAGGAGAGCACGGTCCTGGAGGTCGACACCATCGTCCTGTGCACCGGTCAGGAGCCGCGCCGCGGCCTGTACGAGGAACTGGTCGCCGCCGGGCGCAGCGCGCATCTGATCGGCGGCGCCGATGTGGCGGCCGAGCTGGACGCCAAGCGCGCCATCAAGCAGGGCACCGAGCTGGCGGCGGCGCTGTAGGGGCCCGTGCGGCACGTCCGCGCGTCCCTAGGATGAGGCCATGTCACTCCCGCACGCGATCCTGACCGCCCTGCTCGAGAAGCCGTCGTCGGGGCTGGAGCTGACCCGCCGGTTCGACCGGTCGATCGGCTACTTCTGGTCGGCGACGCATCAGCAGATCTATCGCGAGCTGGGGAAGCTGGAGGCCGAGGGGTACATCCGCACCCTGCCGGCCGAGCAGCCGGCCCGTGGGCAGAAGAAGAGCTACGAGGTCCTGCCCGCGGGCCGCGCCGAACTGGCCCGCTGGACCGCCGCGTCCCAGGACCCCAAGCCGCAGCGCGACGTCCTGCTGCTGCGGCTGCGCGCGGCGGCGGTCGTCGGCACGGCGGGCCTCGCGACCGATCTGCGCCGCCATCTCGACCTGCACCGGCGCCAGTTGGCCGAGTACGAGGAGATCGAGCGGCGCGACTTCCCGCCCGACCGCGACACCCCGCAGGACCGGCTGCGCCATCTCGTCCTGCGGGCGGGCATCGACCTGGAGACCTTCTGGACGCAGTGGCTGACCCACGCCCTGAAGGAGTTCGACGAACTTCCGGACACGGCCGGGGAACGGCCGGGCGGCGGGGCCGCCGAATAGGCGAACAGGGTGCGCGGCACGGTTCGAGCCGCCCGCGGGCCCCGTGCGGTCAGAGCCGGTACGGCTTCGAGCGGCGGCGCAGGTACCAGCCCGTGGCGATGACGCCGGCGCCCACGAGCGCCGCGCCCACACCGATGGCGACCGGGCCGTAGTCCCGGGCCGCGCCGCCGAGTCCGCCCGCGACACCGCGGGTCGGGGCGGAGGTCGAGGACGTCTTGGCGGTCGACGAGGTGGTCGGGGCATTGGCGGGGGAGACGACGATGGACTGCGTGCCCGCGGTGCCGCCGTTCGAGCAGACGACCACGACGGTGTACGTCCCGGGGGTGATGCCCGACCAGGCGGCCGACTGGCTGATGCTCGTGCCCGCGAGCGCCGCCTGACGGCCCTGCGCGAAGTTCGCCTGATTGCTGCCCAGCAGGGACGCGTTGCCCCAGCTGCCGTTGATCTGGGTGCAGGCGCTGGTGACGACCGACACGGTCGACCCGATGGTGCTCACGGAGATCCCCGAGGCCGCGGCGGTCGGCCCGGCGAGCGTGGTCGGAAGGGCGGCGGCAGCCGCCAGGGTCAGGCCGGAGCGGAGGAGAAGTCGAGTAGTGCGCATTGGGCTGCCCTCCGGCGGCACGGTTGGCGGAACGTCCCATGCGCCGCCGAGGGTCGGGAAACGCCCGTGCTGCCTCGTCAGTAGCCAATGCGCCCCCGGCCTGTCCCGCATGCGGACCGCCCCCGACCGGGTGACGGATGCCGCCGTCCGGGGCGGGCGCAGTGCCCGGGGACGCCGGGGGAGAGCCTTCCGCCGTCAGGACCCGGCGCCGCCGCGCGCCCCCGTCGTCACCGTCCGCTCCGCGGAGAACCCGCCCCATGTGCCGTCCGGCAGCCGCGCACGGATCCGCACCCGGTGGACGGCTCCGGCGTCCCGTCCCGCGTAGAAGCTGTACGTCGCCCGGCCGCGTGGTGGTGTACCGCCCCAGACCAGGGACGTCGCCGGGCTGCCGTCCAGTTGGATCTGGTACTCCGTGATCACCCCGTCCGTGCGCGGCGGCAGCCAGGACAGGTCGATGTAGTACGCGCCGTCGGCACGGTGGGTCGTCGCACCGAATCCGGTGGGTGCCGTGTTCCGGCCGTCGTCGGTGCCCGGTGTGGTGAGCCGGACCGGGGCGCTCGCCGGGGAGAGGTTGTCGGCGGCGTCGCGGGCGCGGACGGTGAAGGTGTAGCGGGTCGCGGGGCGCAGCCCGGTGACGACCGTCGCGGTCTGGCCGCCGCCGACGCTGTGGATCCTCGTCGTGCCCTGGTAGACGTCGTACGAGACCACCGCCCGGTCGTCCGCCGACGCCGCCCAGGACAGCTGGACCGCCCGGGCGGCGACCGTGCGGCCCGCCGCATCGCGCGGACGGGTCGGCGGTGAGTGGTCCGCCGTGACGACGGCCGGGGTCCTCGCCCGGACCTCCCGGCTGCCCGGTCCGAGGCGCCCGTCCTTGTCCCGGGCCCGCACGGTGAAGACATACACGGTGGACGGCCTGAGCCTGATGACGTCCACCATGTGTTCCGAACCGGGCACTTCCCGGACCTTTGTGGTGCCGCGATATATCTCGTACGCACGGATGCCGGGGCCGTCGGTCACCGCGTTCCACATGACGTGGACGCTGGTCGCGCTTCCGGCCGTGGCGGTGACGCCCGTCGGCGCGCCGGGCATCCGCCCGCTCTCGCCGTCGGCCGCGCCGCCCCAGCCACAGGACGCGACCAGCAGCAGGACGCCGGCGGCCACGAATGGCGGAACGTCAACGCGTCGCACCGCTCTGCCTCCCAAAGGACGGCATGATGACTGTGACAGCAAAGGTCCGGACCAATATGACCCCGTCGATGCGATCGCAGCAAGAGGGCGGCCGCATTGGTGACGACCCGGGAAAGTTACGTATGCTGAGATTCCTCTCGGCTGAACTCCCCCAGAGGACAGGGGAGTTCATGCCTGTGGCGCGGAACGCTGTCGTCGCTGATCCCGCGCCGACGCGGGTGGCCGGGGTGGCCTGGGCCGACATCGGCTCAGCTCCCCGGCCCCTGTCGTCAATCGACGGAACGTCAGACCTCTTGGAGCCGGATCGGGCCAGGTGGCCGTCAACGTTCCCAGGAGAGGTTCCCGCATCGTGCGTGTCCGGTCGCTGACGCTGGCCGCGGCCGGCGCCGCCTTGCTCGTCCCGGCGACGCTACCCGCCCCCGCCTCCGCCGGCCCACGACGGGAGCCGGCGGTGCGCGGCGAGGGCCGGGTCCGCGCCGCCGACCTGCTGGCCCGGGTCCGGCACTGCACTCCCGTCTCGCGCGGCCGCTACCGCACCGACGAGGGGGCGTCCGCCACCGTCCGGGTCTGCGGCACCCGAGGCGCCGTGTTCTGGAAGGCCGACATGGACATCGACTGCGACGGGCGGACCACCACCCGCTGCAACCGCCGCACCGATCCGATGTTCTTCGCGGCCACCGCCTTCCAGCAGTCCGACGGCCGCCATCTGAACGCCGAACGCCTGCCGTACATCGTGGTCCCGGCCCCGAGCGGTGTCTGGGACTTCCGTGCGCACGGCGTCCGCGGCGGGGCCGTCGTCGCCGTCGTCTACCGGAGCCGGGTCCAGTACGCCGTCGTCGGGGACACCGGCCCGCGCGGCATCATCGGCGAGGCCTCCTACGCCACGGCCCGGGGCCTCGGCATCAGCCCCGACCCGCGCCGGGGCGGGGTCCCCTCGGGCGTCACCTACATCGTGTTCAAGGGCTCCCGGGTCAGGCCCATCGAAAGCCACACGGCGGCCGTGGCGACCGGCCAACGGCTGGCCGGCCGG
The DNA here is from genome assembly GCF_040654755.1 of Streptomyces sp. NPDC050625. Classification (NCBI taxonomy): domain Bacteria; kingdom Bacillati; phylum Actinomycetota; class Actinomycetes; order Kitasatosporales; family Streptomycetaceae; genus Streptomyces; species Streptomyces sp. NPDC050625. The sequence continues at coordinate 129,007 of NZ_JBFAIQ010000015.1, forward strand.
TTCGTGCGGGGCGGCTGAACCACCCCGCTCGCCCCGGTCCGGCCGACCCGTGTCGTCGGACGCCGCCCGGCCGTAGTCCCGAGCGGCGCCGAGCCCGCCGTTGACGGTGCTCGCCGGCATCACACCTTCCGGTAGCTGTACGCCTCCGTGGCCGCCGCCTCAACCGCGTCGAGGTCGGCCCCGGTGGCCGCCGTGACGACCGCGGCCACCGCGCCCTCCACGAACGGGGCGTCCACCAGACGTGTGCCGTCGGGCAGTTCGCCGCCCTCCGCGATCAGTGCCTTCACGGTGAGCACCGCGCTGCCCAGATCGGTGAGCACGGCGATGCCGGCGCCCCGGTCGACCGCGGCGGCCGCGGCGGAGATCAGCTCGGCGCTGGTACCGAGCCCGCCGCCCTCGGTGCCGCCCGCCGTCGCGACGGGCACCGCCGCGGCGCCGCCCGCCAGGCCCTTCGCCAGTTCGGCGACGGACGAGGCCACTTCGGCGCTGTGCGACACCAGCACGATCCCGACCAGCTTCTCGTCACTCACCTGCGGCCTCCGCGAGCGCGGCGATGAGCAGCGCCGAGCTGGTGGCTCCCGGGTCCTGGTGTCCGATGCTGCGCTCGCCGAGATAGCTCGCCCGGCCCTTGCGGGCCTGCAGCGGGATCGTCGCCACGGCCCCCTCCTCGGCCGCGGCCCGCGCCGCGGCGAAACCGTCGCCGAGCGCGTCGACGGCCGGCACCAGGGCGTCGATCATGGTCTTGTCGCCCGGCGCGGCGCCCCCGAGGGCCATGACCCCGTCCACGCCCGCCCGCAGCGCCTCGGCCAGCCGCCCGGCACCGACCTCGGAATCATCCCCGAGCGCCTTGCCCGTACGCCGCAGCAGCGTGCCGTACAGGGGCCCGGACGCACCGCCCACCGTCGAGATCAGCAGGCGTCCGGCGAGGGTCAGCACGGCACCCGGCGTGTCCGGCGCCTCCTTCTCCAGCGATGCCTTCACCGCGGTGAACCCGCGCTGAAGGTTGCTGCCGTGGTCGGCGTCCCCGATGGGCGAGTCGAGAGCGGTGAGCCGTTCCGCCTCGCGGTCGACGGACGCGGCGGTCGCCACCATCCAACGGCGGAAGAAGTCGGCGTCGAGCACTGGATCTCCTTGCGTGGTAGGAACGTCGGTCGCTGCTGGCGCCGTGTCACATGCCCCAGCGCAGGGCGGGGGTCCTCACCGGCGCGTCCCACAGCCGCAGCAGCTCCTCGTCGACCTGGCACAGGGTGACCGAGGCGCCCGCCATGTCCAGGGAGGTCACGTAGTTGCCGACGAGCGTGCGGGCGACGGTGACGCCGCGCTCGCCGAGCACCCGCTGCACCTCGGCGTTGAAGCCGTACAGCTCCAGCAGCGGGGTCGCGCCCATGCCGTTGACCAGGACGAGGACGGGGTTGCGCGGGGGCATGTCCTCCAGGATCGCGTTCAGCGCGAAGTCGGCGATCTCTCCGGAGGTCATCATCGCCCGCCGTTCCCGGCCCGGCTCGCCGTGGATGCCGATGCCCAACTCCAGCTCGCCGGGCGGCAGATCGAAGGTGGGGGTGCCCTTCGCCGGGGTGGTGCAGGCGCTGAGGGCGACACCGAAGCTGCGGGAGTTCTCGTTGACCTGGCGCCCGACGGCCTCCACCCGCTCCAGCGGCTGCCCCTCGGCCGCGGCGGCGCCCGCGATCTTCTCGACGAACAGCGTCGCACCGGTGCCGCGGCGTCCGGCCGTGTAGAGGCTGTCGGTGACCGCCACGTCGTCGTTGACGAGCACCTTGGCGACCTGGATCCCCTCGTCCTCGGCGAGCTCGGCCGCCATGTCGAAGTTGAGCACGTCGCCGGTGTAGTTCTTCACGACGAACAGCACGCCGGCCCCGCTGTCCACGGCCGCCGCCGCACGCGCCATCTGGTCCGGCACGGGGGATGTGAACACCTCGCCCGGACATGCGGCCGACAGCATGCCGTGGCCCACGAACCCGCCGTGCAGCGGCTCGTGCCCGGAGCCGCCGCCCGAGACGAGTCCCACCTGCCCGGCCACGGGGGCGTCCCGTCGTACGATCACCCGGTTCTCGACGTCGACGGTCAGATCGGGATGTGCGGCCGCGATTCCCCGCAGCGCGTCTGCCACCACGGTTTCCGGAACGTTGATGAGCATCTTCATCGGTACCTCCTGGTGGGCCCGGCAGGTAGGACTCCGGCCCGTGTTCTCCCAGGACCGATGCCGACCTGTTGCCTACTCTCGGAAGTATCGACCTTGTGCGGGTGATCGTCACCCGCCCTGGCGCGCCAGGACGCTCTTGAGGCTGAACCACGTCGTCTTGCCCTCGTCCGTCGGGCGCACGCCCCAGTCGTCGGCGAGGGCCCGTACGAGGAGGAGTCCCCGGCCCGACTCCGCGTCCTCGGCCGCCGTGCGGGGCTGGGGCAGCTGAGGACTGCGATCACCGATCTCGACCGTCAGTTCGATGTCGGTCCGGCAGATGTGCAGTCCGATCGGCCCCTGGGCGTGTTGTACGGCATTGGTGAGCACCTCGGACAGCAGGAGGCACGCGTCGTCCGCCCGGTCCGTGAGGTCCCACTCGACGAGCACGCGGCCGAGGAAGTCCCGGCCCGCCGACACGGACCGCGCCACGGCGGGCAGGTCGGTGGTGGCCGTGGCCAGCGGGGCCGCCGGCAGCTGTGTCAGCAGCAGGGTGACGTCGTCGTGGCCGTCGGCGTCGGGCAGCAGGGTCGCCAGTACGTGGTCGGCGACAATTTCGAGGTCGGGGGAGCCGGTCGCGAGCCTGTCCAGCGTGTTGATCAGCTCGGTGAGCTGGTCCTCGATGTCACCACCGGGAGTCTCGATGAGTCCGTCCGTGTAGAGCACGAGGGTGGCACCGCGCGCGAGCGTCGTACAGCACTGCTCGTAGACCACGTTGCCCACGCCGAGGGGCGCGTTCACGGGCGCGGGGAGTGTCCGCACGGCCTCGACCGGGACCGTGACCAGGACGGGCAGATGGCCCGCGGAGCAGACGGTCACCTCCCCGGTGTCGGCGGCGATGACCAGATAGCAGCAGGTGACCAGCTGGTCGGGGACGCCCAGGTCGGCGACGACGGTGTCGAGGGCCTGCATGAGCTGGCGGGGCTGCATCCCGGTCTTGGCCAGCGCGTGCGCGGCGGACCGGAGCTGACCCATGACCGCGGCCGCCTCCAGGCCGCGGCCCATCACGTCGCCGATCAGCACGCCGACCCGGCCGGCCCCCAGCGGGATCAGGTCGAACCAGTCCCCGCCCACGCCGGCGCCCTGGGTGGCGGGCAGATAGCGGCTCGCGGTGGCGAGGCCGGGTATGGCGGGCGGGGTGCCCATGAGGCTGCGCTGCAGGGTCAGGGCGATGTGCCGCTGCTGCTCGTACAGCTCCGTCAGTTCCGCCTCGGCGCGCTTGCGGTCGCTGATGTCGCGGACGATGGCGCACGCCCCGATCACCGTGCCGTCCTGGGCCCGGGTCGGCCACAGCGTCACGTCGACGTCCAGCATCGCGTCCGAACGGGTGAGGCGCAGGGTCTCGAAGTGCTCGACCTTCTCGCCCCGGCGCAGCCGCTCCAGGAGCTGACTGATCTCGTCCCCCCGGTCGGGCGGGGCGAGTATCGACACATGCTGACCGACCGCCTCCGCCGCGGTATAGCCGTACAGCCGCTGGGCGGCGGCGTTCCAGTACGTGATCCGGCCGTCGAGGGTCTTGGCGAGGATCGCGTCCTGGGAGGACTCGACCAGCGCGGCGAGTTCGTTGATGCGTTCCTCGGCGGCCTTGCGTTCGCTGACGTCGCGGACGGCGGCGGAGACGAGGAGGCCGTCGGCGGTTTCGAGGGGGCTGAGGCTGATCTCGACGGGGAACTCGGTGCCGTCCTTGCGCAGGCCGTAGAGGTCGAGTCCGGCGCCCATGGGGCGTACTTGCTGGTTGTGGGCGTAGTTGTTGCGGTGTTCGGTGTGGTGGGCGTGGAAGCGGCCGGGGACGAGGAGTTCGACGGGGCGGTCGAGGAGTTCTTCGCGCTGGTAGCCGAAGAGCGCTTCGGTCTGTGCGTTGACGAGTTTGATCGTTCCTGTGTCGTCGACGATCACCATCGCGTCCGGAGCCGCCTCCAGCAGTCCGCGGAAACGTTCCTCGGCGGCCTTGCGTTCGCTGACGTCGCGGACGGCGGCGGAGACGAGGAGGCCGTCGGCGGTTTCGAGGGGGCTGAGGCTGATCTCGACGGGGAACTCGGTGCCGTCCTTGCGCAGGCCGTAGAGGTCGAGTCCGGCGCCCATGGGGCGTACTTGCTGGTTGTGGGCGTAGTTGTTGCGGTGTTCGGTGTGGTGGGCGTGGAAGCGGCCGGGGACGAGGAGTTCGACGGGGCGGTCGAGGAGTTCTTCGCGCTGGTAGCCGAAGAGCGCTTCGGTCTGTGCGTTGACGAGTTTGATCGTTCCTGTGTCGTCGACGATCACCATCGCGTCCGGAGCCGCCTCCAGTAACCCGCGGAAGCGCTCCTCCGCCGCGCGCGGGCCGCCCGTAGCCTCGCCCGCGCCGCACCGGCACCCCTTCGCGACCACGTCGGTGCAACCGGGCGGCACCACTTCGGCCAAGTCGCTCATGTTCATCCTCGATCCGCGGCTCACGATGAGAGGGGCCATCTCAGCGCAACTCGGGCGCATCCGCACCGACATGTCGTCAAGTGGCCGCAGCACGCCCGAACCTGCCCACCTGCGATGCCGTCCATGACAGCTCCGCCGCCAAGGGGGCGCCGTCTGGGGGACCGGGCCGGCGGAGGACCGGCCCGGGTCGTTCTCCGGCCCGGTGGGGACCGATGGCCCTCGTGTCCGCTGCCTGCCGTGCCGAGGATGAAGTGAGGCAGTACCGCTGCACCAGGCGAGGGACGGGACGGCTGATGTACCCCAACGACGGATTCCGCGAGCTGGGCCGGGAGGAGTGCCTGCGGCTGCTGGCGAAGGCGCCCGTGGGCCGCATCGTGCACACCCGACGGGCCCTGCCCGCCGTGCTTCCGGTGAACTTCGCCCTGGACGCGGACGGCGCGGTCGTGCTGCGGACCTCCGCGGCGTCGGAGCTGGTGCGGGCGATCGAGGGGACCGTGGTCGCGTTCGAGGCCGACGAGGTCGACGCGGTGGCGCAGTCCGGCTGGAGCGTGGTCGTCACCGGCCCGGCCACGGTGGTGACCGACGCGGCGGAGCACGAGCGGCTGATGCGCGGCGGGCCGCGCTCCTGGGTGCCCGCGCCGCGGGAGGTCTTCGTCCGTATCGAGCCGGAGCTGGTCACCGGCCGGGAGCTGGTCGGCGGCCGCACCCTCTACGGAGTCGACCTGCCGCGTACCGGCCATGGAGCGGACCTGCCGTGTACCGGCCATGGAGTGGACCTGCCCCGTACCGGCTAACTCGCCCTCACACATCCTCCGGCCCCTCGTCGGGGACGAGCCGGATGCCCGTGACCAGGTCGGGGCGGATGCGGACCGCGTAGTCCATGGTCTGTTCCACCCAGGGGCGCAGCAGCGCCCGGTAGCGGATCAGTTCCTCCGGGTCGGTCACCAGCTGCGCGTAGCCCGTGACCACCACGCTCCAGCCGAGGTGGGTGTCCGGGTCGATGGCGTCGGCCTCGTAGGCGACGACGACCCCCGAGCCCTCGCCCTGCCGGGCGTGCGAGGTCAGGGCCGCTCCCTCATGGGTGCGGATGACGATGTCGCCGTCGGTCAGAACGTGGTTGACCGGGCGGACGGTCGGCAGCGCGTGCCGGGTGAACACGACCCTCCCCAGCGAGACACTGCCCAGCAGGCGCAGCGCCTCGGCACGGCCGATCTCGACGCTCCGGTGCGGCCTTCCGGCCGCCGACGGGGCGTGGTCGGCGGGAAGCAGGGGGCTGGGTCGGGAAGTGTCACTCACGTCTCTGCGTCTCCGGAAGCCACGGGCGGGCTCTGCCAGGTCATTGCAGCCGGACGGGCGGCCGTCGCGCTAGGGCCGTTCGGCCTCGGCGGACGTCCGGCCGGACCGGGCCGCCGCCGCGGAACGCGCGAGGAGCGCCGTACGGCACCCGCGCCCGCCGGCCGACCGGGCGCACAGGAGCGGAGCGACACCGCGGGGGATCGGTGCCGCTCCTGATCCCACTGTGCCTCGGTCCGCGCTCGAACGGGAGTGCCGATCGGTCCGCGGAAGGGCCGAACGGCCCACGCAAGATCGGGAACCGCGGTACCGGGGACCTGCCGGAACCGGTGCAGGCCGCGCTCGTCGGCCATTACCGTGGCACCTGACCGGACCGGACCATGTCCATGAGCAAGAGGGGACCGGGAGGAGCGCAGGTGGGAAGCCCCGAGGAGGCGCGGATACGGCTGCCGCAGCTGAGGCTGGACGAGTTGCTGGAGGAGCTGCAGGCCCGTCTGGACGCGGCCCGCGGCACACGCGACCGGGTGCACAGCCTGCTGGAGGCGGTCCTCTCGGTCGGCCGGGAACTGGACCTGGAACAGGCCCTGAAGAGCATCGTCGAGGCCGCCGCGGCCCTGGTCGACGCCCAGTACGCGGCGCTCGGGGTGATCGGGCCCGACGGCAGGCGGCTGTCGGCCTTCTACACCGTCGGTGTCAGCGAGGAGCAGATCGCGAGCATCGGCCCGTATCCGGAGGGCCACGGCATCCTGGGTGAGCTGATCCGCCACCCGGAGCCGCTGTGCCTGGCGAAGCTCTCGGAGCACCCGGCGTCGTACGGCTTCCCGCCCCACCACCCGGCGATGAACACCTTCCTCGGCGTCCCGATCCGCGTGCGCGACGAGGTCTTCGGCAATCTGTATCTGACCGAGAAGCGGGGCGGCGGCCAGTTCGACGAGGAGGACGTCTCGGTCACCCAGACCCTGGCCGTGGCGGCCGGTGTCGCGATCGACAACGCGCGGCTGTACGCGGAGTCCCGGTTGCGCGAGCGCTGGCTGCGGGCCAACGCGGAGATCACCAACAGCCTGATGTCCGGGGCCGGTCAGGCCGAGGCCCTCGCCCTGATCGCCGAACGCGCCAGGGAGATCACCGGCGCGGCCCTGGCCGTGGTCGCGACGCCCATGGCGGACACCGGCTCGCTCGGCGTGGAACTGGCCCTCGGTCAGCAGGCGGAGGCCCTGCGGGGGCTGGTGCTGCCGCAGGACGGCACCCTGATGGGCGAGGCGGTCACCGGCGCCGCCGCCGTCACCAGCGACGACGTCACCCGCGACGCACGCGTCTCGGCCGGCCCGCTGCGGTTCACCGGGCTCGGCCCGGCCGTGGCGGTCCCCATCGGCACCGGCGAGGGCGGCGTCCGCGGCGTGGTCATGCTGGTCAGGGAGACCGGGCGGACCCCGTTCACGGGCAAGGAGACCGAGCCCCTGCAGGTCTTCGCGGCGCAGGCGGCGATCGCCATGGAACTGGCGGAGCGCCGCCGGGACGCGGAGACGATCGCGGTGCTCAAGGACCGGGACCGGATCGCCCGGGACCTGCACGACCTGGCCATCCAGCGGCTGTTCGCGACCGGCATGACGCTGCAGAGCGCAGGCCGTTTCATCGAGCACGCGGGAGCCAACGAGCGGGTGCTGCGGGCCGTGGACGACCTGGACGAGACCATCAAGATCATAAGATCGACGATCTTCGGCCTTCAGGCGCGCGAGGGCCCCGCGGGGACCGGTCTGCGCGCCCGTGTCGTAGGGGTGGTGGGCGAGGCGACGCCCGTGCTGGGATTCGCCCCCAGCGTGCGGATGGAGGGCCTGGTGGACACCGACGTGCCGCGGGAGACCGCCGACCACGCGGTCGCCGTCCTCTCCGAGGCCCTGACCAACATCGCCCGGCACGCCCGTGCCGACCGCGCGGATGTGATCCTGAAGACCGACGGACGCGAGCTGTGCCTGACGGTCACCGACAACGGCGTGGGCATCCCGCCCGAGGGCCGCCGCAGCGGACTGCGCAACATGCAGGAGCGGGCGCGGCAGCTCGGCGGCCGTCTGGAGTTGCGCAGCCCCGAGGACGGAGGTACCACGCTGGTGTGGCAGGTGCCGGTGGCCGGGCAGGAGGGCCACGACACCCCCGTCGAGGAGGCGTAGCCGTCGGGCCGCCGACCGGTCGGGGCCGTTCGGACTATGCGCTCGGCGGACTTCTGCTCCAAGCTGAAGATGAAGATGTCGTACGCGGGCACCTGAGCACCCTGGAGGTCGCCATGCACGACACTTGGTACGTCGTCGGCGCGCCTGCCGTGCCCGGCGACGTCGTGACGGCGGCCGGTCCCTTCCGTGAGACCCGAGACACCGGACCGAACCGCCGCCGGGACCTCGACCCCGACCTTCCGGACATCGAAGGAGCCCGGCCCGTCTGACACACCGAGGACGGCCGGAGCGCGGGAAGGAGGCGACGGCCGATGGCGAGGACACGTCGCAGGAAAGCGACCGGGGTGTGGTTCCGGCGCTGGCGCTGGAGGTGGCGGAGCAATCCGCTGCACCGCCGCAGCGACACCGTCGAGGCCTGGGTCGTGCTCGCCACCTGGATCCTCGCCCTCCTGGGCGCGGTGTGCGCGGGCGTGGCGGCCGCGATGGTGGTGGACGGCAACCTCAGCGCACGCCGTGCGCAGGTCCACGCCGTCTCGGCCGAGCTGACCGAGAACTCGGTCGACGCCGCACCCGCGGCCGGTGGATACGACGACAGCAGGGTGTGGGCGACGGTGCGCTGGAAGGCGGCGGACGGCTCCGTGCACACCGACCGGGCGAAGGTCGCCCCGGGCATCGCCGCCGGCTCCCGGGTCACCATGTGGACGGACGGTACGGGCCGGCTCGTCTCCAAGCCCCTCGACGCCACGGAGTCCTGGCTCCAGGCGGCCGTCACCGGTGCGCTCGTGGCACCGGCCGTCGGGTTCGTGGTGTGGGGCGGCGGCCGGCTGGTGTGCGGACAACTCCTGCGGCGACGCCTCGCGGAGTGGGACGAGGAGTGGAAGCGGATCGGTCCGCAGTGGCGGAACCTCAGCGGGGGGCGGGGCTGATCCCGTAGACAGGCCCTCCACGCCCTCGGCCGACCCCGAAAGGCAGGACTCGCTGCCCTCGGGGTCGGCCGAGGGCGTGTCGTCGTCATGGCGCGCGAGAACGGACGAGAACGGACGCTCCGAGTCCGGTCAGCCGGTCGGTCCCGGCCCCGGCGCCCGAGGCGCGCACGTTCCGCCGCACCCGGTTCATCACCCGCTTCGCCGCGGTCACGAGCTGGCGCCACGGGCGAAGGTCGGGGCCTGTCGGCTCCATGAGCACGGCCGGGTCGTCATCGGGGCCGCCGATGCCGGGGGAGCGCAGCCGGGCCGGCCGGTTCGGCGTCATCGCAGGTGGCCATGGCCCGGCAAGCGGGGCTCAGGACCTGCAGTCGCCGGCCGAGGTGCTTGCCCCCGTCCGTGGCAGGCTCCGCCGCACAGGCCGTAGGCTCCGGGAGTATGCGGATCTCCGTCTCCTCCGACATGGACGAACCCGTCGCCCGGCAACTGGTCGGGGAGTTGCGTCGGCGTGGCCACGAGGTGCGTACGTACGGCGCGCTGCAGCCCGGGGCGGATCCGCAGTGGGCGGTCTGTACCGAGGCGGCGGCCCGTGACGTGGCGGCGGGGAGGGCGGACCAGGCCGTCGTGTGCTGCTGGACCGGTACGGGTGCGTCCATCGCCGCGAACAAGGTGCCGGGCGTCCGGGCGGCGCTGTGCACGGACGCGTACACGGCCGACGGCGCCCGCCGCTGGAACGACGCCAACGTCCTCGCCCTCGGTCTGCGTCTGACCTCGGAGCCGGTCCTCAAGGAGATCCTGGACGCCTGGTTCACGGCCACGCCCAGCGAGGACCCCGAGGACCGCGGCAACATGGCCCACGTCGGACGTCTCGATGCCGACCGGACGGGTTCGCCCCGGGCCGGCCGCCCACCGGGGTCGTGACGGGGGTCAGGTCACCTGAGTCGTCGGGTCAGTGGGCGCCCAGCCCGCCGCCGCCGAACGAGCCGCTCGAACCCTTGCTCCAGCGCGGGCGGTCCTTCGACGCGCTCGGCCGGGTGTCGATGTTGCTCAGCTCGTACGGGGTCAGTGGGCGACCGCCCTCGGGCATCTTGGGTACCTCTTGGGACTCCCGGTTCTCCCGGACCTCGTGCACCGCGCCCTCGGGCGGCAGATGCGGCTGTTCTTCGGGACGGGGGCGGGGCGACTCCTGGTACTTGACCCGGGAGTTCAGCCAGAAACCGCCGGCGAGCAGCGCCAGGACGGCCAGGGCCACCAGGAAGAGCACAAGACTCATGAGGCCGCTCGCCGCGGCCAGCTGCATGGATGCGGTACTCATAGCACAGGAATACCCCGCCCAGAACGGGGTGAACCAGACACCTTCCGTGACCGTCGGTCGCATACGGCGACATCGGGTCCGGGGTTTGAGCCGACCGGTCCCGGTTACCCGCCGGGTGTGACACCGGCGAATTTCCGCCAGGAGCCCTACCGGTTCCTGGAGGACCGTTTCGCGTGCGCGCAGGCGTGCACCGAGTGCGCCAGGGTGTGCGCACTGGGCGCGAGCGCCACGATCCCCATCGGGGCCGACGGGGAGGAGCGGATACTGCGGCAGGCCGTCATGTGCGCCGAGGTGTGCGACGCGACCTGCCGGGTGCTCGCCGAGAGCCAGGAGGAGAAGGCCATCCGCATCCAGCTGGAGTGGTGCCGCTCGGTCTGCCTCGAATGCGCGCATGCCTTCGAGGGGCGGCTCGATGCCGCCGGGACCGCCGAGGCGTGCCTGGCCTGCGCGCGGGCCTGTGCGGACTTCGTCGAGACGCTCTCCTGAGCCACCGAACCGGCGCGCGCCGGCGCTGCCCGGTTCGAGGCTCGGCATTCCCAATTTCTGGAACACGTTCTACGGTGTGCGCCGTCAGGACCGGCCATCGCGAGCCTGGAGGCGCCGTGCATCTCGACCACACGCCCGAGCAGCAGCGACTGCGCACCGAACTGCGCGCCTACTTCGCCGACCTGGTGCCGGACAACGCCTACGCCCGCTACGCCGACCCGGCCGCGCAGAAGCGGTTCTACCGCGACACCATCAGGCGGCTGGGCACGGACCGCTGGCTCGGTGTGGGCTGGCCCGAGGAGTACGGCGGGCGCGGCCTGACCCCCATGGAGCAGTTCATCTTCTTCGACGAGGCCGCGCAGGCCGGCGTACCGCTGCCGCTGATGGCGCTGAACACCGTCGGCCCGACGATCATGCAGTTCGGCACCGACGAGCAGAAGGCCTACTTCCTGCCGAGGATCCTCTCCGGCGAGATCGACTTCGCCATCGGCTACAGCGAGCCCGACGCGGGCACGGACCTGGCCTCCCTGAAGACCCGCGCCGTACGGGACGGCGACGAATACATCGTCAACGGCCAGAAGATATGGACGACCAACGGCGACACCGCCGACTGGGTGTGGCTGGCGGTCCGCACCGACCCGGACGCCCCCGCGCACAAGGGCATCACCATGCTCCTCGTGCCGACCTCCGACCCCGGCTACTCCTGCACCGTCATCAACACCCTCGCCTCGCACGACACCACGGCCAGCTACTACGAGAACATCCGCGTCCCCGTCACCCGCCGGGTCGGCGAGGAGAACCAGGGCTGGCGGCTGATCACCAACCAGCTCAACCACGAACGCGTCACCCTCGCCGCCCACGGCACCATGGCGATCCGCGCCCTGCAGGACGTCCAGCGCTGGGCGATGGAGACCAAACTCGCCGACGGCCGCCGGGTGATCGACCTGCCCTGGGTGCGCGGGCGGCTCGCCCGCACCCACACCCGGCTCGACGCCATGAAGCTCCTCAACTGGCGGATGGTCACCGCCGTCCAGGAGGGCACGCTCACCCCGCAGGACGCCTCCGCGGTCAAGGTGTACGGCTCCGAGACCCGCCGGGACGCGTATGCCTGGCTCATGGAGATCGTCGCCGCCGCCGGACCCTTGAAGGAGGGCTCCGCGGGCGCCGTCCTCCACGGTGACCTGGAACGCGGCTACCGCTCGGCGGTGATCTTCACCTTCGGCGGCGGCAACAACGAGATCCAGCGCGAAATCATCTCCTGGATCGGTCTGGGGATGCCACGGGTACGGCGCTAGCCTGCGAGTATGTCCGCGGCAGTGGAAGACCTCCGGCCGGGTGACCCGGGGCTGTTCACCCCGCGGTCGGTGACCTGGCAGATGCACGGTGACCCGATGATGTGGGTCGCCGGGATACGCGCGCTCTATCTGCAGGCGCTGCACCCGCGCGCGGTGCGCGGTGTCATGCAGAACTCGGACTTCCGCAAGGACGCCTGGGGCCGGCTGATGCGCACCGCCGACTTCGTCGGCACGACGACGTACGGCACGACGCAGGCCGCCGAGCGGGCGGGCGCCCGGGTGCGGAAGATCCACAGCAGGCTGGGGGCGACGGATCCGGACACCGGGGAGCGGTACGGCGTCGACGAACCCGAGCTGCTGCTGTGGGTGCACTGCGCCGAGATCGACTCCTATCTGCACGTGATGCGCCGCTCCGGCTACCCGCTCACCGACGCGCAGGCCGACCGTTACATCGCCGAACACCGCATCAGTGCCCGGCTGGTGGGCCTCGACCCGGACGCCGTACCGGCCGACCGGGCCCAGATGGCCGCGTACTTCGAGAAGGTGCGGCCCGAACTCGCCGCAGGACCCGAGGCACTCGAGGTGGACGACTTCCTGCTCCGTCCGCCGACGCATCCCCTCCTGGTCCCGGCGCGCGAGGTGCTCTGGCGGCGCGTGGCCCATCTGGCGTACGCCTCCCTGCCGCCGTACGCCCACGAGCTGTACGGCAGACCGGCCCCCGCACCCGCCACGGTCACCCGCCGACTGCGCGCCACGGGCCGCCTGCTGCGCTGCATACCCGCACGTCTGCGCTGGCAGCTGCCGCCCAAACACATCCTGCGCGCCATGGCCCGGCTCGGCCCCAACTCACGCCCGGCACCGTACAAAGTCGGACGATAAGCCGCCATACTGGACGAGCAGGGGGGTGTCACGGATCGGACCGACTTGGCGCGGCCGCACCTTGACGGCAACCCCAGGGGAGGGGCGGACGGCGACGGGGGCGACGGCGGACGATGGCGGACACCAGACTGGTCCAGGGCCGGTACCGGCTGCTCGATCTGATCGGGCGGGGCGGGATGGGCGAGGTGTGGCGTGCCCGGGACGAGTCCCTGGGGCGGCATGTCGCGGTGAAGTGCCTCAAGCCGCTCGGCCCGCACCACGACCACTCCTTCACCCGCGTCCTGCGGGAACGGTTCCGCCGTGAGGCCCGGGTGGCCGCCGCGCTCTCGCACCGCGGGGTGACCGTCGTCCACGACTTCGGCGAGTACGACGGCATCCTCTACCTCGTCATGGAGCTGCTGGAAGGCCGCAACCTCAGCCAGCTCCTGGAGGACAACGAACACCACCCGCTGACCGTCCCCGACATCGTGGACATCGCCGACCAGGTCGCCGCCGCCCTCGCCTACACCCACCAACAGGGCATCGTGCACCGCGACCTGAAACCCGCGAACATCATGCGGCTCACCGACGGCACCGTGAAGATCTGCGACTTCGGCATCGCCCGCCTCGGCCACGACATCGGCTTCACCTCCCGGCTGACCGGCACCGGCATCGCGATGGGCACCCCGCACTACATGTCGCCCGAGCAGATCAGCGGTTCCGAGGTCGACCACCGCAGCGACCTGTACTCGCTCGGCTGCGTGCTCTACGAAATCGCCACCGGCGCACCGCCGTTCGACCTGGGCGACGCCTGGGCCATCCTCATCGGCCACCGCGACACCCCGCCCAGCCCGCCACGCGGCCGACGGGCCGAACTCCCCGAGTACCTGGAGCAGGTCATCCTCGACCTCCTGGCCAAACGGCCGGAGCAACGCCCGTACGACGCACGTGAGTTGGCGCGCCGTATCACCACCGGCCGTACGACACCCGCGTACGTGCCGACCGTGGTGAGCCCCCAACCCCGACTGCTGCCCGTCGAGCCCCCCTCCCGCGAGGCCCGCCTGCCCTCCTGGACCCGGGGCATGACCACCGGCCACAAGGCGACCGGCGCCGGGCTGCGCACCACACCCCCGGACGCCGCGGCCGGTCTCACCGGCGAGTGGATCGCCCGGCCCGCCACCGGCCCGGCACCCCTGCCGGCGCCGTCCGCCCCGTCCCACGAGGCCGTCACCGCCCTCGCCGGACGGCACAACGCGGGCCTCAGCCTGGGACGGCTCGGCCGCTGGCCCGAGGCGGGCGACGTGCACCGCGCGGTCGCCGCCGAGCGCACCCGCCTGCTCGGCCCGGACCACCCCGACACGCTCGCCAGCCGCTACGAGATCGCCTTCACCCTCAGCCGCACCGGCCGCGCCGCCGACGCCCTGCGCGAGTACACCGAGGTCGCCCGCGCCAGAGAGCGGGTGCTGGGCGCCGACCACCCCGACACGCTCGCCGCCCGCCAGGAAATGGCCTATGTGCTCGGCCGGTTGGGCCGCCACTTCGACGCCCACCAGACATACACCTCGGTGCTGGCCGCCCGGGAGCGCACCATGGGCCCGGACCACCCCGACACCCTGCGCTGCCGCCACAACCTCGCCTTCAACCTCAGCAGACTCGGCCGCCTCGACGACTCGTACCGCATGGCCCACGAGGTGGCCGCCGCACGCGCCCGGGTGCTCGGCCCGGACCACCCCGACACCCTGGTGACCCGCTACGAAGTCGCCTACGCGCTCGGCCAGCTGGGCCGCTGGGAGGAGGCCCTGCGCACCTACCGCGAGGTCGCCGAGGCCCGCGCCCAGGCCCTCGGCCCCGACCACGCCGACACCCTCGCCGCCCGCTACGAGGTCGGCATCAGCCTCGGCCGCCTCGGCCGCAGCACGGACGCCCTCGAGCTGTACCGCGAGCTGATCGACGACCGCACCCGAGTCCACGGCGCCGCCCACCCCGAGACCCTGCGCGCCCGCCACGGCCTCGGGGTCAACCTGGGCCGCCTCGGCCGCTGGGAGGAGGCCCTCGCCGAGTCCCGCGACGTCTGCGCCATCCGTGAGCGCGTCCTCGGCCCCGAGCACCCCGACACCCTCGTCAGCCGCCGCGAGGTCGCCGTGAGCCTCGGCTGGCTCGGCCGCTGGCCGGACGCGCTGACCGAGTACCGCCGGGTCGCCGGCGCCCGCGAACGCGTGCTGGGCCCCGACCACCCCGACACCCTGGCCAGCCGCAACGACGAGGCCCACTGCCTGGAGCAGCTCGGCCGCGGCGCCGAGGCCGTCGAGCTGTACCGCCGGGTGGCGGTGCTGCGCCAGCAGCGCGCGTCCGGCGGACGCTGAGCCGGGGCAGGCACGGCATGCCTCTGGCAGCCGTAGATCATCACGTGTTACGAAGAACCATGCCTGCACACGAGGGATCCCGGACGTACGACGCCGTCATCGTCGGCGGCGGCCACAACGGCCTGGTCGCGGCCGCCTATCTGGCCAGGGCCGGCAAGTCCGTGCTCGTACTGGAGCGCCTGGAGCACACCGGCGGCGCCGCCGTGTCGACCCGCCCCTTCGCCGGTGTCGACGCCCGTCTGTCGCGCTACTCCTACCTGGTCAGCCTGCTGCCCAAGAAGATCGTGCGGGACCTGGGCCTCGCCTTCCGGGTCCGTGGGCGCACCATCTCGTCGTACACCCCGGTCGAACGGGACGGACGGCCGACCGGACTGCTCGTCGGCGGCGGCGAACGGCGCACCCGCGAGGCCTTCGCCCGGCTGACGGGCGGCAGCCGCGAGTACGAGGCCTGGCAGCGCTTCTACGGCATGACCGGCCAGGTCGCCCAGCGGGTCTTCCCCACCCTCACCGAACCGCTGCCCACCCGTGACGAACTGCGCCGCCGCATCGACGACGAGGACGCCTGGCGGGCCCTGTTCGAGGAGCCGATCGGTGCCGCGATCGAGCGGAACTTCACCGACGACCTGGTGCGGGGCGTGGTCCTCACCGACGGACTGATCGGCACCTTCGCCGACGCACACGACCCCTCCCTGCGGCAGAACCGGTGCTTCCTGTACCACGTCATCGGCGGCGGCACCGGCGCCTGGGACGTGCCCGTCGGCGGCATGGGCGCCCTGACCGACGCGCTGGCCGCCGCCGCACGCGCCGCGGGCGCGGTCATCGCGACCGGGCACGAGGCGGTACGGATCCAGACGGACGGGCAGAGCGCCGAGGTCACCCACCGCACGGCCGACGGCGAGGGCATCGCCACCGCCCGGCACGTCCTCGTGGGCGCCTCGCCGCAGGAACTCGCCGCTCTGACCGGCGACCCGGCGCCGGCGCCCGCCGAAGGCGCCCAGCTGAAGGTGAACATGCTGCTCAAGCGGCTGCCGAGGCTGCGCGACGGCTCCGTCGACCCGCGCGAGGCCTTCGCCGGCACCTTCCACATCGCCGAGGGCTACGAACAGCTGGCCGCGGCCCACGCCCAGGCCGCGTCCGGTGAGCTCCCGGCGGCACCGCCGTCCGAGATCTACTGCCACTCCCTCACCGACCCCACGATCCTCGGCCGGAACCTGGTCGACGCGGGCTACCAGACCCTCACCCTCTTCGGCCTCCACACGCCCGCACGGCTCTTCGACCGGGACAACGACGCGGTACGCGACGAACTCCTCAAGTCCACGCTCGCGCAGCTCGACGCCCATCTCGCCGAATCGATCGCCGACTGCCTCGCGACCGATGCCGAGGGCCGGCCCTGCATCGAGGCGAAGACCCCGCTCGACCTCGAACGCGACCTGCGGCTGCCCGGCGGCAACATCTTCCACCGGGACCTGTCCTGGCCCTACGCCCAGGAGGAGACCGGACGCTGGGGCGTGGAGACCCGGCACGGCAACATCCTGCTGTGCGGGGCGGGCGCGGTGCGCGGCGGAGGGGTGAGCGGGGTGCCGGGGCACAACGCGGCGATGGCGGTGCTGGAGCGGGAGTGACGGCCCATGTCCGAGACACCTTCGGTCCCGCCCTCGGTCCGTGACTTCTACGACCGGCTCGCCCCCGACTACCACCTGATCTTCCCGGACTGGGACGCGAGCATGGCCCGCCAGGCCACCGCGCTGGACGGTCTCGTCCGCGCCCGGCTGGGCCCGGGGCCGCACCGGATCCTGGACTGTGCCTGCGGGATCGGCACCCAGGCGATCGGGCTCGCCCTGCGCGGCCACCACGTCACCGGCACCGACCTGAGCCCGGTCGCCGTCTCCCGGGCCGCCGCCGAAGCCACCGCCCGTGGCGCCGCGCTGCCGGCCGCGGCGGCCGACATGCGCGCCCTGCCGTTCGGCTCCGCCGCCTTCGACGTGGTCGTGTGCGCCGACAACTCGCTCCCGCACCTGCTCACCGACGAGGACCTCGACGCGGCCCTGGCGGGCATGCGACGGGTCCTGCGGGACGGGGGACTCGTGGTGATCACCGTGCGGGACTACGACGAACTCCGCCGCGACCGCCCGGTCTCCACGCCGCCCCAGGTCTCCGGGAGGGGCGACGGGCGGGTGGTCACCTTCCAGCTGTGGCACTGGTACGACGACGGTGAGCGCTACGACCTGGAACACTTCCAGCTGCTGCCCACCGGAACCGGCTGGGAGGTCCGGGTCCGGCGCACCGCCTACCGGGCCCTGACCCGCGGCCGGCTGACGGAGGCGCTGACCACCGCCGGCTTCACCGACGTCACCTGGCTGGAGCCGTCCGCCACCGGCTTCTACCAGCCGGTTGTCACAGCCGTCTCCTAGTCGGTTGACGGAGCCCACCCGGCCGCCGTGACGCGTGCCGCGTCCGCGGGCCGGGCCTCGTCGAACAGCACGGTTCCGGAGGCCTCCACGCGCGGGGCGTCGACGTACGCGCCGCGGCCGACGTAGAGCCGGTCGGTGGCGTAGCGCCAGCGCAGGACGAGCTGCCCGGCCGCCGGAAGGGGCGCCGTCAGCCGGTGCCAGACGCGGCCGGACCAGCCCGTGGCCGTACCGGCCGGGTGCTCCTCGGGGTCCTCGCCGTGGCGGGTGGTGGTGAACGCGACCGGCTGCCAGGTGGCGCCGCCGTCCGCGGTGGACTCCAGCACGAGCACGTCCGAACCGGGCTCGGTGTCCCACCACAGGGCACAGCGCAGGCGGGCGGTGCCGCAGGAGGTGTCGAGCGCGGGGAGGGCGAGCGTCGCGGTCGCGTTGCTCGCCATGCCGGAGAACCATGCCGTACGGCCCTGCGCCGGGCGGACCGGGACGGCACGCGCCAGGTTGTTGCCCGCGGCCACCCGCGGAGCCGAGCCGGAGCGCCAACTGCGCACGGGGTGCACCGAGTTGCCGAGCACGACCAGGAAGGAGTCGGTCGTGGGGTCGAGGACCAGCGAGGTGCCGGTGAAGCCGGTGTGGCCGGCCGTGCGCGGGGTGGCCAGCGCGCCCATGTACCAGTGCTGGTAGAGCTCGAAGCCGAGCCCGTGCTCGTCGCCCGGGAAGGCCGAGTTGAAGTCGGTGAACATCAGGTCCACCGACTCCGGGGCGAGGATGCGCGTGCGCCCGTACACGCCGCGGTTCAGCAGCGTCCGGCCGAGGACCGCGAGGTCCCAGGCGCAGGAGAACACCCCCGCGTGGCCCGCGACACCGCCGAGGCTGTACGCGTTCTCGTCGTGCACCTCGCCCCACACCAGCCCCCGGTCGAGGCCGGACCAGGGCCTGCGGGCGTCCTCCGTCGCCGCGATCCCGGGCCTCCAGGAGGCGGGCGGGTTGTAGCGGGTGCGGCTCAGGCCCAGGGGTGCGGTGATCTCTTCGTGCAGAAGGACGTCCAGGGCGCGGCCCGTGACGCGTTCCAGCACCAGCTGGAGGGAGATCAGGTTCAGGTCCGAGTAGAGGTACTTGGTGCCCGGTGGGTTGAGCGGCGCCTCGTTCCAGATGAGCCGGAGCCGCTCCTCGTGCGTCGGCGCGTTGTAGAGCGGGATCCAGGCGCGGAAACCGGATGTGTGGGTGAGCAGTTGACGGATCGTGATGTCCTGCTTGCCGGCCGCCCCGAACTCGGGGACGTACGAGGCGACCGTCGCCTCCAGTTCCAGCGTGCCCCGCTCCATCTGCTGCACGGCGAGGAGCGAGGTGAACAGCTTGGAGACGGAGGCCAGGTCGAAGACCGTGTCCTCGGTCATGGGGATCTGCTGTCCGGGCGGGAACTCGACACCCGTGTCGGTCTTCTCGTCGTACGCCGCGTAGCGCACCGCCATGCCGATGGGCCGGTGCAGGGCCACCGTGCCGCCGCGCCCGGCGAGCAGGACGGCGCCCGCGTACCACGGGTGCTTGGGGGACGGGCCGAGGAACGCCTCGGCGTCGGCGACCAGTTGGCGCAGATGCTCCGGGAGCAGTCCGGCGCGCTCCGGCGATCCATGGCGCAGGGTGGGGTGATGGCCGCCGGACGCGGGAACGGCTTCGGCCGGACCGGCGGGTAAGGACGCGAGGGCGAGGGCGCCGCCGAGGGTCAGGGCGCCGAGTCGACGGCGGGTGAGTCTGTGGGCCACCTCATCGGTCATCATGAAACCTTCCTGTCGGGGGCGGGATGTGTCAATGAGGCGTGCGTGTACCGCGGTGGCGCGGGAGCCGGAACCAGAAATCTGACGGAGCATCAGAAAACCTCTTCCGTCGTCCGGAGGACTGCGGCATCCTGCGCCCATGCAGACGGAGCTGAGCAAGCAACTGGGAGTCGAGCACGCCGTCTTCGGCTTCACGCCGTTCCCCGCCGTCGCCGCGGCCATCAGCCGGGCCGGCGGCTTCGGAGTGCTCGGCGCGGTCCGCTACACGGCCCCCGACGACCTCAAACGCGATCTCGACTGGATCGAGGCGCACGTCGACGGCCGGCCCTACGGCCTGGACGTCGTCATGCCCGCGAAGAAGGTCGAGGGCGTCACCGAGGCGGACGTCGAGGCGATGATCCCCGAAGGACACCGGCAGTTCGTCCGGGACACCCTCACCAAGTACGGCGTGCCCGAACTCGCCGAGGGCGAGGCCGCCGGGTGGCGCATCACCGGCTGGATGGAGCAGGTCGCCCGCACCCAGCTCGACGTCGCCTTCGACTATCCGATCGCACTGCTCGCCAACGCCCTCGGCTCCCCGCCCGCCGACGTGGTGGCCCGTGCCCACGACCGGGGTGTGCTCGTCGCCGCGCTCGCGGGCAGTGCCCGGCACGCCCGCAAGCACCAGGAGGCGGGCATCGACGTCGTCGTGGCCCAGGGCTACGAGGCGGGCGGCCACACCGGCGAGATCGCGTCCATGGTGCTGACTCCCGAGGTCGTCGACGCCGTCGACCCGCTGCCGGTGCTGGCCGCGGGCGGGATCGGCAGCGGACAACAGGTGGCGGCCGCCCTGAGCCTCGGCGCCCAGGGTGTGTGGCTGGGCTCCATATGGCTGACCACCACAGAAGCCGACCTCCACTCGCCCGCGCTGACGCGCAAGCTCCTCGCCGCCGGATCCGGCGACACCGTCCGCTCGCGCGCCCTGACCGGGAAGCCCGCACGTCAGCTCCGTACCGAATGGACCGACGCCTGGGACGACCCGGGCGGGCCCGGCACCCTGCCCATGCCCCTGCAGGGCCTGCTGGTCGCCGAGGCGGTCTCCCGCATCCAGAAGTACGAGGTCGAGCCGCTGCTCGGCACACCCGTCGGCCAGATCGTCGGCCGGATGACGAGTCGACGCAGCGTCCAGGCCGTCTTCGACGACCTCACCCGGGGCTTCGAGCGGGCCGTCGACCGCATCAACCGCATCGCCGGAAGGAGCGGCCGGCCGTGACCACACCCCCCGTCGGCTTCTGGGCCCAGGCCGCCCGGCACCCCGACCGCATGATCCTCGTCGCCCCCGACGGCGAGCAGTGGACCGCCGGCCGGCTGCACGCCGCCGCCAACCGGCTGGTGCACGGCCTGCGTGCCGCGGGCCTGGAACGCGGCGACGCCTTCGCGGTCGTGCTGCCCAACGGCGTCGAGTTCTTCATCGCCTACCTCGCCGCCAGCCAGGCCGGGTTCTACCTCGTCCCCGTCAACCACCACCTCGTCGGCCCGGAGATCGCCTGGATCGTCTCCGACTCCGGCGCGAAGGTGCTGATCGCCCACGAACGGTTCGCCGGACCCGCCCGGCACGCGGCCGACGAGGCCGGCCTGCCCGCCACCCACCGGTACGCGGTCGGCGACGTGGAGGGTTTCCGGCCGTACGCCGAACTCCTCGACGGGCAGAGCGGGTCGGCGCCCGCGGACCGCACCCTCGGCTGGGTCATGAACTACACCTCGGGCACCACCGGCCGCCCGCGCGGCATCCGCCGCCCCCTGCCCGGCAAGACCCCCGAGGAGGCCTACCTCGGCGGCTTCCTCGGCATCTTCGGCATCAAGCCGTACGACGACAACGTGCACCTCGTCTGCTCACCGCTCTACCACACGGCCGTGCTCCAGTTCGCGGGCGCGTCCCTGCACATCGGCCACCGGCTGGTGCTGATGGACAAGTGGACCCCCGAGGAGATGCTCCGTCTCATCGACACCCACCGGTGCACGCACACCCATATGGTCCCGACACAGTTCCACCGGCTCCTCGCACTCCCGGAACACACCAGGCAGGCGTACGACGTCTCATCCATGCGGCACGCCATCCACGGTGCCGCCCCCTGCCCCGACCATGTGAAACGAGCCATGATCGACTGGTGGGGGCACTGTGTGGAGGAGTACTACGCGGCCAGCGAGGGCGGCGGTGCCTTCGCGACCGCCGAGGACTGGCTGAAGAAGCCCGGCACCGTCGGCAAGGCCTGGCCGATCAGCGAGCTCGCGATCTTCGACGACGACGGCAACCGGCTCCCGCCCGGTGAACTCGGCACCGTCTACCTGAAGATGAACACCGGCGGCTTCTCGTACCACAAGGACGAGGCCAAGACGAGGAAGAACCGCATCGGTGACTTCTTCACCGTCGGCGACCTCGGCTGTCTCGACGAGGACGGCTATCTCTTCCTGCGCGACCGCAAGATCGACATGATCATCTCGGGTGGGGTCAACATCTATCCCGCCGAGATCGAGTCCGCGCTGCTCGCCCATCCCGCAGTCGCCGACGCCGCCGCCTTCGGCATCCCGCACGACGACTGGGGCGAGGAGGTCAAGGCCGTCGTGGAGCCCGCCCCGGGACACGAGCCCGGGCCGGACCTCGCCGCCGCCCTCCTCGGCCACTGCGCGCAGCGGCTCGCCGGCTACAAACGGCCCAGGAGCATCGACTTCATCGCCGAGATGCCGCGCGACCCCAACGGCAAGCTGTACAAGCGACGGCTGCGGGACCCCTACTGGGAGGGCCGCACACGACCCGTGTGAGCGACACCGGCTGTCAGACGAAAGGGTGTGGTCCCGCCCCATGAGGGCCGGGACCACACCCTCGGGGCCGTCAGCGGTCGGAAACCCTCACCACGCTCAGCGAGGGCGACGACAGGATGTCCTTCTCGCAGAACCGCGACGTCACCCACCGCTCCTGGGAGTACAGGTGGGTCTGGTCGCTGTAGTGGGACGAGTTCGGGTTCGAGGACTGCGAGTACGTCAGCAGCGTGCGGGCCACCGGGCAGGGGCCGCCGTCCCAGCCCACCGCCTGGATGTAGCTGGAGCCGAAGCTCACCTCGGTATAGGCATCCTGGGCCGCGTCCCACACGGGCTCGACCTTGTTCCACACGCCGAGCGACTCGGTGCCGCCCGGCACCGGTATGTGCCGCCCGTCACGCACGACGTACTGACGCTCGCCCAGCGGGGAGCCGAGGGCGACACCGGCCGCGCGCAGTGCGGCGACCGTGTCGGCGAGGGCCGTGGTGAAGCCCGGCGCGGCCGTGTTCAGGGTGTTCGGCGTGTGCACCGGGTCCGCCGTGGAGAACGGCACCTTCCACAGCTGCGCCGGCGGCACGTCCGCCGTCAGGTTCCTCCAGAACCGGTCGAACAACAGTGCGCCCCGGCTCCCGCTGTGCGCCGTGCGGTCCCAGGCCGCCAGCACCCCGCACGCCTCGCGCACGTCGACGGCCTTGCCGGAGCTGTCCGTCGCCGTGCCGCCGGGCAGGGCCGCGCACGCCTTCGCCGTGTCGTTCGCGATCAGGTTCCCCGCGGTCACCCGGTTCGCGAACTCCTGCCGCTGCAGATCGGCCACGGTCAGACGACCCCGCCGGGCCAGCGCGGCGACGTCGTCCAGCGCGCCGCGCGTGCGCAGCGAGCGGGGCGTGCCGATGTCGCCGAAGATCCGCTCGTACCCGGTCAGCGGCCGGTCCGCATTGGTCAGCCAGGCGCTGTTGTTCGAGTTCTCCGCGTACGGGGCGTCCCGGAGCGCGGGCATGCGCGCGGGCCCGAAGATCCCCGGCTGCACGGCGTCGGCGTCGCTGCCGAGCGCGCAGTCGCCGCGCGAGCCGTCGAGGACCGCGAGCCCGGACGAGGGGTAGGTGACCTTGCCGAGCGCCGTGGAACAGCGCCGCGCCAGCTCGTCGGTGATGCGCGGGAGCACCTGCGCCTGGGTGAACAGCGTGTGCCCCGCGGAGTCGGCGGCGAACGTGTTCACCCAGGGCAGGCCCTGCGTCCGCTCGACCGCCGCGAGGACGTCGGCCGTGCTGCGGGCCTTGCTGAAGGCGAGCCCCGTGTCGGGGAAACGCAGATTCGCCGCGTTCGGGTCGTTCAGCGCGTACGCCGTCGTCGACGTCCAGGGCAGTGGCACCGTGGCGCCGAGCGAGGTGACCACCGGGCCGTACCGCGTCCACCACTGGGTCCGGGTCACCGGCGCTCCGCCCGCGACCGGGACCGTGACGGTCCGCCGGGTCATGTGCTCCCGGGTGCCGTCGACGAGATAGACCGTCGGGTCGGACGGATCCAGGGTGAGCTGCTCCAGATCGAGCGGGACGCCCGTGGAGACGGTATGGCTCCAGGCCACATGGGAGTTGTGCCCGATGGAGATCGTGGCCGAGCCGAGCAGCGAGCCGCCCATGACGTTCAGCTTTCCGGGGATCGTCTGCTGCGACTGCCAGAAGCGGCGTCCGCCCTGCCACGGGTAGTGCGGATTGCCCAGGAGCAGACCACGGCCGTTCGCCGTGGTGGCGCCGTCGAAGACGACCGCGTTCGAGCCCATGTCGGCGTTGTCGGCGGACAGCAGCGCACGGGCGGCCCGGGCGGTGGCGGCCGCGTCCGGGGCGCCGGTCGTGGGCATCGTGCCGGCCGGTGGCTGTGCGGCGGTGATCCCGTCCGCGGCGCGGCCCTGGCCGCCGAGGACGGCGAGGGCGTAGCTGCGGGTGGCCACGTCGAGCGTGGTGATCGGCCCGACCCATGCGGCGCCCTTGCACGCCGGATCGCTGATCCGGTGCTTCCTCAGCCAGGCGTTGTAGCCGGCCGCGAAGCCGCGCATCAAGTCCCGCACCTCGCCGGTCGGGCCGAGCGGCGCCGGCTCGGCGAACAGCCCGTTTACCGTCCCGGCGTCCCGCACCCCGCGGAAGTAGAGGTCACTGGCGAGGTTCGTCGTGGCCGAGGAGAGGGAGAGATCGGTGGCCGCGTCCGGTCCGAAGTACCGTGAGCGTTCCCCGCGCAGGGTCACGAAACCGTCCGCCAGCGTGCACACCTGGTCGGCGGCCTGCGCCCAGCCGGTGCCGAAGCCCAGGCCGGCGTAGTTCTTCGCGAGGATGTGCGGGATGCCGTACTCGGTGTAACGGATGACGGCGGACAGGCCCCCGTGCGACGGGTGTTCCTGTCGCTGCGCCGGCTGCGCGGACGCCGCCGGCAGGGCGGCGGTGGCGGTGAGCACTGCGGCGGCCGTGACGGCGAGCCGTTTCAAGCGGATGCGCATCGTACCTCCCAACGTCATTGAGGGAAGGAGCGGTTGAGCGTACCAACGGGTATGTGTCCGGGCTCCCGGGTTCTTGACCTCCTCGAGCGGGGGACAGAGGATCATGTGCCATGACGCAGGGACAGGGCAGCACGGTCGACGGGGTGCTGCGGCGCAGCGCCCGGCGCACCCCCGCGCGCGTCGCGGTGGAGTACCGCGAGCGCAGTTGGACGTACGAGGAACTGGACGACGCCGTCTCCCGCGCGGCGGGAGTGCTCCTCGCCCAGGGCCTCGCCCCCGGCGACCGGGTCGGCGCCTACGGCCACAACTCCGACGCCTACCTCATCGCCTTCCTCGCCTGCGCCCGGGCGGGCCTCGTGCACGTGCCGGTGAACCAGAACCTGACCGGCGACGACCTCGCGTACATCGTCGGCCAGTCGGGCAGCACGCTCGTGCTGGCCGACCCCGACCTCGCCGGCCGGCTGCCCGAGGACGTACGGGTGTTGCCGCTGCGGGACGCCGACGACTCGCTCCTCGCGGGACTCGCGACGGCACAGCCGTACGACGGTCCCGAACCGCGCACCGAGGACCTCGTGCAGCTGCTCTACACCTCGGGCACCACCGCGCTCCCCAAGGGCGCGATCATGACCCACCGGTCCCTGGTGCACGAGTACCTGAGCGCCATCACCGCCCTCGACCTGAGCGCCGGCGACCGGCCCGTGCACGCGCTGCCGCTGTACCACTCGGCCCAGATGCATGTGTTCCTGCTGCCCTGCCTGGCGATCGGCGCGACCAACATCATCCTCGACGCACCGGACGGGGACACGCTCTTCGACCTGATCGAGGACGGGCGCGTGGACAGCCTGTTCGCGCCGCCCACCGTGTGGATCGCGCTGTCGAACCGGCCCGACTTCGCGACCCGGGACCTGAGCGGTCTGCGCAAGGCGTACTACGGGGCGTCGATCATGCCGGTGCCCGTGCTGGAGCGGCTGCGCGAACGGCTGCCCGCGCTCGCGCTCTACAACTGCTTCGGCCAGAGCGAGATCGGCCCCCTGGCCACGGTGCTGGCACCCGACGAGCACAAGGGCAGGCTGGACTCCTGCGGCCGCACCGTGCTGTTCGTGGACGCGCGGGTGGTGGACGAGGACGGCGAGGAGGTGCCCGACGGCACGCCCGGTGAAATCGTCTACCGCTCACCGCAGTTGTGCGAGGGCTACTGGGACAAGCCCGAGGAGACCGCGGCCGCCTTCCGCGACGGCTGGTTCCACTCCGGCGACCTCGCGGTGCGGGACGCGCACGGCTACTTCACCATCGTCGACCGGGTGAAGGACGTCATCAACTCCGGTGGAGTGCTGATCGCTTCACGGCAGGTCGAGGACGCCCTGTACACCCACGAGGCGGTCGCCGAGGCCGCCGTGATCGGCCTCCCCGACGAGCGGTGGATCGAGGCCGTCACGGCGGTCGTCGTGCCGCGCGGCGAGGTCACCGAGGCCGAGCTGATCGCCCACGCACGCGAGCAGCTGGCATCCTTCAAAGCGCCCAAACGGGTGCTGTTCGTGGACGCGCTGCCGCGCAACGCGAGCGGGAAGATCCTCAAGCGCGAGCTGCGCGACCGCTTCGGGGGCTGACCGCCGACCCGCGACGGCACCTACCGCGGACGCAGGTCCACGATCCGGCGGATCTTGCCCACCGAGCGCTCCAGCGACTCCGGTTCGACGATCTCGACGCCCACGGACACGCCGATCCCGTCCTTCACGGCCGCGGCGACGACCCGCGCGGCCTCCTCCCGTGCCTCGGGTGTCGCGCCGGGGCGTGCCTCAGCCCGTACCGTGAGCGCGTCGAGGCGGCCCTCCCGGGTGAGGCGCAGCTGGAAGTGCGGCGCGACGCCCGGGGTGCGCAGCACGATCTCCTCGATCTGGGTCGGGAACAGGTTGACCCCGCGCACGATCACCATGTCGTCACTGCGCCCGGTCACCTTCTGCATACGCCGGAACACCCGCGCCGTGCCGGGCAGCAGCCGGGTCAGGTCACGGGTCCGGTAACGGACCACCGGCATCGCCTCCTTGGTGAGCGAGGTGAAGACCAGCTCGCCCTCCTCGCCGTCCGGGAGCACCTCGCCCGTGATCGGGTCCACGACCTCCGGGAAGAAGTGGTCCTCCCAGATGTGCAGTCCGTCCTTGGTCTCCACGCACTCCTGGGCGACACCCGGCCCGATCACCTCGGAGAGCCCGTAGAGGTCGACGGCGTCGATCGCGAACCGCTCCTCGATCTCGCGCCGCATCTCCTCCGTCCACGGCTCGGCACCGAACACGCCGACCCGCAGCGAGGTCCCGCGCGGGTCGACGCCCTGCCGTTCGAACTCGTCGAGCAGGGTGAGCATGTACGACGGGGTGACCATGATGATTCCGGGCCGGAGGTCCTGGATCAGCTGGACCTGGCGGGCCGTCATACCGCCGGACGCGGGGACGACCGTACAGCCCAGCCGCTCGGCACCGTAGTGGGCGCCCAGACCGCCCGTGAACAGCCCATAGCCGTAGGCCACATGCACCGTGTCGCCGGGGCGGCCGCCCGCCGCCCTGATCGAGCGCGCCACCATGTCCGCCCACATGGCAAGGTCGTTCTCCGTATAGCCGACCACCGTGGGGCGTCCCGTGGTGCCGCTCGACGCGTGGATCCGGCGAATACGGTCCCGGGGCACGGCGAACATCCCGTACGGATAGTTCTCCCGCAGGTCGGCCTTGGTGGTGAAGGGGAAGCGGGCCAGGTCGGCAAGGGAGCGGCAGTCCTCCGGCCGGACCCCGGCCTTGTCGAAGGACTCCCGGTAGAAGGGCACGTGCTCGTAGGCGTGCCGCAGGGAGGCGCGCATCCGTTCCAGCTGCAGTGCCGCGAGTGCCTCCGCGTCGAGCCGTTCCCCCGCGTCGAGCAGCTCCGTCGCACCATCAGCCATGGGACACCTCTCCCTCGCCGAGCACATCGATCCGGGCTACCGATCATTCGGTCGCCCCACCCGGGATCAGTAATCCAGGCCGCCGATGCCCGGGCAAGAGCTCCACCACGATTTTCCGCCCGGTCGGGCTCCGAAGTAACTTCGTTGCGGCCGGTCCCGGTCCACCCCGATGATCGACGGCATGCCGACCTTCACCGCACCCGACGGGACCCAGCTCGCCTATCACCTGCGCGGCACGGGCGAACCCCTCGTCGTCCTGCCCGGGGGACCGATGCGGGCCTCCGTCTACCTCGGCGACCTGGGGGGACTCACCGCCCACCGCCGACTGAGCCTGCTCGACCTGCGGGGGACCGGCGACTCCGCGGTCCCGGCTGATCCGGCGACGTACCGCTGCGACCACATGGTCGACGACGTGGAGGCATTGCGCGCCCACATGGGGCTGGAGCATATGGATCTGCTCGCGCACTCGGCGGCCGGGAGCCTGGCGATCCTGTACGCGGCACGGTATCCGGCACGGGTGCGGCGGCTCGCGCTGATCACCCCCAATCCGTCGGCCCTCGGTATGCCGGCCACCGTCGACGACCGGCTGGCCGCGGCCCGGCTGCGCGCGCACGAGCCCTGGTTCGAGAAGGGGTTCCCGGCGCTGGAGGCCTGGCTGACGGGGCAGGCCGACTTCGACCCGGCGCTCGCCCCCTTCTACTTCGGCCGCTGGGACGACGCCGCCCGTGCCCTCGACGCGGCGACCGAGGAACAGACCAACGAGGAGGCGGAGGGGCACTACTTCGCCGACGGCGCCTTCGACCCGGACGCGACCCGCGCCGCACTCACCGCCTTGACCGCCCCGGTCCTCGTGCACGCGGGCGAACTCGACGGCGGCCCCCGCCCCGACCTGGCCCGCCGCACCGCCGAGGCCTTCCCGAACGCCGAGCTCACCGTCCAGCCCGGCGCCGGGCACCACCCGTGGGTGGACGACCCGGAGTGGTTCGTACGCCGGGTCGTCGCCTTTCTGGACCGGTGAGTGGTCGTTCCCGGACCGGTGAGCCGTCGCCTTCCTGAGCCGGTGAGGGGGATCAGCCGGCGCTTGGGCCGTACGCCGTCATGAAGCGGTCGCGGAACTTGTTCATCGCCCAGACGGGCGCGTCCTTGGCCGGCTTGAGCCCCTCGGTCCAGCCCCAGTCGGAGATCCGGTCCAGGACCTTCGGGTCATGGGCGACGATCGTGACCGGCACCTCGCGGCTGGTGCTGCCGGCGGTGACGGTCGGCACGGGCTGGTGGTCGCCGAGGAAGACCAGGACCGTGTTCTTGTCGCCGTACCGCTCCATGAACCCGGTCAGGCTGCGCAGCGAGTACTCGATGGCGCCCCGGTACTCCGTGCGCACGCTCTCCGCGTTCTTCCAGACCTCCTTGGGGTCCTTGCCCTCCTTCTTGATCTGCTCGAAGACCGAGCCGTCGCCGAGGTCGTTCCAGTCGATCATGTGGGCCACGGGCGCCCAGGGGTTGTGGCTGGAGGCGAGGATGATCTCTGCCATCAGCGGGCCCCGGTCCTTCTTGCCGAACTCCAGCCGCTGGAACGCCTCCAGGCTGAACTGGTCGGGCACGGGCGTCCAGCTGAAGTACGGGCCGTGGTAGCCGAGGTGCTCGGAGTCGTAGATGTGGTCGAGGCCGAAGAACTTCCCCTCGGGCCAGGCCCGGCGCACTCCGGGCACGATGCCGACCGTGTTCCAGGCGCCGGTCCTGCGGAAGTAGCGGGTGAGGGTCATGCGGTCGCTGGACGTCAGGTTCCGGTAGCGCTGCTGGTTCTTGATCCACAGGCCGGACAGGAACGTGGAGTGGGCGAGCCAGCTGCCGGCACCCGTCACCGGCGACCTGAGCCAGCCGCTGCGCGACTCGAACCCGGCCGCCTTGAGGCCCGCGGTGCCCTCCTTGAGCACCTCGTCGATGCGCGGGGCCATCGCCGGGTCGTCGATCGCCGTACGGCCGTAGCTCTCGATGAAGGTGAACAGCACGTCCTTGCCGCGCAGTCCGGTGAGCAGCTGGTCGGGCGGTGTCTTCGCGAAGGCGTCGACGGCGGCCTGCCGCTGGAAGACACGGGCGTCCTGGAGACCCGCCTGCACCTGCTGGACGCGGTTGTCGATCAGCTCGGCGTCGATCTTGGCGGCGATGGGGGTGTCGCCGAACTGCAGGCCGACGGTGACACAGGTGATCCATGCCGTGCCGAGGATCAGTGTGGTGCGGGCGGCCACCGGGCGGTGCCGGACCATCAGGTTCGACAGGCGCACCATCGCGAGCGTCGTGAGGACGAGGACGGCGACGACGAGGACGAGCACCGCGGCGATGGCGAACAGTTCGCCGGTGCGGCCGAAGGACTCCCTCGTCCACTCCGTGGCTGCGCCGAGCAGGATCCAGTCGAGGACCAGGTCGAAGGGGCGTACCAGCACCTCGTAGAAGCCCATGTCGATGCACTTCAGGATGGTGAGCAGGCCCAGCAGCACGCCCGCGACCACCGCCGTGACCCGCCTCGGCCGCGGCGGCAGCGCGAGCAGCAGGCCCGCGAGGAGGATTCCTTCCGCGGGGATGCGCAGGAACGCGGAGACCGTGAGCCGGTCGAGCTGGTTCGGCAGCAGCAGCGCGCCGAGCACGAGGGCGGCGGCGAGCACCGTGGTCCCGATGTACACGCCGCGCGCGACCCGCGGGTACTTGCGGCGCCAGCC
This sequence comes from Streptomyces sp. NPDC050625, assembly GCF_040654755.1. Taxonomy (NCBI): domain Bacteria; kingdom Bacillati; phylum Actinomycetota; class Actinomycetes; order Kitasatosporales; family Streptomycetaceae; genus Streptomyces; species Streptomyces sp. NPDC050625. The sequence goes on from NZ_JBFAIQ010000015.1 coordinate 159,406, forward strand.
GAACCAGCCGGGGGAGACGGGGGCGCGCTGCGGGGCCGCTGAGTCCTCCGGGCCTGCTGAGTCCTGCGGGTCTGCTGAGTCCTCCGGGCCTGCCAAGTCCTGCGGGCCGGGCTCGGCCTCCGGAGTGCCCCCTGCGTCCGGTGCGTCGCTCCCCTTGGCGTCCGTGCCCGTGTCGGTGACCGTGTCCGCGTTCGCGTCCGGTCCCGATTCCGTCTCGGCGTCCGGCAGTTGACGAGGAGGTGTGAGGTGCGACACCCGAAGGTCCTTCCGTGCGTGGCCCGGTGCTCGTGCGGCGGACCAGGCTCGGGATGCCGGGCCCCGTCATCACCCGTACGGCCGACCGTCACCGATTGTTCAACACCGGGTCGACCGCCCGCACAGAGTACGCCGCTCAGGCCCGCCGGCCGCCGCCCTACCGGTCCGCGGCCACCGCCACCTCCCGCGCCCACCGGTAGTCCGCCTTGCCGCTCGGCGACCGCTGGATGGACTCGGTGAGCACGAGCTGGCGCGGGATCTTGTAACCGGCCAGTTGAGCGCGGCAGTGATTCTGGAGGTCGGTCAGGGACAACCGGTCCGCGCCCTTGCGCAGTTGCACCACCGCCGCCACATGATTGCCCCACTTGGTGTCCGGCACCCCGGCCACGAGCGCGTCGTACACGTCCGGATGGGACTTGAGGGCCTGCTCGACCTCCTCCGGATACACCTTCTCGCCGCCGGTGTTGATGCACTGGGAGCCACGGCCCAGCACGGTGACGACGCCCTCCGCGTCGACGGTCGCCATGTCGCCCAGCAGCACCCAGCGCCGGCCGTCCTTCTCGAAGAAGGTCTCCGCGGTCTTCCGGGGGTCGTTGTAGTAGCCGAGCGGTACGTGGCCGCACTGGGCGACCCGGCCGACCTCGCCCACCGCGACCGGTTCGTGGGTGGCCGGGTCCACCACCTGCGTACGGGAGTTGACGCGGATGCGGAAGCCGCGCTCGGGACCGGAGTCGTCCGTGGCCGTGCCGTTGAAGCCGGACTCGGAGGAGCCGAAGTTGTTCAGCAGCAGGGCGTTCGGGACCAGCTCCCGGAACTGCCTGCGCACCGTCTCCGACATGATCGCGCCCGACGAGGACACGCTGAACATGGACGAGCAGTCGGTGCCCTTCATGGGCCCGCTCAGGGCGTCGATCAGCGGCCGCAGCATCGCGTCGCCCACCAGCGACATGCTGGTGACCTTCTCCCGCTCGACGGTCCGCAGCACCTCCTCCGGCACGAACTTGCGGTGGAGCACGATCCGTTGCCCGAAGTGGAAGCCGATGAACGCGGTGAGGGTGGAGGTGCCGTGCATCAGCGGGGGAGTGGGGAAGAAGGTGATCCCCGAACCGCCGGCCGCGACCCGCTCGGCCAGCTCCTCCGGCTTCTTCACCGGCTCACCGGTCGGTGCCCCGCCGCCCAGCCCCGCGAAGAACAGGTCCTCCTGGCGCCACATCACACCCTTGGGCATCCCGGTCGTGCCGCCCGTGTAGATGATGAACTGGTCGTCCGCCGAGCGTGCGGGGAAGCCGCGCTCGGGCGACCCCGCCGCCTCGGCCTGCGTGAACGCCACGGCCGGTACCTCGCGCGCCCCCGGTGCCGGGCTCCCCACCCGCACCACGTGCCGCAGCTTCCGAGCCCGCGGCAGCGCCGCCGCCACCCGGTCGGTGAACTCGGCGTCGAAGACCAGGGCCGCCAGGTCCGCGTCGCGGTAGAGGTACACCAGCTCCTCTTCCACATAGCGGTAGTTGACGTTGACCGGGACGATCCGCGCCTTCAGACAGGCGAGCACCGTCTGCAGGTACTCGATCCCGTTGTAGAGGTGGAGGCCGAGGTGCTCGCCGGGGCGGATCCCGCTGTCGATCAGATGGTGGCCGATGCGGTTGGCGGCGGTGTCCAGCTCCGCGTAGGTGAGCCGGCGCTCCGCGCCCGTGCCGGGGTGGTCGATGTACACGAGCGCCTCGCGGTCCGGCACCACGTCGACGACCGACTCGAACAGGTCGGCAAGGTTGTACTCCACCGCTCCTCCTGACCCCGTTGCAGCGCGCGGGCGTGCCTGGCATCCGACGGTTCGCCGGTCATCAGAGCAAAGGGCGCCGCAACTGGGAAGGGTCCGCGCCAAGAAATCTGACTGTCTGTCAGAAAACCCTTGAAGTGCCCACGCGCCTACTGCAACCTGTTCTCGTTCTTTCAGAGGGGAGACGGTCAATGGGTGGGACGGAACACCTCAGCGTGCGGCGCGAGGGTGCCACACTGGTGCTCACGCTCAACAGGCCCGACGCCAAGAACGCGCTCTCGTTGCCCATGCTCGTCGGCCTGTACGACGGGTGGCTGGAGGCAGACGAGGACGACACGGTCCGCTCGATCGTGCTCACCGGGGCGGGGGGCGCCTTCTGCGCCGGGATGGACCTCAAGGCGCTGGCCGGCCGGGGCATGGCGGGGGAGCACTACCGCGACCGGCTCAAGGCCGACCCCGACCTGCACTGGAAGGCGATGCTGCGCCACCACCGCCCGCGCAAACCCGTGATCGCCGCCGTCGAGGGGTACTGCGTCGCGGGCGGGACGGAGATCCTGCAGGGCACCGACATCCGGGTCGCGGGCGAGTCCGCGACCTTCGGCCTGTTCGAGGTCAGGCGCGGGCTCTTTCCGATCGGCGGCTCGACCGTCCGGCTGCAACGGCAGATCCCGCGCACCCACGCACTGGAGATGCTGCTCACCGGACGGCCCTACAGCGCCCGCGAGGCGGCGGACATCGGGCTGATCGGCCATGTCGTCCCCGACGGCACCGCGCTGGAGCAGGCCCTGGAGATCGCCGAGCGGGTCAACGCCTGTGGCCCGCTGGCCGTCGAGGCCGTCAAGGCCTCGGTGTACGAGACCGCGGAGATGACCGAGACCGAGGGGCTCGCCGCCGAACTGGGGCGTGGCTGGCCGGTCTTCGACACAGCGGACGCCGAGGAGGGCGCCCGTGCCTTCGCGGAGAAGCGATCCCCCGTCTACAAGCGTGCCTGACCCGCGAAGGAGAGAGCCTTCGATGCCCGAAGTCCTGAGCGCCCCCCTGGTCGTGGAGTTCCCCTTCACCCGTTCCCTCGGCCCGGTCCAGAGCGCCTTCCTCACCGGCCTGCGCGAGTGTGTCGTCCTCGGCGTGCGGACCGGCGACGGCCACGTCCTCGTGCCGCCCGTGGAGTACGACCCCGTCACCGCGGAGGAGATACGCGAGCTTGTCGAGGTCGCCCCGACCGGCACCGTCACCACCTGGGCCTGGAACCACGAACCGCGCCGCGGCCAGCCCCTCGGCACCCCCTTCGCCTGGGTCCTGGTCCGGCTCGACGGCGCCGACACCGCCCTCCTGCACGTCCTGGACGCGCCCGGCCCCGACACCGTGCACACCGGCATGCGGGTGCGCGTGCGCTGGGCCGAGGAGCGCTCCGGCGCCATCACGGACATCGCCTGCTTCGAGCCGTACGAGGGCGAGGCGAGCGAGGTGGGCGATGCGAGCGAGGCGGGCGAGAACACCGGAGCCGAGGCGCACAGCGGCGAGTTCGAGGACCCGGTCACCGGGATCGTCGCCCCCGCCCGCCTCGACTACACCTACTCGCCCGGCCGCGCACAGTCCGCCTACATCACCGCCCTCTCCGGACGGCGGACCGTGGGCGAGCGCTGTCCGTCCTGCCGCAAGGTGTACGTCCCGCCCAGGGGTGCGTGCCCCACATGTGGTGTCGCCACAGCCGAACAGGTGGAAGTGGGTCCCCGCGGCACGGTCACCACCTTCTGCATCGTCAACATCAAGGCGCGGAACCTCGACATCGAGGTGCCCTACGTCTACGCGCACATCGCCCTCGACGGCGCCGGCCTCGCGCTGCACGGCCGTATCGGCGGCATCCCCTACGACCAGGTGCGGATGGGCCTGCGCGTCGAGCCGGTGTGGACGGACGGGGCCCGCCATCCCGACCACTACCGGCCCACCGGCGAACCCGACGCGGACTACGACGCCTACAAGGAGCTGCTGTGACGCAAGGAGCCGCCCTGACGCGGGACATCGCCGTCGTGGCCTTCGCGCAGACCGGGCACCGGCGCACCAGCGAGGAGCTCTCCGAGGTGGAGATGCTCATGCCGGTGCTGCACGAGGTCCTCGGCGAAACCGGCCTGAGGACCGCCGACATCGGCTTCACCTGCTCCGGCTCCAGCGACTATCTGGCCGGCCGGGCCTTCTCCTTCACCCTCGCCCTCGACGGCGTGGGGGCCTGGCCGCCCATCTCCGAGTCGCACGTGGAGATGGACGGCGCGTGGGCGCTGTACGAGGCGTGGACCAAGCTGCTCACCGGGGACGCGGACACCGCTCTCGTGTACGCGTACGGCAAGTCCTCGCCCGGCTCGGTCCGTGACGTGCTCTCCCGGCAGCTCGACCCGTACTACGTCGCCCCGCTGTGGCCGGACTCCGTGGCGCTGGCCGCGCTCCAGGCGCAGGCGCTCATCGACGCGGGGGACACCGACGAGCCCGCGCTCGCCGCCGTCGGGGCACGCAGCCGGGCCGCCGCCGCGGACAACCCCCACGCGCAGCTTCGTGGTCCGGTGCCCCGGGGCGACTACCTGGTACGGCCCCTGCGCACCGGTGACTGTCCGCCCATCGGCGACGGCGCCGCCGCCGTGATCCTCGCGGCCGCCGAGCGGGCCCGGGACCTGTGCGCGCGACCCGCCTGGATCCGGGGCCTCGACCACCGCATCGAGGCCCACGCACTGGGCGTGCGCGATCTGACCGACTCACCCTCCACGCGTCTGGCCGCGGAGCGCGCGGGTGCCTTCGAACGGCCCGTCGACACCGCCGAGCTGCACGCGCCGTTCGCCTCCCAGGAGGTCGTCCTGCGCAAGGCGCTGCGGCTCGACGACGGCGTGCGCGTCAATCCGTCCGGCGGCGCCCTGGCCGCGAACCCGGTCATGGCCGCCGGTCTCGTGAGGATCGGCGAGGCGGCCGCCCGGATCCACCGTGGCGAGTCCGACCGGGCGCTCGCCCACGCCACGTCCGGCCCCTGTCTGCAGCAGAACCTGGTCGCCGTACTCGAAGGGGATCCACGATGAGCAAGGAGCCCGTGGCCGTCACAGGGATCGGCCAGACCAAGCACGTGGCGGCCCGCCGGGACGTGTCGATCGCCGGACTCGTCCGCGAGGCCGCCCGGCGGGCCCTGGACGACGCCGAGCTGACCTGGTCCGACATCGACGCCGTCGTCATCGGCAAGGCGCCCGACTTCTTCGAGGGCGTCATGATGCCGGAGCTGTACCTGGCCGACGCGCTCGGCGCGGTCGGCAAGCCCATGCTGCGGGTGCACACGGCCGGCTCGGTCGGCGGGTCCACCGCGCTGGTCGCCGCGGGCCTCGTGGCGGCACGCGTCCACGGCACGGTCCTCACCCTCGCCTTCGAAAAGCAATCCGAATCCAACGCCATGTGGGGCCTGTCGCTGCCGGTCCCCTTCCAGCAGCCGCTGCTCGCGGGCGCGGGCGGCTTCTTCGCGCCCCATGTGCGCGCGTACATGCGGCGCAGCGGCGCCCCCGACACGATCGGCTCGCTGGTCGCCTACAAGGACCGGCGCAACGCCCTGAAGAACCCCTACGCCCATCTCCACGAGCACGACATCACCCTGGAGAAGGTCCAGGCGTCCCCCATGTTGTGGGACCCCATCCGCTACTCGGAGACCTGCCCGTCCTCGGACGGCGCCTGCGCCATGGTCCTGACCGACCGGGCCGGGGCCGCCCGCGCGCCCCGGCCGCCCGCCTGGATGCTGGGCGGCGCGATGCGCAGCGAGCCCACGCTCTTCGCCGGGAAGGACTTCGTCTCGCCGCAGGCCGGCAAGGACTGCGCCGCCGACGTCTACCGACAGGCCCACATCGCCGACCCGCGCCGGGACATCGACGCCGTCGAGATGTACGTGCCGTTCTCCTGGTACGAGCCCATGTGGCTGGAGAACCTCGGCTTCGCCGAGGAGGGCGAGGGCTGGAAGCTCACCGAGTCCGGGGTGACGGAGCTCGACGGGGACCTGCCCGTCAACATGTCCGGCGGTGTGCTGTCCACCAACCCGATCGGCGCCTCGGGCATGATCCGCTTCGCCGAGGCGGCGCTCCAGGTCCGTGGACAGGCGGGAGAGCACCAGGTGGACGGGGTCCGCAGGGTGCTCGGGCACGCCTACGGCGGCGGCTCCCAGTTCTTCTCGATGTGGCTCGTGGGATCCGACGCGCCCGACACCTGAAAGGTCCTCCTCATGTGGCCTGTCGGCGGTCGGGGTCGATCGCTAGGCTGACCGCGGACGACGAATCGGGAGGAGCACGGACGTGGCCGAGAGCACCATCCAGCAGCAGCCGCTCGTGGGTTGGGACAAGCCGGAGCTGGACCTGAGCGGGGCCGAGTGGCAGTCCAGCAGCCGAGGTCTTGGGGATGTCCAGATCGCCTTCGTCGAGGGATTCATCGCGATGCGCAACAGCGGCCGGCCCCAGAGCCCTTCCCTGATCTTCACCCCCGCGGAGTGGGGCGCTTTCGTGTCCGGGGCGAGGGAAGGGGAGTTCGACCTGACCTGAGCCGGGGGCGCCGCGAGCGGTGCCGACGAGCCGACCGGTGGGTGTTCCGTCCCGTTTTCCGGACACGCGACCTGTAGGGCCCCTCCGGGGCGGCCGCCTCGACGAGGCTGGCCCCGGACAGGGGGAGGTCGCCTTCCGGAGGTGAGGAACGATGAACACTGCGCCGGTCGTCGCAGCGGTCGACGGTTCGGACGACAGCCTGCGTGCCCTGGACTGGGCCCTCGCGGCCGCCCGCAGACGCTCCGCCCCGCTGCGGGTGGCGCACGCGTGGCAGTACGCCGCCTGGGCCCAGCCCGACATCCTGGTCGTGGGACCGCCCGGACCCGACGACGACTTCGTCCTCGACCGGGCGCGCGAGCATCTGGCGGGCCGCGGCGAGGGCCTCGACGTGGAGTACACCGCCCCGGTGGGGGCGCCCGCCGTCGTCCTGCCCGAACTCAGCGCCACCGCACAGCTGTTGGTGCTGGGATCCCGGGGGCGCGGCGGCTTCGCCAGCCTGCTGCTCGGCTCCAACAGCCTTGCCGCCGCCCGGGACGCCGAGTGCCCCGTCGTCGTGGTGCCGCGGCCCGGCCGCGAGGTTCACGAGGGACTGCCGGCCGAGCCCGGGCCCCGGGTGGTCGTCGGCCTGCACGCGGACAGCCCCGACGAGGCCGCCCTGGCCTTCGCCTTCACCGAGGCCGCCCTGCTCGGCGCCCGCCTCCAGGTGATCGCCGCCTACCCGTGGCCGGTGACGAGCCTGGCCGCCCCCGGTGAACTGCTCCCGCCCGCCGTCGACCGGAGCGCCGTCGAGCACGAGACACGGATCCTGGCCGAGGGCTTCCTCGCCCCGCACCGCAAGGCGCGCCCGGACGTCCGCTGCGACGTCCACGCGCTGCCCGGCGACGCGGCCGGTCACCTCGTGGCCGCCTCCGGGGACGCCGCGCTGGTCGTCGTCGGGCGCCACCGCCGACGCCTCCTCGCGCCGGCCCGCATGATGGGCTCCGTCACCCAGGCGGTCCTGCTGCACGCGGCGAGCCCGATCGCGGTGGTACCGCCCGCACCCCCCGAGGAGTGAGCCGCACCCGCTCCGTACGGGGGGACCGGAAGCCCGCGCGGAACTGTTTCGAGCAGTACCTGCCGATCATGCTCACACGGTCGCGGCGAGGCGTACGCTGGGGTGCCTGACAGCCACGCTGCGTGCCCGCTCCCCGCGCGGGTGCGACTGTGGCGGGGGGTAGTGATGGAACAACGGATCGTTCGGAACAAGCGGACGCTCCTCGAACGGGAAAGCGAACTCGCCGCGATCGACGAGGCGTTGGGCGAGCTCACCGGTCTGCGGGCGGACGGCACCGAACAGCCCGCGCCGCCGCGCGGCGCGTTACTGGCCTTCGCGGGCCGCGCCGGAATCGGCAAGACCACCCTCCTCGCCGAGGTCCGCCGCCGCGCCACCGCACAGGGCTGCACGGTGCTGTCCGCCCGCGGCGGCGACCAGGAACAGCGCGTCGCCTTCCACGTGGCCCGCCAGCTCCTGCAACCGCAGCTCGCGGGCGTCCCGGAGGCCGAACTGCGCTCCTCACTGGGCAGTTGGTACGACATCGTCGGCCCCGCCCTCGGTCTGTGCGCCCCCACCGACGGCGCCCCACCCGACCCGCAGGGCCTGGGCGACGGCCTCGACTGGGTGCTCACCCATCTCGCCGTGCGCCGCGCCCCGATGGTCCTGGTCCTCGACGACGCGCACTGGGCCGACCCCGAATCCCTGCGCTGGCTGGCCGCGTTCGCACCCCGGGCCGAGGACCTCCCGATGCTGGTCGTCGTCGCCTACCGGCCCGACGAACTGCCCGACCACGCCGAGTCGTTCCGCTCACTGCCTGGACGCGCCGGCGGACGCCCGCTCGGCCTGGAGCCGCTCAGCGTGGCCGCCGTGACCCGACTGGTGCGGGAGACCCTCGGCGCGCACGCCGACGACGCGTTCTGCCGCGAGTGCTGGGCCGTCACCGAGGGCAACCCGTTCGAGACGGTCGAACTGACCGCCAAGGTGAGCGACCGTGGCCTCACCCCGACCGAGGCCGGGGCACCCCTGCTGCGCGACCTCGCCGCCGCCGTCAAGGGCAGCGGTCTGATCACCCGGCTCGAACGCCTCGGCACCTCCACCGTCCGCTTCGCCTGGGCCTGCGCCGTCCTGGGCACCGAGATCCATCCGGCGCTCGCCGCCGCCGTCGCCGGACTCGGCCCCGAGGAGGCCGCCGACGCCGCGGACGCGCTGCGCGGCGCCCGCATCCTCACCGGCGACGTGACCGCCGAGGGCACCCTGGAGTTCGTCCACCCGCTGATCGCCACCGCCGTCTACCGGGCCATCCCGACCGGCGTCCGGGTCGCCCTGCACGGACAGGCCGCCTGGTGCGTGATCAACGACGGGCAGGGGCCCTCCGCCGCAGGCCGCCATCTCCTGGAGACCCACCCCGACGGCGACACCTGGGTCGTGCAGCAACTGCGCGCCGCCGCCGGCGAGACCCTCAGGGCCGGCGCCCCCGACGCCGCCCGCGGCTACCTCGCCCGTGCGCTGCGCGAACCCCCGCTCCCGGCCGACCGGGCCGCCGTCCTGTACGAGCTGGGCTCCGCCTCCCTGCTCACCGAACCGGCGACCACCGTCAACCATCTGCGCGCCGCCCTCGACGAGCCCATCGCCGACCCCGAACTGCGGCACAACATCGTCTACCGCCTCTCCCAGGTCCTCGCCCACAGCGACCACCTCGCCGAGGCCTCCGACACCCTCGCCCGGGAGATACGGCTGACCGGCGACGCCCGGGTCCGGCTGCGCATGGCGGCCGAGCAGTTCATGTGGGACGCCTTCCGCGCCGACGAGCCCGACCATCCGGCCCGCTCCCGCCGCCTCGCCCGGCTCGCCGACCGGCTCAAGGGCCGCGACCTCACCGAGCGCTACGTCATCGGACTGCGCACCTGGGACGCGGTCCTGCGCGGCGAACCCGCCCCCGTCGCCCTCCACCACGCCGAACGCGCCCTGGCCGGCGGCCTGCGCTGGGCCGAGCCCGACCGCGGATTCGAGGTCCCGGTCCTGGTGGCCATGACCTTCATGTACGCCGACCGGCCGGGCCGCACCGAGGAGCTCTTCGCCGCCGGGATCGCCGACTACGAACACCAGGGCTGGCGCGGCGCCCACCTCTCCTTCGCCTACACCCTGCTGGCCTACGTCCGCTATCGCAGGGGGCGGCTCGCCGAGGCCGAGGACTTCGTCCGCGCGGGCCTCAGGCTCGCCGAACGCGTCGGGCCCGGCACCCCCGCCCACTGGTACGCCATGGGCATCCTGATCGAGGTCCTGCTGGCCCGGGGCCGGGTCACGGAGGCCGCCCAGACCGCCGACGCCTTCTGCTTCGGGGAACCCTTCCCGGCCGCCGTAGTCTTCCCCGACGTCCAGACCGTGTACGGCGAACTGCTCCTGGCCCGCGGCCTGCCCAAGGAAGCGGCCGCCGCGCTCTCGGCCGCCGGACGCCGCCTCGACCCCCGGGGCATCCGCAATCCGGCCTGGTGCCCCTGGCAGGTGCACCTCGCCCGCGCACAGAGCCACGACGACCCCGAACGGGCCCTGGACACCGCCCTGGAGGCGGTCGGCCGCGCCCGCCAGTTCGGCGCCCCGTCCGCCATCGGACAGGCCCTGCGGACGGCCGCGGAGGTGTCCTCGGGCTCCGCCCGGGTCAAGTACCTGGAAGAGGCCGTCACCCATTTGGACCGCTCCCCGGCCGCCTACGAGCTCGCCTACGCACTGGTAGCCCTGGGCACCGAACTGCGCCGCAACGGCCGCACCAGGGAAGCCGCCGACCATCTCTACCGGGGCCTCGAAACGGCGGCCCAGTGCGGCGCCGACGGACTCGCCGAGACGGCCCGCGACGAGCTCGCCGCCGCCGGACTGCGCCCCCGCCGTCTGCACAGCGCCGAGACCGACACCCTCACCACACGCGAACGCACGGCAGCCACGCTCACCGTCGCCGGCCGCACCGAGCCGGAGATCGCAGCGGAGCTCCACACGGACGAGCAGACCGTCGTATGCCTGCTGTCGGCGGTCTACCGGAAGCTGGGCACCGACCCCTCGGGGCTGGCGTCGGCCCTCGGGCAGGGGAGGAGATCCGGCACCCGTTGAGACGGCTCCCGCACGTCACCGATCGCGTCCATGCACGTACCATGGCCGCATGTCGTTCCTCCGCCGCCGCAGCGCCACTCCCGCCGGGCCCGACTTCGACGTACTGGCCATGGATCCGGGCGACTGGCCCGGCAATCTGGGCGCGGGCCTGCTGCCCGCCCCCGACGGCAGCTGCCAGGGCGTCTTCCTGCGCTACGACCTGTTCGGCGGCCGCGGACCCGCCATGATCATCGGCAATCTGCCGGAGGGCTCCCCGGCGCGTGAGGTGGCCGAGGGCGAGATCCCCTTCGAGGTGGCCCAGCTGCTGCTGGCGCTGGAGAACGACGAGGAGGTGACCGTCACCGACGCGGAGGACATGCCGGTGCTGCAGGGCGACAACCTCCTGATCGTGCGGCGCCTGAAGCTCTCCGAGGGCCGGATCTCCTGTGTCCAGTTCGACCGCAGCGACGGCGTCCTGGTCACCATCGCCGCCTGGGACCGCCCCATCACCGACGACCTGTACGCCCTGCTGAAGCCGCTCCCGGCGGAGCTTTTCCAGCAGGGCTGACGCGGACAGGCCCTAGGGGGCCGAGGAGGGCTCGACGCGGACGTCCGCCGCGCGGACGAACGCCACCCGGTGGCCGTACTGGATCTCGTAGTACAGGTCCTTGCCGACCACGACCCTGTGCGAGTCGGTGGTGAAGGTGACCGCGTAGTAGTACTCGCCCGGCACCTCGTCACCGACCACGTACTTCTGGTTCGCCGGCACGGTGTACGGCAGCGGTGCGACCGTCTGGGCGGGCACTCCCGTCGGATAGGCCTCCTTCTCCGGGTACGCGCGGCCGTACACGGGGATGCTCGTCGAACCGTCCTTCGGCGTGATCACCAGGCCGGAGGCGTTCACCGCCGTCGGCGCCTTCTGCGGGTTCCTGAACCACGCCTTCTGGCCCAGGTACCAGATGGCCGTCCAGTCGCCCCAGCGGTCGGCGACGGCGTACTGCTGGCCGGTGGAGACCCGCGAGGACAGATCGTTCACCCCGGTGGTCGGGGTCGTGCCCAGGCCGATGTCCTTGATCAGGGCCGAGTTCTCGTCGTGGTCGGAGTACAGCCGCACCTCACTGGAACCGTGGGCCGCGCAGGGCTCGCCGTTGGTGGTGCAGTCCGTGTACTCCGGCCGGTTCGACGCGTAGTCGGGCCGGATCGTCACCAGGCCGCCCTTCTTGCCCGCGGTGCGCTTGAAGGGGTGGCCCAGCAGGTCGAAGTAGTGCCGCCAGTCCCAGTACGGGCCCGGGTCGGTGTGCATGTCGTCGATCGTCGACGTGGTCGGGCCCGGCACGTTGTCGTGGCCGAGGATGTGCTGCCGGTCCATGGGGATGCCGTACTTCTCGGCGAGGTACCTCACCAGCCGGGCCGACGACCGGTACATCGCCTCCGTGTACCAGGCGTCCGGTGCCGCCAGGAAGCCTTCGTGCTCGATGCCGACCGACTTCGCGTTGATGTACCAGTTGCCCGCGTGCCAGGCCACGTCCTTGGCCTTGACGTGCTGGGCGATCAGACCGTCCGTGGAGCGGATGGTGTAGTTCCACGACACATAGGTGGGGTCCTGCACCAGGTTCAGGACGCCGTCCCAGGTGCCCTCGGTGTCATGGACGACGATGTACTTGATGCTCTGCGACGCCGGCCGGTCACCGAGATCGTGGTTGCCGTAGTCGTTGTCCCCGAACTCCGCGTACGGCGCCGGGATCCACTCGCAGGACACCGACGCCGGGCACTCCGTCCCGTCGGCGGACACCGTGCGCAGACCCGTGCGCCGCAGCTGCGCGGTGTTCGCCCGCAGTTGCGGCTGCGCGGCCAGCGCGACCTGCTGCCCCTCGTCCGTGGTGCGCGACTCGCCGGTGCGCAGCACGTCGTACACGTCGTTCGCGTACGCCGCCGCGGTCGCCGTGTCGTCCGCGCCGGAGAACCGGGCCACCGCGCCGTACCAGTCGGCCGGGTCGGAGCTGAGCGGCTCGCCCAGGGCCTTCTGGTCGGCGGCGAGCAGGGCGGCACCGCCGGCCACATTGGCCGTGGGGTCGGTACGCAGCTTTGCGGCCGGCAGTCCGGTCAGCCCGGCCGCTCTCGGCAGGGTCCTGAGGCGGGCCGGGAGCGCGGAGCTGTCCGGTACCGCGGTGTGCGGGTGCAGGGCCGCGCGCGCGTTGTCGCCGCGGGCGTCCTCGGTGCCGTCGGCGAAGTGCTCGGCCGCGGTCAGCGCGGTGCGCGCGTCGGTGAGGTGCATCGGGCCGTAGCCGCCGGTCACACTCGGCGCTCCGGCGTGGGTGTCCCAGCGGGACTGGAGGTAGGAGACGGCCAGCAGAACGCTCTGCGGCACGTGGTACTCGGCGGCCGCGCCGGCGAAGGCACGCTGCAGCACACCGGGGGAGGACCCGGTATCGGCCGAGCCCGGGGCGGGGGCCGCACCGAGCAGGGGGAGCAGCAGGGCCGCACTGGCCACTGCGCCGGCCGTCCTCCGGGCGCGTCTGTTGCCGGGAGTCGAGGTGGGGTCAGTGGCGGATCCTCGCAATGCGGCCTCCTGTGACGGGCGGGCGTGGCGGGGCGTGCGGCGCCGAGCTGGGTCAGTGGTACCGGCTTGCCGACGATCCGTCAATGATGCCTGCAGGAGGGAGACTTCCCATGTCAAGAAGGTGTTCGGCGAGTTTCGTGGCGGCGGCTCGTGGGCCTGCGGGGCGTCAGTGGCGTACACCAATGGCCGCCCACCGACCGGCCCGCGCACATACGAAGATCCGCGGTGCGCCCGGCCTGGGCGCACCGCGGACCGACATCCCCGTCAGCGAGTGCCGACCGCCGCGCGTACCGCCCTGCGGGCCAGCTGGCAGTCGTCGTGCAGCCGCCTCAGCAGCAGCCGCTGTTCCTCGCCGGTCGACACCGCGGCCGGATGGGCCGCGCCAGGTGCCGCAGGGGCCGGGTCGTGCATCGAGCGCTGCACGGCCGTCTCGTAGGTACGGATCTCCCGGGTGAGGACGAGCATCAGGTTCACCAGGAAGGCGTCACGCGCGGCGGGACCCGCCGACTGGGCGATCTGGCTGATCTGCCGCCGCGCCACCGGCGCGTCGCCGAGGACCGACCACAGCGTGGCCAGGTCGTAGCCCGGCAGGTACCAGCCCGCGTGCTCCCAGTCCACCAGCACCGGACCGGCCGGTGAGAGCAGGATGTTCGAGAGCAGCGCGTCGCCGTGGCAGAACTGGCCCATCCCCTGCCGGCCCGCCGCATGCGCGATGCCGTGCAGCAGCTTCTGCAGGTCGCCCATGTCCCGGTCGGTGAGCAGCCCCAGCTCGTGGTAGCGGGAGATCCGGGCCGCGTAGTCCAGCGGGGCGTCGAAGGTGCCCGCCGGCGGCCGCCAGGCGTTCAGCCGGCAGATCGCCCCGAGCGCAGCCCGGATGTCCGCGCGCGGCGGGGCCTCGGCCGGGTGCCGCTGGAACGCCGCCACCCGGCCGGGCATGCGTTCCACCACCAGGGTGCAGTTGTCCGGGTCCGCCGCGATCAGCCTCGGCGCCCGGACCGGCGGCCGGTGCCGGACGAACGAGCGGTAAGCGGCTATTTCGTGCCGGTACCGCTCGGCCCACGCGGGCGAGTGGTCGAGCAGGCACTTGGCGACGGCCGTGCTGCGCCCCGTCGTCCCGACGAGGAGCACGGACCGCCCGCTGCGGCGCAGCACCTGCACCGGAGCGAACTCCGGACAGATGCGGTGCACCGAGGCGATCGCGGTGCGCAGCTGGGCGCCCTGGGGGCCGGACAAGTCGAGTCTCCCGCTGAGCGGTTGGGTACCGATCCCCGCGGCACGCCGGGGCCGGCCCACGACCGGCACGGGCGCCCCCGGACGCGCGGGGTCGAGGTAGGGGCCGCTGCCCGCCGGACGGGTGCGCAGCGACCGGGGCGGGGCGGACACGGAGGACGATGCTGCGTACATGGGCGATACCCATCCCTTCGTGTGCCTGCATGCCTGCCTGGTGAGTCCTCGCGCCCACCCGGCCCGGCCGCCCGGGCGCATCCTGGGGAATGTGCCCGTTGTGACGAGTGGCGACCGGGTCGGGGTGGCGCGTTCCTACCTGACACCCGATGCCCAGTGGCACACCATCTGGCGCACCCTGGCGAACCGTGGCGAATAGTCGCCCGGCAACTCTCACCGGGCTACTGTCAACTCAGCCGAGAACCTGGGGGCTTGACGTGAGCGGACAACCCAACACCCGGCTCGCGGATCTGTTCGGCCTGGCCGGCTGGTCCAAGGGCGAACTCGCGAGGCAGGTCAACAAGCAGGCGGCGGCCATGGGCCACCCCCAGCTGGCGACCGACACCTCCCGGGTGCGGCGGTGGATCGACATGGGAGAGATCCCGCGCGATCCGGTGCCGCGGGTGCTGGCGGCTCTGTTCACCGAGCGTCTCGGCCGTGTCGTGACCATCGAGGACCTCGGTCTGGTGCGGCACGGGCGTGCGGGGAAACGGCCGGGCGGCGGGATTGCGGAACATCCCGACGGCGTGCCGTGGGCGCCCGAACGTACCGCCGCGGTCCTCACCGAATTCACGGGAATGGACCTCATGCTCAACCGACGCGGCTTGGTGGGCGCGGGTGCCGCGCTCGCCGCAGGATCCGCACTCAGCAGCGCCATGTACGACTGGCTGCACAACGACCCGACACTCAGGGCCGACGCCCCTGCCCTCGACGACCCCCTGCACGCCGACCCGGCCGGCTTCGACCGCTACGAGGCCGCCCCCATCGGATCGCAGGAGATCGAGGAACTGGAGCGCTCGGTCGAGGTGTTCCGGGCCTGGGACGCGGCCCGCGGCGGCGGGCTGCAGCGCAAGGCTGTGGTGGGTCAGCTCAATGAGGTGGGCGGCATGCTCGCCTACCGTCACCCCGACCATCTCCAGCGGCGCCTGTGGGGCGTCGCGGCCAACCTCGCCGTCCTCGCGGGCTGGATGTCGCACGACGTCGGCCTGGAACCCACGGCCCAGAAGTACTTCGTCATCGCCGCCCATGCGGCCCGTGAGGGCGGTGACCGGCCCCGCGCCGGGGAGGCGCTCTCCAGAGCGGCTCGCCAGATGGTGCATCTGGGCCGGCCGGACGAAGCACTCGACCTGATGAAGCTCGCCCAGTCCGGCTCGGGCCACGAGGTGCTGCCGCGCACCCGGGCGATGTTCCACACCATCGAGGCCTGGGCACAGGCGTCGACGGGCAAGGGCCAGGCGATGCGCCGCACCCTCGGCCGGGCGGAGGACCTCTTCGTCTCCGACCGGGGCGACGTGCCGCCGCCTAGCTGGATGCAGATGTTCAACGAAGCGGATCTGTACGGCATGCAGGCCCTGGCCTACCGCACACTGGCCGAGCACGACCCGAGCGCGGCCGCGCACGCCCAGCACTACGCGGACAAGGCCCTGGCGCTCAGGGCCGGCAGCCGGCAGGAGCGGTCCCAGATCTTCGACTTCCTGTCCATGGCCTCCGCGTGCTTCATCGCGGACGACCCCGAACAGGCCGGCCACTACGCGCGGCTGGCCCTGGTGTCGATGGGATCGAACTCCTCCCACCGCACCTGGGACCGGCTGCGCCAGATGTACCGGCTGACCGCCGAGTACTCCAACTACCCGAAGATCCAGCAACTGCGGGAGGAGATCAGGCTCGCCCTGCCCAAGCCCAAGAGCAGGGGCGGCAACAGCGCACAGGCATAGGGGGTCCGCGCGCTCGACCCGCCCTGAAACAGCCGTCCGTCTCGGCTGTCCCTATTCACTCACCGCTGTCCTTATTCACTCACCTTGGCGATGAGCACGCAGGCCTCGTCCTCGCGCCCGCTCTCGCCGAACTCCTCGACCACCGCCCGTACGCAGTCCTGAGCGGTGCCTGCCGTCCCGAACCGCGGGGCCAGGCCGAGGAGACGGTCCAGGGAGTCGGCGCTGCTGTGCCCGGGCACCAGTCCGTCGGTGTGCAGCAGAAGCAGGTCGCCCGGTTCCAGAGTCACTTCGGCCTGCCCGTAACCGGCTCCCGAGGTGGCGCCGAGCAGCACGCCGTCCGGCGCGCTGAGCATGCACCCCGTCCCGTCGCGGAACAGCAGCGGGGCGGGGTGTCCTGCCTGCGCCCATACCAGGGTGCGGGTCGCGGGCCGGTAGCGGCAGCAGACGGCGCTGCCCAGGGCCGGCTGCACGGTGGCGTCCAGTAACTGGTTCAGCCAGACCATCAGCTGACCGGGCTGGGTGCCCGCCATCGCCATGCCGCGCAGGGCGCCCAGCAGCATCGCCATGCCCGAGGTGACGGTCACGCCGTGCCCCGTCAGATCGCCGACGCTGAGCAGTGTGTCGCCGTCGGACAGTTCGATCGCGTCGTACCAGTCGCCGCCGATCAGCGCGCCCGTCTCGGACGGCAGACAGCGGGCCGCGAGGTCGAGGGTCTGCGGCCCCCGTCGCGGGAGCCGCAGGGAGCCGCGCCACGGCGGCAGCACGGCTTCCTGCAGCTCGACCGCAAGCCTGTGCTCGGTCTGGGCCTGGTGCCGTTGGCGCTGCAACGAGTCACGGGTCTCGCGCACCGTCCGCTGGCTGCGGCGCAGTTCACTGACGTCACGCAGCACGGCCCACATCGAGGCGGTGCTGCCGTCGGCGTCGAGCACGGGCTCGCCCATCATGTGCACGGTCCGCGTGAGTCCGTCGGGCCGCACCACGCGGAACTCCCCGTCGATCGGCTTGGCGTCGACCAGACAGTCCGTCACCATCGCGGTCAGCTTCGCCCGGTCGTCGTCGAGCACCAGGGACGGCAGTTCGTCGAGGGTGAGAGCGGGAGTGTCCGGGACGAGGCCGAGGATCTGGTAGAGCTCCCCGGACCAACTGGCCTCGTCCGTCAGCAGGTTCCACTCGGCGCTGCCGACGCGGCTCAGCAGGGAGCCGCGGTCCGCTTCACCGGACGCCACCGGCACGGCGGCCGCCGGTAACGCCTCGGTGGTGGCCGGCGCCACCGGCAGCGGTCCGTCCCGCAGTTGCGCCAAGTGCTGGTCCAGATCGTCGAGTTGGTGCAGTGCGAGGTCGTACAGCGCGCGCTGCCATCGCTCCTCGGGGTCCGAACCGTAGCTCTGCGCGTCCCGCCGTACGGCGTCCACCTCGCCCTTGAGCCGCCGCGTCTGCGTTATCAGCGCCTCGACCGAGCCGCGCCCGGGTGGCTGGGCGGCTGGTCGGTCCGCGGAGAGATGGGACGGCATGACGCACTCCGATGCGGGGACGGGACGGCCAAGGGGGACGGAGGGACCGGTTACGACTGTTGCACAGCCCGCGACGCCCTGTAAGGGATTTGGCAACACACGATCCGGTGGTGCTTCTGGCATATGTCAGAGTCTTCAATGCATGGTCGGCCGGTGCGAATGGCGTACCTGGCGTGGTGGACAAGTCGTAGACGGCATACGTGCGTTGACCGATCGGGAGGAGCTCGGATGTAGCGTTCAGGCGTCTGTTCGACGTGCCCGTGTTCTATGCCGCCCGCGACCTCGGCGGGGCATGGCGCGGTCCGCACCAACTATGTCCGAATTTCGCGCCATGCGAACGGCCGCTGCGGACTCGTAAAGGCATGGACACCATGTTCGAGCAGCCCGCCCGTGCCCGGCTCGTCACTCCCGAGGACCGTGAGGTCCCCGTGCCCGCCATGCTGCGGTACACCTCCGAGGATCCGCTGGCCGTGTTCTTCGACTTCCCGCCCGAGTCCACCCTCGACGGCGCCTGCGTCACCTGGACCTTCGCGCGTTCCCTCCTCGACGAGGGGCTGAACGCCCCTGCCGGACGCGGCGACGTACACATCTGGCCGTGCGGGCGTACGCGTACGGTCCTCGAGTTCCACTCGCCGTACGGCATCGCCCTGCTCCAGTTCGACACCGCGGTGCTGCGCCGCTTCCTGCTGCGCGCCTATGCCCTGGTGCCGGCCGGGCAGGAGGACGTCGGGGCGGTGGTCGAGCGCGGGCTGAGCGCCCTGTTCGGCGGCGTCTGACGCCACCCCGCCACCCCGGCGGGAGCTTTGACTTCTCTTCACCTCCGTCTCACCGCGCGGGTATGGAACTCGACGAACACCCCATGCACCCTTGCGCGCGGTGTGCCACCGGGGCACCCCTGTGACGAGGACGGGGCGAATGACACCGATCAGCCGAAGAGGCTTCGTTGGGCTCGGCGCTTCCGTGGCGGCGGGCATGGCGGTGGGCGCCGGTACGACTACGGCGGCGGCGGCCCAGAGCGCGGCGACCGGCACGATCAAGGACGTGCAGCACGTGGTGATCCTCATGCAGGAGAACCGCAGCTTCGACCACTACTTCGGGCGCCTCAAGGGTGTCCGCGGGTTCGACGACCGCAGCGGCATCATGCTGAGCGGCGGCCGCTCGGTCTTCAACCAGCCGAACGGGCTGGGCCGGCAGTACCCCTGGAAGCTCAGCGCGACCCCGGCCGCGGGCGGCAAGGACGGCGAGACCCTCGCCCAGTGCAACGGCGACCTCCCGCACTCCTGGTCCTCGCAGCACTCCGCCTGGAACAAGGGCCGCCTCGACAACTGGGTCCTGGGCGTGGGCAACGTCCGCTCGCTGGGCTATCTGGACCGCTCCGACATCCCGTTCCACTACGCGCTCGCCGACAACTACACCATCTGCGACGCCTACTTCTGCTCCACCCTCAGCGCCACCGGTCCCAACCGCACCTACCTGTGGAGCGGCAAGGTCGACCCCGCCAGCTACGACGGCGCCGACGAGTCGGGCCTGACCTGGCAGAACTACGCCGAGGCACTGCAGGCCGCCGGGGTGACCTGGAAGGTCTACCAGAACGCGGCGGACAACTACGGGGACAACGGCTGCGCCTACTTCAAGAACTTCGCCGACGCCAAGGCCGGCGACCCGCTCCACGACCGGGGCATGTCCTCCGTGCCGAAGGTGACCGGCTCGACCCCGGACGACATCGCCGCCGCGATCAAGGCCGACGTCCTCGCGGGCACGCTCCCGCAGGTCTCCTGGGTGGTCCCCGACCAGGCCTCCTCCGAGCACCCGTACGCCCCGCCCGGCGACGGCGCCCACTTCGTGAACCTCGTCTACCAGGCCCTGGCGGCGGACTCCGACGTCTTCGACTCGACGGTCCTGTTCCTCAACTATGACGAGAACGACGGCTTCTTCGACCATGTCCCGCCGCCTGCCCCGCCCGCCGGAACGGCCGGCGAGTTCCTGAACGGCGTGCCGTACGGCTTCGGCTTCCGGGTCCCGATGCTCGTCGTCTCGCCCTGGACGCGCGGCGGCTGGGTCTCCTCGGAGGTCTTCGAGCACACCTCGGTACTGCGCTTCCTGGAGACCTGGACCGCGGCCATGGGAAAGCCCGCGAACTGCCCCAACATCAGCGCCTGGCGGCGCTCGGTCAGCGGCGACCTGACCGGCGTCTTCGACTTCGCCAACCCGGTCCACGGCCCGGTGTCCCTGCCCGCGACCGGCGTCATCGGCATCAGCACCTGCGGCCCGCTGCCCAACCCGGTGCCCACGAACAACGCCCTGCCCGCCCAGGAGCCCGGAACCCGCCCGGCCCGCGCGCTGCCCTACCAGCCCAACGGATACCTGGACCGCCTGGAGTTCGGGTCCATGGGCCAGGTCCTCGCCTGGTTCACCATGGCCAACCAGGGCGCCCCGGCGGCGCGGGCGGCCCACTTCTCCATCCATCCAAACGCCTACCGCGACACCACGCCCTGGCAGTACACGGTCGACGCCGGCGGCACCGCCTCCGACTACTTCAACATCGGGCTCGGGTACGGCGGCGGCAAGTACGACCTCACCATGGCCGGCCCCAACCGCTTCCTGCGCCGCTTCCAGGGCGACGCGACGAAGGCGGGCAAGTCGGCGGAGGTGAGGACGCGCTACGCCGTGGAGCCCGGCACTGGCAAGCTCGCCGTCTACTTCAGGATGACCAACTCGGGTTCCTCGTCGGTGAAGTTCACCATCACCTCGAACCACTACCGCGGTGACGGTCCCTGGACGTACACGGTCGCCGCGGGCGCGTCGACGGAGGACTGGTTCAACGCGGTCGCCTTCCAGCAGGGCTGGTACGACTTCACGGTCACCGTCGACTCCGACACGACCTGGTCACGCCGGTTCACCGGGCACCTGGAGACCGGCGCGCCGAGCGTCAGCGGCTGAGTCACGCGTAAAGGTCCGGGCGCGGCGCGAGATCGACGACCGCCCGGCGGCCGCTCTCCAGCGCCCGGACCCCCGCCTCGGCGACCACGGAGGCCGCGTACCCGTCCCAGACACTGGGGCCGGTGACCCTGCCCCGCCGGGTGGCGTCGACCCACGCCTGCACCTCGCGGTCGTAGGCGTCGGCGAACCGGACGAGATAGTCCTGTGCCACCTCCTCCCGCGCGCTGCCGTGCGCGGTCACGACCATGGTGTGCTCCTCGCCGATCCGGGCGCTGCCCGCCTCGCACACGGCCTCGCAGCGCACCTGGTAGCCGAAGCCGCAGTTGACGAAGACCTCGACGTCCACCAGGGCCCCCTGCTCTGTCTCGAACAGCACGAACTGCGGGTCGACAAGGCCCTCGGGGGCGCCCGATGAGGACGCCGGACGCAGCACGGTCACGGCGGTCAGCTCCTGTCCCAGCAGCCAGCGGGCCGCGTCGATCTCGTGCGAGACCGAGCTGTTGATCAGCATGGCGCTGGTGAAATCGGGCGGGGAGGAGACATTGCGGTGCGTGCAGTGCAGCATCAGCGGGCGCCCCAGGCTGCCGCCGTCCAGCAGGGCCTTGAGACGCCGGTACTCGCTGTCGTAGCGGCGCATGAACCCGATCTGCGCCAGCCGCCGTCCGAGCCCTGCCTCCGCCTCCATGACCCGGAGCGCGCCTGTGGAGTCCGGCACCATGGGCTTCTCGCACAGCACCGGCAGTCCGCGTGCGAACGCCGCGAGCAGTGCCTCCTCGTGCGCGGGGCCGGGCGAGGCGATCAGGACGGCCTGCACGCCGGGCGCGTCCAGCGCGGCCACCGCGTCCGTGTGCACCGAGGCGCCGTCCAGTCCCGCGGCCGCCTCCTCGGCGCGTGCGGCGTCGGGGTCGGCGACCGCGGCGACCCTGGCTCCGCTCACCACGTGCTGTAGGCGTCGTATGTGATCGGCCCCCATGTGGCCGGCACCCAGTACGGCCACACCCAGCAGGTCACCCACGTGCGCACTCCCTCTCAGCCGACGATCACGCCGTAGCGTACGCCGCCGCGAAGGCGTCCTCAGTAGCGCAGTACTCCCGCGATCCCGGCCTCGTCGCCCAGGGTGCCGTCCGGTACGAAGCGGACGTCGGCGCCGGTCTCCAGGCACTGCTCGACGATCTCGTCCACGATGTCCTCGCGGGCGTCGAGGTCGCCGCTCCCCGCCGGGATCAGATGGTCGCCGTCGTCACGCACGGTGATGCGGTAGTTCTCCTCGACGGCGAGCAGCCGGATGCGGCCCTCGCGGGCGTTCTGCCAGACCTCGTCGACCCCGGCGGCGAACTCCTTGCGTCCCCGGGCGGTGGACAGCTGCCGGGCCACGGCGTCGGTGTTCCTGCGGGCCTCCGCGGCGACGATCGGCCGGATGGCCTGCCACACCGCGTCGGGGGTGCCGTTCGCCAGTCCGCCGTGCGGGACGTGCACGGCTTCCCTGACCACCGTGCCGACCTCGTCCATCGCGGACAGGGCCG
Organism: Streptomyces sp. NPDC050625; assembly: GCF_040654755.1. NCBI lineage: Bacteria > Bacillati > Actinomycetota > Actinomycetes > Kitasatosporales > Streptomycetaceae > Streptomyces > Streptomyces sp. NPDC050625. Next base: position 181,782 of record NZ_JBFAIQ010000015.1, read on the forward strand.
CCTGCTCGCCGGTGACGTAGAGCGGCCGAGGGGCGTTGCGCAGCACGGCCGTCAGCGCCGTGTCCGCGTCGCGCAGGAAGTGACGGGTGTCCTCGTCGCGGAACGTGCTCGGTGTGTCGCCGATCTGTTCCCGGCGCTCCGCGTCGAAGTTCTCGCGCGTCCTGGTCCGTGGGAAGCCACCGGAGTGGTCCTCGGTGACGCGTTCGGTTCCGCCGTTCCACAGCGTGACGCGGTCCGCGGAGACCGAGAGCACCCAGAACGGCCGCTCGGCGGCCTGCGCGGAGACGAGGTTGCGGGTGAGGAAGGTGTCCGAGAGGACGACCCGCTCGGGCACGGTGCGGCCGAGCGACCACACCTGGTGCTCACCGGGTGCGGCGAAGATCACCAGACCGTCCTCGGCGTGCGCCAGGTCCACCTCGGACAGGGCCCGGTCGAGCTGTTCGACGACGTCGACGCGCCGCTCCCGGGTGACCGAGGGATCGGACTCCAGCTGCTTCTTGGCCTCGGCCACGACATTGCGCAGCCGGACCGGATCCTGGGCGTTGTAAGGCTCTCGGCGATGCGTCGGCGTCAGCACCGACACCGCGGGATACGGGCGCGGACGCCGCAGCTCTGCGAGGGCCACGGGACTGAGTGCGTGCTCCATAACAGCACGATAGGGCCGATTCACCGATCGGGCATTTGGTGTATCGACGGCGTTTCCGGTCGGATCTCCGGTCGGTCATGGGCACAGATGCGCCGAGGAGGTGGTCGCGCTGGCCCGGCTCGTCGTCGACGGGGAGGACGTGGTCGTCCGCCTCGCCCTGCCCGAGCGCCTGCTGGCCCGGCGCCGCGAGGTCCGCCTGCCGCTCACGGCGGTCCGTGCGGTGAGCGTCGAGCCGGACTGGTGGCGCGGGCTGCGCGGGCTGCCGCGCTCCGCCCGGTGGCTGCCCGACCGGTTCTGTCTGGGCGAGTGGCGGCACGCCGAGGGCCGGGACTTCGTCGCCGTGCGCGCGCACGGTCCCGTCGTGCTCGTCGAGCTGCGGCCGTCCGCGCCCTTCGACCGCCTGGCCGTGTCCACGCCCGATCCCGAAGGAGTCGTACGGGCCATCCGTCAGGTGGCTTAATCCTGTTGTCACGCCGGGCGCGTTCACCTGGCAGTCATGTACCGTCGGCCCACCGAGGCCCCGAGTACGCAAGCAATTTACCCGCGTTCGGCATTTCGATCAGCTGAGAGTTGCTAGGGTGCTACTCGTCGGTAGCAAACCGAAGCGGGGATCACCTGGAGTCGCTCGACCGCGACTCCGTCGACGGGGGTGCCGAGCCCGACGACCTGGCAAGGGGGCCTGGTCGGGCAGGGCTTGTGCGGTTACGCGAGACGCGTCCCTCGGGTGTCAGTTCCCTGCTCACCAATTCAGACAGGTGAGACTCGTCAAAATGGCACGTTCCCTGGTCGATTTACTGACCACGCACGCCTCGACCCACCCTGAACGGACCGCTTACCGCTACCTCGTCACGGGCGACAGCGACGGACAGACGCAGGAGCTCACCTACGGGCGCCTCGCCGACCGGTCGCGAGCGATCGCCGCCTGGCTGCAGGAGCGTGGACTCGCCGGGTCCCGCGCCATGCTGCTCCACCCGCCCGGCCTGGAGTTCATCTGCGCCTACCTGGGCTGCCTCTCGGCCGCGGTGGCCGCCGTACCGGGCGTGCCCCCGCAGGGCCGGGCCCAGAACCACCGTGCCCTGACCCGTATGAAGCGCCTGATAGCCGACGCGGACGCCAAGGTCATCCTCGGCGGCCGCGAGGTGATCGCCGCCCTGGACACCATGGCGGAACACCTCCCCGAACTGGACGGCATCGCCCGCGTCGCCACCGAGGACATCCCCGACGAGGCGGCCGCCGCCTGGCGCGAACCCGAACTCACCGCGGACTCCGTCGCGTTCCTCCAGTACACCTCCGGCTCGACCTCCGCCCCGCGCGGAGTGGTCGTGACCCACGGGAACCTGCTGGACAACGAACGGGTCATCACCGAGCGGATGGGCCACACCCCCGACATGCTCGCGGAGTACGGCCACGAACTGATCGTCAGCTGGCTGCCCGTCTACCACGACATGGGCCTGATGGGCCCGGTCCTGAACACGATGTACCTCGGCGCCACCGCCACCCTCTTCTCGCCGCTGCACTTCCTGCAGCAGCCCGCGCGCTGGCTGAAGGCCGTCAGCCGCTTCCGCCCGCACACCAGCGGCGGCCCCAACTTCGCCTATGAGTTGTGCCTCAAGCACGCTAGCCCGGACCTGCTCGACGGCCTCGACCTCAGCTCCTGGAAGGTCGCCTTCAACGGCGCCGAACCGGTCCGCGCGGCCACCCTGCGGCGCTTCGCCGAGACCTTCGGCGAGGCCGGCTTCCGCCGCGAGGCCTTCTACCCCTGCTACGGCCTGGCCGAGGCCACCCTCATGGTCACCGGCGGCTCCGTCGACACCCCGCCCACGCTGCTCGAACCCGCCGGGAACGGGCCGCACGCCGGTGAGGCGGACGCCGCGGCCGTGGGCTGCGGACGTCCCGGCCCCGGTGTGACCGTGGTGATCGCCGACCCCGAACGCCGGGAGGAACTGCCCGAGTCAGAGGTCGGCGAGATCTGGGTCGGCGGCGCGAGCGTCGCCAAGGGCTACTGGCGCAACGCCCTCGCCACCCGTGAGACGTTCCGAGCCACACTCCCCGACGTCCTCACCGGCGAAGAGCGCCGCTTCCTGCGCACCGGTGACCTCGGCTTCCTGCGCGACGGCGAACTGTTCGTCACCGGCCGCCTCAAGGACCTGATCGTCATCGACGGCCGCAACCACTACCCGCAGGACCTGGAGCTGTCCGCCGAGCTGTCCCACCCGGCGCTGCGGCCGGGCTGCACCGCCGCGTTCTCCGTGGACTCCGGGACGGAGGGCGAACAGGCCGTCGTCGTCGCCGAGTTGACCCCGGACGCGGTCGGCGAGGCCGAGAAGGTCATCGACCTGATCCGCAGCGCGATCGGCGAGGCCCACGGCCTGTCGGTGCCTGACGTCGTGCTGGTCCAGCCCGGCACCATCCCCAAGACGTCCAGCGGGAAGATCCAGCGCCGCGCCACCCGCGCGGCCCATCTGGACGGCACCCTCGCCGTGATCGGCGAGCCCTCCGCGGTGTGACACCGCCCACCGCCGGCGCGCCCGTTCGCGCCGGCCGCACGGCCGGTCGCCGATGACCGCCGCCGACCGCTGACCGTCGTACGTCCCTCGTACGACGGTCAGCCCTGCCCCCATGCCGTCGCCCGCGCCGTAGCGCGCGCGGCCGAACGGCATCCGCCTGAGCCCGAGTTCACGAGGACACCTGCCCAGATGCCTGCGAACGAGTCCCCGAAGCAGTCCCCCGAGCCGTCCCCGACGACCTCCGAGGGCGTACGGGCCTGGCTGGCGTCGGCCGTCGCCGAGGCGGCCGGGATCGACCCGCCGGCCGTCGACCCGGACCGGCCCATCGCCGAATTCGGCATCGGCTCACGCCAGTTGGTGACCCTTGCCGCCGAGCTCTCCCAGCGGATCGGCCGGCCCCTGGAACCGGCCCTGGTCTTCAACCACCCCACGATCTCCGCGATCGCCCAGGCCGTCCTCGAACCACAGGAACCACCCTTCGGCGCACGCACGTCGACACACCCGGAGCCGGCCCGGGCCACCACGCATCCGGACGACGACGTGGCCATCATCTCCATGGCCTGCCGCTTCCCCGGCGGTGCCGAGGACCCCGAGGCGCTGTGGCGGCTGCTGACCGCGGGCGAGGACGCCATCTCCGAAGTCCCCGCGGGCCGTTGGGACACCCGCGGGCTCTACGACCCCGACCCGGAGGCCGGCGGAAAGGCCTACACCCTGCGCGGCGGATTCCTGGACGCCATCGACCGCTTCGACGCGCCGTTCTTCGGGATCTCCCCGCGCGAGGCCGCGGCCATGGACCCGCAGCAGCGCCTGCTGCTGCAGACCGCCTGGGAGACACTGGAGCGCGCCGGCATCGTCCCGGACACGCTGAACGGCAGCTCCACCGGCGTCTACGTCGGCCTGTACGACAGCGGCTATCTGGCCGCCGCCTCGCTCGGCCAGCTCGACGGACACGTCGGCACCGGCTCGGCGGCCAGCGTGGCCTCCGGGCGCATCGCCTACACCCTCGGCCTCCAGGGCCCCGCGGTGACCGTCGACACCGCCTGCTCGTCCTCCCTCGTCGCGCTGCACCTGGCGGCGCGGGCGCTGGCGAGCGGCGAGTGCGACCTGGCGCTCGCCGGTGGCGCGACGCTCCTGGTCACGCCGCGCGGGCACGTCGAGTTCAGCAGGCTGCGCGGGCTGTCGCCGTCCGGGCGGTGCAGCCCGTTCTCGGCCGACGCCGACGGGGTGGTGTGGGGCGAGGGCTGCGGGCTGGTCCTGCTCAAGCGGCTCGCGGACGCACACCGGGACGGCGACCGCGTGCTGGCCGTCGTCAAGGGCTCGGCGATCAACCAGGACGGCCGCAGCCAGGGCCTGAGCGCGCCCAACGGACCCGCCCAGGAGCGGGTGCTGCGCGCCGCGCTGGACACCGCCGGACTGACCCCGCACGACCTGGACTACGTGGAGGCGCACGGCACGGGCACCCGGCTGGGCGACCCGATCGAGGGCCGGGCGCTGGCCAATGTGTTCGGGCCGGGCCGCCCCGCCGACCGGCCGCTCGGCGTCGGTTCCCTCAAGTCCAACATCGGCCACACCCAGGCGGCGGCGGGCATCGGCGGCGTCATCAAGACGGTGCTGGCCCTCGGCCACGAACGCATTCCGGCCTCGCTGCACGCCGAGACCCTCACCGAGCACATCGACTGGACGGACAGCGGCCTGCGTGTCCTCGGCGACGCCGAGGCATGGCCGCGCGAGCCGGGCCGGGCACGCCGGGCCGGGGTGAGCGCCTTCGGCATCAGCGGCACCAACGCCCATGTGGTGCTGGAGGAGGCGCCCGAGGAGCCGGCCCGGGACCACACCGGGTCCGGCGCGAGCCCCCTGGCCGGCGAACCGCACGGCAACGGGTCCGGCGCGAGCCCCCTCGACGGCGAACCGCACGCCACCGGACTCTTCCCGCTCTCCGCCCGCGGTCTTCCCGCCCTGCGAGGACAGGCCGCCCGCCTCCTCGAAGCACTGGAGGCCCGGCCGCAGCTGCACCTGCCCGCCGTGGCGGCGACGCTCACCCACCACCGCACCCACTTCGACCACCGAGCCGTCGTCCGGGCGGGCCACCGCGACGAGTTGCTCACCGCCCTGCGCTCACTCGCCGAAGGACAGCCCGACCCCGACCTGACCGTCGGCCCCGAGCGGACCCGGCCCGTGGGCAAGGTGGCCTTCGTCTTCCCCGGCCAGGGCGCCCAGTGGAGCGGCATGGCCCGCGACCTGCTCGACACGGACCCGGTGTTCGCCGACGAACTCGACCGCTGCGACGCCGCCCTGCGCCCGTTCACCGAGTGGTCGGTGACCTCGGTGCTGCGCGGTGAGGCGGGCGCCCCGTCCCTGGACCGGGTGGACGTGGTCCAGCCGGTGCTGTTCGCCGTGATGGTGTCGCTGGCCGCCGTGTGGCGGGCCCGGGGCATCCGGCCCGACGCCGTGATCGGGCACAGCCAGGGCGAGGTCGCCGCGGCCTGTGTCGCGGGGGCGCTCAGCCTCAACGACGCGGCCGCCGTGGTCGCCCTGCGCAGCCAGGCCCTGACCGAGCTGTCCGGCACCGGCACCATGGCCGTCGTGGCCCTGCCCCACACCGAGGTCAAGACGCGGCTCCCCGACGGAGTGAGCGTCGCGGCCGTCAACAGCGGCCGGTCCACGGTGATCGCCGGCGACGTGGCCCCCCTGGAAGCCTTCCTCGCCGACCTCGAAGCGGAGCAGGTCTTCGTCCGCCGCCTGGAGGTCGACTACGCCTCCCACAGCGCCCAGGTCGAACCGGTCCGCGCGACGATCCTCGACGAACTCGACGGCGTCATCAGCAGCCCGACGTCCGTCGCCTGGTACTCCACCGTCACCGGCGAGCCCGTCACCGAGGAGCTGGAAGCCGACTACTGGTACACCAACCTCCGGGAGACCGTGCGCTTCGCCCCCACCGTGGAGCGCATGGCCGCCGACGGCTACCGCCACTTCGTCGAGCTCAGCCCGCACCCCTCCCTGCTCACGGCCGTGCGCACCGTCGGTGAGGACCACGGCCACGACCTGCTCGCCGTCGGCTCGCTGCGCCGCGACGAGGACGCCCGCGCGTGCCTGGACCGGGCCGCCGCCGAACTCCACGTCCACGGACGGCGGATCGACTGGCGCCGCCTGGTCCCCGGCACGGCGCCCGTGGACCTGCCGACGTACGCCTGGGATCCGCAGCGCCACTGGACCGAGCCCGAGTCCGGCACGGGCGGGCCCGGTCTGTTCGACCGCGCCGCGCACCCGTTGCTCGGCATCCAGCTCCAGTCGGCCGACGAGACCCGCTGGACCTTCCGCAACGAGTGGTCCCCGGCCACCGCCGACTGGCTGCCCGACCACGCCGTGTTCGGTCGGACCGTGGTCTCCGGCACGACCCTGGCCGAGCTGTGCCGCGCGGCCCTCGCCGTGGCCCGCCCGGACACCCCGGCCGACGTCACCGGACTGCTCCTGCTCAGCCCGCTGGTGCTGCCGGACTCCCACACCGTCGAGGTGTCCGTCGAGGTGGTCACCGCCGGTCCTGTACCGGAGATCACCGTGCACAGCCGCCCGCGCGGCCGGGACGCCACCGGGTGGACCCTGCACGCCACCGCGTCCGCGGCTGAGTCCGCCCCCGTGGCGGCCGGGCAGCCGCCGGTGTGGCCTCAGACGGCCGAGGAGGTCTGGACCCCGGAGACCTACGAGCGGCTGGGCGCGCGCGGGCTCGGCTACGGTCCCGCCTTCCAGGGCGTGCGGTCGGTGGTCGCGACCGACGACGGCGCACTGCTGGCGCGCCTTGCACTGCCGTCCGCAGCCCGTGACGTGGCCGACCCCTACCCGGTCCACCCGGCGCTGCTGGACGCCGCACTCCAGGTCGCCGCGGCCTTCGACATGAACGGCGGGCGGGTGTTCCTCCCGGTCGCCGTGGGCCGCTGTGTGCTGCCGCCCGGCGGCGCCGGCGACCTGACCGCGTCCGTACGGCGCACGGGCGGCTCGGCCACGGACCTCACGCTGGACGTGACGCTGTGGGACGCCGACGGCCTTCCGGCCGGCCGCCTGGAGACCGTACGGCTGCGCGCCGCCGACCCGGCCGACCTGGGCGGCGGCTCGGAGAACGGGCGGCACCTGTACGAGGTCGCGTGGACGACCCTGCCCGAGGAGCCCGCCGCAGCACCGGGCACCTCGTGGGCGGTCGTCGGCGACCGGTCCGACCCACAGGTCGTGGCCGCCCGGCAGGGCCTCGGCGCCGCGGGGGCCGAGGTGCGCGACACGGGCGCCGACGTCGTCGTACGCATCTGGCCGCGTCCGGCGAGCGGCGCCGAACCGGCGGCCGTGGCACAGGAGTTGGCCGCCGCGGCGCTGGAGGAGCTGCACGCTCGGATCGCGCTGCCCGGGGAGGAGGCCCCGTCCCGGACCGTCTGGGTGACCCGCGGCGCGGTCGCCGCCGCCGACGGCGACCGGGTGACCGGCTTCGCCCAGTCGGTGCTGTGGGGCCTGGCGCGCAGCGCCCGCGCCGAGCACCCGGACCTCGGGCTGACCCTGCTCGACCTCGAAGACCTCGAAGACCTCGAAGACATTGACGACCGCGACGGCCGCGGCGATCTCGGCTACCTCGGCGATCTCGGCCACGCGGACCTGGCAGCTGCTCTGCTCGCCGCCGGGGCTCGCCCCGACGAGCCCGAACTCGCCCTCCGCGGGGACACGTTGCTCGTTCCGAGGCTGGTGCGCGCCCGCCCCGCGGACACCTTGCGCGTGCCGCCGGGGGACCACTACGAGCTGGTCCTCGCCGACGATCCGGTCCTGCGCGCCGCCGAGCCTCTGCCGCTGGGGCGCGGCCAGGTGCGGATCCAGGTGCACGCCCTCGCGCTCCCGGCCCCCGGAGCGGCGTCCTTCGTGTGCGCCGGTGTGCTCACCGAGGTCGCGGCCGACGTCGAGGGACTCCTTCCCGGCCTGCGGGTGGTCGCCCCGGCAGGCACCGCGCCGGGCTCCGAGGCGGTCACCGACGCGTCGCGGATCACGGTGGTCGCGGACGAAGTACCGTTCACCGCCGCGGTGGCGGCAGTCGATCACCCGCGTGTCCTCCATGTGACGGACGCCCGCGAGGCGATCCGCCACCGGGCCGTGGCCGACCGCCCCGTGGTCCTGGACCTGGCCGGCACCCCCGCCTCCGTCCCCACCGACGGCACCGTCCTGATCACCGGCGGTCTCGGGGCCGTCGGCCGGCACATCGCCCGCCTCCTCGCCGAACATGGCGTTCCCCGACTGCTCCTGACCTCTCGTCAGGGTCCTGACGATCCCCGTGCCGCCGAGGTCACCTCCGAACTGGCCGCGCTGGGCACCGAGGTCGAGGTGGCGGCGTGCGACGTGGCGGACGCGGCGGCCGTGGCGGACGTACTCGCCGGGATCGGTGAGGACTCGCCGCTGCGGGGCGTCGTGCACTGCGCGGGTGTCCTGGACGACGGCGTGGTCGCCGAGCTGACCCCCGAGCGGCTCGCACGGGTGCTCGGCCCGAAGGCCGACGGCGCCGCCCATCTGCACCGGCTCACCGCGGACGCGCCCCTCGACCTGTTCCTCCTGGTCTCCTCGGCCGCCGGTGTCGTCGGCAACCCGGGCCAGGGCAACTACGCGGCGGCCAACGTCTTCCTGGACCAACTCGCCCACCACCGGCGCGCTTTGGGCCTGCCCGGCGTTTCCGTCTCGTTCGGCGCGTGGGCGGGCGAGGGTCTGGCCGCCGCACACGCCGACCTGGACCGGATGGCGCGTCTCGGTCACCGCGCCCTCACCCCCGACCAGGGCCGCGACCTGGTCGAGCTGTCCCTGCGGCGGAACGCGCCGCACCTGGTCGCCTGGGTCCTGGACCTGCCCCGGCTGCGCGAGCACGCCGACGGGGCCGCGCTGTGGCGCTCGCTGCTGCCCGCGCCCCGCACCGCCCAGCACACCGGTGACGGCCTGGCCGACCGCCTGGCCCGGCTGCCGGAGCCGGAACGCGCCGAACGCGTCCTGGCCCTGGTCCGCGACGAGGTCTCCCGCGCCCTCGGCCTGCGCTCGGCCGAGTCCGTCCGCCCCGACCAGCCGCTACGCGACCTCGGCATGGACTCGGTGACCGCGGTCGAACTCCGCAACCGCATCGGCAACCGCATCGGCGCCCGGCTCCCCGCGACCCTGCTGTTCGACCACCCCACCGCGGACCGGCTGGCCGCCCATCTGCTGTCCCACGTCCTCGTCACGGACGGCGACCGTGCCGCCCGGCGCACCGCCTCCGCCCCGGCACGCCTCGGCACCCCGGCGACGGACGAGCCGATCGCCGTGGTCTCCATGGCCTGCCGGCTGCCCGGCCAGGTGAGCGACCCGGAGGGGCTGTGGCGCCTGGTCGCGGACGGCCGCGACGCGGTCGGCCCGTTCCCGGCGGGGCGCTGGGACGTGGAGTCGCTGTACGACCCCGATCCGGACGCCCTCGGCAAGACATACGCCCGCGAGGGCGGCTTCCTGGACGACATCGAGTCCTTCGACCCGGGCTTCTTCGGCATCACCCCGAAGGAGGCCGCCGCCATGGACCCGCAGCAGCGGCTGCTCCTGGAGACGTCCTGGGAGGCGCTGGAGCGCGCCGGGATCGTGCCCGCCGAACTGGCGGGCAGCACCACCGGTGTGTACGTCGGCATGTTCGGCAGCGACTATCTGTCCGGCTCCCGGCTCGACCAGCTGGACGGCTACGTCGGCACCGGGTCCGCGCTGAGCGTGGCCTCGGGCCGGCTCGCCTACGCCCTCGGTCTGCACGGCCCGGCGATGACCGTCGACACCGCCTGCTCCTCCTCCCTGGTGGCCACCCACCTCGCGACGCAGGCGCTGCGGAGCGGAGAGTGCGATCTCGCGCTGGCCGGCGGAGTGACCCTGATGGTCACACCCCAGACCTTCGTGGAGTTCAGCCGGCTGCGCGGACTCTCCCCGACCGGCCGCTGCCGCTCCTTCTCCGACGACGCGGACGGCGCGATCTGGGCCGAGGGCGTCGGCATGCTCGTACTGAAGCGGCTGAGCGACGCCCGGCGCGACGGGGACGAGGTACTGGCCGTGCTGCGCGGCACGGCCGTCAACCAGGACGGCCGCAGCCAGGGCCTGTCCGCGCCCAACGGCCCCGCGCAGGAGCAGGTGATCCGGCGGGCGCTGGAAGTGTCCGGACTGGAACCCGCCGACATCGACTACGTGGAGGCCCACGGAACCGGAACGACGCTCGGCGACCCGATCGAGGCCAACGCGCTGGCCGAGGTCTTCGCCGACTCCCGCCCCCAGGACCGCCCGCTGTACCTGGGCTCCCTCAAGTCCAACATCGGTCATGTGCAGGCGGCTTCGGGCGTGGCCGGGCTGATCAAGGTGGTCCAGTCGCTGCGCCACCGGACCCTGCCGCGCACCCTGCACGCCGACACGCCCAGCCGGCACGTCGAGTGGGACGGCAGCGGGCTGCGGCTCCTCCAGGAGGCCGTGGACTGGCCGTCGACCGGGGAGCGGGTCAGGCGCGCCGGGATCAGCGCCTTCGGCATCAGCGGCACCAACGCCCATGTCATCGTCGAGGAGGCCCCGCACGTCGGAGCCGAGGCCTCGTCCGTCGAGATCGAGGCCCCTCGTGAAACACCGCCGGAGAAGCGGCTGTTCGTGCTGTCCGGACGCGGCGAGACCGCGCTGCGCGGACAGGCCGCGCGGCTGGCCCAGTACGTCACCGACGACACCTCGCTGCCGGACGTCGCCCACACCCTGGCCCGTCACCGCAGCCACTTCGAATGGCGCACGACCGTCGTCGCGGGCGACCGCGAAGAACTGCTCTCCTCCCTCAAGGCGTTGAGCAGCGGGCGCAGGCCCCTGACACCGCCCCGCGAGGAGCAGACCGGCAAGGTGGCCTTCGTGTTCGCCGGGCACGGCGGCCAGTGGACCGGCATGGGCATGGAGCTGCTGGCCCATTCGGCGGCGTTCCGCGAGGAGCTGACCCGTATCGACGAGGCCGTCCACCGGCAGGTCGGCTGGTCCGTGCTCAATGTGCTGCGCGCACCCGAGGAGTTCTCCCCGCTCGACCGCACGGAATACCTCCAGCCGGTCCTCTTCGCGGTCAACGCGGCCCTGGCCGCCGCCTGGCGCGAGCTCGGCGTCACACCGGACGCGGTCGTCGGACACAGCCTGGGCGAGATCGCCGCCGCCTACACCGCGGGCGCCCTGACACTGGACGAGGCCGTGGCCGTGGTGACCGGGCGTGCCCAGGCGGTCGTACCCCTGGTCGGACAGGGCGGCATGCTGGCCGTGGAACTGCCCTGCGCGGACATCGAGGAGCTGCTCGAACCGTATGCCGACCGGCTGTTCGTCGCGGCCCTCAACAGCGCCCGGAGCACGGCCGTTTCGGGCGACGCCGACGCACTGGCCGAGCTGCGCCGGAGCCTGGAGGAGCGGGAGATCCCCGCGCGCGTCCTGTCGACGCCGTTCGCCTCGCACACCCCGCTGATGGAGCCGCTCCGCGACGAGCTGCTCGACCGCTTCTCCGCCGTGCGCGGCACGGGCACGCCCACCCCGTTCTACTCGTCGGTGCTGGCCGAACCGGTGCCCGGGGACGGGCTGGACGCCGCCTACTGGTTCGCCAACCTCCGGCAGCCCGTCCGCTTCGCGGACACCGTCCGGCGGATGCTCGACGACGGCTACCGCTACTTCGTGGAGCTCAGCCCGCACCCGTCGCTCACCTCGTCCGTCGAGGCGGTCGCGGCCGAGGCCGGGATCGACGCGGTCGGCGTCGGTTCGCTGCGCAGGCAGCGCGACGGCCGGGACGTACTGCTCGGCAGGGTGGGCGAGTTGTACACGGCCGGGCACACGCCCGACTGGACCGCGCTGTTCCCCGAGGGCCGCAGGGCGGACCTGCCCACCTACGCCTTCGCCCGCGAACGGCACTGGCTCGCCCCGGTCCGGACCGGCGGCGCGGCCGGGGGTTCGCCGCTGCTCGGCACCCACGTCGAGGCCAGCGACGAGCCGGACAAGGACATCTTCCAGAGCGAGATCGACCTGCGCGACTCCCGTTTCGCCTATCTGACCGACCACCGCGTCACCGGTGAGGTGTGGCTGCCCGGTGCGGCCTTCCTCGACATGGCGCTCGAAGCCGCGACCGCGGTGACCGAGGGCGGCGAAGTGCGGCTGGCCGACGTCGCGTTCGTCCAGCCGCTGCGCCTGGACGAGGAACGGCCCGTACGGCTCCAACTCGTGCTGCGGCCCGCCGAGAACGGCTTCCGGGACTTCACCGTCGCCTCCGCCGCGACCGGCGAGCGCTGGGAACGGCATGTCACCGGCCGGATCGCCGTTGCCGACGCCGGGCCGGAGCCGGACCGGGGCGAGGACCTGGCCGCGCTGCGCGAGCGGTGTGCGGAGCGCGTCGACGTACCGGCCGTGTACGCCGGGCTCGCCGCCCTCGGCATCGAGTACGGCCCCTTCTTCCGCGGCCTGGAGGAGGGCCACCGCAGCGATGCCGCCGCGGTCGGCCGGCTCGCCGCCAGGCCCGCCGCCGGTCATCTGCTGCACCCCGCCGTCCTCGACGCCGCCTTCCACTCGGCCGCGCTCCCCAAGAACGCCCCGCAGGGACGGGCGTTCGTGCCCGCCGGGGTCGGACGGCTGCGCTTCACCGGGCTGCGCACCACACCGGCCTGGGTGACCTGTGCCCTGCGCGGCCTGGACGGCGACACCGCGACGCTCGACCTGCGGCTGTGGGACGAGGACGACCAACTCGTCCTGGAAGCCACGGAGTTCCGGCTCGCCGCGCTCTCGCCGCTGGACGGCGCGCTCTTCGAGACCCGCTGGCAGCCCCGCCCCGAGGCTCAGGAGACGCCCGACGGCGGCAGCTGGCTGATCCTCGCCGACGGGACCGGCATGGCCGAGGAACTCGCCGGCCGGCTCGGCGATCTGGTGCCGCACGTCATCGCCCGCAGGGGAGAGGCGTTCGGCGTCGAAGGGCCCGGACGCTATGTGCTCGACCCGGCCGATCCGGCCCAGCTGGCCCGTCTGCTGGACGAGGCCTACCCGGACGGGCCGCCCGGGCGAGTGGTCCAGCTCTCCGCGCTCGACGCCCCGGCGATCGGCGACGCACACACCGCCGAGGAGGCGGCCCGCCTGTGCTGCCTGAGCACCCTGCATCTGGTGCGGACGCTCGCCGACCGGCCTAGGGGCCGCACGCCCCGCCTGTTCGTGGTCGTCCGCGGCAGCCAGGCCGCCGGTGACAGCGGCCGGGTGACGCACCCCCAGCAGGCGCTGGCCTGGGGCTTCGGACTGGCCGTGGCGCAGGAGTACCCCGAGCTGGCGACCACGCTCGTCGACCTGCCGCCCACGGGCGGCGCCGGGGAACTGTGGACGCAGCTGTGGCACGCGGACGACGAACGGCTGGTCGCGCTGCGCGAATCGGGCCGCCTGGTGCCGCGCCTGGCCCGCACCCGCCCGGACGACGCCGGTGACGCCGGCACCGACGGCGTGCACCTGATCACCGGCGGTCTGGGCGGCCTCGGCCGGGTCGTCGCCGAACGGCTGGTCCGGCGCGGCGCCCGACGGCTCGCCCTGATGAGCCGGGGAACGCCCGACGCCGACACCGCCGCCTGGATCCGGGGCCTTCAGGAGCGCGGTGTCACCGTGCACCTGCCCCGCGCCGACGTCGCCGACCGTGCAGGCCTCGCGGCCGCCCTGGACGCCGTACGCCATGAAGCGGGCCCGATCACCATGGTCGTGCACGCGGCCGGTGTCCTCGACGACGCCACCGTGGCCAACCTGACCGACGAGCGCGTCCTGCGCGTCCTCGCCCCCAAGGTGCTGGGCACCGCCCTGCTCACCGAGCTGATCCCGGAAGCCCGAAGCCTTGTGCTGTTCGCCTCGGCGGCGGGACTCCTCGGCTCGGCCGGTCAGAGCCCGTACTCCGCCGCCAACGCCTTCCTCGACGCCTGGGCGCATCACCTCGCCCACGCCGACCGGCGGGCGCTGAGCCTGGGCTGGGGCGCCTGGGCCGGCGTCGGCATGGTCGCCGAGTCCGGCACCCGGGCCGCCGAGACCAGCCGCTCCGGACTGATCGCCTTCTCCCCGCAGGACGGCGGCGAACTGTTCGAGCGGGTGCTGAACACCGGGCGCCGTCAGCTCGCGCCCATCGCCCTCGACTGGGAACTGCTCGGGCTCGACCCCGACGCGGTGCGCAGCCGCCCGATCCTGGGCGACCTGATCACCCTCCCGACGGGCGGCGCCGACACCGACGACCTCGTCAGGAAGGTGTTCGCCGCCACCACCGAGCACGACCGCGCCGAGTGGCTGGAGGCGTACGTACGGGCCCGGGTCGGCGAGGTCTCCGGCGGTGCCGTGGACGTGTTCGCCACCACGGCCCTGAAGGAACTGGGCCTGGACTCCCTGATGCTGGTCCGGCTGCGCAACGCCTTCGCCCGCGAACTCGGGGTCGAACTCCCCGCCGCCGACGTGTTCTCCGCCGCCGACATCCGCGGCCTCGCCCGCGCCCTGGGCGCGGCCCTGCCCGAGCGGGAGACGGCAGCGCGCGAGGAGAAGGCGCAGCGGGCGGCGGACATACCCGAGACCGAACTGCGGCCCGCCACCCGGGACGTCGTACGACTCCTGCGCAGCGCCCGGCCGGGCATGCCCGACGCGGCCCACGGCGTCGGCCTCGCCGTACGCCTCACCGCACCCGCCACGCGCGAGACCCTCACGGACATCGTCGACCGGCTCGCCGCACGGCACGCCGCCCTGCGCACCGCGATCGTCACCGGGCCCGAGGGCGGGCGACAACTGCGCGTCGACCGGGAGTTGACGCAGCCGCTGCTGCGCTGGACCGCCGACCCGGACGCCGACCCGGCCGACCGGCTGCGCCGGCTGCTGGAGCCGCCGTTCGACCTGGCGAGCCCGTCACTGTGGCGCTTCGAACTGCTCGACGGCGGCACCGGCGGCCAGATCCTGGTCTTCGGCGCGCACCACGCGGTCAGCGATCTGCAGTCGCTGCTGCTCGTGGCCGGGGAGATCGACGCCGAACTGTCCGGCACCCCGCTCGGCGGCACCGTCACCAACCGGGACATCGACCTGCTGATCGAGGCCCAGGAAGGCGGCGAGGGGGCCGGCGCCGAGTGGCGCGAGGCCTTCCGCGGCAGCGAGCGGCTGGACCTGACGCTCACCCATGACCGGCCCGAGGCCCGCTCGTACCGGGCCGGCAGCGTGACCGTCTCCCTCCCCGACTCACTCATGGAGCGCGTCTCGGCGGCCGCGAGCGGTCTGGCCGTCACCCCGGCCGCCTTCTGCCTCGGCACGCTGACCGTGCTGCTGGCCCGGAAGCGGGAGCGCGAGCGGTTCGTGCTCGCCGTGCCCGTCGACACCCGCATCCACGCCGACGCGTTCGGTGCCGTGGGCTTCTACGGCGTGCCCGTGCCGTTCCCGGCGCAGGCCGCCGAGGGCGAGACGGTCGAGGAGGTGCTGCGCCGGACCGACGGCCGGCTGGAGAAGGTCCTGGCGAAGGGCGCCATGTTCTCGGACGTCCTGGCCACGCTGGCCAAGCAGGGGCTGCACCGGGCGAACGCGCCGCTCGTGGAGGTGTACTTCAACTTCGTCCGCTTCTCCGGCCGGCTGAACCGGCTGGAGGTGCTGCCCGCCGGGATCGGATACACCGACCTCGACCTGATGATCACCATGATCCCGGACGCGGGCACGGTCCGGCTCGACCACAACCTGGACATCCTGGATGCGGCGACTGCCGCCGCGCTGGGGGAGGAGTTCGTGCGGCTGCTGGAGGAGACGGCGCGGGACGCGACGGCGGTCGTGCGGGAGGGCGGTGCGACCGCGACCGTGCCCAAGGAGGGCGACGCGACCGCGGTCGTGGCTCGTGAGCAAGGGTCCGTCGCGGTACGGCGGCCGTCCCTCGCCCTCGCCGCCACCTTCGCCCTCGGCAACCTCCCGCTGATGTGCGGGGCGGCACTGGAGGAGGACGGCGTCACCGTCGCGGAGGCCCCGTACCACCAGGTCCTGGCGAGCCTCCAGGACCCGTCCGGTGTCCTCGCCGACCCGGATACCACGGTGGGCGTGCTGCTGCTGCGGGCCGCGGACCTGGAACGGTTCGGCCCGGTGGACGACACGCTCCTCGCCGAGTTGCGCACCGCGTACCCGGCCGCGCTGAAGGCCCTGGCCGAACGCACCCGCAAGCCGCTCGTCGTCGGCTTCCTGCCCACCGCCCGCGAAGCGGAACGCTTCGTCGAATGGGAGCGCGGGATCGCCGCCGACCTGGCCGACCTGCCCGGCATCGCGGTCCTCGGCCCCGACGAATGGACCCGCCACCACCCCGTCGACGAATGCTTCGACGCGCGCACCGAGCGGCTGGCCCACCTGCCCTTCACCCCGCAGTTCCAGGCGGCCGTCGCGCTGCGCCTCGCCGAGGTCGTACGGGCCGTGCTGCGCCCTGCGCCCAAGGTCATCGCCGTCGACGGTGACGAGACCCTGTGGGGCGGCGTCGCCGGGGAGATCGGCCCGGAGGCGGCGGACCTCACCGGACCGCGTGCCCTGCTGGCGCGCAGGCTGCTCCAGTGGCGGGCGGCGGGCGCCCTGCTGGCGCTGGTCAGCAACAACGACGAGGCCACGGTCCGGGCCGTCCTGGACCGCCCCGACAGCCTGCTGAAGGCCGAGCACTTCAGCGTGCTCTCCGCCGCCTGGGGACCGAAGCCGGCCCGGATCGCCGACGCCGCGCGCACGCTCAACCTCGGCGTGGACAGCTTCCTGTTCCTGGACGACAACCCGGCCGAGATCGCCAAGATGCGGGCGGCACTGCCGCGGGTGCTGTCCGTGACCTGCCCGCCGGCCGGCGAACTCGACGACTTCCTGGGCCGATTGTGGCCACTGGTCCCGGCCGCGGCGACCGCCGAGGACGCGCTGCGGGCGCGGTTCTACGAGCAGGAGCGGGAGCGCGACGCGGTACGCGAACAGGGCGGGTTCGAGGAGTTCCTGGCCCAGCTGGAACTGGCGGTCGACATCCGGGCCCTGGCCGATGACGACGTGCAGCGCGCCGAGCAACTCGTCCGTCGCACCAACCAGTTCACCCTGCGGGCCCGCTCGTCCGACGGCGGCGATCTCGCCCGGTGGCTGGAGCGCGGCGAGGTGTGGACGGCGGCGGCCCGGGACCGGTTCGGCGACTACGGCCAGATCGCCCTGCTCGCCGTCCGCGCCGAGGGCGGCCAACTCGACGTCCTCGCCTGGATGATGAGCTGCCGCGCACTCGGCCGGGGCGTCGAGGAACGCCTGCTGGCGTGGCTGGCCGACCGGGCCGACGCGCTGGGCTGCGCCAAGGTGCGGCTGTCGGCGGAGCGCACCCCCCGCAACGTACCCGCGCGGCGGCTGCTGGCCGCGCTCGGCGGTGGCCACCAGGACGACGAGCGGCTGGACGTCGTCGTCACGCCGGACCACCTGAGGGCGTTCCGGCCCTGGGAACAGCAGTGACGGACCCCGTGGAGCAAGGAACAGCAGTGAGCGACAGGACAGTGCACAACGTGAAGGGCTCTCATGCGTGATCTGAACGACGACGGCGGCAGGCAGTCGACCGCCGAGTCCATCGAGCGGGGCGGCGGCGGGCTCGGCGTGACCGACCTGCTGGCCCGGCTGCAGACGGCGGCGGCCGGACCGGCGCCCGCCCCGCCGGTCCGGGACGTGGACGGCCTCGCCGCCACCATCGCCACCGCGGCGGGCCGCTACCTGCCCTCCGGCCGGCTGGCCCCGGACGCCGACTTCTTCGATGCGGGCGGTACGTCCGTCCACGCGGTGGAGCTCATCGCGGAGCTGGAGGACGAGCTGGGCATCGAGGTCGACCTGGACGACGTCTTCGCCGACGCCCGGCCGATCAGCCTGGCCCGGCGCTGGCTGCCGGTGATCGCGGGCACGGCGGCGGCCGAGGACGGCTCCGGCACAGCAGCGGCGCCCGTGGGCACCGGCTCCGGCGCCGCACCAGCCCCGGCGGAGAACGGTTCCGGCACGGCAGGGGCCCCGGCGGTCACCGGCTCCCTCCCCGCGTCGGCTCCGGGCACCCTCCCCGTTCCGGCGCCCCGCACCCCACCCGCCGTACCCAGCACCCCCCGCTCCACCGGCGACCGCCACTCCAGGGCCCGCCAGGAGGACCTCGACCAGATCCTGGCCGACCTCGCCCTCGCCGACCGGCTCCCCTTCACCGACGTACCCGAACCGCTGCCGCCCCGGCGGATCCTGCTCACCGGCGCCACCGGCTTCCTCGGCGGCCATATGCTGCTCGACCTGCTGCGGCACAGCGACGCCCATGTGTACTGCCTGGTCCGCGCCGCCGACGAGAAGGCGGCCGAGGCCCGGCTCGCCGAGCAGCTGCGCAGCTACCGGCTGCCCTGGTCGTCGGAGGTACGGCGCCGGGTCACCGTGCTCCCCGGCGACATCCGCCGCCCGCGTCTCGGACTGTCCGACGAGCTGTGGCACAGCCTCGCCCAGGAACTCGACAGCGTCGTCGGCGTCGCCGCGGCCGTGGACTTCCTGCGCGGCTACCAGTCCCTGCGCGGCAGCAACGTCCTCGGCACGCTGACCCTGGCCGAACTCGCGGCGACCGGCCGCCCCAAGCCGCTGCACCACATCTCCTCGATCGCGGTGTTCAACGAGGTCGGCATCACCGCGATGGGCGAGGACGACCCCCTCGCCCACATCGACCGGCTCATCTCCGGCTACGACCAGTCCAAGTGGGCCGCCGAGGTCGCGCTCCGGCGGGCCCGCGACCACGGCCTGGTGGTCACCGCGCTGCGCCCCGGCGGCATCGGCGGCCACACCAGGACCGGCGCCTACAACCCGCTCGACCTCAGCAGCGGTCTGATCTCGGCCTTCGGCCGCTTCCGCACCGTACCGGCGTTCCGCTACCTCAACGCCGCCCCGGTCGACTGGGTGAGCCGGGTCGCCGTCGCCGCGATCTGCGAGCCGGACGCCTGGGGCTTCGACTACAACCTGACCGGCGTCCCCAACACCCTCGACGACGTCGTACAGGACATGGCGCTCGGCGGGATGCACGTCCGCGTCCAGGACTGGGACGAGTGGCGCACCGACGCCCTGGCCCGGCTCGAAGCCGAACCGATACCCGAACTGGCCTTCCTGGGCCGGGTGCTGCAGAGCGCCTCCGCCCTCAAGCTGGTCGAGGCCACCCTGAAGGGCCCCGCGGCCGGCAGCGAGCGCACCGACTTCCTCGTCGCGGCCCTCGGCCTGCCGCCCGCGGCCCGCTACGACGCACGGGCCCAGATGAAGACCTTCGAGAAGCTCGCGGGCGACGGTCTGGCCCGGCTGCCGCACAAGGACGACCAGCCCTACCTGTGGTTCACCGAGACGACCGAGGGCACCGTCGGCCCGGTCGGCGCGAGTGCCTCGACGCCCTGCTCGATGGCGCTCACCCTGTCCATCGCGAGCATGTACCAGCTGGTGAAGGAGCGCCGGATCGACGTCACCGGCGAGGTGACCTGCTCCGCGATCCACCCCCGCCCGCTGACCGTCGAGCGCGGCGACGTCTGGATCCGCCCCGAGGAGGGCATCCCGCAGCAGCACGGCCTCAGGCACCAACTCCTGCGCTACCGCCTGCGATTGCGCGACGCCGACGGCGGACAGTGGTGGCTGGAGGGCCGCAAGTACGCCCGCGCCCGCCGCGACCTGTGGCGGCAGACCCGCGCCCTGACCGTCGAGATCGGCCGCGAGGGCGAGGCCGCGAGCCTGCTCGGCGAGGTCGTCGTACCCGCCGACTCCTACGTCCGCGACCAGATCGACGGCATCAAGGTCGATCCGCGCCTGACCGGCCAGGAGAAGCGGGCCGCCAAGCTGACCTGGCTCGCCTGGTTCGGCCTGGAGATGGGCCGCGGACTGCTCGGCCCGTTCACCCGGGCCGCCGCGGACCTGCTCGACCTGCGCCGCACCCCGACTTTCACGGAGCCCAACCGATGATGTTCAAGGCCACGACCTCCCGCACCCGGCCGGCGCTCCGCAAGGTCCGGACCACCGCGGCCCCGCGCCCGCTGCGCCACCGTCTCGACCCCACCCGGGTCGAGGAGATCCCCTTCCGCACGAGCGACGGCGTCCGGCTCGGCCTGACCCGTGTCGGCCCCGTGGACACCGGCCGCCCCGCCGTCCTGCTCCTGCACGGGCACACCGCCTCCGCGGACATGTTCCTGCTGCCGGAGACCCGCAACATGGTCGACGTCCTGCTCGACGACGGCTACGAGCCCTGGCTGCTCGACTGGCGGGGCAGCTGCCGGCTGCCGTACAACGAGACCGGCCGCAGGTACACCTACGACGACGTGGCGTTGTACGACATCCCCGAGGCCGTCTCCCACATCCGCGAACGCATCGGCGACCGGCCGCTGTTCGTGGTCGCCCACTGCATCGGCTCCCTGTGCCTGTCCATGAGCATGGCGGCGGGTCTGGTGCCGGGCCTTGCCGGAGTCGTCTCCCAGGGCGTGTTCCTGACTCCGAAGCTGGCGGGCCGCACCTCGCTGCGCATGTCGGTCGCGGGGGAGCTGCTGAAGACCCGGATCGACCACATCCCGGTCGACTTCCGCAAGGTCGGCCTGTGGTCCAAGTACACGCCCCTGTTCGCGCTGGCCTCACGCAGGGCGGACTGCCCCGACCCGACCTGCCAGATCCTGCACAACTCGGCCTGGGGCACGGGCGCCTCGCTCTTCGTGCACGAGAACCTCGCCGAGGCCACCCACGACCGGCTCGCCGAACTCCTCGGCCCCGCGCCCCTGTGGATCCTTCCGCATCTGCGCCGGATCGAGCTGGCCCGCAGCGTCGTGCGCTGGCACGACACCGACCACCGCTACAGGGCGCTGCCGCCCAACGCGCTGGACGCGGCCGGCCGCATCGACACCCCGCTGCTGCTCCTCGCGGGCAGTGACAACGGGCTCTGGCTGGACTCGCAGCGACTGTGTCACGAGGTGCTGGCACACCGGCAGCCGCAGCTCGACGTGGCCTACACCGAGATCCCCGGATACGGCCATCTCGACCCGTTCATCGGCCGGGGCGCCGCCCTCGACGTGTTCGGGCACATCCTGGAATTCCTCGGCGAACGACGGTGACGGGGGAGGGGGCGGCCGGTTACCGTACCGGGCAGTAACCGGACCGCACCCAGGAGGGCCCTCACATGCCGCAGCTCGAAGTCGACGGCGCCGCGTTGACGTACGACGACGAGGGTCCCCGCGACGGCGACGGGGTGCCCCTGGTGTTCGTCCACGGCTGGACGGCCAACCGGCACCGCTGGGACCACCAGGTGGCGCACTTCGCCGAGAAGCGGCGGGTGATCCGGCTGGACCTGCGCGGGCACGGCGACAGCAGCGGGGCGGGGGTGCGCACCATCGAGGAGCTGGCGAAGGACGTCCTCGCCCTCCTCGACCACCTGAAGGTCGAGCGCTTCGTGCTGATCGGGCACTCCATGGGCGGGATGATCTCCCAGACCATCGCCCTGTCCCACCCCGAGCGCGTCGAGCGCATGGTCCTGGTCGACTCCATCAGCCGGATGACCTACAGCCGGGGCCGAGGCCTGCTGATGGGCGTGTCCACCCTCGTGCCCTTCAAGCTGTTCGTCGCCGCCAACATCCAGCGGGCCTTCGCCCCGGGCTACCCGCGCGAGAAGATCCAGGAGTACGTCCGCGCCTCCGCCGACACCCCGCGCGAGGTCGTCATGACGCTGTACGGCGCCATGCGGGCCTTCGACGTCCTCGACCGGGTCGGCGAGATCAGCACGCCCACCCTGCTGATCCACGGCTACCACGACATCCAGCTGCCGGTGAAGCAGATGCTCCGGATGGCGAAGGCCTACCCCAACGCCGTCGTCCGGATCATCGACGCGGGCCACGAGCTGCCGGTGGAGAAGCCGGCGGAGCTGACGGCGGCGGTGGACTCGTTCGTGACCGCCCCCGCCTGACCCGGCCCGCCCCGCCGCACCTGACCCGGTCCCGCCGCGCCCGGCTCCCTCGCTGTTTGGGGAAGTCTTTGCCCATGGCCGGTTCCCGGCGGGACCGGGCCCGTGCGGCGGCGATCCGTCCCCCTCGCACGGGCAAAACGCGGCCGAAAGGGTCATGAGGTTCGGCCGTTCAGGTGATGGCCGCGTTGACCGGCCCTCGTGTCTGGCACACGCTCGACATATAGGTGCTGGATGCATCTGGTTCGGCGGTGCGCCGCGGGACCAGAGGCTGGAGGTAGGGCATGTGCGGCATCACCGGCTGGGTCTCCTTCGACCGCGACCTGCGCGGTGAGGCCGCCACCGTGGACGCGATGACCGAGACCATGGCCTGCCGCGGCCCGGACGACCGCGGCACCTGGGTCGAAGGGCCCGCCGCCCTCGGCCACCGCAGACTCGCGATCATCGACCTGCCCGGCGGCCGCCAGCCCATGACCGCCGGCACACCGGACGGAACCGTCGCGCTGGTCTACTCGGGGGAGACCTACAACTTCACCGAACTCCGCCGCGAACTCACCGGCCACGGCCACCGTTTCACCACCGACTCCGACACCGAGGCCGTCCTGCGCGGCTACCTCGAATGGGGCGACGCCGTCGCCGAGCACCTCAACGGCATGTACGCCTTCGCGGTCTGGGACGGCCGGCACGACAAACTCGTCCTGATCCGCGACCGCATGGGCATCAAGCCCCTCTACTGCTTCCCCACCTCCGACGGCGTCCTGTTCGGCTCCGAACCCAAGGCCGTCCTCGCCAACCCGCTGGCCGGGGCCCGCGTCGGCCTCGACGGCCTGCGCGAGCTGTTCACCCTGGTCAAGACCCCCGGCCACGCGGTGTGGGAGGGCATGCGTGAGGTCGAACCCGGCACCGTGGTCACCGTCGACCGCACCGGATTGCGTACCCGGACCTACTGGAGCCTTCAGACCCGGGCGCACCCCGACGACCGCGACACCACCATCGCCACCGTGCGTTCGCTCCTCGACGACATCGTGCGCCGCCAACTGGTGGCCGACGTCCCGCGCTGCACCCTGCTCTCCGGCGGCCTCGACTCCTCGGCCCTCACCGCGATCGCCGCCCTGCAACTCGCCCAACAGGGCGAGAAGGTCCGCAGCTTCTCCGTGGACTTCGTCGGCCAGAGCGAGAACTTCGTCGCCGACGAACTGCGCGCCACCCCGGACACCCCGTTCGTGCACGACGTGGCACGCCTTTCCCGGACCGACCACCAGGACATCGTCCTCGACGCACAGACCCTGGCCGATCCCGGCGTACGCGCCAAGGTCATCAGGGCCCGGGACCTGCCCATGGGCTTCGGCGACATGGACGCCTCGCTCCTGCTGCTGTTCCGGGCCGTCCGCGACCAGTCCACGGTCGCCCTGTCCGGGGAGTCCGCCGACGAGGTCTTCGGCGGCTACCTCCAGTTCTTCGACGAGGAGGCCCGGGCCGCCGACACCTTCCCCTGGCTGGCCATGGCCGCCCGGCACTTCGGGGACGACAGCAACGTCCTGCAGCCCGATCTCGCCAAGACCCTGGACCTGGAGGCGTACATCGCCGACGGCTACCGCACCGCCGTGTCCGCCGTCCGCCGCCTCGACGGCGAGAGCGACTTCGAGTACCGGATGCGGAAGATCTGTCATCTCCACCTGACCCGCTTCGTCCGTCTCCTGCTCGACCGCAAGGACCGGATGAGCATGGCCGTCGGGCTGGAGGTCCGCGTGCCGTACTGCGACCACCGGCTCGTCGAGTACGTCTACAACACGCCCTGGTCCCTCAAGTCCTTCGACGGACGCGAGAAGAGCCTGCTGAGGGAGGCCACGGCGGACGTGGTCCCGCGCTCCGTGTACGACCGGGTCAAGAGCCCCTACCCGTCCACCCAGGACCCCCGCTACGGCCTCGCCCTCCAGCAGCAGGTCAAGGACCTCCTCGCCCGCCCCGGCCACCGGGTCTTCGACCTGGTGGACCGCGAGAAGCTGCACCGGGCCGCCCACCGCGACACCCCGGTGAGCACCCAGTCGGCCCGGCACGGCATGGAAGGCGCCCTCGACCTGGCCATGTGGCTGGACCTCTACACGCCCGAGCTGTCCTTCGGCTGACCGCCCGACCAGGGAGACTCCGTTCGCCCCCGCTCCAGCGCGCGGTCCGCGTCCGCCGCCGACGGCTGCCACCACGTCGTCACCGGTTCCCACACCCGGATCGTGGCCCCCGCGCCCAGTTCGGCCGCGGTGAAGGAGCGCCCCCAGTGGGACGAGTCCCCGGCCACAGTCAGTGTGCCCACCCGGCGGGCCTCGGGATCGGCCGGGTCGGCGATCGCCCGTACGGCCGCGCAGGCGGTCCTGCCGACCCCGAGCCGGTACGTTCCGCCGGCGCGCGCGGGCACCGGCAGGGCCGCGCCGTCGAGGTCACCGAAGGTGACCGTGGGGACGGGGTCGAGCGTGCAGGTGCGGCCGCCCCGGTTGGTGACGCTGATCCGCACCACGGCCGGATCGGCGGCCGAGGCCTGCGCCCGGACCGTGAGGTACTTCTCCGGACAGGTCCCGGCCCTGGCCTGCGGGGCGGCCCCGACCTGCGGTGCGGCCAGCAGCAGGGCGGCGGCGGTGGCCGCGACGGCCGGGACGGCGACGGTGGCGCGAAGACGCATCAAGTGTTCCCCTGTTCGGTCAGGTTCGGGTGTCCGGCCCGCAGGAGCTCCCGCTGGGCGGCAGGGAGCCGTACAGCAGGAAATCGTCGATCCTGCGGTGCACACACTTCGAGGAGGAGTACCCGGTGTGCCCCTCGCCCCTGTTGTCCAGCACCACGGCCGACGGGCCGAGCCGCCGGGCCGTCTGCTCGGTCCAGCGGTACGGCGTGGCGGGGTCGCCGCGCGTGCCCACCAGGAGCATCTTCGCCGTGTCGACGTTCTTCACCTCGTGCCGGATGAAGTCGGTGCCCTTGGCGCGGCCGAAGCACATCAGCACCTCGGTGAGCCGGTGCCGCCCGAACACCGGCGAGGCCTGCTCGTACTCGGCGCGCAGCCGCTCGAGATCCTTGGTGATCCGTCCGGGCGTGGGGCGGTCCGGGTCGTCGGCGCAGTTGATCGCCAGCAGCGCGGCCATCGTGTTGTCGGCCGGGACGTCCGCGGCGTCGACCAGCCCGCCGCCGCGCCCGCGGGGGACCGTCATGCCGCCGTAGGCGAAGTTCTCCACCCCCCGGGTGTCCCCGTCGTCGACCAGCGAGGCCACGGCCCGCTCCAGCGAGGGCCACAGGTCCTTGCTGTACAGGGCCTGCCCGATGGCGCTCACCAGGTCCTGGCCGGTGAACTGCCCGCCGAAGTCCGAGGGCACCGGGTTCTCGTCGAGCGAGCGCACCAGCTTGACGACCCCGCTCCCGGCCAGCCGCCGGTCCCGCCCGAACGGGCAGGCGATGTCCGCCACGCACCAGTCCAGGAAGTCGTCCAGGGCCGTCTGCTGCCCCTGGGCGGTCGTCACCCCCTGCTCGGCCAGGGAATCCGTCAGCGTGTCCACGCCGTCCAGCGCCATCCGGCCCACCTTGTCGGGGAACTGGGCCGCGTACACCGCGCCGAGCTTGGTGCCGTAGGAGAAGCCGAGGTAGTTGAGCTTCTTGTCGCCGAGGGCCTGGCGTATGACGTCGAGGTCCCGGGCGGCGTTCACGGTGCCTATGTGGGGCAGGACGGGGCCGGAGTGGGCGGTGCACCGCAGGGCCACCTTGCGCAGCCAGGCCAGCGTCGCCTGCGGGTCCGTGAGATCGGCGTGCCGCTCCGCCGTCCCCGAGCCCGTGTTGTCGGCGTCACCGCAGCTGACGGGCGAGGACCGGCCGACGCCGCGCGGATCGAAGCCGACCACGTCGTAGCCGTTGGTCAGCTCCATGAAGTCCTTGCCGTCGGTGGCGAGTTGGTCGACGGCAGGGACGCCGGGACCGCCGAAGTTCAGCAGCACGGAGCCGCGGGATTTCCCGGTCGTCGCATAGCGGGCCAGCGCCAGGTCGAGCGTGCCCGATTCGGGCTTCTCATAGTCGAGCGGGACCGTGACCTTTCCGCACTCCAGGTCCTTGGCCCTGTCGTCGCCGGCGCAGGCCGTCCAGACGACCTTCTGGCGGTAGAAACGGGACAGGTCGGGCCGGGGCGGGGTGTCGGACGCCGCCGCGGGCAGCCCGGCCCCGACCAGGGCCAGGGCGACCGCTCCGGCGCCCGCGCAGCGCCGGAGAACGGGCCGCGGGGACAGTGTGGCCGGCATCGATGCCTCCAGGGACGTCATGCTGCGGACCGGGGGACAGCGCCCTCGCTCACGATATGCGGGCCCCGGAGCACCCGCCTCCGGGCCAGCGGACGGACACGGAGTGTCGTATCATCCGCACGCACAGTGAGTATTCGACGGTTTTACGACTGGTTCGAAGGCCGTGTCACTCGATCGGGCCGAAAGGCCGATAAGCCATAACTCGGATGGTTCGTCTGCGTTCAACCGGGGGCGGGTGAGTGCCCGCAACCATGTCTGGAAGGCAGGGAACCTATGAGAAGGGTTGCCCGAAACGGTGTGATCGCCGTCGCCGTCGCGTCCGGCGCGATGGCTGTGACCATGCCGGCTTTCGCCGATTCCGGCGCGGACGGCTCCGCGGCCGACTCGCCGGGGCTGATCTCCGGCAACACCATCCAGCTCCCCTTGCACGTCCCGGTGAACGTGTGCGGGAACACCGTGAACGTGGGGGGACTCCTCGACCCCGCCGCGGGCAACACCTGCGACAACGCGGGCGGCGGGGGCGGTGGGGGCGCCGGGACCACGTCCTCCGGCGGTGCGACCGCGCACGGCGGCGGCGAGGATGCGCCGGGTGTGGTCTCCGGCAACACCGTCCAGCTCCCCGTCCATGTGCCGGTGAACGTCAGCGGCAACAGCGTGAACGTGGTCGGCGTGGGCAACCCGGGGACGGGCAACGAGTCCGTGAACACCCCGGGCGAGAGGCCCCATCAGCCGACGGCCCCGGTCCCGCCGCGGGCCCACCCCCGCACGCCGCCGCCCCACCGGGCCCGGCCGCAGACCTCCGTCGCCCTCGCCCACACGGGTACGGATCTGACCGCGCCCGCCCTCGCCGGCAGCGCCGCCTTCCTCATCACGGGCGTCGCTCTGTACCGACGGTTCCGCCCGCGGCCGCAGCGCTGACGCGGGCGGCCGCCCGGGGGGCCCCCCGCCGCGCTCCGCGGGGCCGCCGGCGGGCCGTGCCCCCCCACCCCCCCGGGCCGGGCGGG